>DATHZN010000091.1:0-22054 GCA_035458585.1 Marinobacterium sp. | reverse complement strand
TGGCCACTGTCGCCCGTCTGGAGTCTGGTAGGCCGTTACACCGAAGACCTAAAAGCGAGTGAAAACCTGGAGACGCTACTCGGTGTAGAATATGGCAGTTGCTGTTGGAAAATACGCTTTACCGGCCAGCGATCCGTGGTTGACGGTAGCAGTGACTTCGAGCGCGACAACACTTTTTACCTGCAATTTGTACTCAAGGGTCTGGGGACACTGGGCGGCGCAGAGGGTCGCGAGTTCCTGAGAGATTTGACCGGTTTTGATGAGGATGCGAATGAAAACTTTTAACCGTCTGGTAGCGACCGCGTTGCTGCTGACTCCGCTGCTTGCCAGCGCTTTAGAACCGCTAAACCGTGTGGCTGCAGTTGTTAACGATGGCATTGTGATGGAGTCTGAGGTTGATCGCCGGGTTGCGCAGATCAGCCAACAGCTGCAGGCACGTCAGGCCAGTATGCCACCGGCTGAGGTACTGCGTTCGCAGGTACTGGACCAGCTTATTTTAGAGAGTCTGCAGCAGCAGGTAGCCAAAAGACAGGGTATTCGCGTCAGCGACCAGGAACTCAATCAAACACTCCAAGGTATCGCCCAGCAAAACAAGATGACGCTACCACAGTTCCGCGAGGCGGTTATTGCACAAGGCAACAATTACGCTGACGTTCGCGAACAGATTCGCCGTGACCTGCTGTTGCAAAAAGTACAACAGAACAACGTTAATCGCCGTATCAGTGTTACCGACCTAGAGGTGCAGAACTACCTCAATTCTGAGCTGGCCAAAGGTAACGACAACACCGAACTACTGCTCAGCAATATTCTTGTGGCATTACCATCGCCAGCTTCCCCGGAACAGATTCAGGCAGCAGAGAAGCGCTCAGCAGCACTGATGGGCGAACTCAATTCAGGTGCATCATTTACCGACCTCGCACTCAGCGCATCAGATGCACCGAATGCACTAAGCGGTGGTGATTTGGGTTGGCGTAAGCTGGCGGAGCTACCCACTAACATTGCACTGGCAGCTAACAAACTCGAGAACGGTCAGTACTCTCAACCAATCCGAACTCCCGCAGGTTTTAATATCCTCTACCTAAGGGATCGCCGGGGCTCTCAGCAGGCTTTAATAGAGCAATCATTGACACGCCACATTCTGATTCGACCGACAGAGATTCGCTCACCTGAGCAAGCGAAATTGTTTGCAGATGAGATATTTCAGCGACTGCAAGAGGGCGAGCCATTTGACGAGTTAGCTCGCCGCTACAGTGATGACGCTGCGAGCGGCTCACTCGGTGGTGATCTTGGATGGGTGCAGCCGGGCCAGATGGTCGCTGAGTTTGAACAGCAGATGAATGCGCTGAATGTCGGCGATGTCAGTCAGCCATTTGAGTCTCGCTTCGGCTGGCACATCGTTGAGGTAATTGAACGCCGCACGGAGGATTTCTCAACTGAGATGCGCGAGAACAGTGCTCGTGCCGAAATTCGCAAGCGTAAGGCTGCGGAGGAGCTCGAGAACTGGCTAAGGGAACTGCGTTCACAGGCTTACGTGGATATTAAGGCACGCTGATGAGAACGCTGCGACTCGCTCTTACGCCGGGGGAGCCAGCCGGCATAGGTCCTGACCTGTGTATCCAGGTTGCTCAGCAGGGGTCGGCGCATCAGTTGGTCCTTATTTGTGATCCTGATCTGATCGTCGATCGTGCCAAACTCCTAGGCCTGCCAATCAAACTTCATGAGTTTGACCCCGACCAGCCGGCTCAGGCCTGTCGACCAGGCGAGCTCTTTTACATGGGCACGCCGCTCGTCGAAGATGTAGTGCCCGGTAAGCTGCAACCACTCAACGCGCGATATGTTATTAACACCTTGCGCCTTGCCGTCGACGCCACTATGACCGGGATGTTTGACGCAATCGTCACGGCGCCCGTGCACAAAGGTGTTATCAATGATGCCGGCATAGCGTTCAGCGGCCACACCGAATTTCTAGAAGAGCGCTGCGGGGCTCAGAAGGTCGTTATGATGCTGGCAACGGAAGGGTTGCGTGTGGCGCTTGCGACCACTCACTTAGCATTGAAAGATGTCCCATCCGCCATTACTACAGAGCTACTTGAATCGGTCATTCAGATCACTTTGGACGAGCTGAGAGTGAACTTTGGCCTCCCAAAACCACGCCTCCTCGTGGCCGGACTCAACCCCCATGCTGGCGAGGGCGGCCACATGGGACGTGAGGAGATCGATACGATCAACCCCGTGCTCCAGCGATTCCGGGAGCTTGGTGAGCAGATAATCGGTCCACTACCTGCCGATACACTGTTCACCGAGCACCATCTTAAAGATGCTGACGCAGTCCTAGCGATGTATCACGATCAGGGGCTTCCGGTGCTAAAATACAAGGGTTTCGGTCAGGCGGTGAATATAACACTGGGGTTGCCAATCATTCGCACCTCAGTCGATCATGGTACGGCACTAGATCTGGTAGGGACGGCTAAAGCTGACAGCGGATCACTCCTAACTGCGATTGACTACGCCGCCGAGATGGCGACCCATCGCGCTCAAATGAAACAGGCTTAATGAGTAAAAAACACTTAGGGCATGTTGCCCGCAAACGCTTCGGACAGAACTTCCTGCACGATCCCAGTATTATCGGCCGCATTATCACGGCTATTCGTCCGCGCCCTGAAGATCACCTTATTGAGATTGGGCCGGGCTTGGGTGCACTGACTGAGGAGCTACTGGACGGAGCGGGTGCACTAGAGGCGGTCGAACTGGACCGGGATCTAATCCCGGTTTTACGTACCAAATTCTTTATGTATGGTGACAAGTTTCAGATACACGAAGCAGATGCGCTTAAATTTGATTTCAGTCAACTCAGAACTGACGATAGACAACTGCGAGTTGTTGGAAACCTGCCCTACAATATCTCAACGCCTCTGATCTTCCACCTTTTGAGTTTTTCGGGACTGATCAGTGATATGCACTTTATGCTGCAAAAAGAGGTAGTGGAGCGTCTGGCTGCGCAAGCGGGTGACCCAAATTATGGCCGCCTTGGAATTATGGCGCAGTACTACTGCCAGGTAGACAAGCTATTTCTGGTACCCCCAGGAGCCTTCAATCCGCCGCCTAAAGTAGATTCGGCTATCGTACGTCTGACACCCTATGTTGAGCTGCCACTTAAAGCCGAAGATCCAGAGTTGCTGCAGGATGTTGTTCGCACCGCGTTCAGCCAGCGTCGTAAGACGCTACGTAACAACCTAAAGCCCCTGTTGAGTGCAGATCAGTTAGAGTCGATCGGTATCGACTCATCTCTGCGCCCAGAGCGACTTACCTTAGCGGAATTCATTAATATAGCCGATACTGTCTATCACAATCGCAAACAGAGCAACCAAGCCTAATGACCTATGTAGACCTCGCTAACAACGTGGATATCAGCGTTACCACACATTACATCAGTGAGCAGTCTGATCCTGAGACCCACCGTTACGTCTTCTCGTACCATATCACCATCAGCAACCATAACGACGTGGCAGTGCAGTTGATCAGCCGCCGCTGGTTAATCACCGATGGTAATGAACAGACGCAGGAGGTTGTCGGCGAGGGCGTTGTAGGTGAACAACCGGTCATAGCACCCGGTGAAAGTTACAGCTACACAAGCGGCACCGTGATGGCGACAGAGGTCGGCAGCATGCAGGGCCATTACGACATGGTTCGTGTCGATGATGGCGAGGAGTTCAAGGCGTCAATCCCTCCGTTTACTCTAGCTCAGACCCACGCTTTGCATTGATCAGAACAGAGCATCCTGCTCGCCAGTCCTCTGCCAAGGTGTAAAACCTGAGGCATCGGGGCACATTAACTCCAGCTTTTCGACAAACCAATTGGCGAGTTCTGGTGCCTGGCGGTTATCTGGCGTGTGAAAAAACAGGAAGGGCTCCAGGCCCATATCCAACCACTTCGCCACTTTGGCTACCCACTGATCCAGATAGTGCTCTGCCCTCTCAAACTCCACTGGTGCAATAAAACGCACCTGTGGTCGCTGCCCGGTAGCAAGCACATGCAGTGGAACACGGGGTTTCTTTTTCTGCGCATCCAGGGTTGCTGCATCGGTTGCGATATCAGCAAATAAGGGGCGTGTATCAAACATCACACGGTTGACCTGATAATGCATCAGTATGCTGTTCAACTCTCGCTCCGCCTCCCCCTTAGCGAAAAATTCGAGATTTCGAACCTCTACCGAATAGACGTAAGTATCGGGTAAAGCAGCTAGAAATCGATCCAATTGAGCTAACCCATCAGCACCGAAACTCTTCGGCAACTGCAAGCAGAGGAGACCGATCTTGCTCCGCAGCGGTTCCAGCCGCTCTATCTGCTCCATCACGAGCGGATGGTTAGCGGTCAATGCCGAGCGGTGGCTGATCTCCTGCCTGAACTTAAAACAGAATTTAAAGTCATCAGGCGTATTTGAAGCCCATCGGGCGACTGTATCAACGCTAGGCAAGCCGTAGAAAGTCGTATTCCCCTCCACCGAATTAAAGTGTCTGGCATAGCGACGCAACGGATTGCCTGAGCCACTTAAAGGTCCCCTGTCCCAACTCTCATGCTGCCACTGGGGCAGACCGATAAAATAGTTTTGTGCGCTAGACACTCTCTCTCCCCGCTGACCTCCTCTGTTTTCAGGCTCCTCAGGTTATCGAACAGAGACAAGGTAAACCAGTAAAAAACAGGAGGTTTGTACTGCCTCTTCCCTGTTTAACAACGACTAAAATGAAAAAAGGTCTCAAATAAGGCAGGAGTGGAGCATGTTGTCTTTTAAAAAACTCGCCCTTTCGTTGCTGCTTTCGGTCACTGCTGCGGCCTCCTGCGCCAGTCAACTGGATGACTTAGTTGAGCAGGGCCGGCAGGCACTCTATGGGCAGAGTATGGATCAATCATATAGCAGAGCTCTGGAACTCTACCAATTGGCTGCGGCTCTGGGTTCTGCTGAAGCAGCGCACCAGATCGGCCACATGTATCAGCATGGACTGGGTGTAGAGAGTGATACACCCATCGCTATTAGTTGGTATGAAAAAGCCGCTAAAGCAGATTTCGCTCAATCGCAATTCACTCTGGGCCAACTCTATGAGATCGGGGACGGACTGCCTCGCAATCTGCGCAAGGCGCTGTTCTGGTACCGTAATGCAGCGAAAAACGGATATGACCTGGCACAGCTCAGACTCGGCTTTATGTATGCTCAGGGTATGGGAACCGGTGCTGATTTCGTACAGGCAACCTACTATGCGTCCCTGGCCTATTATCAGGGTAACCAGCTAGCCGCGATTCTACTGGAGACTTTGTTGCCCTATCTGCCAGAGCTTGAGACAAAACGTGAATACTCAACCCTATGGTCTAAGCCAGAGAGTAACAGCCGCCCCGTCGCGCAGGTGTACCAGGGTAGTTCTGTCTATCTTTTGGAGCAAATCAATCCGGACTGGATGGTCGTCTACTCACCAGAAGCAAGGCGTGTAGCCTACCTCAACACCCGAAGCTTTATTACGCAAAGTGTTACCGCCGTCGGTGCTGTACGTTAATGTGAAATAATATAGCCGATTATCACAAAGGCTATTGTACGTTCACTCGAACTCTGTATAATTCGCACCACGTTGATGCGGGATGGAGCAGTCTGGTAGCTCGTCGGGCTCATAACCCGAAGGTCGTTGGTTCAAATCCGGCTCCCGCTACCAACGTAAAAAAGGGAAGCGTACTTTTAAGTGTGCTTCCCTTTTTTGTTGGCGCGGCAAAAATACTGAACATGATGTCTCGTATCGACTCGTCAAGATTGAGCTCAGTGCTCTGGATTGACCACTCCTCTGACCTCCTCCAAAGATGCGATCAAAGCGGACTTCAGAAGAGACAGATCATCTTCGATCTCTAGCCTGTTATTAGAACCGCTGGCACTTTTCATGAGCTGCTGAGCGGACTCGTTCAGATGCACAAGTCCAAGAGCCGATGCAGTGCCTTTTAACTTGTGAGCCATACGTTCAATCTCTTTGGGGTCTATCAGACCATCGAAATCACTAACTGTATTCTGGTGCTCACTTAAAAATTTGACTAGATATGGCTCAAGTCTCTCCATGCTGCCCCAATAGGCCAGCGCACTTGTTCGATCAAAAAGGGGCGAACCACCCTCACTAAGGCGAACAGAGAGCGGCGTGTTTGAGCCAACAGAGGCTGGAGCACGACTCTGTAAAACGCTGAGGATCGTCTCAATAGCCCGATCTACATCGAATGGCTTGGAGATAAAGGCATCCATCCCACTCGCTGTGGCAGCATCACGGTCCTTATCAAAGACCGCTGCAGACAGCGCAATGATGGGAATGTCTAACCCCAGCTCGGTTCTAATTTTGCGTGTAGCTGAAAGTCCATCCAAGATCGGCATCTGGATATCCATCAACACAAGATCGGTAAACTGGTGATTTGCCGCCAGCCATCGAACAGCCTGGTCGCCATCATCCAGGCATACAACCTTTGCTCCTTCACTGCCAAAAACCTGCGCGGCAACCTCACGGTTGAACTCATTATCATCTACGATGAGCAAGTTAACTCCGCTCAACGCCAGATTCTGAGATGCCTGCGTAGGGGAATCTTGTTCTGAGCCTCGGATTGTCATTATGGCGTCAAAAAGATCAGAGGTAGTAATCGGCTTTTCGAGCACAAGATCAACAAAAGGTGAGTCTAGGTGGCACCGCAGCCGGTCTCGCGACTTTGGCGTCACCATCATAATCAACGGCGCACCATTGGTACCGGATGACGCCTTAAGTTGCTGTGCTAACTCAAGGTCTTTGCCTCCTAGAACATCGCCATCCACCAGCACCATGTCAACGGTGTGCCGCCGATTGTGGTAGGCCCTCACCAAAGCCAGCAACTCCGCTCCCGAAGCACAACACTCGGTCTGCCACCCCAGCGCCTGCACTGTGCTACTGAGCGCATCCCTTGCCCTCGGGTCCGCGTCGGCTATCAGGACACTTAAATCATCGAGTTGCAGATAGCTTTTTGCAATGGGTTCACCGAGGTCAAACTCGAGCTCAAACCAAAAGGTACTTCCAGCATTCTCTGCTGATTCAACCTCTAATACACCTCCCATAAGATCCAGCAACCGCGAGCTGATAGTCAGTCCCAGACCTGTACCGCCAAAACGGCGTGTTGTGGATGTATCCGCCTGCTCAAAAGCAGAAAATATTTTTTTCAACGCATCGGATGACATGCCGATGCCAGTGTCCTCAACCCTGAACCTCAGTTTCACTCTTGAGTCGATCTGTTCCAGTCGCTCGACCTCAAGTACGACATGCCCTTTTTCGGTAAATTTAACGGCATTCCCCAGGAGGTTTATCAGCACCTGCTCTAACCGCAAACGGTCACCTATTAAACGATGCTCAGGTTGGTATTTGAGTCCAATCGCCAGCGAAATATCTTTCTCAGAGGCAGCTTTTGCCATGATCACTGATAGATTGTCCAGAACATCCTGCAGAGCAAATGGCTGATGATCGATCTCCAGTTTTCCGGCATCGATCTTTGAAAAGTCGAGAATGTCATTGATGATGTTCTGCAGCGAATTGCCGGCGCGTACTATTTTTTCTCCATAACCACGAGCAACTGCTATATCGTCGGTGCGCAGTAGGACCTGAGCGAGCCCGAGCACGGCGTGAAGCGGCGTACGGATCTCGTGGCTCATGTTCGCGAGAAAGTCAGATTTACTCTGTGCCGCCGCAAGTGCCGCTGCATTGGCGTGCTCTAAGTCGTGAATTAGTTGCTCTCGCGCCAGTTGGGCTGATTTCTCCTCGTCAATACAACGGGACATACCCACTAACATCCGCCGTCCGCTCGAGTCCCGGTATTCGCGAATAGTCTGCTGTTCCCACCATACTGGGTCTTCGCCATCGGCATGAAAAAAGGGAAACTCTACCCGTTTTCCGACTTGACCGATTGCTTCACGAACAATCTCTCGGTGACTCGGCGGTATACGATTGAGTCGCTCCTCCCCGCCGACGAAGCCCATACCGGTCCAATCACCAAACCCAAAGAGGTATCGACCCTCTCCGGTTTCCGCGTCTTCTTCAAACGTTTCTATGTTGGCAAATCTTAAAGCCTGTTCAAGGCTGCTCTGCGCCTCCATCATCCGATCAACACCCAGTCGATATAACAGCTGCACCTTACGACCGCGATAATCAAAAATTGGAGAAAAACTGAACTGATTCCAGCGTCTCTCTCCCTCTGAACCTGGGACAACCGCCGACACGATTGCCTCAGTGCCAGGATGTAACTGAGCCTCTTTAAGGAGTTTGATATCAGCTGCAGAGTGAATCTGAGCGCGCGCCTCGTCAACTGTCATTCCCGGAAACAACTGCAGTAGGCTCTCACGTCCTGCGATGACGCTTTGCGTATTGCTCTCGACATCGTGGAGGATTATTGAGAAATCGGCATGCCGGACAAGCAGTCCGATCTGCTCACTGAGTTCAGATTCCGCTTTGCCTTGAAGCGTGCTAAGGATACTCACCGGCTGATCGGTAGGACAGATTAAGAGGCTAATGCCACTCACCTGGCCGTTCTCATTAAACTCAGGAAACAGCATCCAATCACGGGTCTGAAAACTTAACTCTTGAGAGGCAAAGTCTGAGCTGATTCGCTCCCCCTTGAGTGCAAGACGCATAAGGGAGTGCCAACCCTCAGTATCTTTAGAAAAAAGGGCACCGGATCGAGCAAGTGCTCCGATACTATTACGTGAAGCACTGACGACTCTGAGTTGAGAATCAAAACGGACCAACTGCGTTTCTAACGATGTGGTCTTTTCAATATCGTTACTCGACATGAAATCCCTGGTATACCTGCCTTATTTGCCCTGATCTGCCAGCACCCGTTACATCGAGTAATTGTCGACGACGTACTTAAAGCTTCACCCTGCACTGCCAAGAGCGCTGTCCACTTGCCCAGTACTTACGCTCAAATGCAGTCATGGGGATCTCTGCTGAGTATGGACTAACTTGACTGGAGTAACCAGCAACCGCCAGAGCTCTGACAAACTCTTCGATGTAGGTGATCCAGTTGCTCCTGACCGTCAGCTCGCCACGAAGCGCAAGCAGAGAGCTAAAGACAGGACTAGCGTGCCAGCGCCGCTGTAACTGTCCAGGCTTGGGATAGGGGTTGGGGTACAAAAGAAAATGCTGATCCAGTGTCCACCCTTCCTGCTGCGCCAATCGCCAAAAATCCATCAGGTCAGCACGCACAAAGAGAAGATTTTCAATAGTTTCATCAAAACAGCGACGGTGTTTATCCAATCTCACTTCAGATCTATCAAGTGCGATCACGGCATGCTGCGGATACTGCTGAGCGATGTGGCGGGAACTCTCGCCTACGCCGCAACAGGAGTCGAAAATCAGTGGTCTGTTGTGCTTGTCTACCCATCGTTGAGCCCGATCGAATGCCTCAAGTGTATGATCAGCGAATGGTTTGCGAAAAGGGTTATCGAGATTACGCTGCACCACTTCCTGTAGACGCTCATGAACACCGGTTTGGCTTGAGCTAACCTCTCTTGAATTGCCTTTCTGAACACTCATACCCAAGCCTTCATATCATACTGGTAGAGACCTCCCAAATGGCCGTAGAGTGCCAGTTTATTAGCCACTCCTGCACGTCCAAGTCGTTCGATATATCCAACCAGTCCATTTTGCTCACTCGGAAAGCCGAGCCCGAGTAAGGCTGCGATGTTTAACTCTGAGCTACTCTGCACAACCCGCTCATCCAGGCAGCGAAGAGCCTCAGTGATCATCGGTAGCATCATGCGATCGATGATCTCGCTATCACTTACATCAGCAACACCCGGATATAGCTGCACCGCTTCCGGGTTAATGACACGCATGCGCGCCCCCGCATCATCCTCAGCGTAATGATAGAAGCCCGCGCCACTTTTTTGCCCCACCAACCCAGCTTCCAGTAGCGAGCTAAAAACCGATGGCGACGGGTGCCTCATGCGCTCTGGATAGCCCCGTTCCAGTACCTGATCTGCCCCCACCATCACGTCCATACCAATAACATCGGCCAAATAAGCGGGTCCCATCGGCCAACCGAAATTCTTCATCACCTGATCGATGTGCGCATAAGAGACTCCCTGCTTAACCAAAAGGTCAAATCCATGAAAATAGGGGAATAGAATGCGATTAACTAGAAAGCCGGGACAATCTTTCACAACGATGGGCTGTTTACCGAGCCTGAGCGCAAAGTCAACGCAGATGTCGATACACGTCTGACTTGTGTGGCGACCCCGCACCACCTCTACTAGCTTCATTTGTGCCACTGGGTTAAAAAAATGTAGACCGCAAAACTGTTCGGGGCGCTTCAACCCGGTGGAAAGCCTATCTATGGATAGGGTCGAGGTGTTGGTCGCAAGCACGGCTCCCTCTGGAAGGGCAGACTCTACCTGAACTAAGGTGTTCAACTTGACCTGCTCATCCTCAACAACGGCTTCCAGCAACAGGTCCACCTGTTCAAAGCCTTGCTGACTATTCTGAGTGCAGAGTGAATTTCTGGCAGCGTCGAAACGCTTGTGATCAATCGTCCCTCGCTGCAGTTGTCGAGTAAGGTGGGTGTGAATACTTTCGCTCGCACGTTTAAGTGCCTGATCGGAAACATCAGATAATCGCGTGGGTATAGCGCGCAGAACAGCTTGACCGGCAATCCCCGTCCCCATAACACCCGCACCTAATACGGCAAACTTTTTAACGTACACTAACAACCCCGACAAACTGAACGGTATGACTCTTCAGCTGAATAGTGTACGCGAATTGACAACTAAGGTCTGGACCTAGCTTCGTCACTCTGCAGCGTTGAAAAACTGCGCAAAGCAACGACTTAGCGTCTAAACTCCTGATAAACTCAAAACGACTTTTACCCCTTTGGAGACGGAAATACCCAATGCCAACCTATACCGCACACCCAGTCATGTTCCGAAACCGCCCGTTCAGCTTCATCCTTTGTCTTCTATTAATACCCGTCGGGATTGGTGTTCTGATACTGCTCTACTGGTATCTAAGCTGCAAGGCAACTGCTCTGACTGTGGCTGAAGGGCAGATATATTTGGAAGAGGGTCTGCTATCCAAATCGCGTTCCGAAATAGATTGTGATTCCGTCCGTAGCGTCAAAGTCTATCAATCGTTTATGAACCGCATCTTCGGGGTCGGCAGCATAGAGATCTACACTGCAGGGGATCAGCCCGAGATGCTAGTGAGGGGGTTACCAGATCCCAATGAGATACGTGATGTGATCAAAGGCAACAAGGATGGTGTTTGAGTGAAACTCAAAGTTAACACCAGCGACAGAGAAGATAAGCGCAGTGCACGCACCACGGCCATTCTCCTTGTCGTTATTCTGATCGCCCTAGTTGCTGGTATTGTCCTTCTGGCACCCGAACTCTTAGGTGCCATGGGACCAATCTTCAGCGAGGGGCTGGGATTGAGGACATCGGCGATAATCAGCTTCTTCCTGACGCTGGTTGTCATGCTTGTTTTTACTCTTGCTGCGGGGGATGGACTGATTGGCGAACTGCAGTTCGTGCTACCAGCCTTCTTTATCTTCTTCCTGTTTTTCTGGCTTGGTATCGCCTGGCTATTTTGAACGGCAATGCACTCCTTCAAACCGATTCCGCGGAGCCAGTCGTCAAAAAGCATCAGGCCTGCCAGTTGAAGTGAAGTTGAGCGTGTAACTCAGCAGCCTCGGTCAACTGCGCCTCTGTCAGGCTTACTTGTCGTTGTTGAGTGACACGCAGCCAACAACGACTGCGCGTACCGTAGTCAGTACCGATAATAGTTTGAGCGGAGAGCTTAGACTCCCAATCAGCCGACACACCTGTTTGGGGCAGTTCCTCATCCGGAAAAGGCGAGGTTGACGCAAGGACATCTAGATCGATTTCGCCCGACCTGAAGTGCTCAATAGAGGCTCGCATCTGCTCCCGCGCAAGCTCTACTTTAGGCCAGGGCGTATTCAACGCGTCGTTACTCAGAACATGCACACCAGGTTTAAGCTGACAGCCCTCGGGGCGATCACTACTGAACCAGAAGAGTTGCTCTAGGTCACCCAGAAGCAGATTAAAGCCGCCATACTGAGGTATATCATCGACAATTTGGGCATGAAATGCGGCAATATCTCCGCCACTTTGAATAAAATCTACCGGTAAAGTGCCTCGACTTAACGTGGCACTTTTTCCCACATAACCCGGTCGAATATTAGTCACCAACGCAAATCTTCCGGCCCGATCTATTGCAAACCAAGTACCCCCGGCCTGCAGATCCTTGCCTGCCAACATGTTAACGCTCTGATCCGGCCACCAGTGCATCGGCATCGTCGGGCGGGCGCGAAACTCATCGCGATTGGCAATCAGCGTCAGCGGTAAATCAGCCTCTGGATCCCAGTTGAGCGCAACCAAACACATAATCAAAGCCTCTCCAAAAGTTCAAAGCCCTGTTGGCAGAGCTGAAAGTAACCGCCGCCAAAGAGGTTAGCATGGTTTAGTGCGTGGTACAGGTTATAGAACTGATGCCGTCTCTCTATATCAGCGGGTGCGGGCCTGAGCTCTCGGTAAGTCTTATAGAAACTGGCAGAGAAACCACCAAACATCCTGGTCATGGCGATATCGACTTCCGCATCAGCGCAATAAACTGCAGGGTCAATCAGCCAGGGTTGATTCGTGTCAAACAGCAAATTTCCACTCCAGAGATCGCCATGCACCAAACTGGGATGCTGGACAGTCTCATTGAGATATTCGATGAGTCTCACACGTTGTCGTTCCAGGATGGAGTGGTAAAGCCGGGCATTAGGCGATGCTGCGAACCAGCCCAACTGCGGGCCGAGCCTAAAGTTAACAAAGAAATCACCCCAATTGTCGCTCCAGCGATTCAACTGAGGGTTAAACCCAATAAAGTTATCTTGCTCCCAGCCGAAGCGCGGCTGAGGTTGGTTGTGAAGTGTTGCCAAATCCGCGCCAGCTGACTGCCATAGCATCTCACTGGGGCGGCAGGCGTCTATGTGCACGAGCTCTAAACGACTACCTTGCTGAGAGATGACACTGGGGATGGCTATGGAGCGCTGAGGTAGGCTCTGAAGGAGAGTCTCCAACGCCTTGAGCCCACTTACCTCAGCCGAAGCTGCCTGAGAGCTCGATGTCTTTTTAATAAAAATGCGGCCTGCCATTGCCGCATTTTAGAGAGCTGTAAAATGACCTGTAAAGCCCCGCTACATCATAGTTTTTAGAGGCATCAGCAATAGACGCTCTTCCTGTTTAATCAGGTCTTCTTGCGACAGGGCCATCTTATGCGTCTTCATATGCGCCAGCAGTGGGTGTAAGGCCTGAGGAGCAAACTCCTGTAGATAGAGTAACGCGTCTACCTGAGACATAAACAGCTCAGCATGGTTGTGGGTATGATAGAAACTGTCCTGTGGCCCCATCTCAATCCAACGGGCTGGAATAAGTAACGCGTCATGTTCAGCCAATAGTCCAAGCTTCATCCCTTCAGGTGTAAAGTCATAAAACCCTACATTCAATTTAGGCTGTTGCTCATCGATCACGCTCATCAGCGTGATCGCATCACGCTCCTGACCACGAAAAATAATCAACGCATGACTGAGTTCCTTGGGTAACTTCAAACGGCTCCAATCACGCACCAAGGCACCGTTATCAACCACCAGTACAATCTCTTTGGAGAGGTCGATAAATTCCGGCTCAACGCTGAGCATCGCGCCGGGCGGTACTTTGGCTGATCCGGATAGAAGATGGATATCTCCGCCGCCCTGGCGCGCCAAACGCAACATCCGTCCAAACACAGCACGCGGACTCGCCTTCTGAAATTGTGGCTGCATTGTCTGAGTGCGCGTAGCACCGGGCAAATGTTCACGCAGAAGTGGGTCGCACCCTGTCTCATCTTTTATCCAGAACCGCAGTTGACCCTTCTCATCCTCGGTCAGCGCCAGTGTGCCTCGACTAGTTACCTCGCCCACTTTGAGACGGCGGTGAATGGCATACCAGACATCATTTAATTTTACCTGCCGTGTTCCTCGCATCAGTAATTCGCGCACGGCCTCAAACTCTTTGCGCACCTGAGACTCCTGAAAGGTTAGTTACCCGTCAGTTTAGTCCATCAATTCTGATTCAACGAACAAGAAGCCAGCAATTTAATCAGTACCGAAGTTGCGCACTCATAAAAGTCACAAATGCACAAAACAAATGGGCCAGCACCGTTTGAATCAGCGCTCGGACAGGGCTATCCGACCCGCTTTCACAGCACCGAAATGCACCCGAGTCCCGGGAGCTATCTCGTACAGATCACCATTAAGTCCGGTCAACTGGATTGGTACCGAGTATCGCCTCGCGATCTCCGCGTTGGCGTGCAGATGCTCAGCCTCCCCATGCAAAGGTATTGCAATATCAGGCTGAACAAGCGCGTACATCTGCGCCAGCTCGGCCTGACAGGGGTGTCCAGAGGCGTGGATGGGGGTGCTACTGGTTGCTGATTCGATCACCTCAATATTGCGCGCCCGCAGTCGCTCGACCATCCGCTCTACCAGCCGTTCATTACCCGGAATTAAAAACGAACTCATCACCACTCGATCGCCCGCCTCAAGTTGCAGAGCGTCGAACTCGTCCAGAGCCAGTCGATTCAAGGCGCTACGTAACTCGCCTTGGCTACCCGTAGCGACTGCCAGCACCTCATTACGAGGCAAGTATCCTAGATGCGATGCATCAATCGCCTCAAGCTCTCTGGGCCAATAACCTGTCTGGCGGGCAATGCTATACATATTTAACAGAGAGCGCCCCAGCAGGGCAAAGTACCTGCCAGTCTGTTGTGCGACGCGAGCTATGGTCACCAACCGCGCCAGGTTTGAGCTGAAGCAACTGACAACAACACGCCCCTCACAAGCCTCAATCTGCCGTAAGAGGCCGTTATGACAAATAGACTCTGAGCGCGAAGCACCGGGCTTTAACGCGTTAGTAGAGTCACATAACATCGCCCTGATATTCTGTTGTGCCAATGCCGCAAAACGCGATTCATCAAAAGGTTCACCAATGACAGGCTGAGGATCAATTTTCCAGTCTGCCGTATGAAAGAGCTTACCGACTGGGGTAGAGATCACCAGCGCCTGAGGTTCCGGTATAGAGTGGGTGATCGGCAGAAATTCAACGTCAAAGCGTCCCGCCTGAAAGCGCCCACCCGGTGCAATTTCGTGGATTGGCACGCGGCCAGCCAAACCCTGCTGCGCCAGTTTTCTCCTCAATACCTCGGCGGCAAAAGGGGTGGCGTACACGGGCGCTTTAAGCCGTGTCCATAGGTAAGGCAAAGCACCGAGATGGTCCTCATGTGCATGAGTCAAAATAATAGCCTGCAACCGCTCGCGCTGATCGACAATAAAACGTGGGTCAGCACTGACGACAGGGTGAGTGCGATGTGAGTCGGCGGTGAGCGGTTCATCGAAGGTGACCCCACAGTCGACCATAAGCCACTGACCATTGTGGCCAAAGAGATTCATATTCATACCGATCTCACCGGTACCGCCCAACGGCAGAAACCAGAGATCAGCCGCGCCGGGAATCAGTTGTTTCAATTGAGTGCTGCCGCTTCAGAACTATCGTCCTCTGCCCTACGCCCATTAGCCGCAAAGCGGATCAACAGCAGTGCTATTAATGCGCTGAGGCCGAATCCCAACAGCATGGGCACTAGCGTACCGTTGAAGCTAAGACCAATCAGGCTGCCGATGATCACGCCAATCATCATTGTCAGAGCGCCAATCGTGCCCGAGGCGAGCCCCGCGAGATGTCCAAAAGGCTCCATTGCCAGCGAATTAAGGTTAGCGAAAAGCAAACCAAAGCAAAACGTGCTGACCGACATCATTAAAATGAAAAGCCAGAGCGAGGGTGCATCAAACTTTGCCACCAGCCCCGCCTCGACCAGTGCAACAGAGCTTAAAAATAACAGTACACCCATGACCAGATTGCGTAACGAGAAGTGGTAGACCAGACGGCTATTAATAAATGACGACACCGCTACGCCAATTGCCATCAGTGCAAAGTAGACAGGAAACATCGCTCCGGTTTGATAAATATCCTGCAGAATCGCCTGAATTGACGTCAGAAAACCGATCAAGGCACCGTGTATCAAACCACCCGCAAATGTATAAATCAGTGCTTCACGATGGGCGAGCACGGTTTGCGTGCCTCTGAGAATTGGCCTAAGGGAGAATTCACGAGTATTTTCAGGCGTGAGTGTCTCGTTCTGGCGTAGCCCAAACCAGATGACGGTTGCCAGCGAAACCGTCAGCAACAGCACGAAAACGGCGCGCCAGCCAGCGAACAACAAGACCAGCTGTCCGACCAGCGGTGCAACCACTGGACTGAAGATAAATATCGTCATGACCAGTGACATCACGCGCGCCATATCGGGCCCCGAGTAGCAGTCGCGTATAATCGCGACCATCATGACTCTGGGACCGGCAGCACCAAGCCCCTGCAGCAGACGGCCCAGCAGCATCCACTCGAAACTCTGCGCGAATATACTAATGAGCGTACCGATCAATATGAGCGAGAAGCCAAGATAGACAGCCGGTTTACGACCAAAAGCATCTGAAAAAGGGCCATAGAAGAGCTGCCCTACACCCATGCCGATCATCACTGAGGTGATTACCATTTGGTAGTGATTACCTTCAAGCGCATCAAAATCCACCCCAATCTGATAAAGCGCGGGAAGCATCGCATCGATATAGAGTGCCATCAGGCACATCATCGCTGCCATAAGTAAGAGGAACTCAGAACGAACTGGGGATCGGGTCATCAGTATCTCGTAAAGGCAAGTTGGATGAGCTAACCAAAGATCTCACAGGCTATTGAATCTGTTTTGACTCGGACCAACGCATTTCTATTGCGCAAGGGCTCGCCGTTTGTCTGCAAGGTTTGCTCGATACCAGCGATATCAAAAGCGAGTACCAAGCCCAGTTTTAAACCAAGAAGCGGCTGATACGCCGGATCCGACGAGTATATCAAAATACTCAGTACTGCTCTCAACTGATCTGGGTAACTCTAGAGGGAGCGGACCAGTTCGTCGTTTTGTCAGCGACCTCTTCTCGGTATCTTGAGTAAACCACTGGACTCTCACTGGATAGCGGCTTTAAGACGTGTTTTCCAGGCATCACGCTTCTGCTCGAAGCTCATCGCAGCATGCGCTGGACTGGTAGATGGTAAACGGACCAGTTCAATCCTCTCCAAGTTCATTTGCCATGTCTGCTGCGCTCGTTTGAACAGATCTGCTGCTGCATTACCGTTAAAGGCGATTAACTCTATGGTATTACAACGTCTTATTAACTCGGGAATCGCGTTGTACCTCGCTCCTTGACGGACGATGTCACTGTCCAATGATCCAGGTCGCTGAGCACTGGCAACCACATCCCAGAGCGCTATTCGATGCTGGCTAAGCCGCTCAACACGCGCTTCATAGGGTAGATGACAATCAAATCCAAGCAGCTGTGACATAATCGGCCAGAACGCGTTACGCGGGTGAGCGTAATAGCCTTGCTCCGCGATCGAACGCTTACCCGGCAAAGAGCCCAGAATCAATACGCGAGCCCGTTCACCCACAATAGGCGAAAAAGAGTGGTCCAAAGCTACCCCGGTTTGAGTCGACAATTGGGTCTGCCTCTGATTTGGTTTATGCTAGCGCACCGAGCCTAAACAACTGATGCAGGGCCCGCAATGGCAACCTACGCAATTGGCGATATCCAGGGCTGTTATGCCTCTCTCAAAGCACTACTCAAGGCGATCGGTTTCAGTAGCGAGGATCGCCTATGGTTAACGGGTGACTTGGTGAATCGCGGTCCGAAATCCTTAGATGTACTGCGATTTATTATGGATCTGGGTGAACGAGCAGAGACAGTGTTGGGTAATCATGACCTGCATCTACTGGCGATCTATCATCAAGCGACAGAGCGAAGTCCAGGGAAGACCCTAGAGCAGATTCTGACAGCTCCCGACCGGCACGAATTACTCGCTTGGCTGCAGCAGCAACCTATACTCGTGGATAGTGAAGACTTAGGTTGCGTTATGACACACGCCGGTATTCCCCACATCTGGACTCTTGATCAGGCAAAGGGTTACGCCCAAGAGATTGAGACGGCACTTCGGGGCTCAGAGTACCTTGCCTTCTTCAGCGCGATGTATGGCAATGAGCCGGCTAACTGGAATGAGACCCTGACCGGTGAAACACGTTTGCGAACACTCACTAACTACTTTACGCGAATGCGCTTTATTGCCGCCGATGGTAGCCTCGAGTTCAACGCGAACGAGGGGTTGAACTCCCAACCCCCGGGGTTCGCTCCCTGGTTTCGCCAAACTCGGCACCAAACTCTTGGAAGACGTATAATTACCGGCCACTGGGCAGCGCTGGGTCTCTACCAAGACCAACAGGTATCCTCGCTGGACACTGGCTGCGTCTGGGGCAATCAGCTAACTGCACGGCGCCTGGAAGATGGCGAAATTTTTAGCGTTGCATCCCAAGACGGATAAGCAGTCACACTTAAAATTGAGAAGAGTTATTGGAGATAAGATGAGTAGCTTTATACCGATCAATAGCGACGAGGCACTGAAACTGATCGAGGCAGGCGCTCTGATCGCTGATATTCGCGATCCGGGTAGTTTTGAGCAGGGTCATATCAAGGGTGCCTTACCACTCAACAATGAAAACCTGCAGCAATTTATTGATGACACAGAGTTCGACAAGCCCATCATCGTCTGTTGTTACCATGGAGTGAGTAGCCAGTCTGCCGCGGCATTTCTCTGTGAGCGGGGCTTTGAGCAGGTTTTCAGCCTCAATGGTGGCTTCGAGGGCTGGGCTCTAGGCATGCCTGAACATGTAGATCGCGCTTAGTCTCTATGCAGATCTATCTGGTTGGTGGGGCCGTCCGCGATCAACTGCTCGGTCTACCGGTAAAAGATCGGGACTGGGTTGTTGTTGGCGCAACTCCTGAGCAGATGATCGCTCAGGGTTATCGTCCTGTCGGCAAAGACTTTCCTGTTTTTTTGCATCCTCAGACACATGAGGAGTACGCACTGGCTCGGACTGAGCGCAAATCAGGAAAGGGCTACAAAGGGTTCACCTTCCATACAGAGCCAAGCGTGACACTGGAGGAGGATCTGATTCGTCGTGATCTTCGCATCAACGCTATGGCTATGGATGAGCAAGGGGGCATCATAGATCCCTATAATGGTCGGGATGATCTCCATAACCACCTTCTACGCCACGTCTCCAATTCGTTCAGTGAGGATCCACTGCGGGTGTTGCGTGTCGCGCGCTTTGCCGCTCGTTTCCATCATTTGGGCTTCAGCGTTGCACCCGAAACCGCTGAATTGATGCGCCAATTGAGCCAGGGGGACGAGCTGCTTCACCTCAGTGCAGAACGTATTTGGCAGGAGTTCGAGCGCGCATTGAACACCTCATCACCCGCAACTTTTATAAAAGTCTTGCAGGTTTCAGGTGCACTGGAGCGGTTGATGCCGGAACTGTTGATGGTGGCAGACGAGGATTGGCAACGACTCGATGATTCGGTGATGCAGACTGCAGTTGAACGTTTCGCCCTCTTAGCCGAACTGCTCATTCAAAAATCACGGGAGGAGTCTTTATTGCAACTCTGTGAACGCTTGCGCATCCCTAAACGCTATCAAGAGGCTGCGCTCGATCTGAGCCATTGGGGTTTACAGCTGAGTCGGTTTATTGAACTGAAACCTCGAGCCCAATTTCAGATAATCGAGGGGCTTAAATTGAGTCGCTCACTCAGCAGACTTGAGGCGTTCGAAAAGAGCTGCACGGCACTGACCGGCAAAGCCATCAATCGATCAATGATAGAGCGTGCTGTTGCCGCGGTTAATAAGATCGCACCCAAGGCACTCATCAGCGAGGGGTTCTCAGGACCCGCCTTGGGCGAAGAGCTACGTCGACGCCAGATTGAAGCCCTTTCTGAACTTAAGCCTTGAACGCCTCCCAGCATTTGAAAGCGCTGGGCGGTTATCACTGATTGGCTTTACTGGTATAACTACGACTCTCTAAGAGCCTGTTCGCCACGCAACCCAACTGAGATAAAAAGTGAGTCTTCCCAGCATGTCTAACGCCCCTCTTTGGTCACCCAGTAGAGCGCAAATCGAATCTACCAATCTGTTTCAGTTCACTCAATTGGCGGCGCAAACGAGTGGCAACCCGATCAGTGATTACAACGAGCTGTGGAGCTGGTCAATCGAACAGCCAGAGGCATTCTGGTCGTTGATTTGGGATTATTCAGGCGTCATTGGTACAAAAGGTGAGCGCGTGCTAGTTGATGGCGAAATGATGCCTGGCGCCCGTTGGTTTCCCGATGCCCAGCTCAACTTTGCGCAAAACCTGCTCAAGCGAGATGACGACTCCGATGCGTTGGTATTCTGGGGTGAGGATAAAGTCACGCTCCGTTTGAGTTGGCGCGAGCTTTCATCTGAGGTCTCTCGCTGCCAGCAAATGCTTATCGATTCCGGTGTTGGTATTGGCGATCGAGTGGCTGGCTACCTGCCCAATATGCCTCAGACTATTATTGCGATGCTGGCAACCACCTCTCTCGGGGCTGTCTGGAGTTCAGCTTCGCCCGACTTCGGCGTTGATGGTGTACTAGACCGCTTTGGTCAGATAGAACCCAAGGTTCTCTTCTGTGTTGATGGCTACTACTACAACGGCAAACAGGTTGATTGCCGCCAAAAAAACAGCGAAGTGAGCGCCCGACTTCCCTCACTGGTGCGCACGGTCGAGGTGAGTTATCTAGAGAGCGAGCAGTCTGTAACAACCGCAATCACCCCTTGGGAAGCAGCATTGGGGGACTACACAGCAAAACCCTTGGCGTTCACACCGACGGCTTTCGCGCACCCGCTCTACATCATGTTCTCCTCTGGCACGACAGGAGTACCCAAATGCATCGTTCACTCCGTTGGCGGGACGCTGCTGCAGCATCTGAAAGAGCTGCAATTACATACAGATATCAAGCCAGCTGACCGACTGTTTTACTTTACGACCTGCGGTTGGATGATGTGGAACTGGCTGGTATCGGGGTTGGCGGCCGATGCCACCCTACTGCTCTACGACGGTAGCCCATTCGCCGCTAACAAACGTCTGCTCTTTGATCTTGCAGAGCAGGAGCGAATGACCCACTTTGGCACCTCGGCTAAGTTCATTGAGGCCGCTATGAAATTTGGCCTGCAGCCCGCTAAAACCCATCAGCTTGGACATCTGCGCGCCCTGCTTTCAACAGGCAGCCCACTATCACCAGAGTCCTACGACTATATTTACTCCGAGATAAAAGCGGATATGTTGCTGGCGTCGATCTCCGGCGGTACCGATATTCTCTCCTGCTTTGCGCTCGGGTGCCCTACACGCCCCGTATACCGTGGACAACTTCAATGCCGCGGATTGGGAATGGCCGTCAATGTGTTCGATGATGAAGGAGCCCCCCTTCAGCAAGAGAAAGGGGAGCTGGTATGCACCAAGCCTTTCCCATCTATGCCGATCGGTTTTTGGAACGACCCGGATGGTTCGCGCTACCAAGCGGCCTATTTCGACCGTTTCGATAACATCTGGTGTCATGGCGACTTTGTTGAGATTACCGCCGAGGATGGACTCATCATCTACGGACGATCAGATGCTGTTCTGAATCCTGGTGGCGTACGAATTGGAACTGCAGAGATCTACCGACAGGTTGAACAGGTTGATGAAGTACTGGAGTCGATCGTAATTGGCCAGCAATGGGAGAACGACGTGCGCGTGGTGCTCTTTGTTAAACTGCGTGAGGGTGTAGCGCTCGATCTGGAGCTAACCAATCGAATCAAACAACAGATACGCTCCAAGACGACTCCGCGTCATGTGCCGGCTAAAGTGATCGCCGTGGCCGATATTCCACGAACCAAAAGTGGCAAACTTGTTGAGCTTGCAGTGCGCGATGTGGTGCACGGTCGACCGGTGAAAAATCAGGAAGCACTTGCCAACCCAGAGGCCCTAGCCTTGTTTGAGGG
>DATHZN010000090.1:0-18531 GCA_035458585.1 Marinobacterium sp. | reverse complement strand
AGTGCATCCAGCATCTGCTGGTAGCCAAAATCTGGCCAATACAGGGGTGAAAAATAGAGTTCAGTATAGGCAAACTGCCAAATCAGAAAGTTGCTGATACGCTGTTCACCACCGGTGCGAATACACAGATCTGGGAGGGGTTGATCGGAGAGGTTAACTTGCTGACTAATTGCTTCTGGCGTGATTTCATCAACAGAGATTTCGCCCGACGCTACTTTCGCCGCGAGAGTTTTAGCTGCCTGAGTAATGTCCCATTGTCCACCATAATTAGCCGCTATGTTGAGTGATAACCCCGTGCACTCACGCGTGAGCTCCTCGCCCATGGCAATTCGCTTTTGCAGGCTCTCACTGAATTCTCTTTTATCGCCAATAACGCGTAAGCGGATATTATTCTTGGCAAGCTTTTTAGCTTCCCGATCCAGCGCCCAGGCAAACAAATCCATCAGGCCATTGACTTCATCCTCAGGACGGCGCCAGTTTTCACTACTAAATGCGAAAAGGGTTAAAGACTGGACGCCAGATTCAGCACAGGCACGGATCACCGCCCGTACGCTATCCGCACCCGCTTTGTGGCCGGCCAGGCTGGGCAGGTGACGCTCTTTGGCCCAGCGATTGTTGCCATCCATAATGATGGCGACATGCTTAGGCGTTGGGCGCATATCAGCCTTTTTATCTCTCTTATCAACGGCCATAAAAATTCCTAAGGGGAAAGCCCTAAGGAGATCTTAGATCTCCATCAGATCCTTCTCTTTCTGCGCTAGCAGCGCATCAACCTCAGCGACGTGCTTGTCCGTTGCTTTCTGAGAAAGGTCCTCACCGCGGCGAGAGTCATCCTCAGAGATCTCTTTGTCTTTTAGTAGCTCTTTGATACTGCTGTTGGCATCACGACGCACATTGCGAATTGCAACACGCGCATTCTCAGCCTCCTGACGAGCTTGGCGAATATAACCTTTACGCGTCTCTTCTGTCAGCGCCGGCATTGGCACACGAATAACGGTTCCAGCAGTTGAAGGATTCAGTCCGAGATCAGATTTCATGATCGCTTTTTCTATAACCGGGACCATATTTTGCTCCCAGGGGATGATTGATAGCGTTCGTGCGTCTTCAACAGTAACGTTGGCCACCTGGTTAATCGGCATTGGTGAGCCGTAGTAGTCTACCTGTACGCTATCCAATATCGCCGGCGTCGCACGTCCGGTACGAATTTTCTTAAACTGCTCTACCAGTGACTCAGCGCTCTTCGCCATACGCTGATCCGCATCGCGGATAATCTCATCAATCATCTTATTCTCCAGTCGACTTGCCGCTGTCTATCAGCGTACCTTCGTCGCCACCCACAACCAGATTAACCAACGCTCCGTGCTTATTCATGTTAAATACACGCACGGGCATATCATGATCGCGGGTGAGACAGATCGCCGTCATATCCATGACGCCGAGTTGTTTTTCCAGAACCTCATCAAAACTAAGACGGTCATACCGCACCGCCGATGAATCCTTCATCGGATCGGCGGTATATACACCATCTACCTTGGTCGCTTTGAGCACCACATCTGCATCGATTTCGATGCCCCTCAAACAGGCTGCAGAATCAGTAGTAAAAAATGGGTTACCCGTACCAGCAGAGAAGATAACGACATCCCCTTGCGACAGGTAGCGCATTGCATTGCGACGATCGTAGTGGTCAACCACACCGCTCATTGGAATCGCAGACATTACCCGCGTTGCGATGTTACAGCGCTCGAGCGCATCACGCATCGCCAGAGCATTCATCACAGTTGCAAGCATACCCATATGGTCGCCCGTCACACGATCCAGGCCAGCCGCACTCAGGGCCGCGCCTCTGAACAGGTTACCACCTCCGATAACCATACCCACCTGAACCCCGATACCGACCAACTGACCGATCTCCAGCGCCATACGGTGAAGCACTTTCGGATCGATGCCAAAGTTTTCTTCACCCATCAGCGCTTCTCCGCTGAGTTTTAGCAAAATACGCTTGTATTTGGAGCTAGGTTTAGCAGCAGGCATGAAACCTCCGAAGGTAGGCAGTACAGGTTGGGTTAACTTATATCGAAACTGAGTGGCCCCGCAAGCAGTGCAAAGCCACTCTGGCAGATTTAGCCTTTCAGCTGTTCCGCAACTTCCTGTGCGAAGTCTTTAACTTCAACTTCAATACCTTCACCCACTTCAAGGCGAGTAAAACCATTGATGTCAGCTCCAGCGTCTTTGATTAGTTTACCCACAGTCAGCTCTGGGTTCTTAACAAACGCCTGCTCAACTAGACTGTTCTCAGCCAAGAACTTCTTCACACGACCCACAGCCATCTTCTCTTTGATTTCTTGTGGCTTACCTTCCATATCAGGCTGAGCCATGATGATCTCTTTCTCACGATCAAGTTCATCCTGCGGCATATCTTCAGGCTTGCACACGCGCGGGTTCTGAGCGGTAACGTGCATCGCAACGTCACGTGCCAGTTCAGCAGCACCAGCAGTCAGAGAAACCAGAGTCGCGATACGATTGTTGCTGTGAACGTACGCATCAACATTTGCACCCTCAACCACAACGATTCGGCGAACAGTGATGTTCTCTCCGATCTTCTGAACCAACGCTTCGCGAGCTGACTCCAACTCACCCGCCATCAGAGCAGCGACGTCACTCTGCTTGTCAGCAAAGGCTTTTTCCAGAACCTTGTCAGCAAAGCCCAGGAAATTATCATCACGAGCAACAAAATCAGTTTCAGAATTGACCTCTACCACGACAGCATAGCTGTTGTCATCTGCAACACGCACACGAACAACGCCGTCAGCCGCAGTACGACTAGCCTTTTTCGCTGCTTTCAGACCTGAGGCTTTCCGCAGATCATCAATCGCTTTTTCGATGTCGCCTTCAGCTTCGACTAGTGCATTTTTGCACTCCATCATGCCAAGACCGGTGCGCTCACGCAGCTCCTTGACCATTGATGCAGAGATGTTTGCCATTTCGCAATCCTCGATATTCTTTAAGAATTCAATTAAGACTTAAAAAAGGGGAGCCTGGCTCCCCTTCTCGTAAACTCACCATCCGCAGATGAAGTTTCTACCCTGCTTATTCAGCCGCAGCCTGCTCGTCAACTTCAACGAAGTCACTCTTCGCGCCAGCATTCACTTCGCTACCTTCAACACAGGCATCAGCTACCGACTGTGCGTAAATCTGAATAGCACGCAGTGCGTCGTCATTACCCGGAATAACGTAGTCAACACCGTCTGGATTGCTGTTGGTATCAACGATACCAATAACCGGGATACCCAGTTTGTTTGCTTCGTTGATAGCAATACGCTCGTGATCAACGTCAATGACAAACAAAGCATCAGGCAGACCGCCCATATCTTTGATGCCACCGATAGAGAGCTCAAGCTTCTCCATTTCGCGGCGACGCATCAGCGCTTCTTTTTTGGTCAGCTTTTCAAAGGTACCGTCCTGAGACTGAGCTTCGAGATCGCGTAGACGACGGATAGACTGACGGATAGTTTTGTAGTTGGTCAGCATACCACCCAACCAGCGGTGGTTTACGTAAGGCATGCCAGCGCGGCTTGCTTCTTCTTTAACCACTTTAGATGCTGCACGCTTGGTACCAACAAAAAGAACTTTGTTCTTGTTAGCAGCCATATTTTTGACGACAGCCAGGGCGTCGTTCATTGCAGGCAGAGTGTGCTCGAGGTTGATGATATGAATTTTGTTGCGCGCGCCAAAGATAAACTTTGACATTTTCGGGTTCCAGTAACGCGTTTGGTGACCGAAATGAACACCTGCCTTGAGCAGGTCACGCATGCTGACTTTTGCCATTTTAGATAATTCCTCTATACGGGTTTTAACCTCCACAACTCCCATCTACCAACCGTTTCCGGCACCCAGGCAGCCTGTGACGAGCTGTGTGTGTTATGTTTTACACTCCAGTTATTAGAGTGCATATATTTAATCGTACCTATGTACGCCTTAATTAAGTGCAGATGCACGAAATTTTTGGAGCGCAGTTTATACCACAGACCCAAATAAAAATGAAGTGATCTTTGGCCTACAGACCGCGCTGTTGTACACTCAGTCACATCTAAATTTGACGCGACAATGCCAGCGTAGACGCAAACAGAGTATGCGCTAACAGAGCATCGCCTAAATGACCTCAGGACGGCCAAATGAGCATCAAAATCAAAACTGACCTTGAAATCGAAAAAATGCGCGTTGCGGGGCGACTTGCCGCTGAAGTTTTAGAGATGATTGAGAGCCATGTGAAGCCGGGCATAACCACTAATGAGCTCAACCAGATATGTCACGACTATATAGTTAACGAGCAGAATGCGATCCCAGCGCCGCTAAATTACCACGGTTTTCCCAAGTCAATCTGTACCTCAGTCAACTCAATAGTTTGTCATGGAATTCCCAATGACAAACCGCTTAAAAATGGCGACATCGTCAATATTGACATCACCGTCATTAAAGATGGCTACCATGGCGATACCAGCAAGATGTTTTTCGTGGGGGAAGTCGCTCCGCATGCCGAGCGGCTCTGCAAGGTCACACAAGAGTGCATGAATTTGGGAATTGAGATGGTCAAACCCGGCGTTAAGCTCGGTGATATCGGCCATGTCATACAGAAACATGCAGAAGCACATCACTATTCGGTAGTGCGCGAGTATTGCGGGCATGGCATTGGAGCTGAATTCCACGAGGACCCCCAGGTTCTGCATTATGGGCGCCCGGGATCCGGTGAGACACTTGAGGCGGGCATGTGTCTGACAATCGAACCGATGATCAACGCTGGCAAACGTAATGTTAAACTCAACAAACGCGACGGCTGGACTGTAGAGACTGCCGATCGCCGACTGTCAGCTCAATACGAGCACACTATTCTGGTGACTGATACTGGTTACGAAATTCTCACGCTGCGCAACGAAGAGCGCGCATAATCGGGCGCCGAGGGAACTTAAGATGCAACTAACCGCTGTACCAATTCAGGGGGTGGAGCAGTTTTTTGATCAAGCCCGCCTCCAATCCGAAGCTGCAACTGAAGGACTTGTCAAAGCACTCAAAGCCTCGCTCTCTCGCTCAACGGAAGCGATGCATGCTGCTTTTATCGACAAGACAGATATCCGCACGCTGGTATATGGTCGCGCCTGGGTCATCGACCAACTTCTGCGCTTTGCATGGTACCAACATGAGTGGCCGGACGAGTCCCAAGTTAATCTGATCGCGGTCGGTGGTTACGGCAGAGGCGAGCTGCATCCGCACTCAGACGTTGACATCCTGATACTGACTAGAGATCAGGATGCAACTGCATATGAAGAGAGCATCAGTCGCTTCCTGACACTTCTTTGGGATATTAACCTCGACATCGGTTCGAGCGTCCGTACGATCGAAGAGTGTTACAACGAAGCCCGAAACGATATTACCATCGCGACCAACCTGATCGAGTCACGCACCCTAGTAGGTGACGACCTAATGCGCCAGCAGATGTATGAGCGCGTTACCTCGGAGGAGGCCTGGTCTGATGCAGAGTTCTTTAAGGCAAAACTGAAAGAACAGAGCGAACGTCACCTGCGCACCAATAACACGGAGTATAACCTCGAGCCCAATATCAAAAACTCCCCCGGTGGCCTGCGCGACTTACAGACTATCGGTTGGGTCGCCAAACGCCACTTCGGCGCCACTTACATCAAGGATCTGGTTAAGCATGGCTTCCTGACTGAGGAGGAGCTTGAGACACTGAGCCGAGGAGAAATGTATTTGTGGCGCGCGCGCTACGCCATGCACATGCAGGCGAAACGCAAAGAGGACCGGTTGCTGTTCGACTATCAACGCTCCCTCGCGCCTTTCTTTGGTTATAAAGATGAGGAGAGCGCTCTTGCCGTAGAGCAGTTCATGAGCCAGTACTACCGCGTCGCTCAGCGAATGTCGGCGTTCAACGATATGTTGCTGCAGTACTTTGACGAGGTCATTCTGCGTGCTGATGTAGAGCAAGAGGTCCGTCAGATTAACAGTCGCTTTGTGGTGCGTGACAACTTCTTAGCGGCAGCCTACCCAACGGTGTTCGAGCATAACCCCTTCGCCCTTATGGAGCTGTTCGTCATTATGGCGCACAACACAGATATCAAAGGTGTGCGTGCGTCGACTATTCGCTTGATTCGTAACCATCGCCACCTTATCGATGATGATTTCCGTAAGGATCTGCGTAATACCAGTCTTTTTATGGAGCTGTTGCGATCACCCGAACGTGTTTCGACTGAGCTTAAGAGGATGAATCGCTACGGTATTCTCGGTCGGTATCTTCCAGAGTTTGGAAAAATTGTGGGACAGATGCAGCACGATCTGTTTCACATCTATACCGTCGATGCTCATACGCTTAAGGTGATTCAGATGATGCGTCAATTCCGGCATCGGGATTTCCGTGACATCTTCCCTATCGCTCACCGCGTCGTGAACAATATTCCAAAAATCGAGTTGCTTTACGTCGCAGGCCTCTACCACGATATCGCTAAAGGCCGCGGCGGTGATCACTCCGAGCTGGGGTCAATTGACGTTCTCAACTTTTGCGCGCGCCATCATCTGGGCAAGTGGGATGCTCAACTGGTCGCCTGGCTGGTTAAGAATCACCTCTACATGTCGATGACCGCTCAACGCAAAGATCTTTCCGACCCTGAGATCATCAACGAGTTCGCACGCCGCATGGGCGATGTCACGCATCTGGACTACCTTTATGTGTTGACTGTTGCAGATATTAACGCAACTAACAATGAGCTCTGGAACAGCTGGCGTGCCTCACTTCTCCGCCAGCTCTATACAGAGACACGCCGCGCCCTTCGCCGTGGACTTGAAAACCCCATAGATCGAGACGAACGTATTGAGCAAACTCAGCAGGAGGCGCTGGCAGCTTTACAGCGCCAAGGCATAGACAGTAACCGGGCGAAGTCACTCTGGGCGCGCTTGGGAGACGACTATTTTCTACGTGAAGATGGTCGCAATATCGCGCGTCATACGTTGGCGATACTTGAACACGGCAATAAGCCCCTGCCGTTAATCATCATGAACCAGCATACTTACCGTGCCTATGAGGGAGCCACCGAAATCTTTATCTACACGGTTAACTCACCCAACCTCTTTGGCGCGACTGTTGCAGCGCTCGATCAGCTGAACCTCAGCGTCCAGGACGCGCGCATCATCGTCACCGATAATGGTTACACACTCAACACCTATACAGTCTTAACCGAAGATAACCAGCCTCTATCGGAGAATCCCGATTATCTACAGTCGGTGCACGACTATCTACTAGAGCAACTTGACGACCCGGATGACTACACCGAAATCATTCAGCGCCGCGTCCCACGTCAATTGAAACTCTTTCCGATGAAGACCAGCGCATCTTTGAGCACCGATCCCGGTTTACACCAGACCGTGCTCGAGATTTTTACGGCCGATCGACCCGGTCTGCTGTCTCGAATCGGCAATATTTTTAGTCGTCTTGGTATTGCTGTTCACAAAGCGAAGATCGCAAACGTGGCTGAACGCGTAGAGGACTTCTTCTACATTACTGATGTCAACAATCAGCCGTTGACTGACCCTGACTTTTGCAACCAGCTAACAGATATGATCTGCAAAGAGCTGGATGAACACATGCACTAAGGAGCATAGAATGGATCAAATCAAGCAGAACGAAATAGAAGCCGCTGTCTTCCGCCGTCTTGTTGAACACCTGGATAACCACAAAGAGGTTCAGAATATCGACCTAATGAATCTCGCCAGCTTCTGCCGTAACTGCCTGTCAAAGTGGTACGTTGCTGCCGCTGAAGAGCGGGGTGAGAGCGTTGATCTTGATACTGCACGTGAACTCGTCTACGGCGAGCCGTACGCCGACTGGAAAGCAAAGTACCAGACCGAGGCGACGCCAGAGCAGAAAGCTGCCTACGCCGCTAAACACGGCTAAATTCGTACAAGCCTGGCGAGAGAAGCAACACCATAGACCTTTTCATCGACAGGCTTTTACTTACCCGTTAACGCCCTCTACTCGCCCTCTCAGACGAACAAAAGCCACCAAACAACCGCTCCAAAGACCAGCTTTCTTCTGGCGACCATCGTTTACACGGCGCCGAAGCTGCACTACTACCCCACTTGTCTAGACCGTGGGTAGCATGAGTGCGGCCAAGCCTTCAGAGGGCGATCTAAGGTCCCCGAGAAAAGGTAAAGATGACTAATCTCGAGAGTCAGCAGGTCAGTTGGCACTCACCCACGCTCGTTCAACCTGATTCAGATCAACCTCAAGAATTGTGGCGTAGACATCCTCCTGAACCGGAAAGCTTTTTACCACCCTGGCACCACGAACCACACCTGCCACCGCCGTCTTGAATTCGTCGTTTTGCAGAATCATCGACTCGACCGTAGTAGTACCGTAAAGGTACTGCCCATTTACGATAGCTGCCAGTTCCTGGTATGCACGCAATTTGGAGACACGCATTGCGTTGAGCTGCTTCTGCTCAGGCGTTGCACCTGGCTGCAGGCTGATCGGGGCATAACCCGTCGCCTGAACCCAGTCCTCTTTTGCCGCATCTTTGGTCAGTGCCGCACTTGGCATAAGAGCATTAGGGATCGCTTGGCAGCCCGATAGGCTTAAGAGCAGTAACAGTGTAAACAGAGATCCTTTCATTATTTGGCTCCAGTGGGCACGCCACCCGTTTCGACAATCATACCCTTTTCCGCTGCCATAAGCGGATCATAACCTGGCAACTGCCCTTCCAACAGTTGATTAGCAACATGCACTTGGCCTGCGGCTAAAACTTGGCGGGTGGTTGTGTCCAGCACACGAGCATTCAACACCAGTCCACCGGGGTAATGACCGTAGTTACCCACCAACACAAAATAGATACGGTTACGCTGACGCAGATCTCCCAACTGCTGCTCCGAGACCTCTGGAACTGCACGGTCGGGCATCCCCGCCACACGATAGTCGATCAGGTTGTACTCATTAGCTTGCAACGAAAAGAACAGCGATTCTGAAACTCGCTCGCCGACACTAGCGTAGCTGGCGTGCCCGGGTAGAGCACCGAAAGGAAGCACCGTCATCGGAAAGCGTTTAACTCTCGCTTCACTCAACCCGACAATCAGCTGCTGCCCGAGAATCTGTGCTGCCTGACTCAGGGGATCAACCTCGGTATCCAGCGGCACAGATTCGACTCTCATGACTGGTTTTGCCTCCAGAGGCTCCCCCCGGTCACTCAAGTATGCGGACTCGCTCTCAACAGGCGTTGGGGTTAGCGCCATAGATTGCGGCATCCAGGTGGAGACTTGACAACCACTCGTCAGGAGCAGCATGAGAAGGGTAATCGTATGTTTCATAACGCTTTCCAGCATCTGAGTTTGATTAAAATATAGCGCAGAATAACCCAAATCCCCCTGTATTTTGTGCAATGCTAGGATTTATCCGACAATTGAGCCAAACTCTAGGGCACAGTCTGAAAATCTCTAGCTACTTTGCACAGCGAATAGGTTATGCGAACCCTAATAATACTTTGCAGCTTGCTTCTACCGCTCTATCAAGCAACCTATGCCGCCACAATTCAGGCAACAGGTTCAGCGCTTATCCAGAATGCCGACATCGATAGTGCCCGTGAACGAGCGATTAGTCGAGCAACAGAGCAGGCGAGTCTGTTAGCTATGGCACAGATCTCTGTCACTCAGAGCGTGCGTGACGGCATACTTGAGATCGATAACCTCAGGGTTAATACTCAAGCCAGCATTGGCGAGGTAAGCCTGATCTCCGAAACCCGATCCGGTGATCGTCTTGAGGTATTAATTGAGGCGCAAATCACGCCAAACCAGGGTTGCGCTGATAGCAATGAAGCCACCGCTTACCGAAAACCAGTGGCGTTGGCACAGTGGACAATGCGTCGTCCCGCTCAGGCTAACTGGGGCCGGTTACACTCGCTGAGCATCGATCTCCCCGGGTATCTGATGCAGAAACTGGAGAATGTAGCTCACTTAAAACTTATCGATGCACGTCAATACCGACTACCCGACTATTCGGAACTGAGCCCAAGTGCTTCTCTCCTCAGGGCTCAGGGCGCGGCAGATCTCCGTACGCAATACCTGCTTAACGCTCAAATAGAATCTCTGGCCATGGCAAAAGAGGCAAGCGATACACCGAACATACTGGTAGATCTTGCAGAAAAAACAGGATTGAAGCTCAGGGACGACGAGCGCTTTTTCAGTGTACGTGTTGACCTCATCGAAGCGTACACTGGCGATCTGTTGCAACGCTATCAGCTTCAGACTAGCGGCGCGTGGACAGCCTCGACTCAAGGCTCTCAGCCAACTAGCTTTGTTCGCTTTGCTCAAGAGCCCTACGGTAAAGCAGTTTTAATCGAGATAGACAACCTGGCAAACCAGTTGAGCGAGAGCCTTGCCTGCCAACCTCTCAGGGCAAATATACTCAGTGTCGATGGTTCAGGTGTATGGGTCGATCAGGGCGCTGATGCAGGAATCAACTCAGGCGATCGACTCTCAGTTGCCCGTCGAGTTCAGCTCTACGATCAACAGATGCGAGTAGTGAGCTCAGTTGAACCAACAAATCTTTATCTGGTGATTGAACGCACCGAGTTTAACCGTGCCTATGGACGCCTGAGCCAACCGACTGATATCGCCGGTATTCAGCCAGGCGATATCGTTATCGGATACTAGCTTTAGCTCGACGCTTTACTGTTGGACACCGCGAATCCAGATCTCCACGCGGCGGTTGGCGGCTCGCCCCACGTCTGTCTCATTGCTAGCAATTGGGCTTCGTTCGCCAAAACCGCGGGAATTGATTCTCAGACGGTCCACACCCACCTGCATCAGGTAGTTAGAGACACTCTGTGCTCGGCGCTCGGACAACATCTGATTGTATTCAAAGGAGCCCGTCGAATCAGTGTATCCGTCAACATTGATCGCTGTCTCATCGAACTTCAGTAATACTTTTGCCACCGAGTCGAGCACAGGATAGAAATTCCCCGCAATTCGATCACTATCGGTCGCAAAGGTGATATTTCCTGGCATCACCAGGCGAATCTCATCTCCGACACGTTCTACCCGAACACCCGTTCCCTCGAGCTCCTGGCGCAGCAACATCTCCTGCTGATCCATGTAGTATCCGATACCACCGCCAACAGCACCGCCGACTGCAGCGCCGATCAGAGCACCCTCACGACGGTTGCCTTTGGAGACCGCCGCACCCAGCACAGCACCCGCCACAGCCCCTATACCCGCGCCGCTTGTGGCATTTGATGTCTTCGGCTGCTGCGTGTAAGGATCGAGAGTTTGGCAACCGGCCAAGGCGCCAGCCAAAACAATGGTTGAGACTATTTTTTTCACAGTTAACTCCTGCACATTAGGACACTCGTCTTAGTTTAGACGCTTTTACCGTAAACACCGCTGGGCTGTAGCCAGTAACCCTCTGATCGCGCTACAATCTCGCACTGGTTTTGTGGCTATGAAGGTACGAGGAGCGCAGTTTGTCTCAGCTTGCAGTTATTGTCGGTTATGGTGGCATTAGCCCTGCCGGACGCTCCTCAAATAATCAGGCTTTCAATCGCATTATTTTCGACAAGTTAGACCGGGCTTCTCAGCAAGAAACGCTACTGGACCTGGCCATGCTAACCGGGCTTGGTACTTTCAAAAATGGTTCGTACCAAGACGCAACGGGCAGTGAACTCAACGCCAGTGAGCTGTCCGCTAAACTTGAGAAAGAGCTACTAAACCGCACCCTTATTCGCAAAATTCCGACTGAGCAGTTCGATGCGAATGCCGTGTTAATGAATAAGCCCGCACGCATTAGCGAAACCGATTCGCCTATTAACTTTCGCCTGCGTAGCCGCTTACTACCAGACAATATCCCAGACAACTGGCGCATAACGCCGCTAGACGGCGGATTGGTTGATGTCAGCGTCCGAGGTGGCACCGAAGTGATATTCCCGGATACACGCCGTCTTCCTGTACAGAGTGCAGGCACACTGCCCAGTGGTTTTGAGCCGGGGAACCTATACCAGTCACGTAACCATCCGCGCGCACTACAGATGGCTGTCTACGCAGCATCCGATGCGCTTGCCGCTACTGGCCTGGATATCGATGCCCTACTACAGTCTCTGGCTCCGGATCAGATCGCCGTATTTGCCAGCAACTCTATCGGTCAGTTGGATGAACTCGGCTTCGGCGGATTAACGAAGTACCCGCCCCTAGGCAAGCGTACGACATCCAAGCAGATGCCTCTAGGTTACGCCCAAATGCCAGCCGACTTCGTTAACGCCTATATGCTTGGAAACCTCGGCACCACAGGCGGAGCGCTGGGCGCCTGTGCCACCTTCCTATACAACCTTCGCTCAGGCGTTGAGGCGATCCGTACAGGAAAGGCCGAGCTGGTGCTAGTCGGCGGTTCAGATGCGCCTGTTATCCCTGAAGTAATAGAGGGTTTTCGCGCGATGGGCGCGCTGGCTGAGGATAAGAAGCTGCAAGCCCTAGATGGCTTGAGTTCAGTTGAACAGGTCGATCACCGCCGCGCTTGCCGCCCCTTCGGTGATAACTGCGGCTTTACAATTGGTGAGTCCGCTCAATTTATCGTCTTAATGAGCGACCGCCTGGCTATCGAAACTGGAGCAAACATCTACGCTTCAGTCCCTGACGTCTACGTCAACGCCGACGGATACAAGAAATCGATCTCAGCTCCCGGTGTGGGCAATTATCTTACGCTGGGTAAGGCCGCCGCTTTAATCGAGAAGCTGGTCGGTACTGAGTCGCTGCGCCGCCACTCAGTTGTGCAAGCACACGGCACCAGCACGCCGCAAAACCGGGTCACCGAGTCGCATGTTCTAAATGAGATCGCCAAAGCCTTCTCGATCGATAAACTCAATGTATCGGCTGTAAAAGCCTACCTCGGCCACTCTCAGGGCACTGCAGGGGGTGATCAGATCCTCTCAACCCTAGGGATCTGGGCAAAAGGCGTTATTCCAGGTCTGATCACCACGCCAGCAATCGCTGAGGATGTTTATTGTTCTAACCTCAACCTTTCACTTGAACATCAGGAAGTGGGCGGTGAAAATGTTCATGCAGCGATGATTAACTCCAAGGGTTTCGGTGGTAATAACGCCAGCGCCGCGATGATATCACCGGTGCGGACTATGAAAATGCTCAGAAGGCGTTATTCTGCGGCAGAGATGAGCGCCTGGCAGGCACGCAACGAGCTGATCAATGAGAAGATTTCGGCCTACAACACGGCCTGTCTGCGTGATCAGTCACGTCCGACCTATAGATACGACTATCAGGTACTTGAAGGCGAGGATCTTCAGATCAGTGCAGCGGGTATTAAACTACCGCAGCACCCAATCGATATCAGTTTTGACGTGGACAATCCTTACTCGGATCTGAGCTGATTGCAGATCTAAAGCCGCAATAATCGGCGTGCATTTGCGCTGGTTTGGTGTGCAATCTCAACAACGTCTACACCGCGAATCGCTGCAAGCGTTCGTGCTGCATACCCTAATCGGTGCGGCCAATTCGGTTCACCCTGAAAACCACTCATCGGCATATCTGGCGCATCGGTCTCGAGTAGGATTGACTCCAGTGGTACTGCCTTGACAACACGCCTAAGGCGCTGCGCCCGTTCATAGGTGATTGAGCCACCGATACCGATATAGAAACCCAGGTCCCAAAGCTGTTTTGCCTGCTGCTCGCTGCCCGAAAAGGCGTGCAACACTCCACCCGCGGGGGGACGTTTCTGGCGTAGTCGCTTAATAACCTGATCCACCGCCCGCCTTCCGTGTAATAACAGCGGTAACTCAAACCGCTTTGCCAGTTCGATCTGAGAATCAAGTAGTCGTATCTGACGAGCTTCCTGCGGCTCGTCCACATAGAGATCCAAACCACATTCGCCCAAAGCTTTGACCTGAGAATGGGCTTGCAGATATTGCTCAAGCAACTGAAGATCATCGTCCCGGTGCTCAGCGAGAAAGCAGGGATGCATGCCTAACGCAGGGATGCATTTCACCGGACCAACGTCGGCGCAGACGCGCAACACCGCGTCCCAGCGCGAGGCTGAGACGGCCGGGACGATGATTGTAGACACGCCCTCTGCCTGAGCCAAGCTGAGGGTAAGTCGCAGTTTTTCAGGATTCGACTCCCCAGAGAGCGGCTCAAAGTCGAGATGACAGTGGGTGTCGATCAGCTCCATTAGTGCTCGCGAGTTGCGCGGAACTTAACCTCTGGCCAGCGCTCTTGAGTCAGATTAAGGTTTACCCGTGTCGGTGCAAGGTAGGTCAACAGACCCGCTCCATCGAGTGCGAGATTGTCATAAGCCTTCTTCTCAAAATCACCGAGCATCTTATTATCTGTGCACTCTATCCAACGAGCCGTGGCAACACTGATCGGCTCGTAGATACACTCCACTTTATACTCATCCTTAAGGCGGTACATAACGACATCAAACTGCAGCTGACCTACAGCCCCCAGAATCAGATCATTGTTACGCTTGGGCATAAACAGCTGCACTGCGCCCTCTTCCGATAGCTGCTGTAGGCCCTTCTGCAGCTGTTTCATTTTGAGGGGATCAGTTGGACGAACTCGCTTAAACAGTTCCGGAGCAAAGTGTGGAATACCAGTGAATTTCAACTCTTCACCTTCAGTGAAGGTATCACCAATCTGAATCGTACCGTGGTTATGCAGACCGATAATATCGCCCGACCAGGCCTCTTCAACCGCTTCACGGTCTCCTGCGACAAAGGTAACCGCATCAGCGATACGAACATCTTTACCAATGCGCGTGTGGCGCATCTTGAGGCCTTTGGTGTACTTGCCCGAACAGATACGCATAAAAGCGATGCGATCCCGGTGTTTCGGGTCCATATTGGCCTGAATCTTGAAAATAAAGCCTGTAAATTTCTCCTCATCGGCAGCAACTCTGCGAGATTCTGTGGCACGTTCCGTCGGTGAGGGCGCCCAATCGACGAAGTCGTGCATCATCTCGCGCACACCAAAATTACCCAACGCCGTTCCAAAGAATACCGGTGTCTGTTCTCCCCTGAGATAGGCGTCAATATCCCACTCGTGGCAAGCCCCTTTCACCAACTCGATCTCGTCGCAGAAGTCGTCATACTCATCTGCCAACAGTGACCGCGCCTCGGTCGAATCCAGCCCTTTGATCAGCTTCTCATCCGCCAACGTGTGGCCCATGCCCTTGGTGTAAAGATGAATCGTATCGGTGTAGAGGTTATAGACCCCCTTGAACCGCTGCCCTGAGGCGATCGGCCAGTTGATCGGCGCTGCAGCAATCTTTAACACCGATTCAATCTCATCCAGAAGCTCAATTGGATCACGAATATCGCGGTCCAACTTGTTCACAAAGGAGAAGATAGGCGTATCACGGAGACGACACACCTCCATCAGCTTGATAGTGCGATCTTCAACACCCTTGGCACCATCCACCACCATCAGCGCAGAATCAACAGCCGTCAGCGTTCTATAGGTATCTTCCGAGAAATCTTCATGCCCTGGGGTATCCAGCAGGTTTACTATGCGATCCCTAAAGGGGAACTGCATGACCGATGAGGTGATTGAGATACCACGCTCCTGCTCCATACCCATCCAGTCTGAGGTAGCGTGACGATCGCTGCCACGCCCCTTTACCGTTCCCGCAACCTGTATCAACTGCCCCAAGAGCAGTAGCTTCTCGGTGATGGTAGTTTTACCCGCGTCTGGGTGGGAGATAATGGCAAAAGTTCGTCGCTGCGCGACCTGTTTGTGAACGGCTGTGGACATTGAGGTGACTTCTACTCACTGGGTCTGGGGTGCATCCCCGTTTGATTAAGGGGTATTTTCACCGATATGAGACCGGGTGACAATGCGGTAGGTGCCGAAGGTCTGATACTTGCCGGTACTCGTGCCTGTTTTCACCCGAAAACAGGCTTCACACGCAGTCAAAACACAAGGGACAGGCAATCTAATTTACCCAGCATGCACGTACTAAGCGCTAGGGTTTTTGTAAATGCTGGTATATGCTCAGATGAGCTTAAACGACGAAGACTACTCAATGCTCCATGTTAGGAGCCTAGTAAAACACGACCTTAATTGGGAGAGCTAAATGAAAACAATGAAAAAACTTAGCCTGTCTGTTGCCCTGGCAACACTTTCATCTGTTGCAGCGGCAGGTGGACATACAGCCGGATGGCCATCAAGCTTTACAGTAGGGACCGCTTCACAGGGTGGTACTTACTTCAGTTACGGTACTGCTTGGGCGAATATCGTCGCTGAAGCGACGGGTGTACCCGGTGCAGGCGAAGTCACTGGCGGCCCAATGCAGAACATGGCACTGGTACACACTGGTGATGTGGCATTTGGCATGACTACGATGGGGCCTGCCCGCGAATCTATGGAAGGTACTAACCCCATCGCTCCGGGCCTGATGATGGACAACGCTTGTGCAATGTTCCCGATGTATCAGACGCCTTTCTCGATCACCACACTGAAATCATCAGGCATTACCTCAATCTCTGAGATACCTGCAGGTGCCAAAATCGGCTTCGGGCCAGCAGGCTCCACCTCAGATACTTACTTCCCGCGTATGTTGGGTGAAGCGCTTGGAGTCGAGTATGATCGTCGTAATGGTGGCTGGTCAGACCTAGGCGGACAGCTCCAGGACGGTCTGCTAGACGTTATCGCATTTGCAGCTGGCGTGCCGGTTCCAGCTGTCAGCCAGTTGGAAGTGCAAACTGATATCAACATTATTGAGTTCACCGAAGAAGAGCAGCAGAAAATTTTGGATGCATTCCCGGTAAGCAAGTTTGAAATCGCGCCAAGCACCTACACCACGCTCGAGAAACCTGCACGCTCAGTATCGATGTGGAACTTTGCAATTGCAAACTGCGATCTGCCAGAGTCATTTGTCTACGAGGCAGTAAAAGCCGTGATGGGCGATAATGAGCGCATGGTCAAAGCCCACAAAGCAGCTCGCTCAACACTGCCTGAGCACTGGGATAAGAATGGCTTTATGCCATGGCATCCAGGCGCTGCAAAATGGTTCAACGAGAATGGCGCCAGTATTCCAGCGTCGTTGATCAAGAACTAAACACGGGCTAAAAACAAGGCACAAACAGAGAGGGCAGCTTCAAGCATAGCTAGAAGCTGCCCTCTTCTTGTTAGCTGCAAGAAAAACAATTACTCAAGGGTAAACTCATGATCGCAGACGATAAGCCAGCACAAGATCCTGATCATTTGATTGCGCACGGGGTTGATGACGAACCCGTCGAACCTAATCGTCGCCTCTACACCGGTAAGTCTTTCCAATTTGTGACATTAATCGCCGTTCTCTATGCGGCTTTTCACATGTTTGCATTGAATGGAATTGGCCTGAGTGCTTTGACCTTTGGACTGTTGGACTTTGACTTTCTACCTAACTTCCCGATAGAGACATGGAATTTCCGTATCTCTCACGTGGCAGGGGCCCTGGCACTCGGCTTCCTGATGTTTTCTGCGACCCGTTTCGCTGACGAGACGGAACAGAGTCCAAAATTTATTCGTCTACTGGCTTATCCACTGCTAGCGGCTGCTCTCTTCTCGCTTGGAATGAGCATCTACTTCGCCTTCGAAATCGCTGGCGGTAAAATGTGGAACGGCATCGACAAAGCCATCAGATTTAACGAAATCTGGTTGTACGGTACACCACTTTGGGTGGCTACCTTCGGATCGATTATTCTCTCTTGGTTTGATCGTCAATCACGCAACCGGTTCGCCCCACATGATTTCGTGCTAGCCGTCGCGGGGCTATCAGTTGCGACCTACCTCATCGTCATTTATGGCACGTTGATGCGTAACTCAACGGGTACTCCCTTTGCTCCGATTGGAATCTCAATGGCAGCCGTTGCAGGCACAGCGCTCATTATGGAGTTAACACGGCGAGTAGCGGGACTCGCTTTGGTTGTGATCTCAGGGGTGTTTCTGGTCTACGTTTTTACCGGCCAACATCTCCCCGGATTTCTCACGTCACCCGACATCACCTGGGAGCGATTTTTTAGCCAGGTTTACACAGATGCAGGGGTGCTTGGTCCAACAACAGCAGTGAGTTCAACGTATATTATTCTGTTTATCATTTTCGCAGCGTTCCTGCAGGCCTCCAAAGTAGGTGACTACTTTGTTAACTTCGCATTCGCTCTCGCCGGCCGCGCACGCGGAGGCCCAGCCAAGGTAGCCATCTTCGCATCCGGCCTCATGGGCATGATAAACGGCACCTCAGCGGGCAATGTGGTCGCCACAGGCTCCCTCACGATTCCGTTGATGAAGAAGGTGGGATACAGCAAGAGCACCGCAGGCGCTATCGAAGCTGGCGCTTCAACTGGCGGCCAGATAATGCCACCAATCATGGGGGCAGGCGCCTTCATCATGGCTGAGGTGACCGGCATACCCTACAGCGAAATTGCGATCGCAGCGATTATTCCCGCCGTGCTCTACTTCGTTTCGATCTACTTTATGGTTGATTTTGAAGCTGCAAAACTT
>DATHZN010000089.1:0-43972 GCA_035458585.1 Marinobacterium sp. | reverse complement strand
GTAGTGCCGGCCTACCAGGCAGCGAGTCAAGGGAATTACCAACCTGTACGTGAACTACAAGCAATTATGACAACCCCCTACGCGGAGCAATCAGCCGCAATTGAACAGCAATATTACCGACTCAAACCCAGACAGTTCTGGGATCTGGGGGGGGTTAGCCATTACAGTTGCTCATCCTGAGGCCAGCTTAAAAGCAGACCAAACCAGTTGAATTTGTTATTCAGTGACAGCAAAAAACATCGATTATGTTGCAAATTATTAGCATTCGAAGTCAAAACTGAAATGTAGATTAGTAAATTTCAACTTTAAGATATATCGAGCCGGTATACTCCGACACACAGTTTTTTCGCGCGATCAGGGCTGACACATGGCGCTTTTTAAGAATCAGATTCTTCTACTCGCAATTCTTCTGCTATTCATGCTGTTACAGTTTAAGGTGATCTGGCCCTTGGAGAGCCAGTTACTTGAATACAGTCCTTTTGCAGTGGCCAGTTTGTTGTTCCTTCCTCATGGAGTAAAGGCTATCTGCGTCGTGCTTGCAGGTGCTCGGGCCATTATCCCTCTATTTTTCGTTCATCTCATCACCGATCTCGCCATAGGCTTATCACTGGTTCATGGTCTGACGTCTGGCACTGTATCGGTAGTCACAATGATGCTGCCTCTGTTGCTAATTAATTTCCTTAGCCACAAGCCTCCTTTTGAGCCTTTGACTCTTGGTGCAACCGCTGACCTGAGCCTGTTCCGATTGGTGCTGGTTGTGGCGATTATATCGTCGCTGCTGAATGGCACCATCGGTGCTATTCGCTACGAAACCAACCCCTTAGAGTTGGTGGCCTTCAAATACTTCACTGGTGATATCGGCGGCACATTAGTTGTGCTTGGATTACTACTGGGACTGCGCCGCCCACTGCTGGGTTTAGCTCGCAGGGTCGTGAAAGTCGATGGTCAAAGTAGGTAGATGCTCATCAGGTAGAAGCCTATATTAGATAGTCTTCTACTTGCACCTCATCCATCTGACTTGGTAGTAAAAAGGCTTCAGCGTACTCTTTGTAAACGCCTGAACGCAGAAAGATTTCAAAGATCTCGGGGTCGATATGACCACCCTTGCCCATTCTCTGCATAATACCCAGAGATTCCGACAGTGTTTTCGCTTGCTTGTATGGACGCGAAGAGGAAGTCAGCGCCTCAAAGATATCCGCAATTCCCATCGCACGGGTCTGTACCGATAACTCGTCGCGTTTAAGCCCTTTAGGGTAGCCCTTGCCGTCCATACGTTCATGGTGGCCACCTGCAATCTCGGGAACATTCTTCAGGTTACGCGGTAACTTCAGTGCCTCCAGCATATCAATCGTCACTTCTATATGACGATTGATGATGGCACGCTCCTCCTCCGTCAACGTGCCACGAGAGATCTGCAAATTGTAGAGTTCCTCTCCACTCAGCAAGGGGTGTTGCGCTCCATATTGATCCGCCAGCACATAACGCCGCGCGATTTCCGCCACTTTCTGCTGATCCTCAAAGGTCATGAACTCGCCACCTGTATTGGCACGGTTAACGAAACTACAGTCATCATTGAGCTGTTGCAGGCGCAACTCATAACGGCTCTTCGCCTCTTGCTGTGCGCGGCGGTCATTTACGGCTGCTAGTTGAGCTTCAAGATACTCAATGCGCAGGTCTCGGCGCAGTGTTTCGAAACGCTGGTTAATCTCGGAAATACGATCATGTATCGTCTCGAGCTTGGTGCCTTTATCAATAACATGCTCGGGCGTCGTTACCTTGCCGCAATCATGTAACCAGGCCGCAATTTTCAGTTCATAACGATCATTATCACTGAGTTTGAATCCAGCCAGCTCACCCTCTTGCCACTGATCAATCGCGTCGACCAGCCGGATAGTGAGCTCTGGCACCTTACGGCAATGGTCCCCCGTATGGGGTGACTTCTCATCCACCGCACTTGCTAAAACTTTGATAAACGACTCAAACAGCAGCTCCTGCTCCGCAACTAACTGATGATTATTGATCGCGACAGCTGCCAGTGAAGCAAAGGTCTCTGCCAAGAGTTGTGCGTCTGGACTGAATGAACACCATTTATCGTCATCGGCCCGAGCGTTTATCAATTGCATTGCTCCGAGCGGCATACCGCGATGATCGAGCAACGGCACGCTCAGGATAGATTCGGTTCTGTAGTTGTGCGCCTGATCGAACTGATCAACGCCCGAGAAGTCAAAATTAGGCGTATTGAAACGACTAAGGATATTAATGGAGGCTCTCTGATTGACTGCTTTTGCAACTAGATGAGTGCCGTTGAGCCGTCCATCGGAGCCCTGTAACGCTATCGGCGCAAACTCAAGATCATCTTGCTCGCTGGCAGACCAGTAGATCTTCAAAGAGCGATTAACAATGACCTCGACTTCAAGAGCGGAGTTTTCATTCAAGAGGTAAATAGTACCGCCATCGGCCTCTGTCAGGCGCATCGCCGCATCCACTATCTTTTCAAGCAAGCGGGTGCGGTTATGCTCTGCCGAGAGCGACAGACTAATATCGGCCAAATCCTTGAACCGCTGCTGAACATCGACCATCTGAATGAATCCTTATTATTCTCTTCGCACCAACCACAGCAAGGTATGTAGAAGTGGCTATACTCAGGTATAAGTTTAGACACAACTTAGCCAACCGACGTAGATTTTCTGCCTCAACCGACTAACAGGGACAGACGTCGTGACGGGAAATATGGAAACAGGCATGTCAGCATCGAATAACCAACAACTCGATTCATTGCTGAATATCTGTATTGCGCTCACATCCCGGCCATCAACTTCAAGCGTGTTACGCGAATTAATGGCATCGGTAAAGAGCGTCACTAACGCGGATGGTGGTTCGCTCTACTTGCTTAATAACGATGGTAGCAAGCTTCGCGCAGTCATGGTTCGAAATGACACCCTGAAAATAGAGTCAGATCAAGATGCCCCTGAAGTGATCAAATCTTTACAGATCCCACTCGTTTCGGAGCAGGGTAGCAACGTCCGCAACCTCGTTGCCCACGCAGTGAATCACAAGAAATTGATCAACATAGCCGACCGTCATAAAGCGAGTGGCTTCGATTTTTCGGGTGCCAATAGCTTTGATCAGCGTTTTGGCTACGCCTCCAAGTCATTCCTTATTCTGCCGTTAATTAATTCTGATGGCCGTTGTCTCGGTGCAATTCAGCTAATCAATGCGAGAAGCGAGGGCAATGAGGTATGCGCCTTTGATGAACCTAGCGCTCAATTTGCACAGGGAATTGCCTCGTTAGCGGCTACGGCGCTAACCAATCGGAGTACCATGCAAGATCTCGAACAGCTATTCGAGTATTTTGCCGAGCTGCTGGCGCTGATGAATGATCACTTGGCGATCGGTAGCAGCCCAGATGTGAGTCGTGCGCTATTGCTGACGCTGTCGCTCGCCAAAGCGATGCACCACGCTCAAGAGGCACCGTTCACTCAGTTTAAGATTAATGATACGGTCCTGCGCGAGATCAAAATCGCCGGCTGGCTAAGAAGCTGGGCACTGCAGCATCGCAACGTGAGTAGGACCAAACATTCCGGCGCTACGGATCTGCGGACGCTTATAGAGGAGCGTCTTGAAATTATTAGGCGCGACCTGAAGCTCAAGTATTATGAAGCGCTGCAGCAGGGTAGCTCGCCAGAGTCAGCCAGCAGCACCTATCACCAATCACTCCGACAGCTGGAGAGCCATTGGCGACAGATTATCGACAATCTCAACAGCAACCAGCCCGCATCAGAGCCCCTCGTCACTTTAGGTGCGAATCATCAGTGGCAGAAAAATGGTAGGACGCTTGATCTGATTTCGCTCGATGAGGCAAAACAACTGATCCAGGAGGCCTTAGTCAAACGAGGATCCCAAGTCGAACAGCCCGATACAACAAGGGCAATCATAGAGATGCTCTCTACACTCCGGTTGCCAAGTTATCTCGGACAGGCACTGAGTTTAGCCAATCTTAATAGCCTACTTGATAGCAAGGAGGAGTCTGAGCCGCTTATATTCGACCCAAACGGTAAGTTAATCTACCAGGCATTGCGAATCAGTGAACAACTGAGTCGGCTTTTGGGTGATGTGCAGCCAGGCAATGACACACACATTCAACAGGCACTCAAATTACTACGGAACAATACCAGTCTGAGCCGGCCGCTCGTTGAGTTACTGATCAAACAACGTGTCTATGAGGCATTTGCCTGATCTAGCACGACTGCTGGTTCTGGTGTCCCTTTAAATCGCGTGTCTATATAAAAAGTCTGCCCTGCTCCCGTCTTTTCGATGCGGCCTTTTGGGACATCCTCCTGAGCTGAGGTTGCATAGAGAATACTCAGATCCAAACCTCCGAAAGCGGGACATGTTACGTTTTCGGCGGGGGTTTCAATCCGTTCTATCTCATCACCCTGAGGGTTAAATACGCGAACAGATGCATCGCCCCAGCAAGCGATCCATAGATTGCCACTCGCATCGGTTACCGCACCATCTGGATTTAACTGTTGCTCGTTTAAATCTAGGAACACCTCAGCTTCACCTTGAGGCCAGCCATCGTCGGGAGCTAGAGGCTGTCGCATCACTTTGCGCGTTGGGGTGTCAGTGTAGTAGACGCAGCTACGATCAGGCGCAAAACATATCGCATTACTGATGCTGATGTTAGGTACAAGCTGACGCAGTTCACTCTTGTAAAAGCGGTAGATCGCACCCGCTCCGGGCTCGGCATTTTTACCCATTGTGCCTATCCAAAAGCCGCCCCAAGGATCGGCCCGGCCGTCATTAGAGCGTGTCTTGGGATTATCTGCCTCAAGATCTATGACGTGACTCTGCTCACCGGTGCGAATGTTAAAGCAGAGCAGCGCCTTCTCACTGGCCACCAGGAGTTTCTCCTCGTCAATCCAGCCTGCGGCCGAGACCATATCATCAAACGCCCAACAGTAGGCTGTATCTGAAGATAGCGAGTAGAGCTTGGCATTGAGAATGTCGAACCAAAAAAGTCGCTTCAGTTTTGGATGCCAAAGGGCACCCTCACCTAATTTACATCCAGTGTTATCTAATACCTTCATCATAAAGGCTGATCCCCTGCAGGTTTAACTGAAGTATAGCTGGTTAATTTTTAAAGACTTTAATCTACTGTGGTTTGTATGCAGCATCTCTTTGCCAGCCTATGAAGCCCGTCTGTAGTACCACAGCGTTCTCGCGTCCAGCGACACGAAGGGCGAAGGTCGCCTGCGCGGAGAGTGAACCAGTGTTGCAGAATAGAATCACCTTACCCTCCCGTGGGATCTCATCTAGACGCTCTAGCACCTCGCGCCACTCTATATTGATAGCTCCCGGGATCGTAGCTGCTTCGTACTGTTGTGCATCACGGGTATCGACGAAGGTTGAAGCCTCAAATACCATCTTGTCAATCTGCTGTGGCGTCATGATTCCCGATTCATAATCTTGAAATGCCAAGTAGTCATTCATGCCCTCAATCACGTTCTCATTGGCATGAACAGACCCAAGACTGACGCATGTTAATACCAGCAAAGCCAGGCGACGCTGGATGGAGTGGAGCATAGAGAACCTCAGATCAATTCAAAACGGCAGCACAGAATAACAGTTGCTCTTCAAGACCGGAATAAATGTCTTTTTATCCATTTTTCAACATAACAGGGATTTTTTAGAGCGCCGTGGTGTCGACGCACTGCTCATCGCCCAAACCAATAACGCAGGGCTACCTGCCCCTTTTTGAAAAAACAGAACGCGCTCAGCTTTTTGTCAGCTTTTAACTTTACCCTGACATTGTTGTTCTTTATGCCCCTTCAGCAGTAGCCCGCCCTGACAAATCCGGGCGGGCATTTTTTTGCAGCTGAGCCGAAACGCACTAGAGTAAATCTATGACCGAGACGGCAACGACACACGAATTACCGCCTGTTCTGGCCGGCCCGATACTCAGACGGACCAGCGCCGAGCAGATCTGCATGCAAATATTGACCAGTCAGCCTCTGGAATACTCTTTCCAGTTGAGTGATCGTGGCCGCGAATTACTCTCTATCAATGATGGGGAGATCACCCGGCAGCGATTTCAACTCGGGGAATATTGTTGGCTCGACATTCTAATTTTACGTTCCACTCAGGCGCTTCCGCTCGATTCGACCCTGCATTACGATCTTAAGATTGGTCTGCAGGGGGGCTTGACCTCGATAGCCGAGTGGGGCGCTGAACTCATCTATCCAGATGAAAGTCTTCCAAGTCTGCGAATTCCCTCTCGTCTTAATCGTCTTGCACATGGTTCTTGTCGCAAACCACACCACCGTGGCGGAGATGGACTTGTGCGACTTGATCAGCAGTGCGCAGCTAATCTAGAACAGCGTCCGGATCTCCTGATTATGTCAGGCGATCAGCTCTACGCCGACGATGTTGCAGGCCCCATGCTCAGAGCCTCCCATCAGGTTGCGGAAAAGCTTGGGCTTGCAGATGAACTACTTCATGGAACAAGCCTGAGCTCTGCAGCAGAGTTGGAGCTAGATTCACGCTGCTATTATCGGCGTTCGGAACTACTTCCTAACTCTGAAACGAACGAAGAGGTGCGAAAAAGTTTTTTTGAGGCCAAACGGAAACCGATCTTTACCTCAGATTCGGCTCGTAATCACCTCATCACTCTGCGCGAAGTGATTGCTGCTTACGCCCTGTTGTGGTCACCGAACTGCTGGAAATTTGTCGATCTCAATCAACTTCCGTCATTGAGCACCGAACTGGAGCTTGTTTACCAACGTGAGCGTGAGTCCATTGAGGAGTTTGCTGCTGGCATGAGCCGTGTCGCACGAGTGATGGCGAATACGCCCTGCTACATGATCTTTGATGACCACGATGTAACGGACGACTGGAATCTTTCAGCCGCTTGGGAAGTCGCGGCCTACGGCCACCCCTTCTCTGCTCGGATAATCGGCAATGCTATGCTTGGCTATCTGCTGTTTCAGGCGTTAGGTAATGAACCCAAGCGACTGGGCGAAGCCTTTTTCGAGCCGCTCTCAGCACTTTTTACAGACTACAATGACCAGCGTCATCATGACCTGATCCAGCAAATGCAGAACTACCCTTACTGGGGATATGAGATCCCCGTTGAGCCGGGTATTGTTGTGCTGGATACGCGTACCCAACGCTGGCGTTCAGAGCGAAATCCTCAGAGCCCCTCAGGGCTGATGGATTGGGAACAACTGGTAGATTTGCAGCAGACACTGCTTAACCGTAAGCAAGTTATACTGGTCTCCGCGGCACCCATTTTCGGTGTAAAGTTAATTGAGGCGATACAGCGTCTCTTCACTTGGTTGGGGAGGCCTCTGATGGTCGACGCAGAGAACTGGATGGCGCATCCAGGATCAGCCAACGTCATTCTCAATATCTTTCGCCACAGCCGCACACCCGAGCAATTTGTCGTACTCTCAGGCGACGTACACTACTCCTTTGTTTACGATATCAAACTGCGTTTTCGCAACGCAGGACCCAGAATCTATCAGATCACCAGTAGCGGTATTCGTAACGCCTTCCCCAGCACTTTACTCTCAATTTTGGATCGGCTTAACCGTTGGTTATATGCCAGTTGGTCGCCATTAAACTGGCTGACAAAACGTCGTCTTATGCGTATCCGTCCCCGTGTCCCGAGTGAGTTTCCGCCGGGACGACGTTTAGTCAACACCCCCGGCATCGGTTGGATCGAATTTGATTCACAGGGCGTCCCCGTTCTGATTCAACAGCTCGGGGCTCAGGGTGAGGACCATAGGTTTCATCCTTCCAAAGAGGATGAGCACTGGTCTTAGACGGGACGATTGAATTTAGTAGACGACCGGTCTATTATTTATCTCATGCAGAGTCATGAACCAAAAAAATCGCGCCGAGGTCGTCCCTCAAAACCACCTGAGCACGCAGAAGCTATACGCTCGACGCTGATTCGTAGCGGCATGGAGTTACTGACCGAGCGTGGATATTCAGCAACGGGAATAGAGGCAATATTAAAGCCACTGGGCGTCCCTAAAGGCTCCTTTTACTACTATTTCAATAGCAAAGATGAGTTTGTCACACAGGTGATCAGTGCCTATGCTGATTACTTCGCCAACCTGTTAGACCGACACTTGGAAAACACAGAGCGCCCGCCAATACAGCGCATACTCGATTTTGTCGAAGCTGCCGCAGCCGGTATGGCACGTCACAACTTCAAACGTGGTTGCTTGGTAGGAAATCTCGGACAAGAGATGAGCAACCTACCGGATCAATTTAGATGGCAAATTGAGGCGGTATTTGCAGACTGGGAAGCACGAATCGCAAGTTGCCTGCGTGAAGCTCAGTCTAAGGGCACGCTAGCCTCTACTGTCGACACCAATATGCTCGCCTATCTATTCTGGATAGGTTGGGAAGGTGCAGTACTACGCGCCAAATTAGAACAATCTGACCGACCGCTAAAGCTCTTTGCAAGTGAGTTTCTGGCATCGAATAAACCCCTAATCCAGGCCTAATGGAGAGTCCCATGTTCAAAGGCATTCTGATCGACAAAGTAGACGGCACACTGAGTGCTCAGATAAGCGATATAGACGAAGCGTCACTGCCCGAGGGCGATGTTACCGTGGCGGTGGAGTACTCCACGTTGAACTACAAAGATGCACTGGCAATCAATCGAGGTGCACCTGTCGTTCGCTCCTTCCCTATGGTGCCGGGTATCGATCTCGTCGGCCGCGTGACCCATTCAGATAGCACCGACTATCAGCCCGGTGACCGAGTCCTGCTGAATGGCTGGGGGGTAGGTGAAGGTCATTGGGGCGGTCTGGCTGAAAAGGCGCGTCTCAAAGGGGAGTGGTTAGTGCCTCTACCAGACGCATTTGATGCTAAAACTGCCATGGCGATCGGCACCGCTGGCTACACGGCTATGCTCTGCGTAATGGCACTAGAGCGTCAGGGTGTGAAGCCGGATGATGGCGAAATACTAGTGACAGGTGCTGCCGGCGGCGTGGGAAGCGTCGCGATCGCGGTGCTGGCTAAACTTGGATACAAGGTTGTCGCGCTGACGGGTCGACCAGAAGAGAAAGAGTACCTTCAGTCTCTCGGTGCAACGGATATTATAGCGCGCGAGGAGATGTCAGAGCCGGGTCGCCCACTCGCACGCGAACGTTGGGCAGGCGTCGTTGACGTAGTCGGCTCCCATGTGCTGGCTAACGCTTGTGCCAGTACCAAGTACGGCGGCACAGTCACCGCATGTGGTCTGGCTGGCGGCATGGACTTTCCATCGTCCGTTGCACCCTTTATTCTCCGCGGTATAACTTTGGCTGGCATAGACAGTGTTATGGCACCGCGTGAACTGCGTCTCGAAGCCTGGAGACGCCTTGGAGAGGATCTGGATCCGGCGAAACTGGGTACGATCGCTAAAGAGATAAGCCTGTCAGAGGCAATAGACTCATCGGCGCAGATTCTAGATGGGCAATTGCGTGGCCGTGTCGTGGTCAAGATTAGCTAATCTGGCCAAGTTTAGCGATGTGGTGCTCAAGTTCACTCATTCTGAGTGGCTTGCTCAACACCACATCAGCTCCGGCTTTAAGCAACTCTTCGGTTTCAGTGCCAACGACTGCAGCTGAGACACCGACAACAGGACCGTCAAATCCTCGGTTGCGCAAATTTCTTACCAGTTCATACCCGTCCATGTTGGGCATAAAGATATCGGTGATCACCAAGTCAACCGGATGTTGATCGTAGAGCGCCAATGCCTCAACCCCGTCCCTTCCGCTGAACACCTTAGCGCCCCTGGTAGTTAACATTTTTGATGTCAGCAGATGAATTGTACTGTTATCCTCGGCCAGAAGGACACTGAGTTTGCTCCAGTCACCACTGATCTTTTTTAACTCGCCACTCTCCGGGAGAGCTCTATCGAGCCCAGACTCAGCGTGCGCGGCGACTATTTTTACTTGGAAGACGGCGCCGCCTCCCGGATAGTCAGAGTAGCTGATCGAACCGCCCATCTTACTTGCTAAAGCAGCACAAATGGACAATCCCAGACCCATTCCCTCACTATCGCTGTTGTCTCGATGAAAAGGCTCGAATAGCGTCGAACGTAAGGATTCTTTGACACCCTTGCCGTTATCTTCAAATCGGAGGATCACCTCGCTATGCAGATCATCGACCTCTCGCGTACGTACAACGAGGTTTATGAAACTTCCACCGGAGTGCAATGCAGCATTTCGGACCAGATTCATGACCAATTGGCGTAACATCTGAGTATTGATCATATACTCCCGTGCCGCGCCTTCATCTGCCACCAGACTCGCGTGTAACCGATGATCGCGTAGCAGAGGGGCGAGTGGTTTGAGTGCACTGTTCAGAAGATCAGTCAGCTGTACCCTGGACTCCTTACCATCGTAAACTCGCTCTGGGTTGACCAGCACCCGCACATCATCAAGCAGGCTCAACAAATGCTCCACTTGCTCCGTGACGATGCGGGCCTCATCTGAATGCTCAGCAAAACTTATGTCATCCAGAATCATCTTAATGCTGGCAGCGGGCGTACGCAGCTCGTGTCCGATCACGGCGAACATCTGCCGCTCGCGCGCAACTTTTGATTCGAGCTGTTGCTGTACCCGTTCCATCTGCACAATCGTCTGCTGCAGCTGCTCTTTCTGGCTCGCTTGCTCACTTACGTTCTGGACTAGCACCCTGCGCATCCTTCGCCCTTTACGATAAAACTCTTCGATTACCGAATATTGGAGTGCTGTTCTGCGACCATCGTCTCGAATAAAGGTAATGTCAGTGAAGCTGCCGACTTCGTTTTGCGCCTCAACCAGTTTTTTATGATCACGCACCGGAATATGTAGCAGCAGTTCATGCCCTGCATAGAACTCGTTTGGCTCTTTCGCGGGCTGATAGATCGGCGTCAACTCCTCAGCCTCGATATCTTCGTCAAATATTGAGATATGGGCTGCCTCAGCAGCAGCCGAAAGCTGTACAACCAGAGACCGCTGCTGATGCTCTTGCAAGGTTTGCTGCGTTAAATCAATCGCGGTAATGCTCAACCGTTGTGATTCATCTGATCTATGGGTGGTGAATCTGATCCAGTGCTCCTGGCCGTCGGGGAGGGTTAACGGATAAGGGGTCCCCCGTGAGAGCCCCTCCTCAGTCTCCAAACGATGACGAAAATCATCTCGATAACTCTCGTTAACGCTATTGATCAAATCATCAAAAGTTGCATCGGCTTCGAGCCCCAACAACTCCTGCGCACGCCGACCGCATATTAGATTACCGGTTTGTACATCCAGCTCGAGTAAAACGGCACCTGTTACTTCGAGTGCCTGAGTCAACCGCCTGAGGTTACGTTCACCGGTGTTCTCCGCGTGAGTGAGGCGATCCATATCAACGAGGGTCGCAACAAGAGAACCGCCATCAGCGGGAAAGATTTGGTAGCGCACAACTGCATATCCATCCTCTGCATCGCCCAGGCGCACAACACCGGATACTGGCCCATCACCATTGATCGCCAATTCAGCCGAGCGTCTGGCGTCTACCAGATCCTCAGGGTGAACACGCTCCAACAGCTCCTCGAGGGGGGCGGTAAACACTGGCGTTGAGCGCTTAAGCATTGCCTGTGCGAGGTGGTTTAAACGCCAATGGTCTTGGTCTGGAAAGTAATGCAGTAATCCGACACCAGAGAGGCTGGTTGCATGGTTAACAGCCGATATGAAATTACTGCTCTTTTGACCGGAGTGACGCGTCCAAACCTCATTCAGCAGCGCCAGAATGCCAGTTAGCATGACGATACCGGCTGCAAGATGTGCAACCGAGCGCTCACCGACTCCCGGCCCAAGTATCAATAGATCGAATAACCACAACCCAACGCCGCATATCAACAGGCATAATGCGAAAATAGTGACTCGGTTGTTGGGTTCTGCGGAACGGTTTGGGTGCATCTCAACTACTCATAACACCACAGAATGATTCTTCAGCTAAGCATTGGGATAACTCTGCTCGGCGAAGTCCAAGATTGTCTTCGTCTTTAACTGTAGCTAATGAACCCACCTAAAGGCCAGCACTACAACTCTAAACCGTATTCATCGGCACTTTTGTCAATCGCATCACAGAGCTTTCGAAGCACCTCCCTTACACGAACAAAGTCGGGGCGTTCCATATCCTTACTTCGATACCAGAGCGCAATGTCGCGACGAGGCCCCGTAACGCCTTCAACTCTGAGCAGTTGAGTATCTGATATCTCATCGGTCATCAATGTCAGTCGGGCTGGCATTCGCACAAGCATGTCCGAGCTCTGCAGCAGGTGAAATACACTCTTCAGACTACCCGTAAAGACCATCCGCGCAGCGGCAGGGCCTGCTAATTCACCCTGCCCATCCAGAAACCCAGCTCGCGCACCAGCCACTATCCATTCGTGCTTTTCGAGCTCGGCAAGGCTAATTGGCTCACACCAACCCAAAAGTTTGGAGTTTTTTCCAGCGAACACGCCATTTCGGTCTCGGAAAAGTAATTCTCGCTCCAAATTCTTCTGAGCAACGCTCAGATGAGCGGGCGCCAACAGAAAGTCGAGTTCACCTTCATGTAGTAAGCGAATTTGAGCCGCCGCCGAACCCGTTCGCAGGTGGAATACAAATCGATTCTCACGCAGCAAGGCATCAGTCATTTGTCGAACCGTGGCAAATTCCCAGAGCGGATCAATACCCACGGCAAACTCACTCTGCACGCCCGCGTGAAACTGCCTTATCACCTCATCAGCCTGAGCTGCCTCTCTCATAATTCGGTCACCCACTTCCGCCAACCGGGCACCGATTTCAGTCGGCTGAACACCATAGCGTGTCCGCTTGAGCAGAGGTGCACCCACTTTAGCTTCTAGCTGCTGAATTGAACGTGTAAGGGTTGGCTGAGTTATATAGAGTTGATCAGCAGCGCGGCTAATCGAACCTTGTTTTACTACGATCGCCAACTGTTTTAGTGCGCCCGGATTCATATATGCGTTTTCTTTATATCTAGCATTGATAATCTATTTTTCTTTATACCTTAGCTCAGCTAGAGTGACAAAAATAAGGAGGCAATCATGCAATTTCATCTCAATGGCTATCATCCAGGGGATCCGCGATTCGCTGATCCACAGGATGCCGTGGTCCCTCCGCCGATAAAACGCCCCTTACCAACGGAGGTGGATGTTCTGATTGTTGGTTGTGGTCCAGCAGGACTCAACCTGGCAGCACAGCTTGCCCAATTTGGCGATATCACAACAGCCATCGTTGATATGAAGGATGATCGTCTCTTAGTCGGCCAAGCTGATGGAATAGCCTGCCGGACCGTGGAGATGTTTCAGGCCTACGGTTTTGCAGACCAGATTATTCAAGAAGGCTATCAGGTCAATGAGGCCGCTTTCTGGAAGCCCGACCCAAACCAGTTCAGTAAAATAGCGCGCTCAGCCAAGGTAGCTGACGTTGAGGAGGATCTCTCCGAAATGCCACACCTGATCATCAATCAGGCACGCGTACACGATCACTTCCTGGAGATAATGCGCCAGGGTCCTGGCAAGGTTGAGCCGCACTATCAGCGGCGCGTGCTGGATCTAAGTGTAGAACCGGGTGGCGGTGAATACCCCGTTACAGTTCGTCTGGAGCGCGGTGTTAGCTACGCGCAATTCAACAAGACTGTTGAGGTCGTCAAAGCAAGGTATGTTGTAGGCTGTGATGGCGCCCGTTCAAGCGTGCGAGGCGCTATCGGCAAAGAGCTCGTCGGTGATCCGTTAAACCAAGCTTGGGGCGTGATGGATGTACTACTAAACACGGACTTCCCGGACATCCGTCTCAAGGCTCTTATCCAGTCTGATAATGAGGGTAACATGCTCATCATTCCACGTGAGGGTGGGTATATGGCCCGCATTTACGTTGAACTGGACAAGCTGAAAGAGAATGAACGTGTGGCACGTGATCAGATGTCTGCTGAGATTCTGATCGCTGCGGCGAACCGCATTATCAAGCCTTATACCATCGACGTAAAAGAAGTTGCCTGGTGGAGTGTTTACGAAATCGGCCAGCGTATCACCACCGGTTTTGACGATTCGACTGATGATCGTACTGCGCGGGTTTTCCTTGCTGGCGACGCGTGTCACACTCATAGCCCCAAAGCAGGTCAGGGGCTCAACACATCAGTAATGGATACCTGGAATCTCGGCTGGAAGCTGGCTCAGGTGCTAACCGGTCGTGCTGATGAGCAGATTCTCAAGACCTACTCTTCAGAGCGCCATGAATATGGCAAAGCACTGATCGACTTTGATAAAGAGTGGTCAGCCATGTTCAGCGCCAAGCCGAAGACCCGAGAGAACCCTGAAGGTGTCGACCCAGAAGCGTTCAAGCGCTACTTCCAGCTGTTCGGTCGCTACACCGCCGGAGTCTCTATTACTTATCGACCATCAATCCTGATCAGTCACGGCGAGCACCAAGAACTGGCACGTGGCGAGACTGTCGGCATGCGTTTCCATTCTGCACCGGTGATTCGTCATGGTGATGCAAAACCGATACAGCTCGGCCACTGCATTACTGCCAATGCAGCGTACCGAGTCTTCCTCTTCGGTGGGAGAGCTCAACCCATGAGTGTTGACTGTCGTGTGAAGGCACTCTGCGAACGCCTCGACACAGAGGCGAACTCCCCCATTAAACGCTACACGCCAGCCGATGCTGACCCAGATGCAGTCATCGATGTACGTGCAGTATTTCAACAGCATCACCACTCGTTTGAAACCACCTCAATTCACCCGATACTCGCACCCAAGAAGGGACGTTACGGGCTGCGTGACTATGAGAAAGTGTTCTGCGTTAATCATCTGACTGGGCCAGATATCTACGACATGCGTGGTATTAGCCGAGATGGCTGTATCATCATCGTGCGTCCCGATCAGTATGTTGCAGATGTGCTCCCTCTGGACAACTACGAGGGGCTGTGTAGATTCTTTGAGCCCCTACTACTCGATGCGTGAGCCACTCTCAGAGTCGAAATGGTGGACCTGATGCCTAACAAATCAACGATCTGATCAGTACGACAAGACACAAACTGAGCTCTGGCTTTGTGCCGACGAAGATCGGATTCCAATTGCGACAAGAGCCTGCTGGTCGAAGCTGATTGAGGCTCACTTAAGTTCATAGGTTGCGCCAATCAACCCATGAATCAGTCGTTTTACATCTGGGCAGCGGCAGCCGCCTCAAATTGCTCAACAGCAGCCTCTGTCATCGGATCTGATAAGAGATCATTGAGCAGCGTGCCCGGGATAGTGAAACAGCGATGGCCCAAACCAAGCAGATGCTCAAACTGGTCGACAGACCGCAAGCTGGCGACCAAAACTCGTGTCCGTTTGCAACTGGCCCGCAGGCCCGCGAATATCGCCTCTACATCGCGCTCCGACTCAACCAAGCGAGCGTAGTAAGGGGCGACATATTTAACACCCAGACATTCTGCAATTGCTCCCATTCTCGCCGAGTAGACACCTGTGAGAGTTGTTCGCTCGGGAACCCCCAAGCGAGTGACCAGGTGAAAGCCAGCCTCGGTCGCAGGTATTTTAACAATAGAGTATTCACCGAGGTCCAAGATCTGTTGTGCAACATGAAACCAGTCATCTCCAAAAACCTGAAGTTGGATATGCTCATAATCCATCCCCAAAGCCTGTTGATATAAGGTTTTGTAGGTCTGCATACTCACTTGCAGCTCTGCGCGGGCGAGCAGTAGGGGGTTAGTGGTAATCGCTGAGAAAAGTCCGGTGCCTGATACTCTCTTCCAATCTTCTAGCGTTGCACTATCTAGTAGCCATTCCATCGGGGTAAACTTCGCCTGAAAAAATTGAGTATAAATCCTCTGATCTATTTTTATAGGAGTTTGTATGTTTCTTGCGTGCGGCGATGCGCTCTACGATGTATTTCCTGGAGAGTCCGCATCCAGTGGTGAAATTACCCTCAACGCTACCGTTGGTGGTTCACCGCTTAACGTTGCCATTGGTCTTGCACGTTTGGGTAATCCAACCGGTTATCTCACTGCCAATTCCAAAGATGCACTTGGGCAAAAGCTCAAACGTCACCTGGAGACCAACGGCATCGTCACCGACTTTCTTGCAGCCAGTGATCTCAACACCTCACTTGCCATGATTGCGCTTAACGAGCAAGGACATCCGAGCTACTCTTTTTACCTGGAGGGGTGTGCTGATGTGTCACTTCGCCGGGATCAGTGTCCTGATCCAAGCCTGTTTAAAGCCATTTCGCTGGGGTCCTACAGCACCGTCGTTGAGCCAATTGCTTCCACCCTGGAGTGGTTTGCTTCCCAAGCGCGGGAGCAGGCTTTGATCGCTTATGATCCGAACGTCCGACCAAGTATCCAACCAGATGCTCAGGTGTGGCACGGAACTGTAGAGAAGCTCGGCAGGCTGGCTCATGTCATGAAATTGTCCGATGAGGACATCGCCTTCCTTGCTCCAGATTCAAGTATTGAAGCGTATGCGAGGTTTTGTCTGACACTGGGCCCTCAGTGGGTGTTCGTAACTAAAGGGGGTGAGGGCTCTGAAGTCTATGGCCAGGATGGGCAGCACTTCAGCGTTGCGGCCCCAAAGATCAGTGTAAAAGATACGGTCGGGGCGGGTGACACCTTCCAGGCGGCTATGATCCATGAGATTTTCGAACAGGGAGGTCCTGCCAACCTTAAAGCTATTGACGCTCAGCGTGTCTGCACCTTTGCATCTCATGCCGCAGCATTGACTTGTGAGCGCATCGGTGCCGATCTGCCATCGCGAAAGGCTATCGCCGAGCGTTGGGGACTCTGATGCAATCTCTCGCCGCTGCTCTAATAAGTGTTGCGCTAAGTACGGCGGCTTCGGCCGATCTACCCACGCCAGACTACTCGTTCATCAGCGGTGATGACCTCTATGACGCACTCTCGCAAGACTCTTTTGTATTACAGGGCTACACCCTTGGCGTAACCGATGCACTTAAACACTCAGCCAATCCTGCTGAGTGTTTCACCATTCCCTTACAACCCGACGCGGATCAGGTCATATACTCAAGCTACCTGGCCTATTGGAGCGAGCGCTCTGTGCGACCCGATAACGCAGTTGAAGCGATAACGGAGATGATGCGCAGTCAGTTCAGTTGCTAACTTACCGGGCCAGTATCTTTCTGATGTAAAGTTCAACAGCGGACTCGCATACCGGTTACTTCCCCAAAGTTGGGAGTCTCATAGTCCAAAGCGCAATATCCCGCCCTTTCTCAATGAGCAAAGAATCTAGCTAGTCACACCCAAAACGTTTGCTTTTGCGGTCATCCATTTCTAATGTTCATTAAATACTCAATGGGATTGCACAATGTTACAGCGACGCTTCGCTGCTGTGCAGCGTGAATACTTTGGTAAACGGCAATCTTTGATCGTCGCTTGCCGAGGGCCAGTGAATCTATCAGTTGCCATGTCTACTCCATGTAGGAGTCTGCAAAAGTTCGATATACTGCGAGGAGTGTTCGCTTTTCATACGAGACTCAGGGCCTGAGTGTGGTTGAGCCAAGCGTTCCAGCCTGTTAACTGTTGCAACGAACACAGAAAAATAATCGAGGAAAAAGAGCCATGATTCGTAAATCATTAATGGTAGGTCTGATCAGCATTGCAGCAACACAGCTTACACCCTTCGCTTATGCTGACGACAAACCGGTGGGCATTACCGCTAGCCTCATGAGCGTGGAGGTCATGCACAATGGCGAGGCCGTTACGATTGAACGCAACGCCGACAACCAAAATACTGTAAACCCTAATTTCGCACTCACATCCCGTCCCTGCCCCCCCTTCTGTATTCAGCCGATGAAACTGGCAGAGGGCGTTGAGACGATTGGTGAGGTTGAGATGCTCGAATACCTAGCTCGCATGAGTCAGGGGGATGAGACGATCCTGGTCATCGACTCTCGCACACCGGACTGGGCCGCTCGCGGTATGATCCCAGGTGCTGTTAATCTGCCGTGGACACAACTCAGCACTAGCAGGGGAGCAGATCCGATATCAATCGCTGATATATTCATCGAAGAGTTCGGCGCAGAGGAGTTTGATGGCCTTTGGAAATTCTCAAACGCAAAGACGTTGGTACTTTACTGTAACGGCATGTGGTGTGGTCAATCCCCAACTAACATCCGGTCGTTACTCGATTTTGGTTACCCAGCTGCCAAGATAAAGTGGTACCGCGGTGGCATGCAGAATTGGGAAAACCTGGGACTGACAACTGTCAAACCCTGACAGTCAGGCCATACCACTCAAGGCGTCACAAGGCGCCTTTTCATTGATCAAAAAGGGCCCTGTTGCGTATCTTTAGACTATGAGTGAGCTTCTCGAAATCGAATCAACAGTCCGCCTTGGCGCGTTCCTCTCTATTTTTGCGCTTATGGCGCTGTGGGAGATACTCGCTCCTCGCCGCGCACTTACGATCAACAAGAGTCAGCGCTGGCTTAACAATCTTGGGCTGGTGATCGTTAACACTTTGGTTGTTCGCTTCATGTTTCCCGCGGCAGCTGTGGGTACAGCTCTTTGGGCAGAGACGCAAGGTATAGGGCTAATTCAGTGGCTGGAATGGGGAGACGTCTTTTGGGTCGTGCCGATTTCCGTCATTATGTTGGACCTGTTTATCTGGTATCAACACCTGCTATTTCACAAGATACCCATACTGTGGCGCCTACACCGCGTACATCACGCTGACCTCGATTTTGACCTAACCACAGGTTTGCGCTTCCACCCAATTGAGGTGTTATTGTCGATGTTTATCAAAGCGGGACTCATTCTAATTTTCGGTTTTCCCGCCGTTGCAGTTCTTCTGTTTGAGGTCATTTTAAATGGCTGCGCGATGATTACTCACTCCAACGTGCACCTACCAGCCAGACTTGACGCCATCATCCGCAAGCTATTTGTCACACCCGACATGCACCGGGTACATCACTCCTGGCGTGTGGAAGAGGCCAACTCAAATTACGGCTTCAACCTTGCGATTTGGGATCGGTTGTTTGGTACCTACCGCAGTGACTCTATCGACGGCCAACTTGGGATAACCTTTGGCATCAGCGAGACGCCAAATCAGGCAGCGGTCCCTCTGCCTAAACTACTGACTCTCCCGTTCCGATCGGGGCTTTAAACGTCGATTGAACCACCAGCGCGTCAACCCCAGTAATTTGTCGGGTTGATGCGCGCGCTTCCAGTTTCCGGCAACATACTTACTCGCTTCGTTCATTGTTGGGTAGGCGTGGAGAACGCTCAACAACTTATTCAAACCGAGCTTATGTCGCATAGCCACGCAAAAGATACCCAAAAGATCTCCAGCCTCTGCAGCGGTAATAGAGACACCCTCTATCTTATCTGAACCCGAGCGGGTGTAGACCTCAATAAATCCTCGTGCCTCCCCTTCAGCAATCGCCCTGTCTAATTCAGCCAGATCGAAACGAGTCACCTCGTACTCCATCTGTTGGGCTTGGTCACGACTAAGACCCACCGCCGCAATTTGCGGGTCTGAGAAGGTTACCCGGGGAATCAGCGAGTAGTCGACCTTGAAACTTTTGAACGATCCAAAGAGTGCATTAACGCTTGCGTACCAAGCCTGATGGGCTGCAGCGTGGGTAAACTGGTGAGGACCCGCCAGATCGCCAACAGCGTAGATATGTGGAAACTGGGTCTGCAGATATTCGTTCAAATCAATCTTGGTGTTTTCAAAGCCGAGTTGTTCCAGGCCAAGACCCGCTAAGCTCGCTTCGCGTCCAAGAGCGAAGAGTACACGCGTAGCCGGTACCTCAATGCGACCCTGCTGTTGTTCAATCTGCAGCTTAGCGCTCTCTTGCGCCGAATCCGCGCTGACAACCTCGGCATTAAAAAGCAGATGAACACCCTCGCTTTGCAATTGGTTCTGCACCAGCAGAGCGGCTTCAGCAGACTCACGCCGCAGAATACGCTCGCCTCGCACCACCAGTGTAATACCGGCTCCGAGCCGGTTAAGTGCCTGCGCCAGCTCAATCGCCACTGGCCCAGACCCTAGTATGACAAGATGCTCTGGTGCTTTATCGAGCGACTCCAAATACTCCCAGAGAGTGTCGCTGGTGAGCGCCAAGTGGGGCGCCAGCCCTCTAATAACAAGCTCTCTTGGTTTGGCCCCTGTCGCTAAGATTATGTTCTCAGCACAGATCCTCTGGCGACTCCCCTGCTGGTCAATCTCCAGCGTCCAGGGATCTATAAAGCGTGCCCAACCCTGGACTACGTCGACACCCAAGCCGGTATAACGCTCAACACTATCGTGAGGTTCGACATCAGTAATTACCTGGCGTACCCGGCGCATCACCGCCGCAAAATCAATCTCGGGTCGAGCGCTTATGCCAAACTGTTCAGCCCGTTCAATCGTGCGAACGACAGCGCCTGCCTTTATCAGTGCTTTACTGGGGACACAGCCACGATTGAGGCAGTCACCGCCCATCTCACCACCCTCTATCAGGGTGACTCGCGCTTTCACCGCCGCAGCGATATAGGCACTGACAAGACCACCGGCTCCAGCACCAATAACTGCAAGGTTGGTATCAAACTTCGTGGGACGCTGATAACGGCTGTAGATTCTTCGTCGATCAAGCAACCCCAGAAGCCACTTTGAGGCCCAGGGCAAAACCGCGATGAGTGCAAAAGCGAGTATCAGCTCGCCGGAGAGTATCCCCGCCGCACTCTCTAATTCTGCAAGGGAGCTACCAGCATTGACATAGATGAGTGTGCCCGGAAGCATTCCCAACTGACTCACCCAATAAAACTTAAGGGTAGGTATGCGTGTCAAACCCATCAACAAATTGATCACAAAGAACGGAAACAGGGGTACGAGTCTCAACGAGAAGAGGTAGCGCGCGCCTTCGCGTTCAATTGCCGTGTTGATCTTGGCGAAAGCCGTTGCGAAGCGAGCCTCCAGATACTGTCGCAACAGATAGCGGGCGGCCAGGAAGGCAAGCGTGGCTCCGAGCGTAGATGCGAAGGAGACCACCAGAGTCCCCCAACCAAGTCCGAAAATTGCACCGGTCAACAGCGTCAGAGGAACTGCACCGGGTATCGAGAGCGCGGTCACCAGGGTGTAAACGGTGAACAGTATCAGGCCAACAAAAAGCGGCCGTTGCGAAGCTTCAGCCCGCACCTGTTCCAACTGAGCCCGTATCGCATCGAAACTAAGATAAGCAGTTAAATCAAAATAGAAGGCTGCAGCAAGTGCCAGAAGCAGTGCCAAATATAGAAGTTTTTTCATGAGTGACTCAGGGCCTCCATACCCGATCTCAGCCGCATCGCTGTGGTCAACAGACAGAGCAGCGCGAAGAGTGTGGCCAGCGTAGGAAAGAGTGATGGAAATAGGCTACAGATCAAAAATAGACCAATCGTCTCGGTCGCCTCTGTCAAGCCGCCAAGATAGTAGAACCCTTTGCGGGTGAACTCAGTACTCTTGAGCTGTCGACGCTCTGCAAATATAGCGAATGCTAAAAAACTACTAGCTGTGCCTATGAAGCTGAATAGCAGAAGTGCAGCGGCGGCCGCATTCTGCTCAGGGTTCTGTAGCGCAAAGCCAAGGGGAACGGCTGCGTAAAAGATAAAATCGAGCACAATATCGAGAAATGCGCCTGTGTCGGTTGGCCCCTGTTTACGAGCCAATGCGCCATCCACACCATCAGCGATGCGGTTTGTCAGTATGGCGATCATAGCCAACAACTCTGCCCCCAAAGCCAACAACGGCAACGCTGACAAACCAATTGCAAATCCTGCCCAGGTGACCTGATCAGCTTTAACTCCTCGCTCATGCAAGTTCTGAGCTAAGCCTTCAATAAAGTCGCGACTCGCCTCAAGCACTCGTGCATCAAACATCGACCTGATCTCCATCTAAAGTTAGGACACGGCTACACTGTTGCAGGTCATCCCTGTCGTGGCTAACAATCAGAGCCGGAATCTCTCGCCCGCGGACCTGATCAAACACCCAGGCACGGAACTCAGCGCGCAATTCAGGATCCAGGCTTGAAAAAGGCTCATCCAACAGTAGCGCTTTAGGTTGCGCAGCCAACGCACGCAGCATCGCAACGCGAGATTGCTGACCGCCAGAGAGCGTCGCAGGATCGCGATTAGCGTAACCTTCCAGACCGGCTCGCATTAGCAACTCTGATACCTGTTGAGCCCGATCAACCGCCGGCGCCATCGCGAATAACAAATTACCCGCCACACTTAGGTGAGGAAAGAGCGTAGGCTGCTGTAACAACAGTCCAATGCCGCGCTTTTCGGTGGGTGTGTCAGTCAACGCCTCGCTATCGAGGCTCAACTCGCCGCTGGCAGTCAAACCCTGCGGGAGGGCACCTAGCATCCAGCGCAGCAGCACCGATTTCCCACTGCCTGAGGGGGCCTGCAAGCCCAGGATCTCGCCTGGGTAGATGCCCAGACTCAGCGGCCCGAAGAGTAATCGCTCAGGTGTCCTAATCTCAACCTGTTCAAGCTTTAGCATCAGTGCATCGCCTCTCTGGCCGGATAGAGTATGCGAGGCAAGCGCTGTGCCAATACGTAGACGCTGAATGCCAACAACAGTAGCACCAGTGTCTGAGCCCCCAGCAGACGCTTGTCGCCCCCAGCAAATCGGGTAAGCGTCTCCGTTGTCAGCGTATCGACTCGCCCGCCACCGATAAAAATAGTCGGTAGGTACTGAGCAAGGCTGACACTAAATCCCAGAGCTAAAGCGGCGCACAGGGGGCGCAGCAGCAGTGGCACCTTGACCCTTAGCAACAGCGCCGCAGGCCCAAGCCCAAATGTCCGGGCGCAAAGCAGCTGATCCTGATGAAGATTTTGATAGGCCGGCCTCAACACCAGATAGACATAAGGTAAAACCCAGAGCATGTGTGCTAGCCAAACCGCAAACCAGCCAGGCTGAAGCTCAGCCCAGAGCACCAACTGGTATTGTCCCACTACCAGTGGCAGCACAGGGAGAAATAGTGGAATGAGCATCCAGCCAGTTCGTCTGAAGCTCATTTCCAGCACAAGAAGCACCAGAAAAATTGCGGCTACAGCCGTGCTGAAGCCGAGAGTCAGCGCGTTGATGAGAGGCTCTATAGCAAGACTGTGCCATGCATTAAGACTCCATTTCCCGGGCAAGAGCTGCGGGTAAAACCAGCTCTGCGTAAAGGACCAAAGCAGCAGCAACAACCCTATCAGTACATGCACACCCAGCACCCCCTTGAGCAGCGGCTGCCCTAGTCCCGGCAGAGCCCCGAGGCGCCGTCCGGAAGGTTGCCCGGGCCTCAATAAAGTGGGCAGCATCCAGATGATACTGATCAGCACCAACATCAACAGCATCAAACAGAGGGTCACAACCAGACCCAGTTGGCGCCGAACGGGATCTGGATCCAACAACCAGTTCCACGCCAGGATAGCGAGCGTAGGTGGGTGCGTAGGCCCAAGCACCCAGGCCATCTCAACGGCTGACAGGCTATACGCGGCAACGGCTAGAAGAGGCCAGCGCAGTTTAGGCAGAAGCTGGGGCACCAGAGTACTCCAGATGATCTGCGCCCGGCTGTAACCTAGGGTCTGTGCAATCAGGTACTGCTCAGCAAAATGCTGCCTCTCCAGCTGGGCCCAGATAATCCAGCAGAGGAACCAGCTCTCTTTGATACCCAACGCCAATGCAAGAGTGACGCCCAGTGAGTCCTGCACCAGCGGGAGTCCATCCCAATTCAGACCCAAGGGCGCCAAAAGACGCTCTAGCCATCCCTTAGGACTCAATAGAAGATACAAACCAACAGCAAATGCCAGATGAGGAATCGCTAGTAACAGCGGCAGCTGACCAACAAAGCGCGAGTAAGCCGGGGTGAAGATCAGCGCTCCGATAAAAATAAAACTCAACAGCAGGGCAACAACCAGACTACCCAGAGTGGAGACTAGCGTACCAAGCAGAGCAGCTGGCACCTCCGAACTCAGAAACAGTTGCTGGACTAGCGCGCCAAAGTGCAGTTCTTGATAAGGCGCCAAGAGAGTGAGCGTGGGTAAATAGAGCGCCAGCGTGATCAGTAATGCCGCGATAGCTAGGGCCTTCAGGCTCAACGACCATCCCCATAACGTTCCAGCCAGGCCTGCTCAAGTGGTTCGACCCAACTAGCATGAGGTTCTGCAATCCAAGGTGTGTCAGCCGGTAGAGCAGCAGCATCCCTCGATATCAATTGCATCCGTCGTGGTCCTTCGAGTTTGGATGGATCCAACACACTCGGATCACCCCAGACATTCAGATCGGCTTTGCGCAACTGCGCTTCAGGGGAGAGCAGGAAGTTGGCAAATACCTTTGCACCCGCCTTGGCCTGGGCATTCCGGGGGATCGCGACGAAGTGGATATTACCCAGCATACCGCGACTGAAACCGAAACTGCGAACACCTTCAGGAAGCGTACCGGTGCGCACCAGATTAGCCGCATCATTGGGGTTAAAACTCAGCGACATCAGTAACGCGCCATCAGCGAAGAGGCTGTGCATCTGAGCAATGCCCTGGGGAAAGGCTTTTGCCTCACGCCATAACAGCGGATGGAGGCGATCCAGGTAGCTCCAAAGCGATGCACTTACGCGTTCAAAAGCCTCAGGGGTTACTGGTTGGTAGAGCGCAGGATCTTCATCCGAGAGATCAAGCAGTAGCTGTTTTAAAAAGCTTGTTGCATGAAAGTCGGGTACTCGCGGATAAGCTAACATTCCCGGGTTCTCCTCGGCCAGAGTGAGGAATTCAGCCGCATTTTCCGGCAGGCGCTGCAACCGCTCCGGATGGTAGATCAATGTCAATTGCGCGCCGCCCCAGGGGCTCTCCTGGCCATCAGTGGGGATCGAGAAATCAGTGGTGACTGGCAACTTGTAATCAACCAAGGCTGCATTCGGCAGATCGGCTGCCCAAGGTTCGGCCAGCAAGTCCTCTTGCTTGAGTCGTTTAAAATTTTCACCATTGACCCAAATCAGGTCGACACTGCCTTTATCGGTATTCCCAGCGTTAACCTCTGTTGCAATACGCGTAACGACGGCTGAAGCATCGGTGATCTTAACCAACTCAACGTCAACTCCTGCCTGCTCCTCAACTTGGTCGGCCGCCCACTCTATGTAGCGATTGATCGCATCACTTCCGCCCCAGGCATTGAAGTAGACGGTCTGTCCGCGCGCCTGAGCCTGAATACTATCCCAGGTGAGTGAGGTTTGAGCTTGAGAAATTGTGGGAGCGAGCGCGAAAAGAAACACGTAGAGAGGTGCGCGTAGAAGTGGTCTGATCATCATCTTCCTAATGTCCTTAGATGTTCTATTTGTTATTTAGTCGTGTAACTTATGCTTTCATTACACCGATTACGACGGACCAGGCCTTTTCGACCTCTAGAAGGATGAGCCAGGCAGCCTCAAAAACTCCAGCTCTTCGGCAGTCGAATCTCGCCCAAGAATGGCATTACGGTGAGGGTAACGGCCAAAACGATCAATAATGGCTTTATGTTTGTATTCGAACTCAAGGTTATACTCCAGGCCCGGTTGGTCAAAGAGCACTACCGCTTGATCATGAATCAGGGCGGACTCAGAATGCATAAAAGGCATGTAGAGAAAGGCTCGTTTCTGGGGAGCCAGTTGCTGGTCAGCACCCTGGCTAATCGCCTCTTGAGAGAGTACTAAGGCGACCGTGTCAGCGCTAAAAGACTCTGGCTGATCACGATAGATATTACGTGAAAACTGATCCAACAAAATAATCTCTGCGAGCCGTCCTTCGGGCGTTGCTCGCCAGGAGAAGAGCTCACCGGCGCGCGCCTGTTGCACCAAAAAAGCGAAGCGCGCTTCGATCACAGCATCAAGATCCAGATCCTTTACAAACCATTGTTTCGACTCCAACTCATCGAACCAGAACTTCAATACCTCAGTGTCCACCGCTGCCTCCACGCTCTCGTTTTACTTAAGAGTGTAGACACACTTTGGCCCCAGGGTTATTCAAAGGCCGGAATCAGTCAAGATTATCGATAACATCCCAACAGGCGCCGAGGGTGTGGTAGTCCACCTTACCCATGGGCGACTTCTCATCGGACAGCTTTGAGCCATCACGACCCACCACCCGAAACCAGGCGCCATATTGATGATCTACCAGATACTTCCAGCTAAACTCCCAAAGACGGTTATACCACTCCAGATAGACTGACTCGCCGGTTACCTTGTAGAGTCTATAAGCCGCCGCGATCGACTCCGCCTGCACCCAGAAGTACTTATTGGCATCCGCAAATTCACCGGTGGGAGCAAATCCATACACCAGCCCGCCGAACTCAGGATCCCAACCCTGCTCTACCGCTCCGTTAAACAGCGTTCTTGCTCGCTCGACATACCAGCCATCTGGGTTGATGGCGTGTAACTGCAATAGTAATTTGGCCCACTCATTTTGGTGACCCGGTTGAAAGCCCCAGGGTTTGAACAGGTCATCGGGTTTATCGATGTTGTATTGCCAGTCAGGCTGCCAATGAACGTCGTAGTGCTCCCAGATCAGTCCACCTGCTATCTCTGCTAACTCACCTGCGAAGCGACGCGCCAGAGAGTTGGCACGCTCGAAGTAGCGTGGATCCTGAGTTGCCCTAAAAGCTGCTATGTAAGCCTCGCAGAGATGCATGTTCGCATTCTGACCGCGATAGGGATCGAGTTGCTGCAGATCGGGACTGCGCTGATCAGCATAGGCTCGCTGTGTAGGCTCATAAAAGTAATCCTCCAGCAGCTGATGCACAGCGGCAATTGCTAAGCTGGCGTCAGTCAGACCGGCAAGGTGAGCGTGAGAATAGGCCAGGATTACAAAAGCCTGCCCGTAAGCCATAGCGGTATTATCCAGCCGCTCACCGTGCATCCAACCGTAGTGGCCGAGTCCGTCGACACGATGGTGCGACTCAAGATACCTTAGCCCTTCGCGCGCCCAGTCTGAATAGTGGTCGGCATAACCGCGACGGTAGGCCTCGGAGTAGTTAAAGACGAATCGGGTAGAAGAGACCAGATGACGGTTGACCGGGTCAAAAACGCGGCCATCATCTCGAAAATTCTGAAAAAAGCCGCCTTTCGGATCCCGAGCGACTGGTTCGTAAAAAGCGAGTATCGACTCCGTATGTTGCTGCAGGAACTCGCGCGAATCAAATTTCATCTCTCACTCCAGAATAGTCGACGGTCACCTATACTCTTATTTATCGATTCTAAAACCCCAGGTACAACTGTCAAAGCGCTTGTACCTCGATGCTTCTACATGTCGCAATTGATATTGTCGTTATGAGCGAGTTGTGGCCAGTACCCACTCTGGTTTTGGTAATATCGCAGGCCAAGGCAGGATTGATCCACGCATCACTTGCATAAAATCTACGCTACTGCGCGAAGCGGCTGACAAAAGAGTATTGGCAAACAGTTAACGTCCCATCAAATCGTCAATGTCATCAATGTAACCCTTGAGCCGAGAGCGGACCTTGCGCTTCTGGTTGTCACTGGCACTGCTCCATAGCCGCAAGAATAAGCCGACGCGAGAGTCCAACTGCTGCTCACGCAGAGTGTTGAGCCTCTCTCCCTCGGCAGAACTTCCCAGCGCATCCGATAGAAGTAGTCTGAGCTTGGAAGGAAAATCAGGCGCTGAGCTCTGTGCCAACAGCGCTGCAAGCTGTGCCTGAAAAGCACGATGAGCTGCCACGGTCTCTTGTGTGAGATCCGGGTTTTCTTCAGCAAAGGACTCCACCCATTGGCGTTGCTGCTTGGTCAGCGAGCCCATCCACTTCTCGATACGCTCGACACTCTCTTGCTTGTGCTCTGCCGGTGTATCGGCACGCTGCAGACGCTTCTGATTACGTTCCTCTAGCGCCTCAAAAAAATCCAAGCGCTGTTTTTCACTGAGCGTTGCACTCAATTCGATTATGGCCGGGCTCGATTGCTGAATCAGTGTGTTCCAGTGGCCGCGCAGCCGACTAATTTTGATTCGCAGCAGCTGTGGGTCCAGTTCTGCCTGTTGCAGGTGCTGGTGCAGGTCGCTGAAGAGTTGGCGATACTGGGGCAACTCTGACTCTCGATGCCACTGGTGCAATCGCTGCAGATGGCGGTCAAAGATCGGCTGTTGCGACTCTGTGAGGTCGATGTAGTCATCTACATACCAAGGGGAGATGAGGCTTAGATTATTATAAGCGAACTTAGCTCCGCAGCCGCTCAGCAGCAGTGCAAGCAAAATAACTCCCAACCATCTCTGCAACACAAAAATCTCCTCTGATAACCTGATGAGTATACGCAAGTCCGATAATTTCGATCTGCACCTCGCCCCAGTGCAATTGCTACTGAACCCGAATTGGGGCTAAATACCTAGAGTTCACTCGTCGATCTAGAAAACAAGGTGGTGCTTTATCTACCCGTCCAACTCAAAACGCCTGAACAAATATATCAGCGAAAGTGGCATCTGCTCGCGCCGTGAAGCCGACCGATTTATCGAACAGGGTAACGTCTTTATTAACGGTAAACGGGCGCAGGTGGGTGATCAGGTCTCTCCGGGCGACCGGGTAAAAGTGAACGGGCAGACAATCGAACCGCAGGACGCAGAAGATTTTGTCTTCATCGCACTCAACAAACCGGTCGGGATCGAGTCGACAACAGAAACTACCCGACCGAATAACATCGTTGACTTCGTCAACCATGGCGTTCGCATCTTCCCTATTGGGCGACTGGATAAAGACTCTCAGGGGCTGATATTTCTGACTAACAACGGCGATCTGGTCAACAAAGTACTGCGCGCGGGTAACAATCACGAAAAAGAGTATGTCGTGACGGTAAACAAACCGATCACCGATAAGTTTATTCAGGGCATGGCCGGCGGGGTACCCATACTTGGCACGATGACAAAGAGGTGCCCGGTTGAGAAGCTCGCTCCCTTTGTATTCAATATTACTCTGGTGCAAGGCCTAAACCGGCAGATTCGTCGCATGTGTGAGCACTTTGGCTATGAGGTGGTCAAGCTTGAGCGTACACGCATCATGAATGTGAGCCTGAACAAACTACCAGTAGGCGAATGGCGAGACCTGACAGAGAGAGAGTTAACGACCCTACTGAAATCCGTGGAGAACTCATCTTCGGAAGCTAAACCAGGTGCAAAGAAGCTTGGCCATACGCCGCGCAAATCCGCGTCTGGAGAGGCCCGTAATACAAACTCCAAGCGCTCGCATCCAAAGTCTGGCAAGCCTCAGGGTCGTCAGTCAGATTCAGGCTCACGAAAAACCCCGGATAAAGGGCGTACCAAAAGTTCGACTAAATCGGCTCCGCCGCAGCGATCTGACAGGCGCACTGTATCAGGCGCAGGGGCAGGAAAACCCGGAAGCCGAGGCAATAGCGCCAATCGAGGTGCACCCAAACGTCCGAGCAAGCGGCGATAAGTTAGCCATCCTGGCTATAGGCTAACCACGCGGGCCTTGAGCTGAGTGCTCCTGGCATAAAAGTATAAGAATAATAGACCTGGCGCAGAGACCGACAATGGCAGATAACAGAAGCTTCAAAATCAAAACCTATAACGCAATCTCAGTGAAAGGATTGGATCGTTTCCCTCGCGACCGATATGAGATCGCCAGTGAGATTGGGCATCCCGACGCCTACCTGGTGCGTAGCCACAAACTACAGAGTGAGGAGATCCCCGAGACACTCATTGCTGTAGCGCGGGCGGGCGCCGGTGTTAACAACCTTCCTGTGGATGACTACTCAAAACGCGGTGTAGCCGTTTTTAACACCCCCGGGGCTAACGCAAATGCCGTTAAAGAGCTGGTATTGGCGGGTCTGCTGCTCGGCTCCCGAGGAATCACCTCCGGCATCAACTATGTGCAGACACTGACGAATATCACCGACTCTAATGAGATGTCCAAGTTGCTGGAGAAGGAGAAAAAGCGTTTTGCTGGCAACGAGTTGTATGGACGCACGCTCGGGGTTGTTGGTTTAGGGGCCATCGGATCTATGGTCGCGGAAATGGCGCTAGCGCTGGGAATGAAGGTTCTAGGGTACGATCCGGCGCTCTCAGTCGAGGCGGCCTGGCGTCTGCCAAGTCAGGTAGAGAAGATGGAAAATCTTCAGTCATTGCTGAGCCATTCCGATTTCGTCACCCTGCATGTGCCGGCGCTAAAGGCAACGCACCATATGATTAATGCAGAGTCCCTTAAGGCAGCCAAAGAGGGATTGATACTGGTTAACTTTGCGCGTGATGCCATTGTAGATGCTCAAGCGGTGGTTGATAGCCTCGATAACGGCCGCTTGTCGCAATACATCTGCGATTTTCCTGAGCCCTGTCTACTAGCACGTGAGGATGTGATTACCATGCCGCACATTGGCGCGAGTACTTCCGAAGCCGAGGAGAACTGTGCTGTGATGGCTGCTGATCAGCTAATGGACTATCTGGAGAATGGCAACATAACCAACTCCGTCAATTTTCCCGCGGTGACCATGGCTCGCGCCGGTAGTGCTCGTATTACCTTTAGCAACGAAAACGTCTCGGGGGTACTGGGGCAGGTCCTCTCGGTGCTTGCCGAGCAGAAGGTCAACGTCTTGGATATGATGAATAAGAGCCGGGGCAATCTGGCCTACAACATCATTGATATAGAGACCCCGCCCGCGGAAGGGCTGATAGAGGCCATTGAGTCAGTAGAGCACGTTATTGGCGTGAGAGTAATCTAGCCTCACCCCTCACGTTGACGCTCGTAGACACTCAGACTGACGGCTGTACCCAGGTTAAGAGACTCAATCAGGCCCGCTCCTGAAATGGTGAACGCTCGTGCATTCAGGTGCTCCAACTGCTTACGGGGCACGCCACGTGCCTCATTTCCAAAAAGGTAGCAGTCGCACGCTTTAAACGCTGAAGAACTCAGTGGCTCGCCCTGCATATCGAGGCAACCTATATTGCGGTATCGCGAAGCGAGGCTTTCCAGTGGTACATCCTGTTCAATCGGCACATGAAAGATAGCGCCCATACTTGAACGAATCACCTTGGGGTTGAAGGGATCCACGCTTCCCGGACTCAACAGGCAGCGATATCCACCGAACCAGGCAAGACTCCTCAGGATAGTACCCAGATTGCCCGGGTCCTGGATCTCATGAAAGTAGATTCCAATCTCCGCTGAGTTGCCCACAGGCTGAATAGCGTCTATTGGCACAAGAGCGAGAATCCCTTGAGGACTCTTAGTCGTGCTGATACTGCTCATCTGTTTGGCGCTCACCCGATGAGTTTTTAGCTGGGTCGGCCAGTCGGCATAATCGTCAGTGAGATAGAGCTCCGCCCGCTCAAGACTGTGCTGTCGTGTGGCAGCCTGTTGCAACTCCAGCACCAGATGTTCACCCTCTACCAGGCAATATCCCAACTCTGTGCGATATCTCTTTTGCTGCAGTTTTTTAATGGTATCGAGGTTCATAGCCGCCCTTTTTTGGTCTCTGGCGTCGCTATTGTACCGCGGACTTTGGCGCCACCCCAGTGCAGCGCTATAATCCTTATTTCCATCACCCCTCATTAATTTTGGCAGTAGTTATGGCCCGATCCAAAAGCAGTGCCCGTTGGCTCAAAGAACATGTAAACGACCGTTTCGTAAAACAGGCGCAGAAAGATGGTTACCGCTCGCGCGCCAGCTACAAACTGCTGGAACTGAATGACAAGGATAAGCTGATAAAGCCCGGCATGCTGGTTATTGATCTGGGCTCAGCACCCGGCGGATGGTCTCAGATCGCAGGCGAGTTAGTGGGTGAGCAGGGCAAATTGATTGCGTCTGACATACTGCCCATGGACCCACTCCCAGATGTTGAGTTTATTCAAGGCGACTTCACCGAAGAGTCCGTATTTAACCAAATCATGTCGGCTATCAACGGACGCCCCGTCGACGTCGTGATCTCCGATATGGCACCTAACCTCAGTGGTATCTCATCTGCAGATCAGGCGAGCTCGATCTACCTGATTGAACTGGCCTTGGATATGGCGCGGCAGGTGCTCAAACCCAGTGGTAGCTTTGTTGCCAAAGCATTTCAGGGTGAAGGTTACGATGCATTCGTATCCCAGGTGCGCGAACAGTTCGACACTGTCGTCATTCGCAAGCCCGACTCCTCGCGCGCACGATCACGCGAGGTTTATGTGGTCGGAAAGGGATTTCGCAGCTGACCTTTCGAGATTCGACAGAATCAGAGGCTTAGATCGCCGAGGTCTAGATCCTCGTCTTGAGTCGTCGCCGCTCTCAGAGAGTCTTTGTGCTCACGGAACCAGGGCATAAATTTGTCCAGACCACCCAGTGCCTCTCCGTCTACCATCACAAAGGGTACGCTCGTCAACTGGTGGCCTGTTGAATCCAGTACCTCCTGCTGCATCTCCTCAACTGAGAGATCGACGCCCGCAGTGATCGTAGAGTAGGTTGCGCCAGCCGCCTTGAGATAATTTTTGATCTGGTCACAACCAGGGCACTGGAGTTTTGAATAGAGGGTAATCTGCACGGGATGCTCCTGAATCCGATTATTTACGGTGGAAGATTACCACAGGCCTATTTTCTGCGCGTCAGAAAGCTGTTGATACGAGCGATCTGTGTCGTTCGTCGAGCCAACTCATCCTGAGCCACTTTGGTGCCGCCATCGCGAGTCACCACGAAGATGCCCGAGGAGATGATAATTAAAATGCCGATCAGCGTTGTATCCGCGGGTGTTTCATTGAAAAAGAGCGTACCAAAAATGACGCCCCAGATGATCTGTGAGTACTGCATTGGGGCAATAATGGTCGCTTTACCTTGACGGAAAGAGTGAATGGTTAGCGCACCACCGATAAGCGAGAGTGCTGCAACAATGGCAGTAATACCAAACTCATCGAGTTCCATCGGCTTGTAGACCCCGGGTAGCAGCAGCGCCATGACAACAAACGAGACGATCAGCGGATAGAGTAGCAGTATAACGGAACGCTCAGTTGAACCGAGCTTGCGCACGAGAGCCGCGTTGATCGCACTGAGCGTTGCAGCCGTCAGTGCAGCAACATGTCCCATCTCAATCGCACGTGCCGTCGGCTGCAACACGACTAAGACCCCGCCGAATCCAGCCAGAATCGCTACCCACTGAGGTGTCGATGCACGTTCACCCAAAAATGGTCCGGATAAAGCAGTCACCATTAGCGGCGTGGTAAACAGAAGGGCGTACACCTGTGCTAAGGGTAAAACCTGGAAAGCGTAAAACGCGCATAGCAGTATCAACACAAAGCTAAACGAACGAAATGCGACGGCAAAAGGGTGCACAGGCCGCAGACTCGGTGTTGTTCGACTTCCGACCAGCCAAATTGAGATAAGTGGAAACGTGAACAGCGTCGCGAAAAATATTATCTGAACAACGGAGAAGCTCTGACTCAGGTACTTTATCAGGGCATCATGAACTGCATAAACCGTGAGTCCCGTGAGGGACATAAATACCGCGAAGAGAGGCATGGATGGTTCCGCAAAAGTGGCGCGCCCGGAGGGATTCGAACCCCCGACCAACAGGATCGGAACCTGCTACTCTATCCAGCTGAGCTACGGGCGCTTGGCAGAAAACGCATATTACCTTGTAGCGTCTTTAATGCAAGCAAATGACCGATTGAAGAATGAGCGAGTCGATGCCTAGGTTGATTGGTGTTTCGCATGTGCATCGTTTGTCGGTATAATGCGGCAAAATTTTCGATCTGATGGCTATATGGATACGTAATCCTTGCTGACAGGCCACAAACAAACTGTGAGGTCACATCTGTGAAAACTTTGATTGCTAAAGCTTCTGCTGCGCTGGGCGTGCTGGCACTTTCTGCGACTATCCAGGCGGCTAGTGTTGAAGACATCATCATTGATCGTATCAAGCCCGTTGGGAAAGTGTGTCTGCAGGGTGATGAGAGCTGTGGTAGTGCTGTAGCAGCGGCTGCAGGCGGTTCAGCTCGCTCAGGCGCAGACATCGTTGCATCCAACTGTGCGTCATGTCATAACGTCGGCGTACTGGGCGCACCGAAAATCGGTACAGGAGACTGGGCTGCCCGCCTTGATGCCAAGGGCCTTGACATGCTCGTTAGCAATGCGATCAACGGCATCGGTTCAATGCCTGCCATGGGAACCTGTGGCGACTGCTCAGACGATGATATCAAAGCGGCCGTTGAAGACATGATTGCAAAATCGCAGTAAGTCCGAATCGGCTATCAACATCCCCGCTACGTGCGGGGATGTTTGTTTTGGGGCTCAGATGAATTTAGCTTCTAAATGACTAGAGGTCATCAAGCAAACTGCGCAGCCCCGCAAGCGTCTGTTTACCTCTGGCGCGGTTGCGTTCAGGGTCCATCCTCCCACCCCCTTCAACCTCAAGATCCTCTTGCGGCAACTCTTCCAGGAAACGGCTCGGCTCGCAGCTCTGCCACTCACCAAACTGCTTACGCTTACTTGCCAACGTCAGCGCCAGAGTGCGCTGAGCACGCGTGATGCCAACATATGCAAGGCGGCGCTCCTCCTCCACCGTATCACCATCTATCGAGTTACGATGCGGCAAAAGATCCTCTTCAACCCCCATCAGGTAAACGTGAGGAAACTCCAACCCCTTGGACGCATGCAGCGTCATTAGCTGAACTCGGTCAGAGTCATCTTCCTCCTCCTGACGCTCCAACAGATCCAGTAAGAGGAGTCGAGCAATCGCGTCCTCTATACCTGCATCGGGATCATCCTCCTGCAATCGCTCAAGTGTATTTTTAAGTGAATCCACCAAAAACCAGACATTCTGAATGCGCTTTTCAGCCACGCCATCACTCGAGCAGTTGGCGCGAATCCAATCCTCGTAACCGATCTCAGCAATCAGGTCATGTATAGCTGTGATCGGATTAGCACGCTGACATTGATCATGCAGACGCTCAATCATCTCACTAAAAGTACGCAAGCGCGTCAGGGCCTGAGATTTAAGGACCTGTTCGACACCAATTTCGTCGATTGCTGCATAGAGGCTGATTCCCCGACCCGTGGCATACTCGCCAAGTGCCTGGAGTGTCGCTGGCCCTATCTCCCGCCGGGGCACGTTTATGATACGCAGAAAGGCGTTGTCGTCATCGCGATTAATCAGCACCTTAAAGTAACCCATGAGATCTTTAATCTCAGCCCGCGCAAAGAATGAGGTACCACCGCTGAGCTTGTAGGGTACTTTGAAGTTCTGCAATTTAATCTCGAGCAGCCGGGACTGATGATTTCCACGATATAGGATGGCAAAGTCTTTAAACGGAGCGCGCTCTCGTATGTGGCGTTCAAGAATCTCAGTGGCGATTCGCTCGCACTCGGCATCTTCATGAGGCACATGAATGACCCGGATTGGGTCTCCCATCCCCATTTCGCTCCAGAGAGTCTTCTCAAACACATGGGGATTATTAGCGATCAGCGTATTCGCGGCCTTCAGAATACGACTGGTCGAGCGGTAGTTTTGTTCCAGTTTAACCAGTTTCAAACTGGGAAAGTCGGTCTGCAGCTGCACCAGATTCTCTGGGCGTGCCCCACGCCAGGCATAGATAGATTGGTCGTCGTCGCCGACAACGGTAAGGCCAGTCCGATGCCCTACTAACTGGCGAACGAGCCGGTATTGAGACAAGTTGGTATCCTGATATTCATCCACCAGCAGGTAACGAATCTTATGCTGCCAACGTGTCAGCACCTCGGGCTGCTCATCGAATAGGCGCACCGGTACAAGAATCAGATCATCAAAATCAACAGCGTTGTATGCCCGCAATGAGCGCTCATAGGCTTCATAAGCACGAGAACAGAGAATCTCCAGTGGCCCCTCTGCCCTCTGTATCGCCTGCTGCGGAGTAACCATCTCATTCTTCCAGGTGGAGATCTGATTTTGTACGCTGCTCACATGGTCAGCATCTTCGTCCTGATGCAGCAGCAGATCCCGTATCAAGATCCGTGAGTCCTGATCGTCAAACAGCGAGAAGCCAGGTTTCATTCCCAAAGCCCGATACTCTCTTCTGATAATCGTTAACCCCAGGTTGTGAAAAGTAGAGACAGTAAGGCCGCGGGCCGCTTTACCCTGCACCAACTGCATCACCCGCTCTTTCATCTCGCGGGCGGCTTTGTTGGTGAAGGTCACCGCAGCGATGTGACGTGCTTCAATGCCGCAGGTCTCAATCAGATAGGCGATCTTGCGTGTGATGACACTGGTTTTGCCCGAGCCAGCACCGGCGAGAACCAAAAGCGGGCCACTGATATATTCAACAGCTTCTTTCTGACGGGGGTTGAGTCGTGACATCGATGAGGCTCGGCTGCTGCTTTTGCGGGCAACAAGTTTACACCCTGCACGCCCAGCACCCAACTAATGTCGGTAGCTCAAAGCCTGCAACAGTTGCTCCTCCTCTATCCTGCTCGCTCCCTGCATATCGGCCAGAGTACGTGCGACCCGGAGTAAACGGTAAGTGCTGCGTGCAGACAGCTTTAGTGCACGGGCCGCATCAATGTAGAACTGCTGTAGCACTTCAGAGTGAGCTAACAGCTGCTGCACCTGCTCAATGCCCAGTTGAGAATTAAGACAGCCCTGGCGCGCAAGCTGTAAATCACGTATTCGAGAGACACGCTCACGCACGCTGGCACTATCTTCAACTGGCTCACAGGTCCGAATCAGATCCTCCTGCTCCACCGCCTCTAATGTCAGCTGTAGATCGAAGCGATCCCGCAATGGGCCAGATAGACGCGCCTGATAGCGCTCAATAGCCGTTAGCGAGCAGACACAGCGGTCACTGTCATCGTTATAGTACCCGCAGGGGCATGGATTGAGCGCAGCCACCAGCATAAACCGCGCCGGGAAGCTAAAACGGGCTTTAGCTCTGGCGATACTGACAATACCCGTCTCCATTGGTTCTCGTAGCATATCCAGGGTAGCTCGAGAGCTCTCCGCGATCTCGTCAAGAAATAGCACCCCGTTATGTGCCAAAGAGACCTCGCCAGGACGCGGGATAGATCCGCCACCGATGATTGCAGTTGGTGATGCACTATGATGAGGCGCTCTGATGGGAGGTATGCCAGCAAAGAGCGGACTGATTGACTTTCCTGATATCGAATGGATGGCAGCCGATTCGCGCGCCTGAGATGGGGTCAGAGCAGGCAAAATTGTCGGTAGTGTCTGCGCCAACAGACTTTTCCCACTCCCTGGCGGACCCAGCATTAAGAGATTATGACCACCCGCGGCCGTCAGCTCGAGAGCAAAACGCGCCTCCAGCTGACCTCGTATCTGTGCCATATCGTGGGCTTGAGGCATCGGCGATGACCTTGCTCGAAGCGTCCCAGTCTGCAGAGACAGTGAGTCCTGCTGCAACAACTCACAGACACTCATAAGATCATCTGCCAAGGATACTATCTCACAGCCAGCTAATCCGGCATCACTCTGCATGTCGGGCGCAATCACAGCAAACCGGTTAGCCTGTTGACAAGCCAAAAGTGCTGGAAAAAGCCCCTTTACCGGACGCAGAGCCCCATTGAGACCAAGCTCAGCATAAAGCTCGACCTGGTCGAAATGCTTAGAGTTAATTTGATTCGAAGCCTGAAGAATACCCAAGGCTATTGCGAGGTCATAACGCCCGCCCTCTTTGGGAATATCCGCGGGAGCAAGGCTGACCGTTATTCGTCGCTGCGGGTAATCAAACCCCGACAGCATCAAGGCACTGCGCACGCGCTCGCGACTCTCGCGCACGGCCGTTTCGGCTAATCCGACAATTGAGAAGCTGGGAAGCCCCCCAGAAAGATGTACTTCGATATATACTTGAGGGGCTTCGATACCGAGCTGAGCCCGGCTGAGAAGTCGTGCTAGAGCCATAAGACACCATCCTTGTGTCACCTGCTTATCTACTCAGTGTAGCAGCAGTTTTGCTCTATGCTTTTTCGCTATTTAGGAGCCGTTAAACTTAGACTCCAGTTCAGCTACCTGAGCTTCAAGTTGCTCCAGTTTATCTCGGGTGCGCTGTAGCACGGCTGCCTGTGCATCAAACTCTTCACGAGTCACCAGATCGAGCTTGGCGAAACTGGACTGCAGCATGGTTTTAATTTGCGTCTGCAACATCTCCTGCCCAGGTAGGTCCGGGCGCGATTGCATGAACTGCGCCATGTTAGCGCTGATGGTCTCGAATATTTTAGGGTCAATCATCTTCTTCCCTCTGTTAAGTTTGAAAAACAGTATAACAGCCCGTCTGAGCCGAAAGCACCGCAAGGGTGCACCAAAGCACACTGCACCAAAATAGAGCACGCACCATAATTGTGCACACTGCATTATCTATTTTAGTGCGTGCATCTCTAAATCAGTCCTATAATTTAAACATAAATCATTTATAAATTATTGTTTTTAAATATATTTAGCTAAAGTTGGCACAACTTAAGCTAACCTCCTTGTACGAAAAGCAAGAACAGCCGATTTTTCTTTCCAAGGAGAAACACAAATGAAATTAGTGTCAGCCGTTATCAAGCCCTTCAAGCTCGACGACGTGCGTGAAGCATTGTCGGAGATTGGTGTACAGGGCATCACCGTGACCGAGGTAAAAGGCTTCGGGCGTCAGAAAGGACATACAGAGCTATATCGTGGCGCCGAGTATGTTGTCGACTTCCTTCCGAAAGTACGTCTAGATGCAGCCGTTTCAGACGAACTTGTTGATCAGGTTGTTGAGGCGATTACCAAAGCAGCCCACACAGGCAAGATTGGAGATGGCAAGATTTTCGTCTCCGAGCTTGAACAGGTTATCCGTATTCGTACCGGCGAAGCCGGCAACGACGCACTTTAATTTTTGCTGCCATTGGAGGACTAGACAATGGAAGAGATGCTCAATTCAACAGCTGGTGACGTTACCCAGCTCAAGTACGCTCTGGACACCTTCTACTTCCTGGTGTGTGGCGCACTGGTAATGTGGATGGCGGCCGGTTTCGCAATGCTCGAAGCGGGTCTTGTTCGTTCTAAAAACACAACCGAAATACTCACCAAAAACATCGCACTCTATGCGATCGCTTGTATCATGTACTTCGTCAGCGGCTACGCCATCATGTACGGCGGCGAGTACTTCCTCTCTGGTATTACTGGCGACGGATTCTCAGGCGATGAGCCTGCGACCTACGCGCCTTCTGCTGACTTCTTCTTCCAGGTCGTATTCGTAGCTACCGCTATGTCTATTGTCTCTGGTGCAGTCGCCGAGCGCATGAAGCTGTGGGCTTTCCTAGCCTTTGCAGTGGTTATGACCGGCTTTATCTACCCAATGGAAGGCTCTTGGACTTGGGGTGGCAACGCTGTATTCGGCATGTACACGCTGGGCGACCTTGGCTTCTCTGACTTCGCTGGCTCAGGCATTGTGCACATGGCAGGTGCATCTGCTGCTCTGGCGGGTGTCCTTGTACTGGGTGCTCGTAAAGGCAAATACGGTAAGAACGGTGAAATTAACGCGATCCCTGGTGCAAACATGCCTCTGGCGACGCTGGGTACGTTCGTTCTGTGGTTGGGTTGGTTCGGCTTCAACGGTGGTTCAGTTCTGGCAACCTCTGATGTTGAAAACTCCAACGCAGTTGCTGTGGTCTTCATGAACACTAACGCAGCTGCAGCGGGTGGTGCCATCGCCGCTCTGATTCTAGCTCGCATCCTGTTCGGTAAAGCTGACCTGACTATGGCGCTCAACGGTGCTCTGGCTGGTCTGGTTGCTATCACGGCTGAGCCATCAACTCCATCGGCTCTGCAGGCGCACATCTTCGGCGCTCTGGGTGGTCTGCTGGTTGTTGTCTCAATCATCACTCTCGACAAGCTGAAAATCGACGATCCTGTCGGTGCTATCTCTGTACACGGCGTTGTAGGTCTGTTGGGTCTGCTGTTGGTGCCAGTAACTAACGACGGCTCTAGCTTCTCTGGTCAGCTGATCGGTGCTGCAACCATCTTTGTCTGGGTATTCGTAGTGAGCCTGATCGTATGGACCATCATCAAAGCTGTGATGGGTGTACGAGTCAGTGAAGAGGAAGAGTACGAAGGTGTCGACCTCTCTGAATGTGGTATGGAAGCGTACCCAGAGTTTGTTACCTCACGTAAGTAACAACACCAATCTTGTTGTTCGCGGCTGAAGGATTCAGCCGCCTTACTCCGCCCCAGCCCTAAAAAGCTGGGGCTTTTTTTCGGGTCATGGATGACCCGCATACTGCAATTGTAGGAGCAACTTGAGTCCGGTAGGTTTACCATCCATAATGTTGCCTACTAAAACTGTGCTTTTTAATAACTCAGATTGAGAGACGCGCTCTTCAGGGCTGAAAAGTGCTCGCTTCTAAGGAGAAAAGAATGAAACTGGTTTCTGCGGTCATCAAACCCTTCAAACTAGATGATGTGCGTGAGGCGCTGTCTGATATTGGCATCCAGGGTGTAACCGTGACCGAGGTCAAAGGCTTTGGTCGCCAAAAAGGTCACACCGAGCTCTACCGTGGTGCTGAATACGTCGTTGATTTTTTGCCTAAAGTGAAAATCGAAGTGGCTATCGACGATGATATGGTCGATCAGGTTATTGAAGCGATCACCAAGACCGCTAATACTGGCAAGATAGGTGACGGTAAGATTTTCGTTATGCCGGTTGAGCAGGTCATCCGTATCCGTACCGGTGAGACAGGCTCTGACGCGCTATAACGAGTCAATTGACTTGTAATCAAGGGAGCCAAGGCTCCCTTTTTATTTGCGTAACGGTGGATACTGAGCGTTGTAACAAGCTGCTCATAATCGTGATGCGCTAGCTTTTTATGGGCAATATCAGTGTTGCTCGAAAGCCACCGTCCTCTACATTTTCTAACGTCAATTCGCCCCCCATCTGTCGAACTGCACGTTTACATATACTCAACCCCAATCCATATCCGCTTGATTTGGAGGCGCGTTTAAAGGGCTGCCCAAGTTGAACCAGCAGCTCGGGGGAGACACCCTGACCGGTATCAAGTACGCTGATCTGCAGTTGTCGCTCAGACGATTTTGCCTGTAGGGCAATTTTTGCACCATCGCCAGAGTGTTTAATGGCGTTTGCTAAAAGATTACTCACAACACGACTCAAGGGCTCAGCCGCGAACTCAAGCCCCGGGCGCAAGCGTTCAAGTTCGACTCGAATGTCGCGGTCTTTATCAACTAGACGCGCGTCCTCAACCAACTCATTGAGTAGCTCTGTCAAAGCCACTTTAGGCTGGTTAACTTGCGCCACCTGCTGACGAGACAAAAGAAGCAACTCGCTAATCAAGCGTTCAAGTCTTTCGCACTCAGTGTTGATTCGCAAAACCAGCTTATCGTCTTGCCCCAGACGCTGCTCCGCTAGTCCGGCCGAGGCCTGCAAGCGTGCGAGCGGAGCCCGTAGCTCATGTGATACATCCCGTAACAGATTCTCCTGCGCGTTGAGTGTCTGCTCGACAAATTTTCCTGCCTCTGCCATCTCACGTGCCAACTGCCCCAACTCATCGGTGCGACGGATAATCAGATCTTCACCCTGAGGTTGCCACTCCTCGTCATCGTACACCGCCCTGACCTGCCTCCTGAGGATGTTGATTGGACGGACGATTAACCAAGTCAGCAGTAAGCTGCTAAGTAGCGACACAACAAGTAACCAGACCACTTGAAACGACAACAGAAAACCAAACATCTTATCCAGCAACTGTACATCGGGCGCGCGCGGGAAGAGCACTTCGTATTCACGACCGCTTCTGTCCTCAACCTCTACACTTAAAGCGTCTTTGGGTGGACGCCTTCGTTCCCCATAGACTTGACGTCCTGTCTCCTCATCAAAAATCCAGATCGGCAGGTGCCGTCCAATCCGCGGATTCTCTTTCTGACCAGTCTCAAGCCGGTCAATAATCTGCTCGGCGTAGAGCAGCGCGCGCTCCTCCTGAAATCCTACGCGCTCGTGCTCCCCAGACAACGACTGGTATAACCAAAGGCTCGCCAGAATACCCACTAAACTGACCAGCCATACCGCACCGAAAATTCGCCAAAAGAGCTTCTGATACCAGCGCATCAGTGCTCGTCTCTGATGGCCAGTTGGTAGCCCTGCCCGCGAATCGTTTTTATGCTCTCTGCCAGTCCAGCCTGAGCCTGATCCAACTTGGTTCGCACTCGACTTACGTGCACATCAATAGCGCGGTCATACGCTGTGAGTTTCCGGTGCAGCACCTGCTCTGTCAGATACTCTTTAGAGACAATTTGTCCTGCCGAGCGCATTAAAACGTTGAGAACATTAAACTCAGCACTGGTCAGTTGTACCATCTCATCCTCTACTTTGGCTTCGCGCAACTGCGGATCAAGACGTATAGACCCAAGATGTATCGGGTGCTGAGCAGCTATAGCGCCCACGCTTGGCTGGGGTTGAGAGCGTCGCAGCACTGCCCTAATCCGCGCTAGTAGCTCTCTGGGATTGGCCGGTTTGGGTAGGTAATCATCTGCGCCGACCTCGAGCCCAAGAATGCGATCAATATCATCGCCGCGCCCGGTCAGCATAATCACCGGCGTACTCATCCGCGGGCGTACCTGCTGTAACAGCTCGAGCCCCGACAGACCCGGCATCATGATATCCAGAACCCAAAGGTCAAAAACTTCCTGAGCATTCAAACGGGCCAGAGCAGCCTCGGCACTGTCGGCCTGCTCAACTTCGTACCCCTCATTAATGAGATACTCTGCCAGCAGTCCCGACAGCTCGGTATCATCATCCACCAAAAGTATTTTTGTGCTCATCGCCTAACCCTGTCTGTGCAGATAATCTGATTCTAGGGTGTTAGAACCGCGTATACACAATCTTTACGCAACTTTACGCAGGTCGAATCCAAACTCTTCGCTGGTAGGTCCCCATTGGCGACATCAAATCAGCTCCTCGAAGAAGTACCGATGGACCGAGTTGAAACAGCCGGATGTATCGGCGTTAACTCGCCTGGCAACATCTGTCAGAAATCCCAGTAGGGCCTAGCGACGCAGCGCAGCCACCGATAGGATGAGAATCCTATTTGTGTACATCAAAAAACAGCTGTGAAGTCCAGATACAAAGCGGCGCCTGCCGAGCGAGGAGGGGAGCCTCTGCACCTATTTATGAGTCACGCAGAGCTAGACGAGGATGATTTCTGTCAACTCTGGCAAGAAGAGACCAAAACGGTGTTAGAACCTGAGCCGTTTGAGAGGCCCACCAAGATCAGACTTCGGACAAGTAACCCTGACGCTGCCGGCAATATGTTAAAGCGACGTCAAAGTTAAGAGCCACTACTCCCCAATCAAATTCGCAATTAGCACTCGCCTTTGGGTGGGCCAGCCTTCATCCGGCTCAGCCTAGCCACGCGTTTGGTGCAGTGCATCGCGCGGCATAAACTGTATGCCCCGTATCGACACCCCTTTAGAACCCGTCGAATCTATATCAATCCAGCTTTTTTCTTAAGATGGTCAACCAGCATGCCAAACAACTGCTCCGCTATCAGGTCATCCGTACCCAAATCTTTTGCCGACTCAGCGCGAATAGGTTCATCGCGATCATCAACGTAGACAAGACTCGCTTCTCCCGGCACAACCTGTATCGCTAAAATATTCACTGTCACCTCCCATAACACATGATTGGCATGCGCCCTGTCTGCACTATTCAACACAAATCAAACGATGTCAAAAATGGTGAGTGGCAAGTCCCCTCTTTGTTTACTAATCGATTCACCGCCCCAACTTTACTCATCTTTACGAAGCCGTAACCCAACTTAGCATTGCCCTTCTCCATACTGGACTCATCAAAACCGAGATTGAAAAGCCCCAAACGGAGAGACGACCATGAAAAAGACGATTATTGCTGCTGTCACTGCCCTGACACTAACAACCGGTGCTATATCCGGGCTGGTGTATGCCCACTCTTACCAAGGCAACGCGGGCAAGGGTTTAGAGCGAATGACAGAACGTTTGAGCCTCACGGCTGAGCAACAAGCTGACGTTCAACAGATCTTCGATCAGCACATGCTGGATCG
>DATHZN010000088.1:0-21303 GCA_035458585.1 Marinobacterium sp. | reverse complement strand
AGTGTTGTTGGTGTTGGCATTTGCTGCAAGGGCGGCAGACGATGTAGACGTGTTTGAGGATACAACCGGTGGTATAAGCTTCTTCGAAGTGTCGGAAAACCCGGAATGGTTTAGTGAAACCGACGACACGTCATTCGGCTTCAGCGAGTCTGTTTATTGGATCCGAGTGGAGCCGCGCAATCCTGCTGGCTACACCACCACCAAAGTTATCCAGTTCGACTCGTTACGCTTACCGGAAGTTTTTGAGTTTAGAAAAACTGATAGTGGCGTTGCTATCAGAAACAGTGGATTTTTGGTGTCACAGGATGCGCGCCCAATGGATACGCTGATCACCAGCTTTCCGGTGAACGTCCCAGCTAACTCCTCTATAACTACTTATTATCGAATAGAAAGCGCATACAAAGTTGACGTCGGGCTTGAAGTCAGGGGGCAGGACGAAGCATTGGCAGCTAATAGCCAAATATTAGCTACAGGTGTTGCCATATTCGGTGGCCTGATAATGCTTACCTGTTACAACCTTGTTCTGGCGGCATTCCATGGTGGCCGAATCTACCTCGCATATTCGCTCTTTCTGATTTGCAGCGTATCGGTAACCGTCACTCATTTCAGACTTTACGAACTGCTCGGATTTACAACTGATTCTGTAGTGATCGAATATTATGGTGGTATTGCGGTCTTTATGTCGGCATATCTGTTCTTAGGGCTCTTGTTTAAAGAGAACCAAACACGCCCAACTTTGGCGCTGACATGGCTGGCGATAGCAGTTGTAGTTGGACATCTGTTCGTCGAGCCTTATGCAGCTATCCAATCCTACTCCGATTGGGCGGGACCGCTGATATATTTTGGTTTTACTTACATCATCATAAATGCTCATTTACAAAAAAATCCCTTGGCAAAGTTTGTCATGGTCGGTTGGTTGACTTACGTTGCCGCTTCTCTGTTGTACGTAGCAAATCTAAGGGGGCACGTCGGCAGTGAGTTTGAAAATGTAGTTTCGTTTGCAAATTTGTTCGAGGGAATTGTCTTGAGTGGCGTGCTTGCCTATCGACTTCGGCTACTGGATAAAACTCAGAGCACCCTGCGAGAAAAAGAACAACTACTCCACGAATTAGAAATTAGTCGAGCAAGTATCGCCTCCACTTTAGAGAAACAGCGTGAGCTGTTTGCTATTGTTGGGCATGAGCTAAGAACCCCCATTGCGGCGATAAGTATGATTGGTCGGGACGCTGATATCGACGCAGATTCCGCTCGGGAGCAAATCGTTGAAATTAGTGAAAACCTTCTCTCGGTTCTTGAAGATCTGCGCGTGGTGGTTGCGCCGCAGCGTGCACTGGAATCAAAAACCGAACAGATCTGCGATCCTGTACAGACGATTAAGCGCGCTCTCACCCCTCTCTCGCAATTGATTAAAGACAACTCTTTCGAACTTCGCATTGATATCTCCAAGCCAGAGGGCGTCAAGTTCTCACTGCACGCTCAACCATTGCGCCAAGTCGCTACTAATCTTGCTAAGAACGCTATTATCCATTCTGGCGGTAGTGTTGTTCTTGTCAGTTTCGATTATCAGTTAACACCGGATGGATCCTTACTAGGATGTTTGCGGGTTGAGGACGATGGGCGAGGTATTCCTGAAGAGCTTCGTGAGCGGGCCTTTGAGTCCTTCAGTCGGGGCGATACTAAAAAAGATGGCTCTGGTCTCGGTCTTTTCATCAGTAAAGAGATTGCGTCTATGATGAGAGGTAAGCTGGAATATTCGACCAGTCAGCTGGGTGGAGCATGTTTTATACTGACTTTCCCAATGAAGAAGGTTGAAGTCGACGAGATGCCGCAACTTAGCAATATTCCTCTCAAGGGGTTGCGAATCCTTCTAGCTGAGGATGACGCCATGCTCAGGATGCTAACGGAGAAGTCTTTGGGTAAGCTGGGCGCTCAAATAACAAGTTATGACAATGGCCAAAAAGCGTTCGAGGCTTTTGATGCTAATCAATTTGATCTGGTTCTGACCGATTTGATGATGCCGATTATGGACGGCCATGAACTGACCAAAAAACTGCGATCTATTGGTTCTACAACCCCAATTATTGGTGTGACAGCGGCTGTCATCGGTGATGAGACGGATAAGTGGCTAAAAGACGGCGCAAACGCCTTCATTGCAAAACCTATTACACCGGAAAAGCTTCAATATGCTCTAGCATTAATCGGGTTTGCTCCTGCTGAGGCGACCTAATGTTACCATTGATAAATGACGCTTAAGTGCCGTTCTGAGACGCTGACCTGTAAAGGCAACTGTACGATCAGGTCACGCTCAAGATTCTGGAATGTCAATTTGAGTAGCAGTTAGTACAGTTGGGTAATAGCAGGCCACTCCTGCGAATGGGAACGATAGCCAAAAGTGACAATTACCAACTACCAGACTGTTCAGGCTGTTCATTCTCTCTGAGGCTATAATGCCTTTGACCGCACAAGAGATGAGCGGCCCTTGATGTTTGGGACCATCTCATCTCTTGATTGACTCAATTGCAGGGCTCATCGGTTTCCACTAATCTCCCCTAAACCTATTGCTCTGAGCGTCACAATGGACCAGATAGTTACGCTGTACCTCAAATTGCTCTTTATGATGACCCCATTTTTTGTGCTATCGGTGTTTATCACGCTTACTAAGCACTTATCTGGTCCAGAAAGACGTTCCGTCATACTGAAATTTGGCATAGCGATCAGCGTCGCCAGTCTGATGTTTCTGCTGTTCGGTAAGTACATCTTCAGTCTCTTCGGCATCACTCTGGACGCTTTTAAGATTGGCGCTGGCAGTGTCCTCTTCTTAAGTGCGCTCGATATGATTCGCGGTGATACCGAGCTACCCGATCCACGCATGAAACAGGGTACCGACTTTGCAATTGTGCCACTAGCGGTGCCTGTGACCATCGGGCCGGGTATGATCGGTATATTGATGGTCATGGGTGCGGAGATAGAGGGCGCAATCGACTTCATTCAGATGATCACATCACTCATCGGTGCAGTTCTCACGCTGGTTGGGATACTGATGATGTCGGACAGTCTAAATCGAATTATTGGGCGCCAAGGCCTTCAAATTCTGCCCAAAATTATTGGACTCTTTGTCTCTGCAATTGCCGCGCAGATTGTGTTTTCTGGCGTTCAGGGTTTCCTTAGTTGACCCACCAGACAACCGAATGTCGCAGCTCAGGCAGTCGAGCCTGCCCTGGCATCTGATCAATCAGTCAACCGGTTATTGATTCAGATGAGACTGACGATAGGGTGCTCCCTGAGCGGGCTCATGATTGTGCATCGGGTGACCGATCTCGACTTTCGCTGCTCGACAGTTAACAATCCAATCCGCGCCCCATTTCACAGACGGGCTGCCTTAGGCATAGGTCTCCGACTTATTGAAATCTGAGGTGTACAAGTCCAGTTTCGAGCCGCATCTCTCAGGAGGTTTGTAAGAGATTTGCAAAGAAGTTGCAGGGGCGAGATCAAGATTCGAGTGGAATAGGCAGGTTTAACGGATGAGAAGACGAGTACTTGAGGGATTCCAGATCAGCGATGAGGCGATCTACTGTTTCGGCGATCTGACGGCAGTAGTCACGTTCAAAGGTGAGGCGATAGATAAAACATACGTCGGTGCAACCTTCGGTGACTTCAGCGATGCAGCGCTGCTCAATGTCCTTATGAACGGTCAGACGCTAAATGACGTTCAGCAATGGCTCGCCTATATCGAACCCGATGCGATTCGCTCGGCAAACCCAAAACGAAAGGCAGCAATCGCGGCGGTTCTGGGGGATAAGGTAGAGACATTTTGCGGCAAAGATGGATCTGGTAAGGGGTGGGTAGTGGGCTTTGATGGCACTACCTTCGCATTTATCGCTGACAACAGCGAGGCGCAACCCCAGTATATCGCCTTAGAGGACCTCAATGTGGTGAGTACCATCAGCATCACATCGAATCGGATCGATGCCAACTCATTTGTTGTAAACTCACCCTCAGCAGAGATGGAGAGTTGGCTCAACAGCTGTATTGGTGGCGAGCTCTAGCGACCATCATAACTCGCTTGCTAAGGCCCCTTTTGCTCACTGCAATGACCTGACCCAAAGCTCAGCTGAACTGCCTGGACACCCTCTTCCGCTCAAGACCATCAGTTGAAACGATGAAATTCAAAGAGTTTCAAGTGCCGCTGAAAAATCGCTCTCTGGGCCTGAGCCATCGAGACATCCATCGAGTAGAAACGAACCACGGCCCCAGGCCCCCGCTGGGCCAGTTGCCCCATCGCCAGTCGAGAGATACATCCGGGCTTGGGGTAACCACCGATAGTCTGTCGGTCACTCATCAACACGATCGGTTGGCCATCAGCCGGTATCTGTACAGCACCCGCTGCAATTCCCTCCGAGATAATTCCTGAACGTGCAGGCTTAATTGCTAAACCTTTCAGCCGATATCCCATGCGGTCAATATCGGGCGTAATTTGGTACTCAGTTGAGAAGAGTCTACGCACCTGCTCACTGGAAAAATCGGCAATCTGATAACCCTCTATCAGCCCAAGTTCAAGGTCCGTACGGTAGTCGGGTACATCGCTCAGGGGGACTTCACGAACCGGCTGCCTCTGTGCTGAAGAGCAGCCAAGGTTATCGCCCACTTTTAACTTGGCACCATCGGAGTCTAGCCCCCCTATTCCCTCACGCATCACTGTTGAGCAGCTTCCCAGTAACGAGGGCAGCTGAAACCCGCCTGATACCGCCAGATAGGCCCGCAGACCTGTCTTGGGAGAGTGAAATTTTAACTGGTCTGCGCCTGTCACCCTGTAGGTCCGCCAAGGTTTGATCGCTTCGCCATTCAGTGTTGCGCCCAGATCAGCTCCGGTCAGAGCTATATTGGTATCGACTTCAGCCAGTAACTCCAGTCCTCCATAGGTGATCTCCAGCATGGCAGCGTTCGCCGAATTACCCAGAAGATGGTTAGCCCAGGTAAAGCTGTACTCATCCAGAGGGCCACCGGTCGTCACTCCCAAGTGTTGGTAACCGAAACGACCAAGATCTTGAACAGTTGTCAGTAATCCGGCGCTGACTACTTTAAATCCCATCTAACACACCACCCAGGCCAAGATACTCGTCACGCCCTATCGCCCTGAAACGGACTAGACCACCCACGGTAAAAGGTGAAATTGGCGAGCGACGCCAGTCCACTAATTCCATGGGGGTACGCCCAATAATCTGCCAACCGCCGGGCGAAACAGAGGGGTAGATTGCAGTTTGATTGTCGGCCAGTGCCACGCTGCCACGCGGCACTCTGAGTCTCGGTGTTTTGCGCCGACTCACTTTGAGTCCTGGCTCTGTCAGTCCAAGATAGGCAAAACCGGGAGCAAAACCGATTGCATACACTCGATACTCGGTACTTACGTGACTTGCGATAATCGCCTCTATGCCCAAACCGGTCTGCTTTGACACCTCAGCAAGATCAATACCTACCTCCTCGCCATAGTAGACCGGAATCTCCAGCGCTGACTGCTCTATAGCCGGCTCTGTGGCGACGGGTTGTGCACTCAACACCTGACGCAGAAAAATCGTCAACTCCAGAGAGTTCATCTTGATTGGGTCGTAAGCCACAAGTAGTGTGGTGTACGAGGGGATTAAGTCGGTAATAAAGTCACTGCCTGACTCTTGCAACAGGTTAAATGCCGCCGATACCTGAGCTGCCGCGGCTGGCGAGATATCCTCAGCGAAGTAGATAATGACAGCGGACTCCCCTGCAATCTCGATATGCATCTAGCGAGCCACCAGACTTCTGATGAAGCGTGCTCCCTCAACCGCGCGAGCACCATCGCCATGCACACAGATAGTGTCAGCTTGAACAGCGATCTCCTGACCGGAGAGTGTAATCACAGAGCTACGATCAACGATGGCTCGAACCTGGCGCTCAATCTGCTCTTCCGTTGTCAGCACGGCTCCCGGGATACTTCGTGACGCCAGTCGACCTTGCTCGTCATAGGCCCGATCGGAAAACACCTCGAATTGGAGTGTGACACCGTAGGTGTCTGCAGCGGCTGTCAAACGCGAATAGTCTGGAATGGCCATAACGACCAGCGGTAACTGCTTATCAAACTGGGCGACCGCTGAGAGCACCGCGTGTAACACGCCGTCATCCACGATCATTCGGTTATACAACGCGCCGTGTGGTTTTACATACTCAACCCTGGCACCCTCAGCACGGCAGATACCGTCCAAAGCACCGATCTGGTAAAGGGTAATCGCCGTGAGCTCTTCGGGTGCTATCTGCATATCTCGTCGGCCAAAGCCAAGCAGATCGGGGTAGCTCGGATGCGCACCGATTTTCACCTGAGCATCAACAGCGAGTTTAACCGTTCTTCGCATAGTCAGTGGATCTGAAGCATGAAAGCCGCAAGCAATATTAGCCATGTCGATTAACGGCATGATTTCGGTGTCAGATCCCATCTTCCAAGCGCCGAAACTCTCACCCATATCGCAATTAATCATGAGCATTATATTTAACCTCTCGTCATCGTTTGTGGCAGATAGGTTACTATTTGAGGGAACCAGCTAATCAACAGGATGGCGGCAAGGATCAGCATAAAGAAAGGCAGCGCTGCACGAGCAACATAGAGGATATCCTTACCAGTGAGCGCTTGAATGACAAACAGGTTGAAACCCACTGGTGGCGTAATCTGCGACAGCTCGACCACCAAAACGATATAGATTCCGAACCAGATCAGATCGATGTTAGCCTGTTGAATGAGGGGAAGCACCACCGCTACGGTCAGTACAACAACCGATATACCATCGAGAAAACAGCCGAGAATTACGAACAGCACCGTCAGATATAGCAGTAGCTCAAAGGTATTGAGGGACAGTCCACCGATCCACTGAGCCAACTCGCGAGGTATCCCCAGGAAGCCCATTGCCAATGTTAGAAAATGGGCTGCAACCAGAATCAGGCCAATCATACAGGAGCTTCTTACCGCCCCCAGCAAGCTCTGTTTGAAACTTTCGATACTGAGAGTTCCGGTGAGTAGCGCCAGCACTAACGCCCCGAATACACCCAGAGCAGCGGCCTCAGTCGGCGTTGTAAAGCCGCCGTAAATTGACCCGAGTACGAAGAGAATAAGGCCAACGATCGGCAGCAGTTTGCGCAGCGCAACGATCTTCTCGGTCAAACTTATAGACCGCTCGTCGCCGCGAGGCAGTTCATCACGATTAAAACTGGCCCAGACCGCCGTGTACCCCATAAACAAAATCACCAGCATCAGTCCCGGCAGCGCCCCGGCAATAAACAAGCGCGCAATTGAGACCTCAGCGGCCACTCCGTAAACGATTAGAATTATAGACGGAGGAATCAGCAGTCCCAACGTGCCTGAGCCGGCCAGGGTTCCTACAGCCATACGTTCACTGTACCCCTGAGCTTTGAGCTCGGGGAGGGTCATACGACCTATGGTTGCGGCCGTTGCTGCAGAGGAACCGGATACCGCGGCGAAAATACCGCAACTGAGAATATTTACATGTAACAATTTCCCCGGCAATTTGCTGAGCCAAGGGGAGAGTCCTTTGAACAGATCCTCAGAGAGTCGAGTCCGAAAGAGGATCTCGCCCATCCAGATGAACATCGGTAGCGCTGTCAGCGACCAGGCAGTGCTAGCACCCCAGCTTGAGGTAGCGAAAAGCAGGCCTATCTGATCGTTGCCTGACAAGTAAAGGCCGAATATCGCAACTGCCAGCAGCGATAAAGAGACCCATAAACCCGCTGCCAACACAATAAGCATGAACAGCGCAAGAATGATCGAGAGTGCAGTGATTTCCATTAGGACTCCTCCAGCTTTAGCTCATCCTCGTGAGCCAGATAGGAGGGGTCGCGCCCTCTCAGCATCCCTATAAAGTCGTCCAAAACAGCAATATTGAGCGCGACACAGCCGACGCCAAGCGGTATCTGAGGGATCCACAGGGGGATAGGTATGTATCCGTAGCTGACATCATTGAAAACATAGGATTCCCAAATCAGGTGGATACTGTAGAAGCTCATAAAACTGGTCAACCCTAACGCCAGCAGTAGCACCAGCGCTTCAGCCAGTCGCGCCGCTTTTTCGGGTAACCGGTGTATCAGGAGAGTGACACGAATGTGTCCCCCAGTTCTGAAGGTGTAGGCCAAACCCAAAAAGGTAGCCGCCGCCAAACAGTAACCTGAAAAATCCTCTGCCGAGGGGACGATAAAGCCCAGCATTCTTCCGACAATCTGCGCCAGAATAATCAACATGATGAGTATGATACAGATACCTGCACCGTATCCTGAGGAGAGGTAGAAGTACTCTCTTATGCTATTCATAGGCTTTATCCGTGGGCTGAGCACCCGTTAATGACGAATGGGTGCTCAGCAGTTGATGTTAGTTACCGTAAGCGTTAAGAATTGCGGAGACCTCTTCTGGCGCTTCAGCCTTCCACTCTTCAATCATTACAGCGCCTATATCTTGCAGCGATGCCATCAGCTCTGCCGAGGGCGCACTAACCTGAATACCATTTGAGGCAAGGGTCTCGGTGTCCATCTTGGCCTGTGCACGCACACCTTCCCAGCCTTTTGCCTCAGCCGCAGCCGCTGCGTTAAGAATCGCAGTCTGCGTCTCTTCACTCAGACGTTTGAACGCGCGAGTATTGGCAACCACAACATTCTTAGGAATCCAGGCGGCAATGTCGGTGTAGTGAGACAGGTAATCCCAAGCCTGACCATTTGCTCCGGTTGAGGGTGACGTGATCATCGCATCAATAATACCGGTACTAAACGCCTGAGGAATTTCAGGCACCTGTACTGTCGTTGGTGTCGTATTCATCAGGTCAGCCAGGCGAGAGGTCGATGGACTGTATGCTCGCATCTTGAGCCCCTGAAGGTCCTCTAGTTTTGCCACCGGTTTTTTGGTGTATAGGCTTTGTGCAGGCCAGGGCACAGTGTAAAGCAGCGTCATACCCTCGCGTTCAAGCTGCTTGACCACCTCTGGACGTGCGGCATTCCAAAGTTTCTCAGCGTCTTCATAATTGGTCGCTAGGAATGGAATGTTGTCATGCTTGAACACGGGGTGAGTATTGCCCATGATTCCGATAAAAATCTCTCCCAGCTGCACTTGACCGGTCTTCACTGCACGCGGGATCTCTGGATGCTTAATCAGCGAGGCGCCAGAGTGAACGGTGACTTCAATCTCTCCGTTACTTGCGGCAGTGATCTCTTCAGCAAATGCATGGGCTATTTTTGTGGGTAGGTTCGCGTCTCCGTAGGGAGTCGGCATATTCCATTTCGCAGCGTGTACGCCACTGGCCACTAGGCTGGTTGCAAGAAGCGCGGTACAGGCAAATTTCTTAAGCATTGTTGTTCTCCGTTTTCTTATATCGCCGAGGGCCGGCGGGTTTTAAAGTACCGAGAGCTCTTCGTTGAGCAGCTCGGTAATGATCATTTTTCCAGGCATATGAGTAATCGCAAAGGGTAACTTGGCACCCTCCAGCGCCACCTGTGTGGTAACGCCACAACCCCAGTAGACAGGGATCTCTCCCTCGTAGATCTCCACCGGATCGCCGAATTCGGGGGTGCTCAGATCACGAATGCCTATCAATTCTGGCGATCCCAGGTGCACAGGAGCCCCGTGGGCTTTGGGCAGCCGGGTCGTAATCTGGATCGCCCGTATCGCATTTTGTGGAGTGAACGGCCGCATGGTGACCACCAGCTCGCCGCTAAAGGGTCCCACAGCCTGAGTCGGCAGGTTTGTCCGGTACATGGAGACGTTGGTACAGCTATCGACGTTGCGTACAGGAATACCAGCTGACTGAAGAGCGTCCTCAAAGGAGAAAGAGCAGCCGAGCACAAAGGTCACCAGATCATCACGCCAGACCGACTCAAGATCGGTCAGAGTCTCGGCCCGAGCTCCGTCTCTGAACACCAGATACTCGGGGACATCAAAGCGTATATCCAGATCCTCGCCCAGCGCCGGCATACTCGGATCGCCAGCTTCCGAAACTGAAATTAGCGGACAGGGTGTAGGGTTCTGGTGGCAGAATTTGTAGAAGTCATCAGCGTAAGCTGCGGGTAAAATCACCACATTCCCCTGCACAAAACCGGGTGCGAGGCCGGACGTGGTGCCGGTGTAAGCCCCACTGCGGATCGCGGATCGCTGTTGCTGAGAGTCATTCAGCAAACCCTGCTTGTACTTTGAATATGGATTCATGTGTCCCGCTTCCCAAACTGATTAGAATTCGTTTTTCTAAGACTAGCTGAGTAAGGCTTTGTGTCGAATTATTATTTATTAGCCCTAATAATAAGAAAAATCTATCATTTACCTCGATACTCCGCAGCAATCTCAACCGCTCGAGCACAGGCCCGACGGACCAGATAGCTGGGTGGCACAGTCGCGTATGATGCCGTAAACGAGAGGTCTCGAGGTTCCCACTCAACTCGCAACCTCACCAATTCACCCCGCTCGAGTTCACTCTTTATAACGGCAGATGGCAAGGCCGAAATTCCCACCCCATCAAGCGTCATTTTCATTGAAGCGGCTAGCGAACTTGAGGAGAAAAACCGGGTCGGTGTGTCTTCAACATCCTTGAATCGGTTACTAATCTCTGCGAAAGGCTTGGTATTTTTGGCATAGGTGATGATGGGCCAATGTTTTAGATCCGTTAACTTCAACAGACCCTTGGGCAGCTTAAGTTTCGGGCTCGCGACCCAGTGAACGGGGTAACTACAGAGCTCCTCATTGACAATCTGAGGTTCACTAATCGGCCCCATCAGAAACGCCAGGTCGATAGAGTGATCAATGAGCGACGCACGCAAGTTGCTCGTTACATCCACTGTTAGCTCAATATCTAAATTTGGCATCTCCTCGTGCAACGCCGTCATCAGCGAGGGTAGCCAAGAGTGGACAATGGTTTCAGATACCCCAAGACGTAACAGACCAGACTGACGTGACTCTGAGTCTGCCCGCTGTCGCAGTTGATTGGAGAGAAAGACAATTTTTTCGGCGTAAGGTAGAAGCTCTTTACCTTTGGAGGTCAGCCGGATCCCACCCAGCCCCTGCTCACGCTCAAACAGCCGACACCCCAGCTCCTCTTCCAGTGCAGTAATACGATTAGAGATAGCTGGCTGTGTGGTGTAGAGACGCTCTGCAGCTTTGCGAAAGCTACCCAGGGTTGAGACCAGCAGAAATGTCTCCAGACGCTTGTAATTCACTATACGCTTCCGAGTGCGGATACAGCTGTCATATGTCTCACTCCAGTCAGTGCTCCATGGGATTCTCCTTTGAGTTAACGTCTATTCCCCCTCGAAATCAAGCACCTCATCAGCGCCGGCTACCCGCTTAAAGCGAAACTCAAAATGAGGGAGAGACAACCCATCAATCTGAGGGAGCGCTTTCGTTAATACGGCGAAAAAACCTAATTACTCGTTGACCCGATCTCACCAATTCTTATATACATGCGGGGGTAGCGATCCTGTCTACATTTCAAAATGAGCTGATAAAAAGGAAAAAAAGCGCTCATGAAGCCCGAAAGGATGCAATACAAGGTCCTGATAACTGAGTTTATTGACGAGTCTGCTCTACTGGCTTTCCCTCCCGATGTGCAGGTGACCTACGCCCCAAAGCTGGTTGATCAGCGCAGTGAACTGCTGGAACAGGTACAGGATTACGATGCGCTTATCGTCCGCAATCGCACTCAGGTAGACAGAGAACTCTTGCAACAGGCGGCCAGGTTAAAGGCTATTGGACGACTGGGTGTAGGGCTGGACAACATCGACCTAAAGCACTGTGACGACCTTAATATTCAAGTGCTTCCCGCAACGGGTGCCAACACGCGGTCCGTCGCCGAGTATGTGATTGCCGCTACCCTTCTCACGACGCGCAGAGCCTTTGCCTCTACACCGGAGATTCTGGCTGGCGCCTGGCCCAGGCCGGCACTTGGCCAAGGGGGCGAAATCGAAGGACGAACCCTTGGTCTTATCGGTTTTGGCGCAATCGCCCAAGCCACCGCTCAACTCTCCAGAGCACTGGGGATGCGTGTCATCGCTTATGACCCATTTCAGACTGAGGCCAGCTTTGTCGCAGCAGCGGTCGAGTCTTGCAGCCTGGAGAGCTGTTTGAGTAGATCTGATGTCCTATCCTTACACTTACCGCTGACAGCTGATACCCGTTCCCTCATTAATGCCCAGAGGATCTCCCTGATGCGCAAGGGCGCCATCCTGATTAATACCGCAAGGGGTGAGGTGGTAGAGCTGGAGCCCCTTGTAAAAGCACTGAATTCAGGACATCTAAGTGCAGCGGTTATCGATGTATTTGACTCTGAGCCCCCTTCCCCTGCACTGCTTGAGACGCTACAAGGTTGCGAGAATCTCACATTAACGCCTCACATCGCTGGTGTGACGGCAGAGGCTAACCAGCGCGTCAGCCTTATGACCGTGCAAAATGTTGTCCACGCCCTAAAAGAGGCAAAAACCGATGGTTAAAATTAGTGCTGATCGTGTTGAGCAGCTCATTACCCAAGCACTGGAGGCTCAGGGAGTTGGAGCGACCAGCGCGCAAAGCGTCGCTCAGGCTCTGGTAGCCGCTGAAATTGACGGTCAAGGTGGACATGGGCTCGCACGCTTTGACGCCTATTCGGCACAGGTTGCCAGTGGCAAGGTAAACGCCAAAGCAGAACCGGCCTTACGTACCCTCGCACCGGGCTTTTTGAGTGTCGATGCGCAGTCGGGTTTCGCTTTTCCCGCGATAGAGGCGGCAATCAAAGATCTTATTGAGCGATGTCCGGTTCAGGGTATCGCCGTTGCCGCAATCAAAAACTCCCATCATGCAGGGCAACTGGGCGCACACGTAGAGGCGCTGGCCAACGCGGGCCTAGTGGGCATTATGCTCTCCAATACACCCAAAGCCATGCCTCCCTGGGGTGGTTCCGAGCCGATTTTCGGGACCAATCCAATTGCCTTTGCTGCCCCTCGTGTGGGACAACCACCGCTGGTCATCGATCTTTCACTGTCGAAAATCGCGCGCGGCAAGATTATGCGGGCTGCGCAGCAGGGAGCGAGTATCCCACTGGGTTGGGCGCTCAACAGTGCAGGTCAGCCAACCGACAATGCAAAAGAGGCGCTTGCCGGTTCCATGTTACCGGCGGGTGATGCAAAGGGGGCTGCTTTGGCGCTGATGGTAGAAGTGTTAACAGCCACCCTCACCGGCGCCAACTACAGCTTTGAGGCCAGCTCATTTTTTGAAGCTCAGGGGCAGTCACCTGGCGTTGGGCATCTGATTATTGCCATTGATCCAAGCCTAGATTCGCAAAACAGTTTTCAAAACCGCCTTGAGGTTTTGATGACGGCCATCGAGCGCCAGCCGGGTACACGAATACCTGGCGCTAGTCGTCTGGCCCGACGTCGATCTAATCCCGATAAAACTTTAGACATAGAGGAGGAGGTACTTAACCGTCTGAACCGAGGAGCGAATACCGATTAGCGCACGAATCAACGCGATAACCGATTGAGATAATAGGGAAAAAATAATGAGAAAAAACCTTAAAAAACTGGCACTAGCACTCACACTCAGCACTCTCACCAGCGTCGGCGTGGCCAGCGATTTTCCACCCGGCAAAGTCGATTACATCATTCCATTTGGTCCGGGCGGTGAGTCTGACATCACGGCTCGCTTCCAACAGCCCTTCTTTGAGAAACTTTATGGGGAGCAGCTGGTAGTCTCCTATCAGCCGGGCGGCGGTGGTGCCGTGGGATGGTCACAGCTCAATGGTATGGCGGATAACGGCTCAGTCATCATGGGCGTCAACTTACCGCATATTGTCATTAAACCCGAACAAGGCGAAGTTGGCTTTACGACTGATGACATTACCTCGGTGTACTGGTTTCACTACACACCAGACGCTGTGCTCGTCAATGCAGAGAGTGACATCATGACTCTGCAGGACCTAGTGGATCGCGCCCGAGAAAACCCTAAAAAGGTGATTTTCTCAGGTTCTGGCAAGGGTACTGCAAACCATCTGGCGCAGGTCAAGTTTGACAGTCTAGCGGGGGTTGAGACGACCTACGTCGCTTTCAAAGGAACAGGGGCTGCGGTCACTGCTCTGTTGGGCAATCAGGTCACTGCCGAGTGGGGCTACTCCACCGTTGGTGCAGCACAGGGTGACAAAGTCCGCATGCTCGCAGTGGCTATGGAAGAGCGTCATCCAGCCTTCCCTGATGTTCCAACATTCAAAGAGCTAGGCTACGACCTCGTATCCGGGGCCTACCGTGGAATTGCCGTTCCAAAAGGGGCATCGGAGGAGGTCCGACAGCAGGTGGCTGACGCGATCGCAGCGATCAATGCTGACAAAGAGTTCCAGCAAAAGATGCTAGACGGCGGATTTGCGCTGGTAGATGTAGGCTACGGTGATGCGATGAATGCATTTATGGCTGAGAAATCTGCCGGCTACATTGAAGCCGCAAAAGCAGCAGGCATCATCGAGTAATGATGAGACACGGGGAGCCCTTCTGAGGCTCCCCTTCAGGGCTCTATTTCCACCGCTGGAGGCACTATCGTGCTGGATTTTCTCATTAACGCGCTATCACCTGTTAATATCGCGCTGGCTCTATTTGGAGTGGCTGCAGGTACGATTATTGGCTCAATTCCGGGGCTAACCGCCACCATGGCGGTTGCTGTACTGGTGCCCCTCACCTTCGTTATGCCACCGGATAGTGCTCTGATACTGATGGGCGCAATCTATACCGGTGCCATTTATGGCGGCGCCTATGCGGCCATTCTACTGAATACACCGGGTACTCCATCCGCTATCGCCACTACGTTTGACGGCTACCCGATGGCTAAACGAGGTGATGGCGATCTGGCCATCTCTATCGCCTGTCTGGCGTCGGTCGTTGGCGGTCTCGTCGGGGCTATCGCCCTCTTGTTGCTCGCTCCCCCTCTAGCCGAAGCCGCGCTGGCGTTTGGGCCAGTGGAATATTTCTGGCTCGCAATCTTCGGCCTATCGCTGATCGCCGCGCTATCAACGGGCGACTTTATCAAAGGCACAATAGGTGCCTGTTTTGGTCTTTTACTAGCAATGATTGGAATCTCTGAGACCAGTGCTGAGGTGCGTTTCACTTTTGGTTCTAATACCTTGCTTGGTGGCATTGAAACAGTCTCTGCACTCATTGGTCTCTACTGCATCCCGGTGCTAATCGATCTGGTAGCAACGCCAGCCAAACATCTGGATGTACCTGAGCAGAAACGAGGATTCCGTCTTGTTGAGGCGAGTGCGACGCTGCTCAAAAATAAATTCAATCTATTGCGTAGTTCTGTCATTGGCACTTTGGTCGGTGCACTCCCGGGTGCAGGCGGATCGATTGCAGGCCTTGTCTCATACTCCGAAGCGCGACGCAGTAGTTCTGAAGTCGAAACCTTCGGTAAGGGCAACCCGGCTGGCGTAATCGCCACCGAATCAGCCAACAACGCAACGGTCGGTGGTGGCTTTATCCCCACGCTGGTACTCGGTATTCCGGGAACACCGCCTGATGCGGTTATACTCGGAGCACTGCTAGTGCAGGGGGTCCGCACCGGCCCTACCCTTTTCTCCGGCAGTGCCGATATTGTTTTCACCTTTATCTTCGGTCTGTTGCTGGCCACGATACTGATGCTACCGGTTGGGCTTCTGATAGGACGCTTCGCCTACGGTGCCATTGTAAGAGCGCCTAAAGCTGCGCTGGTGCCGCTCGTCGCCTTTATGACCGTCATCGGGACATTTGCGATACGCAACAGCATCTCTGATGTTGTAATCATGCTGGTACTGGGTGTTGTTGGATGGATCGCCTCCAAGCGAGGCTTCTCGACCTCTCCTATCGTACTGGGGCTGATACTTGGGCGAATTGCCGAGCAGGGTTTTGTTCAGAGCTGGACCATTGGCGATGCCATCGGCGATCTCTGGGGTCAGTTTTTTGGGCGGCCGCTCTCTCTGGTGATCATCGCGCTAACACTTCTCAGCTTCGTCTACCCCTTCCTGCCCGCGATCAAACGCTTGATTAAACGTGCCGATGCTGATCATGTGCAACCACGGGAACACGCCCCTCTGGCTAAAGTCTTCGCAGACCTGGCGGGGTTTCTGATCTTTGGAGGCGTCGCACTGGTGGCACTCATCGAGACTGCGCGTCTCAACCCTGATGCTGCGGTCTTCCCCAAGACTATTGCCATCGCGATGCTCTGCCTCGTGGGGGCGGGGGCGCTGAAGGTCGCGTTCACTCGAGAGGTTACCTCTTCAGCTGTGGCGGGCTCATCACTGCGCATGATATTGGTTCCAGCAATCATGTTAGGCGCTGTCGCACTGATGCCGTCTCTGGGATTTTATATTAGTGCATTAATCCTCGGACTCGCGCTCATTCTACCGGCTCAACATGAGAGCTTTAGCACCCGGGGTTGGGTCTATCTCATACTCGGTATCGTTGTGGTGATACTTGGATGCTCGTGGATATTTAATAATGTCTTCAGCGTTCCACTCGCGAAAGGGAGTCTTTGGTGATTCGCATTGAACTTCGACAAACGCTTAAGCAGAGTTCAGCGCCTCACCGCTCTTGACTGAGGGTGAGGCTTAACCTGTTGCCTGAGTAACACCGAGTAACCGTGAGAGCATCTTCAACCCGATACATAATTTGAGCCGTTTAAAGCGCCGTTTAACCAGTTGTTAACCGCTTTAATCGTCTCTTGCGAGGGTTCAGTGTTATACGCCAATGATAACTGCCCTATACGTACCCGCCCACCCCGGCACTCTAACTCAATTGTCGCACGCTCAGGGCCAAGCATGCGGTAGATGTACGACTCTCCGCGATGAATCTTAGGCTGATAAACTGAGACACAGTGATGCATCAGCCGTCCCTCAGCTTGGAGGTCCTCTAAAGAGCTAATCGGATGAATGTTCTCAGTGCCCGGTACCGGCGCAGGCGGGAATAGTGTCTCACCCTCAACGATCTTGGATAGCCGTTGATTCAGACGCGAGGTCCAGCGGTCATGCAGGCGCCGCACGGCTGAAAAATCCTGGCAACGATGCAAGGCAATTTCGGCATCGGTAATCCCGATAGCTTCGGCAACCGAGAGCGCATCTCTCCAGAACCGAGCGTATTGATCCAAGTTAGCGTTGAAGGCTTCACAAGCCTTGGGATTCAAGCAGCAAAAACTGTGGTACGCGCGTGAGTGGGCCAGATCGAGGTGCTCCACGGCACCGCTGATCCAGTGCATTGGGATGGCTGGCTCACGCGCCCAACGGGTTCGGTAGAGTTCAGTTCGCAGGGCGTTGATCAGTGCCACATACTCAGCCTGTTCGCCACTACTGAGCTGAACCCGCGAGAGCCACCTGAGTGCGGCGGGCTGTCCTACACCGCTTATTGCGCTCAATACCTTGGTACGTCGTGATCTAAGCAGCACCTCCAGATGAGCCTTAGGCCAGTTAACATTTTGATACCGAGCCATCAGTAACCAAAGTAGCAGCGGCGCACTTGCGCCAAGCTCTGCCGCAAAAGCATTGTTCTCAACCCACTCAAGCATCAAGGCTCGCGCGTATCTAAACGGTGCTAGCTGGCGGTGAAACTGGGCTGCACTACTGCTCGGCCTGTTTACAACGGCTGAGTGAGCGCTTTCAGCCCGTTCAGTCACTCGGGTATCCGTCTGGGTTTTGGGCATCGAGCTCTCTTAAATTCTCCGCGCGTTCTCTATAAACACGGAACTGCGCTCCTCTATGCATCTCTGCGACGCCGCTACTCGTCGTCAGAGCGCGCCAACAGATAGGTCTCCCCCTGGGCGTCACCAACCACCTGAAAGTTAATTGGGTGACAACAGACAGTGCAGTCGCAAACAAACTCGTCACTTCCCTCATCAGGCTCATACACAATCTCAATGTCCTCCCAACAGTAAGGACATTGAACGATATCACTGGGCAACATAACTGAAACTCCCGCGTCTAAATATCAGGTTTTACCAACGCCTGTTTAACGCAAAAGAGTCATAGCTAGACCAGATAGCTACCCGCCAATGATCTCACTGATAACCGGTCAGCTCCATGTAGCCGCGTCCAATCCGTTTTCCGGTTGAATCTTGTGCAATCACCACCCCTTCCCAGTAGCTAATGGCGGTGGCCATCCACTGATTATCATACAACGGCGTAATCCGTATCTCCCGACCTAGCTTGGGCAAACTAATCACCCAATCAAGGGGCAACTCAATCCGCGTGTCTGGACGAACTGAGAGCTCCCGTCGCTCTCTTGGGTTGAGGTTGATCTCATCACCATTGAGCTTTTGTACTCGCCCCTGCGCGTCGATCCAGGTGCCGCTCAACCAGTGAGCCCCGCTGCGGTCGCGTAACTGATAAACCATCAACTTCTCTCCCGCTTCAAGGTGCAAGGAGAACCAATCCCAGCCCAGTTGCCCGTCGGAAAGCGGTTGAGAGCTCCACTCGCGATCTAACCACCCCTCACCTGCGAGTGCGTGAACGCCGTTCGAGGTTGTAACGCTGCCCACTATCCGAATGTAAGGCAAGCTGTAGTAGTAACTCGCCTGTCCGCCAGCCGCTTTTTGGCTAAAGCCCTGGTCGCCCTGGAGGATGAAAGGTCCACTCGACTCCAGCTCAAGACTCACCTGCATATCGTCCATTGCAAAATTGAGACGGGCAGGCAGCATATCAGGAGTGTCACTGCGCCAGCGCCAATCATCTATCCATGCACTGAATCCGTCCTCAAGGCTAACTCCAGCCTGGCCAATACCGCCCCGTGACAGGCGCTGTGCAAACCGGTGCCCATCCGGTGTTGTAACAGCAGCATGCCCCATCCACATCTGGCTGTTACTCCACCCCTTCTGGCTGGGAGAGGCATCCAACGCCTGCCGAAAGAGCGTCCACTGAACCCCCCAGTCCCTACCCTGCTCATCACTTAAATTACCGGTGAGGTACCACCACTCCAATCTAAAATCGGAGTGCGCAGCATGATCTTGAGGAAAAGCGATGGACACTCCCGGAACCACCTGTGCAAAGTCGGATGGAGGGTCAGCACTGTCGAAGAAAAATGATTGCCCAAATGCAGCACCGCTCCAGACCACAAGGCAAGAGAGCATCAGAGTTTTCATATTAGCTCCCCAATCTGGGCCAGCGAACGTGCCAATTGGCGTTTCCAAATTATGGCCACGACACCGGCGGTTAATAGCACAATCAGTGCAACCATAGCGCCGAGCCTGAGCATAGGTGTGACGTCCCAGTGAATCGGCATGCTCCATCCAAAACTAACTATGTTCATCGTATCGATCAAAATCCAACCCAAGAGTGCGCCTACCGGCAGTGAAATTAGCCAGGTCAAGGCGCAAAAGAGCAGCAGTGGCAACAGCACAAGAGTGAAGAGTTCGAGATGCGTCACCCCCATTGCACGCCACTGCGCAAACTGCGGCATACGTTGATGCATCAGTGCCAGGAGTGACGCCAGTAGCGCGATTGCCGCCACTGTTAACGTCAGAGAATTCATCACCAGAGTGATGGCGAATGTCTGGTCAAAAATACTCAGCGAAAGGACACGTATTCTGGCCTGAGAGATCCAGTCAGCAGGCTCTAAACCACGCGCTATCAGCGCTGACTCCGCTAACTCAGTGACACCCTCAATCTGAGGATTGAGCCAGAGAGCGATACCGCTGCTGTTCAGGTTAGGCCAGAGCTGCCGGAACTCTCTATCGGGAAGATAGAACTGATAGTAAGGATTTCCATAGTCGTAGAAGAGGCCTATGACGGTGAAACGCTTCGGACCCAGATCCGTCACCAACTCGACCTCATCACCCAAGGAGACACCTGCCAGATAACTGAGTTGTTCATTGATGAGTACCGCATCCGAGCTCTCGCCCCAGCGCTTCAACGCATCTTGCGGAGAGCTACCGAGCCATTTAGCCAGTGGTAGCTCGCGACTATCCCTCGCATCGGGATTGAGTCCGCGCACCTGAGCCGGCATGCCTTGCCAGCGCACATCAACCAGATAGCGCTGATGGCTGCTCAGTAGCCAACCCGATTCAAGCCCTTCTTCTACCAGTGCGTTATAGTCAACCTTATTAGCGCGAATGTAGAGGTCTGCGCTTTGGCGTTTACTGAGCCAATCGGTAAAGGAGAGACGAAAGCTATCCACTAAAACGCCAACACCGACATTAGCGATCAGAGCCAGTAGCAGGGCCATCATTGCACTTCGCAGCATCGGGAGCTGAGCCATAGCATCAGCCAACGCCCAACGATAGATAAATCTGGGGGTTTTGATGACTCGCCCGAACAGCGTAAGCGACGTTCTAAGAATAAGCGGTAAAGCCATTGCTGCGGCAAACAGGATCAGTGCCAGCTGAACAAATCCATCCGCTGAATTCTCTATGCTTGTAAAAGTCAGGAGCGCTACCAGCACCAGGAGCGCCGCCAATACCGCCTGAAAGCGATCGGCATTGCGGCTATCACGAGCCTGCTGTGAATCCCGACTGGCAACCAGAGCCGCGCGGCGGGACTGCAGTAGCAGCGGCCAAAAAAGTGCCCAGATCAAACCACCAAGCGTAATTAGCCAGGTGAGAAGAAGCGTTGTCCCTTTTACATCAACAACGGACTTTAGCGTGGCGCCATACAGTCCCTGCAAACTAGCGCTAACCCCCGGCATTAGAGCTTGCGCGAGTAGCACACCCAGTGCGTAGCCAGCGCCAGCACCGATTAAACTCCAGATTAGCGTCTCAATAATCAGCGCTGTTGCAATCTCTGCAGTACCACAGCCGAGCAGTCGCAGGTTCATGAAGGTGTGTCGTCGGTACAACAGCGAGAATCGCACCGCATTGAAGACGATAAACAGACCGACAGCAAACGACAGCAGACTCATCGCATCCAAGTGGGTATGAAGACTTTGGGTCAGCTCCTTCAGGTCCAAGTGCTGCTCATTCTCCGCTAACCGGAAGCCTACTGGAAGGAGTGATTCAAGCTTAGTCCTAGCCTCTGGGGTCAGCGGGCCCACCGCGAGATAATTGAATTGTTCGGAACCGGTTAAGCTCTGCGCCGCCCCCAGATCCATAACAACTCTCCCACCCTGCTCTGCGCTCTGCCTAATCAGCGCCGGGGGTAAGAGGCGACCGTCATCGAGTTCGAGTTGTTGGCCGCCCGTGATATTGAGCGCTTCAGCTGTCTCGGCATCAAACCAGGCCTGATACGGGGGTTGGATGAAGCTGAGCCAGTCGCGACTCGATTGAACCGGATTCTCACTGGAGAATGCGCCATCGCCGGGCACTACCATTAAATCGGTTGCCAATATCGACAGCCG
>DATHZN010000087.1:0-83138 GCA_035458585.1 Marinobacterium sp. | reverse complement strand
TAAACCCGATCCAGACTACTTAATCGCAGTGGATGATCAATTAATAGCACGGTATTTGAACAGAGACTCATACCCATCCTCGTCATAGAGACAGGTAAATCCATCAGCAGCACGAATCAGTGCACAACTCGAGTTGTAAGGACCGTAACTTTCCCATTCGGCCGAACAGTTATTACGTCCTTTAGAACTCAGACCTTCGAAAAGTAGCCGGTCTCCGGTCTGACTCCAGCGATACTCCAACGCATACACCTCACAGCGCCCATCAGCACTCGTCTCTGTATATGAACCGGTACCATCTGCTTTTATGTTCTCAATGCCAATGCGCTCACCGCGATCACAATTGAATGTGTGGTCGAAGATTTGGTAACGCCCGACCGGTTCAATCGGTGGAACAGGCACAAACTCCGTCAATGCAAATACCGTCGAGGTATTCAAGCCCTGGGGTGTTATTCCCATGGAGTAGCCCGCCCGCAGCGGTGTCTGGCGCAACAAGCTGGCGAGGCGCACTCGTTCCACACAGAGACTGGCATCTTCTGGGCTGCGATCAACCTGCAGATACTCTACCGGAAAGGTTTCAATGAGGTCTGCAAATGCTGGGTAGTTAAAGCTCATCTGCATCATCCCATTGGGTTCTAAACCTTCAGTCCGCAGGTTTGCAGAGGCTTGCTGCGACTTCGTGCCAGTGCTAAGCGCGATATATTCACCTCTCACCGCGACCTCTGCCGTCAAACCGGGTTGTAACTCACTTAGATCGACACTCGCCGATGAACCATCCAGTGGAATCTGTCCATACGCCCCCAGCGGTGAACCCGCTGCCAAGGATGCGAGCAACGCAGGATTCTGAGTTGCAACACTCAGTAACATATCCAGCTTCTTAATCGGTGCAGCCGCATCGCCAAATTCCAGACCATAGAGTGACAGCCCAACTCCTTTCACTCCCTGAGCCATACCGGTAAAGAGGCCAAGTAGTGCCGGATTAGTCTGCGATATCTGCTGTTGAGCCTCACGTATCTCTGCACAGGCAAAGGTCTGCTGAATAAACTGACTCCAGAGCTCAATTGTCACTGGTAACAACTGATCCATATCGATTCCGAGCCCAAATCCGAATAGCTGATTGTCGAAGTCCGCAACATGACCTGGGATGTGTCCGTTCAATAGATTGAGCTTCTGCAGAGTATCGCCGACGGCAACTTCAACGACGCCGCGACTTGCAATACGTAATTCGGGCTCCGTCTCGACGAGGGTATAACCACTGACAATGCGCGGGATCCAACTTGCGATGCGAGCATACTCCTCGCGACAAACCTGAGTCATTGACTCGCTTGGAGCCGGTTCATTAAGCAAAGCCGCCAGCGCCTTAATATCCGTCGCCATACGTGTGCTCTGCACGTTCAGTATCGCTCCTGCGAGTTGTTGGATGTCGATAATCAGATTAAAATCGCGGGTAAAACCATAGGACTGTTGCAAACCGGCGAGTGTACCGGCGCTTTGTAAACTCTCCGAAGGCGTCGCAATTCTGAGGCGTTGAGCGAGCTCCCCGGCACTGTCAAAAGGAGTTACGAAGCTTAGAACTGCGGTGTCACCGCGCTGGGTGACAACTAGATCAACACGCTCTCTCTCCTGTGGAGGCGTCAGTTGAATACTCAGATAAGCGTGACCTGCGATACTCTTCTGCTCGACTGGTAACCCCGCACTGCGCGCTTGTAATGCCCAAAAATCCTCAAAGCGCTCGCCCTCAAGCGCTGTTATGTGCAGTACTGGCACCAGGCCATCGAGGTAAAATTCCTGATTGCCGTTCATGGACAATCCAAGACGCGAATAGACGTCTGAAATATCACTGCCGTCAGAGAAGAGGTTTCTGACTACCGCAGCACCGAAGCGTTGCAATGGCGCGTGGCCAGACCCAGTCTCGATCTCTTGCGCAATCGACTCCGCGTCAAATTCAAGGTCGGGCTGAGCGTACAGATAGTCTAACTGCGCTAGGACAGCAGAAGTGGCACTTCCACCGGCATAAAGTACCGTATCCGCCGGCACATATTCTCCCAAACGCGCGTGCGCCGAATCATCGGCAACCCAAAAACCTGAACTGCCTCCAATAGAGAGCAGCGCACTCGTTATCCAGTTTTTAAACGCAAAAAGACCCGGTTCCATAGGCACTCCATTGGATACTTCCGCGGCACAACCGGCTGCGGTACATTATCAAGGATCCAGATCAGAGAAGAGTATGCAGACCGCACTCGCGCGTTTCTAGGGCTTTGGTGGGATCGAAATAGTCTTGTTCATTGGGTAGTGCGAATCGCTCCAGGTACGCTTCAAGTTCAGCCTGACTCCAGTTAAAAAGAGGTGCAACCTTGAGAATACCCTCACGAGTCTGGCTCACAATATCTAGAGACTGCCGAAACTCCGTCTGATCCTTTCTGATGGCATTAAACCAGAGATCAGGGTTGAGTTCACTCAGCGCCCGCTGAAAAGGCTCAAGTTTAACCTGGCGAGTAAACTCCTCGTGTAAGGGATCATCCACGTCCGGTATACCGCCCATCAATACGTTGCGCCGCGCGCTGCTCATTTGGGGTATATAGGTCACCAGATTCAGATTCAAACGCTTTGTAATGGCTTCAGCAAACCTATAAGTGGCAGAAGTGTTGTAGCCGGAATCGACCCAAAGCACCCTGATATCAGGTCTGATTTGAGTTACCAGGTGCAAAATAACCGCCTCATAAGGGCGAAAATTAGTTGTCACCAGTGGACGCTGCGAATGTTCGAGCGCCCAACGTACGATTTCATCGGCACTGCGATGCTCTAACGCCCGGTTGGTCGCCTCGAGATCCAGACTCATGACAGCATCCTCTGTCTGTAAATTGGGCGCGGATCGTCAACGGCACCTTGGTAGCGGACACTCATTTCGGTGTAAGCGTTGAGGTGTTCAGGCTTAAAACTTTCATCTTTGAGATAAACCGCGTTAAAACCACAGCGCTCCAACAGCGCAAGCTTATCGCGACTCGTCTCACCGACTGCTCGAATTTGACCAGTAAATCCCGCTATCCTAAGTTCACGCGCGATGCTGAAGCCCCGTCCATCTCGCAGCACAGGAAACTCCACCGCGATCGCTGCGAACTGTTCAGCAAGTGGAAGCAGCTGCTCAAGCGGGTCATCGCCGCTGACCTGCACCGCATTGACCTTGACCTGATCGTCTTCACCCAATTCAAGATACTCACCAAAGGGTATAAAACGATAATCCTCCTGCCCCAAACTTATCTGGCGATCAATCAGCAACGGCATAGACAGCCTCCTTAAACGGTGCCACGCCGACGCGGCGTACAGTATCGATAAAACGCTCGCCCGGGAGGCGAATCTCAACATAGGTCTCAAGTATTTGCTTCAGTGTCTGCGCCACATCATCAGCAGCCACGGCCCGACCTAGTACCTTACCCAGTGAGGCATCCTCGCGGCTCGACCCACCCAGTGTAATCTGGTACCAATCTTCACCCTTCTTATCGACACCAAGAATACCAATATGGCCGACGTGATGGTGACCACAAGCATTAATACAGCCTGACATATTCAGTCTTATCTCACCAAGATCATGCAGATAATCAAGATCCTCAAAGGTCTGGTTGATCTGGTCCGCAATATTCAGTGTGTGTGCATTGGCCAGGGAACAGAAATCAAAACCCGGGCAGACAATCATATCGGTTAACAGTCCTATATTGGGACGAGCCAGATTGTGCTCTGCTAACACTTGCCAAACAGCGAAGAGATCGGCCTGGGCCACGTCAGCCAGCACTAGATTCTGTTCATGAGTTGATCGAATCTGTGCAAATGAGAAGCGCTCAGCCAGCTCTGCAACCACTTCCATCTGCAGTGCCGTAATATCACCGGGTGCACCAAGATGGGGTTTTAATGAGACGGTAACCGCCCGGTAACCCGGTTTTTTGTGCGGGTGTGTGTTGCGCGCATACCAAGTGCGAAACTCCTCATCCGAATCAAGCTTCTCATCCAAGCTGAGGTCTGCTGCCGCATCATCACGGTAAGGGTGATCAGCAAAGAAAGCGCTAACCCGATCAATCTCCTCTTGGGGAATGCGCAGCTCACCACCCTTGAGGGTTTCCCAGTGTGCCTCTACCAACTCGGTGAAGGCCTCAATGCCCATCGCTTCGACAAGAATCTTGATACGAGCTTTGTACTTGTTATCGCGACGGCCTTTTAAATTGTAGATCCGCAGGATCGCCTCGAGGTAGGAGATCAACTCTTGCGCGGGAAGAAAATCGCGAATCTTCTTACCAATAATCGGCGTTCGACCAAGCCCGCCCCCCACAAGAACTTCGAAACCCAGCTCACCCTCAGCATTGCGTACCAGATGCAGACCCACATCATGAACCTGTGAGGCGGCCCTGTCCTCCTTTGAACCTGTTACAGCAATCTTAAATTTTCGCGGTAGGTAGGCAAACTCAGGATGGAGTGTCGACCACTGGCGAATCAACTCACACCAGGGGCGCGGATCCTCAGTCTCTGACGGGTGAATACCGGCAAAGTGGTCAGTGGTCGTATTACGAATGCAGTTACCTGAGGTCTGAATCGCGTGTAACTGCACCTGAGCAAGGCGCGCCAGGATATCTGGCACCTCCTCCAGCTTGGGCCAGTTGAACTGAATATTCGTACGCGTGGTAAAGTGTCCGTATCCCTTGTCGTAATCGCGTGATACCTCAGCCAAAACGCGCAACTGCTCGGCACTCATCAGACCGTATGGGATTGCCACCCGTAACATCGGGGCCTGACGTTGGACGTAAAGCCCATTCATCAGACGTAGCGCTAGAAACTCGTCTTCACTAATCTCCCCGGCCAGAAATCGACGGGTCTGGTCGCGGTACTGTTCAACCCGCTCGTCCACAAGCCGCTGATCAATATCATTGTAAATGTACATAGTTTTGCCTCACCCTCTGGTCTAACTGGCCAACACAAATCGCAGACCAATCGCCATCAATAAACTTCCCATCAGCGGCTGCATCACACGTGGCGACAAGCGGCTTCCCAAATAACTACCGGCAAACACACCCGGCAAAGACCCTGTAATTAGGCTCAGTAACAAGGCTGTATCGACGCTACCCATCTGGTAATGGCCCGCCCCGGCAACCGCCGTCAGCAGCACCGCGTGCAACAGATCGGTACCGACAATCGCAGGCATCGACAGCCGCGGATAGAGCAGAATCAGCACCGCTGTACCAAGGGCACCGGCACCAACCGACGACAGCGTAACCAACACACCCAGAATCCCGCCGGCAACTAACGTCGCCGTCGGCCTCACTTGTTTCAGGCGACCACCGAGCTGAGTTTCAGACAGCTGCTGGGCCCAACGGCAAACAGACTGACGCATGAAAACTGCAACCGACGTCAGAACCAATGACACACCAAGAGTAAGGTTCATCAGCTGTTCAATTACATCTGCAGCCTCTACTCCGCTGAGCACTGCCAAGGTCATCAGTGAGCTTGGCAGACTACCCGCTAATAACAGGCCGACAATTTTGTAGTGAACCAATTGCCTGCGAGCATAATTGAAAATACCGCCACACTTGGTAATCGCGGCGTATAGTAAGTCTGTGCTGACCGCAATAATCGGTGGTATGCCAAATCCGAGTATCAGGATAGGCGTCATCAACGCGCCGCCTCCAATACCGGTCATACCTACGATAAATCCGACCACCAATCCGGCAAGTGCGTAACCCAGTTCCAATTTTGCACCCCACGATGGCACACCACGCTATTCCTTAAACGCATATTAAATAGTTGCCGTTATAACCTGAAATAATATTTGCCTGTTTATTTATAACCTTATCGAATATATAGAAACTCACTTAATCATTCGCTTTTATAACTAAAAAATACTAAGCAAAGGTTTAAATATTCTTTTTACTTATAACGATTAATAATGATAATTGCCGAAAGTTATATAGATACCCAGAGGTCTAGCATGCACCAGCCAAGCGAACATCGCCTGACACACTTGAAAAAGCTCGAAGCTGAGTCAATTCATGTTATCCGAGAGGTAGCGGCGAGCTTTGATAACCCTGTAATGCTCTACTCGATCGGTAAAGACTCATCCGTCATGTTACATCTGGCGCGCAAGGCCTTTTATCCGGGGAAACCCCCTTTTCCGCTGCTCCATGTAGACACCACATGGAAGTTTAAAGAGATGATCAGTTTCCGCGATCGTATGGCTGAAGAGGCAGGTATGGAACTACTGGTGCATATCAACCAGGAGGGTGTTGATATGGGTGTAGGTCCATTCACACATGGCTCGTCCAAACACACCGATATCATGAAAACTCAGGCACTTAAACAGGCCTTGAATAAGTACAAGTTTGATGCTGCTTTTGGCGGGGCACGTCGAGATGAAGAGCGCTCACGTGCTAAAGAGCGTGTCTTCTCGTTCCGCGATAAGCACCACCGCTGGGACCCCAAAAATCAGCGCCCTGAATTGTGGAATATCTATAACACAGAGGTCGATCAGGGAGAGTCAATTCGCGTCTTCCCACTGAGTAACTGGACTGAACTTGATATTTGGCAATACATATACTTGGAGCAGATACCTATTGTTCCACTTTACCTCTCCAAGGTACGCCCTGTCGTAGAGCGAGATGGCATGTTAATTATGGTTGACGATGAGCGCTTACCGCTGAATCCAGGCGAGAAGCCACAGCAGCGCTCAATTCGGTTCCGTACGCTAGGATGCTACCCGCTCACCGGAGCAGTTGAGTCCGATGCAGATACACTGCCTGAAATTATTCAGGAGATGTTGCTGGCAACGACCTCTGAACGACAGGGCCGGGCAATAGATCACGATAGCTCCGGCTCGATGGAGCAAAAGAAGATAGAAGGCTACTTCTAATCGAACGGTAGAACAGATTCCCTTGAGCGTCGTCGCCGACGCAGAGTAGAGACTAAAGAGTAACAAACATGAACCAGGAACAGGATCTGATCGCCCGAGACATTGAGGGCTATCTGGCACTTCATGAGAACAAAGAGCTACTTCGATTCATTACCTGCGGCAGCGTGGACGATGGAAAATCGACTTTAATTGGTCGGCTACTGCACGACTCAAAGATGATCTATGAAGATCAACTGGCCGCTGTACGCAACGATTCAAAGCGAGTCGGTACAACAGGAGATGATATTGACCTTGCCCTGCTAGTGGATGGTCTGCAGGCTGAGCGTGAACAGGGGATCACCATTGACGTCGCCTACCGGTACTTCTCGACAACCAACCGCAAGTTCATCATTGCCGACACCCCCGGACACGAGCAGTACACACGTAACATGGCGACCGGTGCCTCCACGGCGGATTTAGCAATCATTTTGATCGATGCGCGCCACGGCGTGCAAACTCAGACGCGCCGCCACAGTTTTATCGTTTCGCTGCTTGGCATTAAACATACCGTGATCGCGATCAACAAGATGGATCTGGTGGGCTACTCCGAAGCACGTTTCAATCAGATCCGCGAAGAGTATCTCGATTTCGCCAGGTCTCTTGATCTCAGTGATCTACACTTTGTGCCGCTCTCAGCACTCAAGGGTGACAATGTGGTTGCCCCTTCAGAGCAGATGAAATGGTATCGGGGAACCCCCCTGTTGGCGCAGCTTGAGACTATCAAGATTAATCGAGACAGCCGTGATGAACCCCTGCGATTCCCAGTGCAGTATGTCAACCGCCCACATCTTGACTTCCGCGGCTATGCCGGCACTATCGCCAGTGGCACGCTGAGCGTCGGAGATGAGGTCCAGGTGCTCCCATCGGGCAAGCGCAGCCGTGTTAAACAGATTGTCACCTGGGATGGAAACCTCACCAGCGCATACGCTCAGCAGTCCGTAACGCTTACCTTAGAAGACGAAATTGATATATCGCGCGGCGATATGCTGGTGCATGCCGATCAGCATCTAGTGCCCCAGCGCAACTTCAACGCCCACCTTGTTTGGATGAGCGATCAGCCACTAGTAACCGGTCGCTCTTATGCGCTCAAGCTAGCTAGCAGCAGCACGACCGCGGTGGTGAACCGCATCCACCAGCGTATCGACGTGAACACCCTAGAGCGATCTCCTAGCAACGCACTTGTGCTGAATGAGATTGCTGAGGTTGAAATCAGCGTTGAGTCCCCCGTTGTGGTCGATGACTACCAACGCTTGCGCCAAACTGGAGCATTTATCCTGATAGACAGACTGACCAATGGCACAGTCGCGGCCGGTATGGTCACTCTGGCCGAGGCCTCTGGAGAAGGCATTCAACTTCATACCGAATCCGCTGTGACGTCTGCCCAGCGAGCTGCGCGTCTTGGTCAGCAGGCAAAAGTGATTGCCCTACCCGGTGCCGACGCCGATCTGTTATTCACACTGGAGCGTGCTCTGTTTGATCGGGGCCGCTTAGCTGTTATTGCACAGCCAGAGCACTATGCTCCACTGCTCGATGCGGGTTTGATTGTTCTAAGTAGGGAAGTCAATGAGGCTGATTGGGTGGCGTCAGCAGATCAAAACGCCGACCTGTATGTAAACGCACGGCTAGAAACGGCGCACCGCGTAGAACTGATAATCGATGCGCTGGAGCGGTGCCAGATTATCTAAAGCCCCTTAAAAAACAGGGAAATAGCGCGCTCCGTTCTTTGGAACGGGGCGTATTACTGGGTTACAATAGCCGCTGTCATCCAGAGTAGGATTAAGGGTCAGAATGACGGATTTTTTGCTGATACTTATCAGTACCGTGCTGGTAAACAACTTCGTACTGGTTCAGTTTCTTGGGCTATGCCCCTTTATGGGTGTTTCCAACAAGCTCGAAACCGCGATGGGGATGTCACTCGCAACGACGTTTGTGCTGACTCTCTCATCCGTTTGCAGTTATCTGGTATACACTTACCTGCTGGCTCCGCTGGATCTGGTCTATCTGCAGACCGTCTCGTTTATCCTGGTAATTGCTGTTGTGGTTCAGTTCACCGAGATGGTGGTACACAAAACAAGTCCTCTGCTCTACAAGGTATTGGGTATCTTTTTGCCGCTAATTACCACCAACTGCGCTGTGCTTGGTGTTGCTCTTCTTAACATTCGCAAACAGAACTCCTTCGCTGAATCCATCGGCTATGGCTTTGGTGCCGCCGCTGGTTTCTCCTTAGCACTCATTCTATTCTCTGCGATACGTGAACGCATTGCGATTGCGGAGGTGCCTGTACCCTTTCGAGGTGCAGCGATCGGAATGATTACGGCGGGGCTGATGTCACTGGCTTTCATGGGCTTTGCCGGCCTGGTTAAGTTTTAAGGCGGTTGGCGATGGATAGCGTAATCACCGCAATTCTCGCGCTTCTGGGGCTTGCCTTGGTGTTTGGCCTGCTGTTGGGTTATGCATCTGTGCGGTTCAAAGTTGAGGGCAACCCAATCGTTGACCAGATTGACGCAATCCTGCCACAAACTCAGTGTGGACAGTGTGGTCATCCCGGTTGCCGTCCCTACGCTGAGGCTATCGCCGCCGGTGAGGCGATCAATAAATGTCCGCCCGGTGGCCAGGCGACCATAGACCAACTGGCTGAGTTGTTAAACGTCGAGTCTATTCCGCTTGATGCAGAACACGGCAGCGAAGATGTGCGGAAGGTAGCTTACATCCGTGAAGATGAGTGTATCGGCTGTACGAAGTGCATCCAGGCCTGTCCAGTGGATGCCATTCTCGGTGCCGCGAAGCAGATGCATACAGTTATCGTATCCGAGTGCACCGGTTGTGACCTGTGCGTTGAGCCTTGCCCAGTTGACTGTATTGACATGATTCCGGTTGCAACCACCATTGGTAACTGGAAGTGGCCAGCGCCGCCGAGCCCGATGCAGATCATTGCTACCGACCGTACTACGCCGTCTGAGGAGACCGCATAAAATGGCCGTCTATAGTTTCCATGGGGGCATACATCCCCCCGAGAACAAGCTGCAATCAACCCAGACACCACTGGTTGATGCACCCTTGCCTAGGCACCTGATTATTCCTGTCCAGCAACACATCGGTATGGCTGCTGACCCGATTGTAAAGATTGGCGACACTGTATTGAAGGGCCAGGTAATCGCAGAACCTATAGGTCGAATCTCGACGGCAGTCCACGCACCGAGCTCGGGCCGGGTTATCGATATTTCTCAACAACCTGTGCCACACGCCTCAGGTCTGGAAGCCGAGTGTATTGTCATTGAGACTGATGGCGAGGAGCGTTGGTGCGAGCATGAGGGGCTGGATGATTACAAAAAGCTGGCGCCCAATGAGTTGATCGATTTTATACGCTCCAAGGGAATTGCCGGTATGGGCGGAGCAGGCTTCCCGACGGACGTGAAGCTTCATCTGGGTGATGACCATATCGTCAACACACTGATCATAAACGCTGCAGAGTGTGAGCCGTATATCACGTCGGATGACATGTTAATGCGCACCTGCGCCGATGAGATTGTGGGTGGTATAGAAGTTATCGCACACTTGCTCAAACCTCATCATATTCTTATTGGAATTGAGGACAACAAGCCGGAAGCGATAGCTGCCCTGAGCAGTGCATGCAAAATATCACGGGTACCGATCGACATTCAGGTCGTACCAACCAAGTATCCTTCAGGTGGTGAGCGTCAGCTTATTCAGCTGCTGACCAATATAGAAGTACCCAGCGGTAAGATTCCGGCGGACGTCGGTATCGTCTGCCAGAACGTAGGCACGACGGCGGCGATTTATGAGGCAGTCACCACGGGACAACCGCTGATCTCAAGGATCGTTACATTGACGGGGGCGGCTCTCAAGCAACCCCAGAATCTGCGAGCGTTGATCGGAACCCCCTTCACCACACTCCTTGAGTTCGCGGGACTAGAGCCTGACAAACTGAGTAAGCTTGTCATGGGCGGACCGATGATGGGCGTTCCATTGACCAGTCCACATCTTCCAGTGATTAAGACAACGAACTGTTTGATCGCAACAACAATCGAAGAGATGCCCCCTGCGCCACCGGCACAAGCGTGTATTCGTTGTGGTCTATGCGAGCAGGCCTGCCCAGCACAACTCTTACCCCAACAGCTCTATTGGTTCTCCAAAGGCAAGGAGTTCGAGAAGGCACGCCAACACAACCTGTTTGATTGCATTGAGTGTGGTGCCTGCGCGTACGTCTGCCCCAGCAACATTCCCCTGGTGCAGTACTATCGTTTCGCCAAATCTGAGATCCGTAACGAGGAGCTAGAGCAGCGACGCGCTGACCATGCACGCGCCCGTTTCGAAGCGCGTCAGGCACGACTCGAGCGCGAAGCAGCCGAAAAAGCAGAGAAGCGCAAACAGCGCGCTCTCGAGGCTGCAGCTGCTCAGGCAGCCAGAAAGAAGGCTGAAGAGAAGGCTGCGGCCGAGGCAGCGGAGAGCGGCGAATCTAATGCAAGCGATGATGCTGCACTTAAATCTCTTAAAGTCGCTGCTGCTGTCAGTCGTACCAAGTTAAGCAAGGCCGAAAAGGCACTCAAAAATGCGCGCGAAAAAGAGCTGGATGGAATTGACAAACTAGAGGCTACTGTCGTCGAACTGAAAACGAAGTCCGACGAGGCTCAGGCGATGTACGACGCAGCGGTTAACGCCAGTACCAGCCCTGAAAAAATTGCAAAATCGGATGCAGAATCGGACGCAAAAAAGGAAATCACTCTCGACTTAAAGGCCCTTAAGCAGCAGGTTTCGATCATGCGCACCAAGTTAAAGAAGGCCAAAGCGAGCGAAGTGGATGCAGCTGAGATCCTCGAACTTGAGGCTCGACTGAACACTGCTCAGGCTGAACTGAATACTGCCGAAGAGCAGCAGATGGCTAAAGCGGCCGCCGCAGGTATTGACCTCAAACAGTTAAAAATTGATGCGGCTTTGGCCAAAGCCGCCGTGACGAAAACTGAACGTGCCGCCAAAGCGGCCGAGACAGACCAAGAGCGTGAACAACTGGAGGCTGAGTTACCACAAAAACGTGAAACTGCCGAACAATTGGCGCAACAATTAGCGAGGTTCGAGTAGCTCATGACGTTACGACTCAGCTCACCTCACGTCACACGTAACAACAGTACGGCCGGGGTCATGCAAAAAGTGTTGCTGGCCCTGCTACCGGGTATTACCGCCCTCACCTACTTGTTTGGTTGGGGTAGTCTAATTCAGGTTCTGATCTGCCTGATCTCGGGTTTGGTGTTTGAAGCTCTGGCGATCTGGCTACGCCGACAGAGCATTAGCTTCTTCCTGTCAGATTACTCTGCCGCAGTAACCGCCGTGCTACTGGGTGTCTCCCTTCCCCCAACCGCGCCCTACTGGGTGGCGGTTGTCGGTATGTTAGTCGCAATTATTTTTGGCAAACAGGTCTATGGTGGACTGGGAAACAATCCATTCAACCCCGCGATGGTCGCTTACGCCTTGTTGCTAGTCTCTTTTCCAGTCCAGATGACGGCCTGGATTATCCCGGGCGAGACGCTTTTGAGCCTTGCTGACACAACGTCTGCAATCTTCGCCGCTGGCACTATTGATGGCTACAGTGGAGCGACGCCGTTAGACCTGATTCGTAATCGTGCCGGCTTGACCACCAGCGAACTCTGGAGCCCGGGCTCCAACCTGAGCGCTATAGCACAGGCTTACCAATGGGTTGCGCTGGCCTGGGCCGCTGGCGGAGTAGCACTTCTCTATTTGAAAGTGTTCACCTGGCACACACCGATTAGTATGTTGGCAAGCCTGTTTGTTATCAGTGCTATGTTCTACGGCTATGACCCCGATACTTACCTAGATCCGGTGTCGCAGCTGACACTGGGTGCAACCATGCTTGGCGCATTCTTTATTGCGACTGACCCCGTCTCTTCAGCAACCAGCACCAAAGGGAAACTGGTATTTGGAGCCGGCATTGGTCTGCTCGTTTTCGTTATCCGTACCTGGGGCAACTACCCGGACGCCGTTGCTTTTGCGGTACTTGTGCTTAACTTAGCCGCCCCGATGATCGATCAATACACCCAGCCACGCGCATTTGGGCACAAGGGCGTGCGTATGGGACCACAGGGAAAGGAGTGAGGCAGGCATAATGGAACAGCAAACCAATTCCAGCCTTGGTGATGCGGTCCGCAAGAGCGGACTGGGCATTGCGCTATTTGCCATCTTAGCAGCAGCCATCATCGCTATTACTCAGGTCAACACCCAAGAGCGTATCGCGAAGAATCAAGCTGAGGCAGCAGCGCGCGCGCTGTTTGAGATCTACCCCCGTGAGATTGATGCAGAGCTTTATCAGAACCGTCTGCCTCTGCCGACTGGCGCTCTAGGTTACCCGGACCCGATGTTCGCCTTCCAAGCCATTGAGCAGCGCAGTGTTAGTGGGGTTATCCTGCCAGTGCGCACGTCAGAGGGGTATTCAGGTGATATCGATCTGCTGGTGGGTATTAATCGCGATGGCTCCGTCGCTGGCGTTCGCGTCGTTTCGCACCGAGAGACCCCTGGCCTGGGTGACAATATCGAACTGAGCAAGTCTGACTGGGTTCTAAGCTTCAATGGTCGCCAGAGAGACAGCAGCGAGGATTCAACCTGGGCTGTGCGTAAGGATGGGGGACAGTTTGACCAGTTCACCGGTGCCACTATTACGCCACGTGCCATCGTCAGCGCTACGGCGCAGGCGTTGGATTATTTCGAAGCAAATCGCGCCACGCTGCTCAAACCGGTTGCGAGCACAAAAGGAGCCGACGCATGAACGCTCAAGATACCAAGCTGATTAAAGCGGGGCTCTGGAGTAACAACCCCGCCCTCGTGCAGTTACTCGGCCTCTGCCCGCTGCTGGCAGTCACAAACTCAGTGGTCAATGCCCTTGGGCTTGGGCTTGCAACGCTGGTGGTTTTAACTGGATCAAATCTCAGTATCTCGTTATTCCGCAACCTGGTGCCTGAATCCGTTCGCCTGCCAATTTTTGTCATGATCATTGCTGCATTCGTAACGGCAATTGAACTGATGATGCAGGCGCTTACCTATGACCTCTACCTGATACTGGGTATCTTCATTCCGTTGATTGTGACCAACTGTATTATTATGGGACGCGCCGATGCATTTGCCTCTCGTAACCCCGTTCGGGAGTCACTGATTGACGGTTTTAGCATGTCGGTCGGCTTTATGGCAGTACTGATCCTGCTGGGCGCTATTCGTGAACTGATCGGTACGGGGGCGCTTTTTGCCAACATGCACCTTCTTTTCGGTGAGGCTGCACGTGACTGGTACTGGGTGCTCTCGGAAGACTATCCGCAATTCCTGTTTGCCATTCTACCGCCTGGAGCTTTCGTTGCACTGGGCCTGCTGATCGCTCTTAAAAATCTAATTGATGCGGGTATTGAAGCGCGAAACAAAGCAAAAGAGGTCGTATTGCCCGTGCAAAAAGGCGTCAAAGGCGACAAGCGCGTGCGCGTTACAGGGCAGATCTCGTGAATCGCACTAAACGAACAGAAATTTTCGAACGACTGCGAGCAGATAATCCCAACCCCAAGACAGAGCTCGAATATAGCAGTCCGTTTGAACTGCTTGCAGCCGTGCTCCTCTCCGCACAGGCGACTGATGTCGGTGTCAACAAAGCGACGCGCAAGCTCTTTCCTATCGCAAATACACCACAAGCAATTATCGATCTTGGTCTTGAAGAGCTGAAGGATAAAATTAAGACCATCGGCCTGTTCAATACCAAGGCAGAGAACCTAATGAAAACCTGCCAGATGCTGGTGGAGCTTTACGGAGGTGAGGTGCCACAAACCCGTGAAGCCCTTGAGGCGCTGCCAGGGGTTGGGCGCAAGACGGCAAACGTTGTACTCAACACCGCCTTTGGACAGCCAACGATGGCCGTCGATACCCATATTTATCGCGTCTCCAATCGCACCGGAATCGCACCGGGTAAAAATGTACTTGAGGTCGAGCAACGCCTTTTGCGTTTGGTACCCAAGGAGTTTTTAATTGATGCTCATCACTGGCTAATTCTTCATGGACGCTATATCTGCGTGGCCCGCAAGCCACGCTGTGGCGCCTGCCTCATCGAAGATCTATGCGAATTTAAGAAAAAGTCCGATTACACCGAGCGATAAATCTGGTCTAATACTTGCAAAGCCAATCAGGAAGATTGGGAATAATGACAACACTTTGCAAAGGGAATTAAGCGCATGTTGAGTATTACTCGCGACCTCAAAAAAAACACAGTTGTTATTGGAGATGACATTATCGTTCGTGTCGTGGCCATCAACGGCAGTCAGGTTAAACTGGCAATAGAGGCACCTAAGGATTGTAAAATCCTACGTTCAGAACTGCTGGAAAAGCACGAAAAGTCCGCCTGAAACTGAGGTCATGTTACACTGGACGCTTTCTGATTAGTTGGAGTGTCCTATGAGCCAAGACGAATCTTCGAAGCCCTATCAGGGCGAAACCAACCAGACAAAAAACGGCTATCTAGCGCTGATGTCTCGCCTCGTGATCGATGAGAAACTGCCGGTGCGCTTTATGTACAAGACGGTGCCAGAGCATCTGAACGACACCGGCTGGCGTCTGTTTACAGGCTACGAGGATGAGGTATTCCTCGCAGACGAACAGGTCAATATGATCCCCATTCCTACTGAGCGCCTGGTGCAAATTGATGACTCTCTCGCTCCGTTGCTTGAGTACAATGCCGGCACTGTCTGGGAACGACACCCAGAGTCTAAAGGTTGGGAGCGCGTCTATGACTATAAAATACCCTCACCCAACGTCAGCGTCGCCATCACCAACGATCCTGATCAGTTTAACCAGAGCCACTAACCCACCAACCGGCGCCGTAGGAGTTCATAGAGCTCCTACTCACCACTACATGTCACGCAGAGCTTCACAAACCTCTGGTTATATCTAGCCCTCCGAACAAGCCCTTGAAATTAAAATTACTCACCCCCATTTTGACTAATGAGGCGGGGGCATCTGCACCGCCTAAGCTTTTCGCCAAGCCAGAAGGTTGGCGAAACCACTGATTTATAGCTTCTAACATATTGCTTTGAATTGAGGATATGAACTATGCGTAATTTTGATCTCTCTCCACTGTATCGTTCTGCGATCGGTTTCGATCGTCTGGCCAGCATGCTTGATGCAGCGAGCCGCAATGAACAGCAACCAGCCTATCCGCCCTACAATATCGAGCTAACCGGCGAGAACGCCTACCGCATTAGTATGGCCGTTGCCGGATTTTCGCAGGAGGAACTGGAAATTTTAAGTGAGAGCGGCAACCTGGTAATACGCGGTCAGAAGAGCGAGGAGCAGGTGGAACGCCAGTATCTGTATCAAGGCATCGCCGCGCGGAACTTCGAACGTCGCTTCCAGTTAGCCGATCATGTGCGTGTTGAGAGCGCTACTATGCAAGACGGTCTGCTGCACGTTGATCTGATCCGTGAAATTCCAGAAGCGATGAAGGCGCGTCGCATCGAAATTCGCTAATCCTCAACACCGGTGCTCTGCTGAGACGATTCGACAGCCAGCGCATCTCAGGCTTAGGGTTATCGATGATATCCAGCGTTTTAGCGGGCCAGCCTTTAAGCTGGCCCGCTCAGCGCGCACTAGGGCCTGATTAACTATTCGGGAACAGCGTTCTCATAACCTGCTCGTTTGCGTGAACAATATGAAGGCGCAACAACTCACAGGCGGTCTTTACATCGCGTTTAAACGCCGCTTGCATGATCTGCTCATGTTCATCCACCCTTGGCCTGGCCGACGAATCAACCGCACTGGTCAATGACAGACGGCGAAATCGTTCCGACTGGTCATAGAGCGTAGAGATAAATCTTAGCTGCCACTGAGACGGGCAACCGCTGATTAAAGCCATATGAAAACGGCGGTTCTCACGCGTGCGCTGCACCGCGGCTTCACTATCACTCAGATCAATTCGACTGCGCACAGCCAACTCACGGTGACGGGCACCAGCAATACGCGCTTCCCAATCCAGATCACCTGATTCGATCGATTGCCTGAAGGCGTCCACTTCCAACATCTCCCGCAAACGCGATACTTCGACAAACTCATCAGCTGAAATCGGTGCTGCCCAATATCCGCGCTGGCCCCGACGGGTCACAAGACCCTCGGCAGCAAGGCGCGATAAAGCCTCGCGCACGGGTGCTGCACTGGAGCCGTAACGCTCCGCCAGTACCGCTATGGAGAGCTTAGACTCCGGTGCTATCTCGCCCTCAAGAATATCGTTCCGCATTTGCTGATAAGTCGAGGGAGATTCGGTCACTTCCACATTAACGCCCTGATTATTGATTAACGGCATTATTATCGTCTATTTGGCGTCTGGATCGCTATCTTAAATATCAGCTTGTTAAGCACTAAACCCGTTTAGCTACTACTTAAACCGATTCGACATGTAAAGCAGCACGATCTAACAGCAGAGGCAGTGACTTGTTCCGACTGGAGTTGACTGCTCTGTCAATGGCTCGGACGCGAAGAGAAACTGGAAGTTGTGGACGCAAAAGATGCAACAACCGCTGACCCTCAAGCGTCGGGTCTATCCATAAATTGGCCTCTTCCAGTGATAAGAAGGCTGGCTGGCGAAGGTGAAAAGGGCTGAACCCCTCTACCGCTTCAGTCGTTATCATCGTACAGCTGAAGAGCTCCCCCTCGATACCCTGCCAGTGCGACCAGAGCCCGGCAACAGCCATCGCACCGCGCTCATACTCGATTAGGTAGGGTTGCTTAACCCCAGCCTCTTGGCGCCACTCGATAAAGCTCGACATGGGGAATATGCAACGCTGGTGATGAAGCGATGGTTTAAATGCAGGACTGGAGGCGAGGGTCTCGGAACGAGCATTAAACATTGAGAAGCGATTGTCGGGCCGTTTTGCCCAGGCCGGTGTTAGCCACCACCGCATCGGTTCAAGCCCAGTTTCATCCTGTGACCTGACAACAACAGAGACCTGTTCCGTGGGTGCAATATTCACAGAGGTTGACAAGTGTTTACCCTGAGTACTGACACCCAGCCCCTCAAGGAGGTCACGTACCCCGTCACTATCTAATAGGTTATAGCGGCCACACATCAACTAACTCTCTTTGAACGCTCTATGAAGGCTTCGTCCATCCTGAGTGCAGGTAAAAGTTAGCGCTCTGCACGATCCGTCGGGTGAACCTGCAACTAAGGTCGATTCGCTATCAACAGTTCGGTAAGCCGCCTGATATCGAACGGTTTGGGTAGCACACCTAGCGCACCCATCTGTATCAGGCGCTCAATCTGCTGTTGATCACTGATACTACTCAGAATGATAACCGGGATATGGGGATACCTCTCTCTGGCAAGTTGCGTCAACTCGTCCCCCGCCATACCCGGCATCACAAAGTCACAGAGGATGTAGTCAAACGCTGACCTACCTAGCTGTGCCAGCGCTTCAACGCCATTCTCAGCCAATACCACCTCCGCTCCTGCTCTCTTAAGGAGCACCTCACCGAGAATGCGCAGCATACGTGTATCCTCAACCAAGAGAATTCTGAGTCCCCTTAATACATTTCGGTCCCCAACGTCTATCTGCGGTCGTGGAGCAACCTCCATCGCAGGCTCGGCGCTGAATTTTAGATGAAAGGTGGTGCCGCCACCCGGTGTTGGACTGACATCAACTGAACCCTCCATTCTCTGTACAATCTCACGACAGACGGCCAAGCCCAGTCCACTTCCGGGAGAGTGACTCTGACCACGTTGATCAGGGTCAAAAATCCGCGTCCTGTCATCTTCAGGGATACCCTTGCCGTTATCGATAATCAGAAGCTGGTAACGATATAAGTCATGTTTCAGCTCGCAGCTGAGTTCGGCTCTTAATTCAGTGGCTTGGCTATGTAAGGCTGCGTTTCTAATTAGGTTAGTAAGCACCTGCCGCAACCCGTGTGTATCAAGCATGGCCGCCTCACTGGCAAGAGTATCAGCCCGTAGCTCGTAGCTTATACCCCTCTCGTCAAGAAGCGGTGCCAGTGAGTTAATCACCTTCTCCACCGTCTCAAAGGGTCGCGCTCGCGCCATAGCTACCTGCTTTTCGCTGCCCAACGCGAGGGCTTCGATATCCGCTGTGATCGTTTGCAGATGCTCAGTTGTCTCCACCATTTCGCGTCCAAGCGGAAGGCATTGATCAAGTTTGGACTGGTCCTGCATCATCTTTAATGAGGCAAGAGGCGTGCGCAGTTCATGTCCTAACACAGCAACCAACTGCTGCAGTCTCATCTGTTGCGCACGGTAGTAGAGACGGTCCAAACGCATCTCAATCATGTCGCTCGCTACCCTCGCAAAATCAGCAAGCTGGTGAAGCTGAGTTGCGCTCAACGGAGTCATCTGAGTAAAAATAAGGCAGGTGGTTCCCAGTTTGAACCCTTGAGGGGAGATAATGGGTGCACCGGCATAAGTACGTATATGGGGCTCCCCGGTCACTAGCGGATTGTCGTAGAAACGCTCATCCTGTGTTGCATCCTCTACGTAGAAGACGTCGTTGTCGAGAATGGCATGCCCGCAAAAAGAGACCTGGCGCGACGTACTACATACCTCTAGCCCCTGACGGGACAGAAACCACTGCCGATGAGAATCGATTAAGGAGATGAGCGCAATGGGTGCGCCAAACGAACTCGCCATCAAAGAGGTCAGATGATCAAATTCTAACTCAGCATCTGAATCGAGTAGCTGATACTTGTCCAACTCTGCAAGCCTTGCAGCTTCATCAAGCGGTATCTCTGGCGCTAACATTCTTATCCTTATATTGAGTCCAGCTAATCGAACCCTCGGGACGTGGATCTGATAACAGACGAGTTTGCGGATTCGTTATACTAGGATATCTTAGCTCAATAGCTGAAGAGAAGGAGCAACTCATTGGCGGTTTATAATCTGGGTTCTATCAATATTGACCATATTTTTCGTCTATCCCATCTGCCAAAAGCGGGAGAGACCCTGCAAGCCAATCACTATGCTTGCGGTTTGGGTGGTAAGGGTGCGAATCAGAGCCTGGCGCTGGCCATGGCAGGTGCCCAAGTTCACCACATTGGCCGTATGGCCGCGAACGATCTTCATTTCATAGATCCGCTAAAACACGCAGGGGTCGAGATGAGTCACATACTCGACGATGCCCTCGCCAGCGGGTTAGCCATTGTCATGGTTGATGAGACCAGCGGTGAAAACCAGATTATTCTCAATCCAGGTGGTAATCATCAGATTGGTACAGACCAGATAGACAGGGCGCTAGCGCAGGCAAGACCCGGAGACTGGGCGCTGACTCAGAACGAGACAAACAACGTCGCCTACTATCTACGTCAGGCGAAAGCTCAGGGTCTGAAAGTCTGTTACAGCGCCGCTCCTTTTGTGGCGGCCACGACAGTGGATCTTTTACCCCTCGCGGATCTTCTGGTTGTAAATGAGGTCGAAGCCCAGGCACTGGCATCTGCGTTGGGGTGTATGGTTGAAAACATACCGGTTCCTCATCTTTTGATCACGCTAGGCGCCTCAGGTGCCCGCTATATAGGTCAAGAGGGAGCCTGGCAATTACCCTCCCCTAAAGTTGAGGCAGTTGACACTACGGGCGCAGGAGATACTTTCCTCGGTTTTCTGCTCGCTGCCTTGACACAAAATCAGAACATCCAAGCCGCTATGCATCTGGCACTGAACGCAGCGGCTTTGCAGGTTACACGTCCGGGAACGGCTGCAGCCATACCCACGTTAGATGAAGTGAAGCGTTTTATAGCGGCGCACAACTGAGCTGCAGCTTAAGGAGAGATATGAACGTAAAACAGATCGACTATACACACGCGAGTGCTGGCAAAGATCTCGTCACCTCGCTGCACGAATCAGGCTTTGCGGTATTAAGCAACAGTCCGATTACGCCGCAAAGAATTGATGACTTCTACCGCCTATGGGCAGACTTCTTTAACTCGGCTGAGAAGCATGACTATACCTTCGAGCAGACCAAACAAGATGGCTACTTCCCTTTTCGTAGTGAAAATGCCAAGGACTCGCCAGCGAAAGACCTGAAAGAGTTCTACCATGTCTACCCCTGGGGGCGTGTGCCGACTTCGCTGGAGAGTGAAACTCGATCTTTCTACGCAGACCTGCATGCCTTAGGTAGTGAGCTTCTCGAGTGGATTCAGCAAAACGCGCCAGAATCGGTTCGCGCGGGCTTCACCGAGGCACTCGATAGTATGATTGCAGGCAGTGAACAGTCGTTACTAAGGGTGCTTCACTACCCTCCGATAGAGGGTGAGGTTGAACCAGGAGCAGTGCGTGCAGCGGCTCATGAAGATATCAATCTGATTACCCTTCTGGTCTCGGGGTCTCAGCCCGGGCTTGAAGCCAGAGACAAACAGGGTAACTGGTTCCCTGTTGAAGGGGGTCAGGGCGTCATTACCATCAATACTGGCGATATGCTGCAGGAAGCAAGTGGAGGATACTTCCCTTCCACCACTCATCGAGTGGTAAACCCCCCAAGCGTTGCTAATGTCTCACGCTACTCCATACCTATGTTTGTGCATCCACGCTCTGAAGTACGCCTAAGCGAGCGCTTTACGGCGGGTGAATATCTGCAACAGCGCTTACGGGAGATTGGACTGATTTAATCGTCTGTATGACACCTGATGCCGACCTGATCAGTGAGTTGAGGCAGGCATCAGCGTTCAGAGCACGGGCGCCGAGGTCTAACTCTCGCGCGTTACCGCTTTCATCCTTTTAGCGAACGCCAATAGAGAGAATCCCAGTTGATCACTTAGGATACGTGCTCTCTCCTTGTACGCTCTCTGGCTAAGTTGCGGCATGTGATTGGTAGCCAATAGTAACCAGTTACCGTCTTGGGTAGTTGAACTAAAGAGGTACTCAAACTGCTTATCCAACAGATCCAGTACCTGATCGGCTCGATGCTCGCGCCAGCAGTTCAGCACCAGCCAGCCTTTCGGCTGGAGCCGTTCGATACAGCCCTGCAAAAAGCGGTCATCAATCTGTGTCTCGCACAACCCCTGATCGTCATAGAGATCAGAGAAAACCAGATCAAATCGCTTACTAATTGGCTCCTCAATATACTCAGCCGCATCCTGAACACGTATCTCCAAGGCTTTTGAGCGCGGTAGGTAGAAGTATTTGTAGGCATAGTCGACAACGGTCTGGCGCAGCTCAACAACCTGCTGTTTGGCTCCTGGACAAGCCAGAGCGATAGCAGAATTGAGAGAACCTGCCCCCAGACCAAAACTGAGGACGCGCTTGGGTTCGACATACAGTAACGCTAACAGCATAGTGCGGATAAATGGATATTGAGGATGACCGGGATTACTTTTGAGTATGCAGCTCTGTTCATCCTCGACACCGAAGCTGAGGTAACGCTTGTTACCATCGTCAAATACGGCCACGGTGCCATGCCAGTCCTGCGTGCGTGCAAGTGGCTTCATTAACTCTCCAGAGGAAATTCGCAACTGACCCGGGTACCCGATTCGGGGTGACTTGTCACCTGTAAGGAGCCACCATGATTACGAACGATAGCCTGTGCTTTACTGAGCCCCATACCGATCGCCTCACCCACAGGCCGAGTCGTAAAGAAAGGATCTAACACCCGCTCCAGATTTTCAGGAGCGATACCACACCCCGTATCACGTACCTCGAGAAGAATCTCCGAACCCCGGTCATAGGCCAGCAACTCAACATCGCCACCATCGCGGGTTGCCCAGAGAGCATTTTCGACGAGCGCCTCTAGTAACTCTTTGATCTGAGGTTCGTCAGCGCAAAGCGATCGGGTTGTCTGCAGGCTGATCTTAGCATTCGGCGGTGCCACACTGGCGAAAAGCTGCGGTAACTGGATATCTACATATTTATGCGGCAGCTGATCGCTAAAATTCTTTAACGCTTTAATAATCGCACTGACTCGCTCAACACCCAGATTCATTTCACTCATTAAGTCCGAGAAATCATCGATGGTCTCCAGAATCTGCTCACGACTCATCTCTGAGCGAACTGCTTCTATCGACTCCTGCGGGTCAAGAGCGCGCTGCAAAAGACCCAAACTGGCAGGTAAATTGTCCTGCAGAAAACTTAGATTAGATTTCAAAAAACCAAGCGGGTTGTTGATCTCATGCGCAGCTCCGGCTGCTAACTGACCGACACCCGCATAGCGCTCGGCTGCAAAGCGTTTGGCATTGGCCTGATTAAGTTTGCGCCGCAACGCAAGCGTTCGGACTCCGACAGCCAGACGTGCGGAAATTTCCATCGCATCAAAGGGCTTGGTTATGTAGTCATCGGCGCCGGCACCCAACCCCTCAGCCAAGTCTTCACTCGATGCGCGAGCAGTAACCAATAACAGATAAGTGGCCGCGTCAGGAAAGTCGTTTCGAATGCGCCTGCAAAGATCTGGCCCCTCGATATCAGGCATCTCCCAGTCAAGCAGCAGGAGTGCGTCCTCGATACTCTGGACGTTTATCCAATCCAGAAGTTGTTGGCCGTTATCAAATAAAACGGGACTAAACCCCTGCTCGCGGCAGAAGAACGCCAAATGCTCTCTCGAGACTGCACTGTCATCCACAATCAGTACTTTCATTCGCCATCCATTACCGGGCTGTTCAATTTATCAGAAATCAGAGGGATCAGATTAGAGTAATCCTGGGGGATAAGAAAGACATTTGTGACAAACGGGACCGCTGCCTTGGCGCTCCCGTTTTAGATGAGAGCAGTAGTTAGGGTCGAACGTAAGCGTAACCCTGGGATTGCAACTCCATCAAACGAACAACACCTGAGTCCACCAGTTTAGAGCCGTCCAGAAGTGCTACCTGCTTACCAGCCTTCTTCTCCATTTTGGCCAGTGTATTGCCACAAGCCGCGAAGGTGTAACTCTCATCAAGCGAAAGCGCTTCGATACGCTCTTTGACTGGGCTGTTCATTGTGTACATCTGAAGACCCGGACCGTAAGCAACTATCTCTACTTTCACGCTATCACCCATACGCTGATAGTGGCTCTGTACATTTTCAGCGTTATTTAAAGCGATATGCATCTTAGCAGGATCATTATCACTGACTTGGATCGCAAGTTTATACTCGGCTGCCGAAACAGCAACAGAGGCGAGCGACAGGCCGAGCGCGAGCAATGAATTCTTCATAATTTTCTCCGATGAGTTTGTGAATTATTGTTGTTGAGTATCCATCAGACTTACTCACAGTAAAAACAGAAAAGCTGGGACAAGTCCCAGCTTTTTCTATCTATCACTCAGTTAAGAGTTCTACCAGACTGACCATCTCGTCGCCTGTACTCGATTCGCGGTTCTCCATACAAACCGCTTTATCGCGCACCTTAACAATCGTACCATCACGACGTTTCAGGCGGTAAGTCATATCCCAGCTCTTCGCTTCCTGATCACGGTACTGTGCAACCACACGTTCACGATCATCATGGTGTACCACATCGAGGTAGGTCTCCGGATCACGAGTCAGCACCTCTGCTTTACGCATCAGAATCTCTTCCATACGCGTACTCACGAACAGTACCTCGGTCAGACCGCGACGTGACACCAGAACACCCTCATCAATCACCGTACCGATTGTCTCCAGAAGATGCTGAACATAAGCAGCACGGTCCTGAGATTCACTCAGTTTGGTCGTCTCAGTGAAGGTCAGCACGGCACCGGAGATCACCCCCTGATCACGGCGATAAGGTGAAACGTTCATCAGGTATTTTTCACCCGGACGCTCAATCTGGCGGCGAACGGGTGTGCCTGTACTGATGACTGAGTCGATAACCGCGCCTAGGTCTTCAATCTCAATATGCTTTGGCAGCTTAGTGAGCTTGTGGCCAATATCGTCTGGCAAAATACCGAATAGACGGACAGTTTGCGGCGTAAACCGCGTTACCCGATGATCAACGTCAACAACAATAAGACCCATATCCAAAGAGCGCTGAATATTGTTCAACGTCTCATTGGTATCAGTCAGCAGTATCGATTTGGCCTGTAGTTCATCATTGACCGTGGTGAGCTCCTCGTTAGTCGCCTGCAACTCTTCGTTGGTAGTCTCCAACTCTTCGTTTGACGCCTGCAACTCCTCGGTAGAGGCCTGAAGCTCTTCGTTGAGAGCCTGCAGCTCTTCATTAGAGGTCTCTAGCTCCTCGATAACGGCCTGAAGATGATCTCGAGTACGATCAAGTTCTTCTTCAAGTTCGGCAACCGCCTGCACATCCTCAGGCGCAATCGCCTCAGCTCGCAGTGTTGCACTGGAGCCAGTCGACTCCAGACGCTTGAAGGTCATCAGGTAGATGTGTGAATCAGTCACCGTATCCAGCAGCTTACGCACGATGATATTGACTGAAGAGGCCGCATCATCATTTGCGAATCGGAATCGCACCATATGTTCGACCTTCTCCGCATCGCTACGAGCACAGCGGTTGACCAACGCCCGCACCTCTGTCTGCAGCTGCGGACTGGCGAGACTGACGATATCGAAGTTCGCTTTACCCGGGGAGATCTGCAGGAAAGACGAGACATCACCGAAATACTCCATCGGCTGAAACGCGTCATTCAACTGAATGGTGGGCGGGGCGTAGGTCTCAACCAATACACTGCGAACTCGCTCTGCAAGTCGAGAAACGGGTGCTATCGCTTTGCTCGCTGAATCGGAATGATTTGGCTTGGGCGCAAAAGAGGCCCCGAAGCGACCATAAGAGACTACGCCTGACTTTCGACGAAATATCTTGTTGGTTTTACTGACCACTTCGAACAGCTTGTCACCGGTGGTACCGATTGACTCGGACTTACCAAGGAACAAGAACCCGCCTGGACTCAGCGCGTAGTGGAAGTTATTGACCAGTTGGTTCTGTAGCTGCGAACTCAAATAAATCATTAAGTTACGGCAACTAATCAAATTCATTTTGAGGAATGGTGGGTCCTTGATCAGGTCATGGCGCGCGAACATACACATGTCGCGAATCCACTTCTTCACGCGGTACTTATTCCCCTCCTGATCGAAATAGTTGTAGAGGACGCGTTCATCGAGGTGCTCAATCACGGCATCAACATAGGCCGCATGGCGAGCGATCTCCAGGCTAATATCGTCAATATCGGTAGCAAAGATCTTGACCTCATAACCCCGCAGAGTCGGTCCAAGACGCTCTGCTAACATAATTGCGATTGAGTAGACCTCTTCGCCCGTTGCACAAGCCGGTACCCAAATACGAATAATACGCGTCTCAGCGGCCTGCTCGATAACGTTGTCGATAATACTTCCGAGTGAGGCAAAGGCCTCCTCATCACGGAAGAAACCTGTCACCGATATAAGGAAGCTTCGCTGAAGTATTTCCAGCTCTTCGGGATCGCCATCAATATGGGCGAAGTACTCTTCGATGGAGTTAAGCCGCAGGGCAGCGATTCGGCGTTGTAACTGCCGCTCGAGTGTTGCTTTTTTGTACTGGCGGAAATCGACACCTGTAACAGTAAACACTCGGTCAATGATGCCATCGAGCGATACCACCTGATCGGGCGTATCTTCGACCGGAGTCGTCGGTTTACCCGCTGGGTGCTTGTGCAGTTCTGGTAGGTAAGCCGCAATCTCTTCCGGGCTCAAAATGAGGTCGGCGGTGCGCGCACGGATAACCGAGTTGGGCATGCCATCATATTTAGCCGTATCAGGGTTTTGCACGATCGTAATGCCACCGGCATCACGTATCGCTCTACAACCCTGAGTACCATCTGAACCTGTGCCAGACAGCACAATACCGATCGCCTGGTTACCAAATGCATCCGCTACCGAGTTGAACAGTTTATCGATAGAGGGCTTGGCGCCAATGTCTGTCGTCGGCACCTTAAGGTGAATGCGGCCATCTTTAACCACGATATCAGTATTCGGCGTGTTTACATAAACGGTGTCTGGCTTTATCACCGCCCCTTCCGTTGCACCTACTACACGGTATTCACAATCTTTGGACAGAAGTTCCACCAACACAGACCGGTGTTGTGGCGCCATGTGTTGCGCAATTACAAATGCGATGTAGCCGTTTGGTTTGCTCGCCCGAAGTAATGACGTAATCGCTTCAAGTCCGCCAGCCGACGCACCAATGGCAACAACAATAAGATTCTGAAAGCGTTTAGCTTCTGTGGTCTCGTCGGCCACTTCTACCGCGCTCTCTGCTTCTTTATTCGTCACTGTCCTTTAACCTCCATTGAGTAACCTTTCAATCACTCGATATTAACCTGTTTGCGAGTGAGCTCAGCAAACGTCCATTCACTCGCTTTACCCTTGGGCGCGGCAGCCAGTTGCTGCTCTGCTAGGTGAATCATTTGCCGAATCGCATTAGCTGAACCACCGCGGTCCGTGCGCAAATCCTCAGTATGTTTGAGTGAGGCTCCACCACCAGTAATTTCAACGGTCGCCAGCTCCTGACGCACTATAGCCAGGTGTGAGCTGAGCGATTCGAGTAGCTTCGACGCCAGGGTGCCAGGGGCCTCCTCGGCACAATCGGGAACCAAAACCAGAAATTTATCACCCATATGCCTGGCTGCAAGATAGCCCCGTGCTTCACACACTTCATGCAAACAATGGGCCACATCAGATAGAAGCTTATCGCCCGCTTCAAATCCTTGTTCAGCGTTGACCTTGGACGTGCCCGCAACGTTTAGTACCAGCAGAGCTGAGGTCGCACCAGTAAAAAGCCGTTTGAGGATCTGAATTGCACCGCGTTGAATAAACACATCGCGAAGCATCAGATCGGTTGTCTGGTCCACTTCCAACTTGCTACGCAAAGTAGAGAAGCGCTTGCTGATTGCCAGAAACGAGCGAACACGCAGCTGCAAGCGCGCAAAGCTCATTGGTTTCTCTATAAAATCGACGCCACCCGCCTGGTAAGCGAGACGTTCCATCGCACTATCGGCAAAGGCACTATAAAAGAGTACCGGAACAAAGTGATCACCCGAGTACTGCTGTGACAAACGCTCGCACAGTTCTATTCCATTCATCTGCCCCAGGACAATATCGGCAATCACCAGATCGACTCGACCACCCCTAGAGACAAAACTGAGTGCATTCTCGGCATTGGAAAAGGTCACAACGTTGCCCAGATCGGACAGGCAATCGATCAGTGACTGTTCAGTGGTTGGATCATCCTCTACGACCATAATCGTTGCGGAGGTTTTATTTAGGCGTTCAATCATCTACGTCCTTGCGCGTGTGCAGCGCTCTCACTGAGACGCTAACCCTGACTTATATATAGTAAAACGAGCAGAATTAAGCGAATCAATGATGCCTGATAAACGCATACAAGCAAAGGGAATTAATCAGTGGCGCTGCAATATACGCTCGCCCATCCGTGACCCCGAACCGCTCCACTCAAGCATATTTTAAAATCGAACACTGATGCCAAATTAGATGGAGTGATAATGAACCTGATATTCGGTTCGGCTGCTCAGATAACCCGTGTGCCAACACCAGATTGAACGGGTTTATCTCAGATGAGTGCTTAGCTTCTGCTAGTCATTCTTGCTCACCCTGAATCTAGACGTGAGACGCGTCACAGTTGAGACGCCTGTAGTTGCTCGTACAACTCTCAGAGTGAAGTGACGTGCTCTTCTTGTCAAACCTGTGAACGAAAGTTCTTTGGTAAACCGGCTTGAGCGACTCCACCGTGGAGCGGTTCATCCGGCATCGTTTCGCTTATCACCCTGCGGACTTCTATCAGCCGTGCGATATCAACTCCAGTGCTGATCCCCATCGTTTCAAACATAAAAAGCAGATCCTCAATGACCACATTACCTGTTGCACCCGGCGCGAACGGACAGCCGCCCAGCCCAGCGAGAGATGCATCGAAGATACGTGCACCGGCTTCCAACGCAGCGGCTGCGTTCGCCAGTCCGGTTCCGCGCGTGTTGTGAAGATGGACCGTGTAAGGTCGCTCACCCATGAGCGACGCCATCTGCTGACAGAGCGCTTTTACTTGAGTTGGCCCGGCGTATCCTACGGTATCCGCAATACCAACAGTATCCACACCCAACTTCAGGCACTCTCTGGCCAGCCTCAACACCTCATCTGAATCAACCGTACCGGCGATTGAACAGCCGAACGACATCGAGATAATGACATTGAGAAGCGTCTGCCTGCTTGTTTGGTCACGTTGTTTCACCGCATGACCTATCGCCTCCAAGCTAGCTTCTCGACTCCGCCGGGTGTTAGCCTGGTTGTGCTCCTCAGTTGCCGATAGCACGAGTGTCAACTCATCGACTCCGGCTGCAAACGCCTCCGAGATACCGCGCTCATTAACAACCAGTGCAATCGCCGTAGCACCTGGCAGTGACTGGATGTGACGGACAATCTCGCCAACATCGGCGAACTGTGGGAAACGCGAAACTGGCAGGAAGGAGCCAGCTTCAAAATGACGTACACCGGCGGAGTACTCCAAGCTAATCCAGCGTTTCTTCTGCTCGGTGCTAGGAAACACCTGCGCCATCTGAAGACCATCTCGCAAGCCAACTTCGCGAACAACTACCCGCCTTTTGGGATAGTGATGTTCTATCAACTCGATACTCATGAACTCGTCCTCATCAAAAAACTCGGCCTGCTTCACAAATCTGCGCTCAAGGCTAGTCCAAATTTCTGCTAAAAAACATCAAAAATGTTAGTATGACGGGCATCAACGCATGGCGCGGTTCAGATGACAAAACCGGAGACTGAATGACAGACATTGCTCTTCTCGATGGTGGCACGGGTCAGGAGATATACAAGCGCGCGGGCAAACCTCGGACAAAACTCTGGTCCGTGGAGGTTCAACTGAGGGACCCAGATATTGTCACAGCGGTGCACCTTGATTTCATCCGCGCGGGTTGTAGGACACTGACTCTCAATACCTACACAGCCACACCGACGCGCCTTGAGGCAGCAGGTATTATCGATCGACAGCAAGAGATCTTCAACGGCGCCAAAGCGGCCATGGAGAGTGCAATTGCCTCTTCTGGGGCAGTGATAGAACGCGCGGGGTGCCTACCCCCGTTACATGGAAGCTACCTACCCAACCCACCTCGCCGCTACGACTCCATGGTGCCTGAGTATCAAAAACTCTGTGAACTACAGTCAGATATGGATGTACTCCTTATCGAAACAATGACCAACAGTACAGAAGCGAGAGCCGCCTGTGCTGCGGCCAACCAGAGTGGCATTCCATACACCCTTGGCATTCGAGTGGAACCTAACGGACTGTTGCGCTCGGGCGAGACATTAGAGGCCTGTATCGACGCCTGCCTCCCCTTTGCACCCAAGGGTATCTGGCTCAATTGCAGTGCGCCCGAGGACATCACGGCAGCACTGCCGCAATTGCGGGGCTACAATCTGCCATACGGGGGTTATGCCAATGGGTTTATCTCTGTAGAGGCCTTGGCGGCCGGCCAATCAGTTGCATTACTCGGAGAACGTTCAGATGTCAGCCCGCAGCGCTACGCAGATTTAACGCTCGAGTGGGCGGAATTGGGCGCCCGTTTAATCGGCGGTTGCTGCGAGGTGAGTCCCGACCACCTGCGCGCCACTGCAGAGCAATTAACGGCAAGAGGGTATCAGCTGGCCGGGGTCGCTAAACGGTTGCTTTGAAGCCGCTATGTACTTGCGCAAACCACCAGTAAAACCGATACTCCCCACATCAATTTTCAGCCGAGGACTCAGCCTTGTCACACATTAGCGATAACACCGTAGTGCAGTTTATATACACGCTCACCGATGCGGAAGGCACGCAGGTTGAGAGCAATATAGGGTCTGACCCCCTAGCCTACCTTCATGGACACAAGGGCATGATCCCAGCCATAGAGACGGCTCTAACAGGCAAAGCCGTGGGCGACAAGATCAGTGTGACGTTGACACCGGATCAGGCCTACGGCGAGCGCCGCGAGGGCCAGGAGCAGCGTGTGCCTCTGAAGCACCTGCAGGGTCTTCCAAAAGGCGTTCGTAGCTGGAAGCCCGGCATGGTGGGCGTCGTCAAAACTGATCAGGGCATGCGTCAGGTCAGGGTTGTCAAACCCGGCCTAAAAATGGTCCTAGTTGACCTCAACCATCCTCTGGCGGGCAAGACACTCACCTACGATATCGAGATAGTTGACTTGCGGGCAGCTACCGACGAGGAGATTGCACATGGTCATGCCCATGGCGTGGGCGGTCACCACCACTAATCGACGCAAAACCCCTGCCCGTGGAGGCGAGTATTGATGAGCCATTACACTGAACTGGTCGTTGAAGATCTACTCGAGGGCAGTGGTGCGGTTGTCAAAAAAGGGGGGGCGCTCATTACCGCTCATTATCGAGGCTTTCTTGAGGATGGTCGCGAATTTGACTCATCGCACAAACACGGCACCCCCTTTCAAACAGTCTTAAGTCGCAAAAAGGTGATAGCCGGCTGGGTAGAGGGACTGAAAGGGATGAGAGTCGGTGGAATACGCCGCCTAAAGGTGCCAGCAGCACTCGGTTATGGCGAATATGGTTTCAAGGGCAAGATTCCACCGAATGCCGATCTGGTTTTCGAAATAGAACTGCTTGAGGTGCTCAATCGCGAGTGAGGTTGCCGCTAAAAGAGTAGACGGAAACCGGTTGACTAAACCCCTTCAACAACCGATCACCCAACCGCTCAAACCTGTGTTCGCCGTTGACGTTATTTTTCACTGAACTCGATACCAAAATCTGTCCGGGCGCGGCCTCAGCACAGAGTCTGGCAGACAGCTGGACTGAAGCGCCGAACAGATCCCCGTGCTCCTCAATTGGCTCTCCAGCACTCAGACCGATGCGAACCTGCAGCGGGTGTTCGGGCGCTTTTGCGTTGTGTCGACCAAATGCCACTTGAATCTGACTAGCACAGTTGATCATCGCGCCTACATCATTAAACGAGACCATAAATCCGTCTCCGGTGTGCTTCACTTCACGGCCATCGAATCTTCGCAACTCCTTTCTTATTAAGGCGTTATGAATATGAAGCTGATGTAGCGCACGTCCGTCCCCGAGTGTGCTGGTTAAAAGTGTCGAGTCCAGCAGATCAGTAAACATCACTCCACGGAATGCGCTGTCAACTTCTGGGATAGTAGTCGCAATTTCACTAACTGGATCTGCAACGCGCCCTAAAAATGCACTCACAATTGCAGGGTCTACCTCAATAATCTCATGCGGAATGTCACCGTGAGCGGCGTTGTGTGCGTCAACAATAGCCTGTTTGTTAGGCGCATCAACGAGACAAAACGCGGTGTGACGTGCCTCATCAAACCAATAGGTTAGAAACTTCACATCGAACTGCGCTTGAATAGCCAGGTCCTGCGAATGCGCCAGCGCTAGCGTATTCTGAGTCGCCTCCTCTGCATAATGACGATCCATAAAAATAGGCACCGGACACCTCAAAAGGTTAATTGGGAACCTCATCAGTATAGTCAACAAAACCTGCTAGACTTCACTTAAGGGTGTGATAACAGACACCGGAGCTGCGCTGATCCAAAATCTGACGCCTCGGCGTAGCAGCATTCATCAGGGGGTGAAATGTCAGATCTGATTCAACTGGTCTATGTAAGTAAAGCGACAAGAGAGATGTCCGCTGAGGATCTCACCCGGCTTCTGCTCAAAATTCGACCCAACAATCAACTCAACAATATCTCTGGCATGCTGTTGTTCGACGGGGGGGCATTCATGCAGGTGATCGAGGGAGCACCTTCCGACATTGCTCATCTTTTTTCACGCATACAGCTCGATTCAAGACACCAGAGCATCGTCCATATCCTTGAGAAACCGATCGCAAAACGTCAGTTTCCCGACTGGAGCATGGGGTTCCGAGAGGTCACCGACGAAATGCTCAGCACTATTGATGGTCTCAACGACTTCTTTGTAGCCAAAAGCTGCCTGGCCAACATGGACGCAAGCCGAGCGGTTCGCATACTGGAGTCATTCTCCAAAGGCAAATGGCAATGAACCCCCGGGACCCCTCCTATTTTCAGGCTGAGGGTGTGACAGTTAAGTTCCTAAATGCCTATCAACCCATTATCGATATCAGAGATTCCACTACATACGCCTATGAATCGCTTGTTCGGGGCGCGCATGGAGAGTCTGCCTTGTCCGTTTTCAGGTCAGCACCCCGAAAACTCACAAGCCCGCTGGATCAGTCTATTAGGGAGGCGGCCATATCAAGAGCGGTCAATCTTGGAATGGAGACCCGCCTGACTCTGAACATAACCAGTGAATGCTTGATCAGCGAAGAGATGCACACGCTTAAAACACTGGAGCACGCACAAAAGGTTGGATTCCCCATGGAGCGGCTGATTTTCGAGATCAGTGAGTCTGATGTTATTCATGGTATTCCGAGATTAGTGGATGTGCTGCACCGAATTCACAGTACGGGCGCTACCGTCGCGCTAGATGACTTTGGGGCGGGCTATGCTGGCCTCAACTCACTCATTGATGTAAACCCGGATATCATCAAGCTTGATATGTACTTGATACGTGATATCAACCGCAGCGGGCCGCGACAGGCAACCATCAGAGCACTGGTCTCACTTTCAGATGAACTTGGGATTGAAATAATCGCGGAGGGTGTCGAGACGCTTGCTGAATATGAATTCCTAAGGGAAAGCGGTATCTATCTCTATCAGGGGTACCTTTTCGCGAAGCCGGCTCTGTGCGAGTTACCCGATGCGAAGTTTCCGACTCAGAGCGCTCTTCTCTTGGATGTCTAGAGACATCGAGCGAGGAATGCCAGGGGCATACCACAATTGTTGTACCCCTGGTGCCAACCGCGTCTATAGTCAAAGGAATACTTCGTGATCTCACTAGGCTGATGGCAAATCGATCCGGCAAGCATAAACTGAGTCCAACACAGATAAGTCTGGGCGTTCCAACGCAGTGGGCGCTTTACGATTCTGATGGAAACCTGCTCCTACGAGAGGGAGCCACGGTCGAGGGTGATCATCAGATCGAGAGCCTGATTCGCAGAGGTGCATATTACTACACGGGACCCGCTCTAACCGAATACAAGCCGCCAGATCCGGTGTCCTCGCAGGCAAGCAGTTACGAGATGGTCAACGGCCTTTTAAACCAGCTCGAAACTGCCCACCAAGGGTTAGTAAGTGCCGTTTCTAGCCCGCTCACATTAGGCCTGCTACAGAGTTTGATTAAACGGATCCAGGCAGTCTGTAAAGCGAACCCAGACGCTATTCTGGGTACAACCCAGCTAATCATCCACGCGCCCAGCTCGTTGATCCACGCTCTACACTGCTCGCTGATTTGCGAGATCGCCGGAGCGCGGCTGGGCTGGCCAGAGTCCGACCGTATACCCCTAATCGGTGCGGCCCTTACTCAAAATATCGGCTTGTTCGCTCTGCAATCGGTGCTCGACAATCAGAAAACTCCGCTCACACCAGAGCAGCAAAAACAGATCGAGGAGCATCCCAAGAGATCAGCAGAGCTCTTGGTCAAAGTGGGACTGAGAGATCGTCGTTGGCTTCAAATAGTACTGCAACACCACGAGCGATTAGATGGGTCTGGCTATCCAAGACAGTTAACGGCTGACAGAATCATACCAGAGACGCGCCTACTGGCGATCATTGACAGCTACGTAGCGATGACGAGACCGCGCATCTATCGTCAAACAATGCGTTCTCAGGAGGCCATGAAGGAGCTCTTTAAACACCGGGGTCAGGCGATAGACGGACGGATGAGCGAGCTATTTCTGCGCGCTATGGGTCTCTTTGCCCCGGGATGCCTCGTGAGGCGATCAACTGGAGAGGTCGCCATAATTCTTGCCGCCGGACCCACTCCTGATAGGGTTATTATCTCTTCAATCACAGACAAGCAGAGCCGATCACTCGAGAGCCCAGCGCCGCCAGAGGAGATAAACACTACCGATATAAGTGGCGTACTCAATCTTACAGACCATGAGAAGCTGGTCGCCCATCTTGGCCAAATCTGGCCTGACCCACAAATGGCTGGCACTTTAGATACTTAAATTGCCTTGTAAATATTTAATGGTGTGTCAGGCGAAACATTCTTTTCGAGGGTAAATCCCGCATCCGCCAACAAACTTCTGAGATCATCCTCCGTCCACACACGCCCACCCGACATCGCTGTTTGCAAAGTGTTGAGTGCAGCGATCATCGGGTCATCTGGCAGGGTGTAAACAGCGACAAACAGCATCCCTCCTCTTCGGATAGCGCGCCTCAGCCTTGGCAGTGCCGCTCTAATTACCTCTTCGGACAAAAACATCAGAGGTACAAAAGCGGCACCATATCGACTCTCTTTATCTAGATCACAGATACTCTGGTGCAAAAAAGTAACGCGATCGGCGACACCACTCTGATCTCGATTCTGCACAGCCCTCTGTAACGCGGGTTCAAAAACTTCTACCCCATCAACATAGAGCTTCGGCCATTGTTGGGCCATGCTGATCGATATCCAGCCGACACCGCTACCAACATCCAAAAATGGCTCGCCGCGCTCTAAAATATCAAAGAGATCCTGATCTTGTTGCGCGTGCCGGGTTAAAAACCTTGTAACCGCTCGGGAAGATTGTCCCTGAGCCTCAAGCACCGTTGGATCGGTATAGTTCCATTGACCGGCAGTTGCTGGTTGTTCCACAAGATCGGTAAGACGACGAAGGTTACCTAAGGCTGTCGCGCCTAAAAACGTTAACTCATCGGTTCTCAAGTCATCGAAAAATAGCGGGTCCCTGATGGTCATCACCTGTGTAAGAGCCGACTCAAGGTTTTCTGCGCAGACCAGATTAGCCGATTTGACTCGCGCCAGAGCACCCAGAGCTGCTAACTCCTCAGTTGATCTAATGAGTTGCTGTATATGTTTCAGGGCATCGCTATAGCTCATAGGCCTCACCGTCTTATTAAACCATTCATGTGTAGACTAGCATCAACTTGAAACGGAGGTATTGGCCACTGAGCCCCTTACCAGTGCCTGTTGAAAAAGAGTCATCGGGCTAAACGGCGGCTTCGGTAATTAAGGCTATACTGATTACAATATTAAAAGATCGGTTTTGCGCCCAACAGCTCAAATTCGATGGATGAGGTCTCTGCGCATGAGTATTACCGCCCGCCAGAAGCAGTTGATTCAGCAAAGTTTTGCGAAAGTCGAACCCATATCTGATGACGCTGCCCGAATCTTCTACCGTAAACTCTTCGAGTACGATCCGTCACTCAGGCCACTTTTCAAAGGCAGTATGAAACAGCAAGGACAGAAGCTCATGTCAACTTTAAAGGTAGCGGTGGCGAGCCTAGACGATCTGGATGCTTTGGTGCCTGTGCTTCAACAGCTCGCCCGCAAGCATGTTGGATACGGTGTAAGTGCCGAGGATTATACTCCGGTGGGCAATGCCCTAATGCACGCGTTGAGAACTGGCTTGGGTGATGAGTTTACCGGTGAAACTCGTGACGCGTGGCGGACACTCTACCAACTGGTGGCTGATGTAATGCGTTCGGCCGCCTACCCCGGTTTCGACAAAGCCACTTTTAAGAACCGAAAGCAATACAATCACTAACACCCAAACTTAAGGCTAAACGCTCTGCGATTGGCAGGTAACTCTTTTATAGATCGAACATTACGCCGTGTAGGGCTGCGCCTTTAAATGGACGTCCTGTCTCTTTTGCAGCATGGTAAAGGGCATGGTGTAGATATCATTAATGTTCATTCGACTGTCACAAACCGAGCGAAAACGCTTAAGCAGGCCCGCTTGCGCATCGAGCAGATCGACCATGCTCCGGATCCAGCTGTCAACGTGCTCTTCCTGTTTGTCATATGAGCTACACTGCCGCATCGCCTCAAAATCGAGATGTTTATTTTGGTTAAGTTCTAAGTCGATCATCAAACGGTAGAGCATACGGTTATCGTCGCACTCAGCACCGAAAATATCGTACTTTATCTCTAGTCGACGCCCCTCTAGATAACCTGTGACTATCGTTTTTAGCTCGCTTGACATCTGACACACCTCCCCTTCCGGTAAGGGACATTTCCCATATGTCACTGTAATACTCAAACACCTAAATGTCGCAGATTAAATATCGATTAGCCGACTCGCAGTAATAGCCTTATTCAATAGCTGTGGATCCGAACCCGCTAATTAGTTTCGAAGGCGTCGTCATTCGTAAGTTGAAGATTCTAAACTGACTCACGCAAATATCGGTCGTTGAACTAAGATTATCAAGATATCCAGCTAGCTGATTACTCTGAGGAGAGTCGATGAGAAAAATAGTGTTGACCCTAGGTGTCTTAGTTACCCTGTTTATCCTGCCGGGCTGCTCAGCCGAGGTTGGAAGTGAGGCTTGGTGCGATGATATGAAGGAGAAACCCAAAGGCGACTGGACCGCCAATGAAGCGACCGACTTCGCTAAACATTGCCTACTGAAATAGCCGTAACCCACCGGATTCAGGGCGCGCAACACCCGTTTGGAGTGTAGCATTACTCAACTGGTGTTCACCGATCGGCTAGAGCTGCAGATATATTAAGCCGCGGAGAAAATAGCGATTTGCGGCAGGCTATCAAAATCGGGAGGGATAGACTCGTTTCGGCTCGAGGCCGAAACGACCCTGCGGGCGCCTGCGGCGGTCCAAATTGCTATCGCAATTTGTCGAACCCTCTGCTCGGGTTCTCATCCGCTGTCGCACAAACTAAAAAGCCCCGCTTCGCGGGGCTTTTTAGTTTGTATGGCGGTCAGGGAGGGATTCGAACCCTCGGTACGTTGCCGTACAGCCGCTTTCCAGGCGACCTCCTTCGACCACTCGGACACCTGACCTTAAACGGGTGACTACCGAGTCTGGTAGTGAGTGAGGGCGGCATTGTATCAGCTTTTACTTAAACCTCAAGCGCTTAGAGGCTTGAAAATCTTGGGGGATTCGCTGTATGTCGCTGAGCTTTTCTATAGAATATCGCGCATTGGATTTTTAATCTCTGGAGCAATCAATGTTGTGGCCTGTAGTGGCAGTTGTTGTGGGTTTAATCGTACTGGTTTGGAGTGCGGATCGATTTGTTGATGGCGCCGCTGCGACAGCGCGGCATCTGGGTATGCCGACGCTATTGATCGGTATGGTTATCATTGGTTTTGGTACCTCGGCACCAGAGATGGTGGTCTCTGCGCTAGCCGCCAGTCAAGGTAATCCGGGCTTGGCGTTAGGTAACGGTTTTGGTTCAAACATCACTAATATAGCGCTGATTTTGGGCCTGACGGCTGTGCTCAGTCCTATCGCTGTTCAGTCCCGTATCCTAAAAGCGGAGCTTCCAGTGCTGATGGGTGCGACCCTGTTGGTCGGGGCCCTGCTGTACGATCTGGAGATCTCACGTGCGGATGCCTGGATAATGCTGGGGGTCTTTTTTGTCATTATGGGCTGGTCGATCTGGCGTGGTATGAAACAGCCGCAGGATACCTTAGCTGATGATATCGCCCATGAACTTGACGCTGAGCATATGCCGCTATCACGTGCGCTCGTTTGGCTGGTGATTGGTCTTACACTCCTGATTGCCAGCTCTAGACTGCTGGTCTGGGGCGCCGTCGATATCGCCACCGCTCTGGGTGTCAGCGACCTGATTATCGGCCTGACGATTGTAGCCATAGGTACGTCACTACCAGAGCTCGCCTCATCGGTTATTGCAGTTCGCAAGAATGAGCATGATCTGGCTATCGGTAATGTCATCGGCAGCAACCTCTTTAACACACTAGCTGTAGTCGGAATTGCAGGCGCCATTTCGCCTCTGACTGTCGCCAGTGAGGTCCTCTATCGCGACTGGATGGTGATGACCGGATTAACACTATCGCTTTTCATTCTGGGTTTTGGCGTGCTTGGGCGTGGACGCATTAACCGAATTGAGGGGGCCCTTTTAATCGGCGTCTATGCAGCCTACGCGGGATACCTATTCTATACTCTTGCACAGGCGATCTGATTAAGGGGCCGCGCCGATGCTACGCTGCTTTGCCATTGAGAATCACAGACTGCGCGAGCGAGAGATAGAACAGACCAATCTACTCTCCCAGCTTGAGGGGCTCTGCTGGATAGACCTGCAAGACCCTTCCGAAGAGGAGCGAGCTCTGGTTGACCAAGCGTATCCTCAGGCGCTCCCGGACGCGGATGAAGTTGAAGAGATAGAGTCGAGTGCGCGCTACTTTATTGAAGGGCGTGATATTCACGTCCACTCCCTCTTCCTAACACAGAGCGAGGGGCGTTTTCAGACCACTACGGTGGCGTTCACATTGACACCCGATCGGTTGTTGAGCATTCACGATGTCGATCTTGCCGACTTCCGGTTGATCCGCCTGCGAGCACGTCGGCGCTGGGTCGAAACTGAGAGCGCACTGCAGTTGCTGACCACCATATTTACGCAGAAAGTCGATAATCTGGCCGATCAGCTTGAGGATCTGCACACTGACTTGGAGGAGATCGGTCATGAGATTCTGGAGACACAAACGAGTGGTGCGCAACAGCAAGCTCTTGATCGTCTCGCCCGCCTAGAGGATTCAAACGGTAAGATTCGCCTCTGCCTCATGGATACCCAGCGCTCCATCTCTTTTCTGTTGCGCCACATTCGCAACCATCCTGAGGAGCAAGAGGCTTGCAGGGAAAGTCTGCGCGACCTCGATACACTCATGTCTCACGCCACCTTTATGTTTGAGAAGATCAACTTCCTCATGGATGCAGCCCTGGGCTTTATTAACATCCGTCAGAACCAGATTATTAAGACCTTCTCCATAGCCGCTGTCGTATTTCTACCACCCACGCTCGTTGCCAGCATCTACGGCATGAATTTCGCCCATATGCCCGAGTTAGGCTGGAGTGCAGGCTACCCCTTAGCGCTGGGTGCCATGGTGGTATCCGGTATTGCCCCATACCTATTCTTCAAACATAAAGGCTGGCTCTGACAAGAACGCCTAGCGTTTAGGTCCGGCTGTTTTATTGCTACAGCGAACCGGTTCAAATCCCGTCAAACTGCACATAACGTATTGAAACACCGCGTGAGTTATCAGAATACGCGGCTGATAAGACAACCATTTTTAATGTAGAACTGGCGCGAAATGTGCATAGTTTTATATAAATGTCATAACCGCCTACTGCCGATTTAACTTTATTCTCCATGGCAAAAATACGCCGGTGGATTTTTCGGCGAGGTGAACGGTAACTCTTCACGCGGGATCTGAGTTGAAATGTTTTTTAAGTTTGGCCGAAAATTGGCGCTGGCAATCTGGCTCTTTTCGATCTTCTGGACCAACAATGCGCAGGCGAAATCGGTTCTGCTAGTTTGGTCGGCGAGCCAGAGTCAGCCTTGGTCAGTGGCTATCAGTAACGCTCTGGAGCAAGAGTTAGAACAACATCGCGGCGAATACACCTTATATCAGGAGTATCTCAACTCCGACCAATTAACACGCAAACCCAACAATGATCTTTGGGTGCAAGCTATCAACGACCGCTACCGAAACGAATCTATCGACCTGATTCTCAGCATTGAAGCAGTGGCAGGAGAGCTGATCGTTTCGACACGCGATACTCTTCTGCCGGGTACTCCGCGTCTCACAGTGCTGGGCCCGCCCAACGACTCAATCATGGGCATAACAAATACTGACCAGCCCTCCAATCAACTGGATGCGATTTACTCACTCCTGCCAGATCTGCAGAAACTTCTCTACGTTAGCTCTCTGCCTGGCACAAAACGGGGTGTCCAACAAGAGATCACCAGCGCTGTCTGGCCATTCGAAATAGAACTACTAGACGATCAACTCAGCTATGCCGAGCTGCTGCAACGTCTGTCCAACCTACCTGTCAAGAGCGCAGTGATTTACGGCGTTATGCACCAGGACAACTCTGGCATTCGCAAGAATCCTGCTCGAGTGCTGCGAGAGATTCAGAGTCAAGTAGAGGTGCCGATCTTTGTCGATTTCGCAACACTGATGTTACCAGGTATTGTCGGCGGCCATATGCTCGACGGATCCAAGATTGCTCGGCAAGTAGCACAATTGATCCTCGGAGAACCGCCCAGCAACCAAGCGCTTTCACTGGGCCAGCTCAGGGTTGATTTCGAGGAGCTCAAACGCTGGAATATCCCGTTGACTCGCCTTCCGGAGGGCGCAAAGATCACCAATCAACCCTTACCACTCTCGGAAAACTATCGAACACTTCTGATCTACACTGGCATAGCTTTGATTCTTGCAGTTGCACTTGCCAGCACTTTGTTTTTCGCCCTTCGCCTAAGAACAACGCGTCTAAAATTAATTGAAATTAAAAATGTTCAAACTGAAACAGCACTCGAACAAGAGCGCAAATTAAACGAAGTTAACCAAACAGCAGCGCTCGCCACCTACGCTTCTGGAATTGGTACATTTAAATTTGATCCGGTCGCTGACCGAGTCTGGCCCTCCCAAATTGCAGCGAAAATACTGGAGTTGATACCCGATAAGGAGGGTGCAGTAGAGGAGTTAAGCCGCCGCCTTCTGGAGCGAATCCATCCAGACGACCGGCAGAGCCTACGTCAGTACTTCCACAGGCAAGTTGGCGGTCAAAAAGAGATCACCTATCGTCTGCTCAATGCTAAGGGCCAGTACCGTTGGATCCAGTCCGTGTCGCAGTGGAGTGAGGGAGCTCAAGATGAGGTGCTCATTGGCATTTTGCGTGATATCACAGAAGAGAAACTACTCAACGATCGCCTCTATCTCGCACAGCAACGCATGACAACCGCTCTCGATGCCGCCAATATCGATCTGTTTGAGGTCAATCTGAATACCGGTAAAGCACTGCTGCTGGTGGGAACCAGCGGCTCCTACCAAACCGGTGATACCTTCCAGTTTGTAGAGGGCTTGAGTAGCCACTCCATACCAAGCCACACCCGAATGCGCATTAGTGAGGAGCTCCAACGCGAAAAACAGCGTATCGAATACACACTCCGCTCTATCGACGGAAAGGCCCTCGTTTGGCACCAGCTTTCAACGGGCCTGATATACACGCGAGAGGGTCAGCGTTTTATCACCGTTGCCCGCTCAGATATTACTCCTATACGTCAGCAGCAGCATTTAGCAGAGCAGAACAATCAGGAGAACCTGTTGGCACTGGCAGCTACAGGGGGTGGCGTGGCGCGAATCGCAGTTAAAACAGGTCGGACCTGGATGTCACCTCGCGCGCAGCAAATATGGGATATCGATTCACTCAATGGTGGTTACACTTCACTTTTTGCACTAACCAAGCAACATCATCCGGACGACGAAGAGCGGGTGAGAGAGGAGTTTAAAAAGGTCCAGGTTGGCTTAGAGATAAGTCCAATTGAGTACCGAATCAAACTGAACTCCGGACACTACCGCTGGATTCGCGCCCACGCTACACAGTATCTGGATATCCAGGGCAATCCCGAAATTCTAGCCGTGTTTTACGATATCAACGAGGCTAAGCAGAACATTCAGGAGCTGATCGATTCAAGGGAGCGACAAAGCCGGCTATTTGCAATTATTGGACACGAGCTACGGACTCCCATAGCGACGATCCAGATGATGCTTGATGAACAAAAAGTTTACGACCTTGAACCTTTTGGTAAGCAGCTCCACCAAACCATGCAACATACGCTCAGCGTGCTAGATGATCTACGTGCAGTCACCCAACCACAACAGCAAAAGGCTCAAGAGAGCCCCGCCGTCGTCTATGATTTACTTGAGCAGACGCTGGGCTCTCTACAGACGCTATTACAAACCAAAGGTATCAGAGCTCATTTCCTGACAGATACCCGAGTACAGGCACTCTGTCTGTTCGATCGCCAGGCATTGCGTCAGATGGTCACAAATTTACTGAAAAACAGCGCATTGCACTCAGGCGCAACCGACCTCTGGCTGTCGGCAGAGGCAACCGAAATCCGCGATAGCCGGTTGGCCGTGACTATCTCTATAGCCGACAACGGTATGGGCATCCCCGCTGATAAGATAGAGCAGCTTTTCGAAGCTTTCACCCGCGGAAACACTGAGGCTGATGGCACTGGTCTGGGGCTGCATATCTGCCGGAATATGGCTCAGCAACTTGGTGGCACGCTCACCTACCAATCGAGCCCTCAGGGTGGCGCGATGTTCATCTTCAATGGCAGCTTTAATCTTGCACCGCAGCTCAAAGAGTTAGATAGCCAATCAGGTGAGGCCATCAAAGTGAATAGCACACCGCTCAAGGGCAAGAAGATACTCTATGCTGAGGACCAGAAAACCCTGCAGCTGTTGACGCTAACACTTCTCAAAAAACAGGGTGCCGAAGTTGTAGTTGCCGATGACGGTGTGCATGCGCTGGAACTTTATCAATCCAATCAGCCATTTGATCTGGTGCTCACCGATATCATGATGCCACGCTTAGATGGTAACGGGTTGACTCGCGCACTCAGAGAACGCGGATACCAAGGGCAGATCGTCGGCCTGACTGCTGCAACAATTGGACTGGAAACCGACGCCTTAATTGAGTCGGGAGCAGACATTGCACTGAGCAAACCTGTCGATATCAAAATGCTGGTTAATCTAATGAATGACCCTGCCGTCGCTGACTGAGGAGACATGGGTTAATCAAGGGTCGAACTCATACTTTGTACTACAGGATAAGGATCGGGCCTGAACACTGGCAAATGTTGACTGAACCTTAAGGAGATCGCCCTGCCGACCAACAAGGGCAGCCGTTACTCCCGAGCGCTGCTGAGGCGCACTTCAGCCTCTCACTTCAACCTCTCGAGGGCAACAAGTCTTGCGACTGATTAACACTCCTTTGAGTGTCAATCACTTTAACGAGGCCTTGATCAACCCCCGCAATAATCTCTGCGCTAAAAACGAAGCCATATGTGCGCCGAGGATCGATCTCATTACAAACGAGGCTAATTCTAGAGCAGCAGATGCGAGCGAGGCAGCGTCTATACTCTGCCGCACTAAATTAGCTGCACTACTCTTTGAGTCTAATCTATAAATCGCTCTTTGTTAGCTTTTAGCTATCGATATTATATTTTTAATTGTTTTTTAAAATAGGCCTCTCTATTCAATACTGTCGCTATTGAATTGAGGAGGTCCCCTATGGCTAAAACTCTTAGCTTTACCGCCATGCACTTCGGCGTTGCGTTCTCGGTTGCCTACGCATTAACAGGCGATGTTGCTATTGGTGGTGCAGTCGCACTCGCAGAACCTGCTGTGAACAGCGTCGCGTATTACTTCCATGAGCGCTTCTGGGCAAAACGTGAACGTCGGTCTGTATCAAAATCGAACCACAGTAGAGGCGAAACCAATCTATCATCTAGTCCTTATGCCATGTTGTTCTCGGCATCAAGGTCTTAGCAGTCTGCTAAGACCTCAGGACAAACAACAAGCGTTGAATCCGTACAGAGGTCTTGCTCGGGCTAGGATGCCTGAGCCTTTCCAGTCAGGATAGATGAACCAACTTCTCAAGTGAGCTGCAAAAGCTCACTAAGCTACACTGCTCTTCTATTCGTACTGTGGCACTCAATCGAAATGCAGCATGAGTATACGGCAGGGGCAAGCTCAAGCTGATGCCTCCGGCGTTGTGCATATCTGCTAATTTTCCTCCCAGACCTGAGAGTCTCTGGTCTCTTTAGCCTTGTAAAGGCAGACATCAGCACGCTGAATCAATCTATCAAGTCTGAAGTCACTGGATTGGGTGCAGGTGAGGGTCATTGCGCCAGCCGAGACGCTTATACGACGCTCAATCTCGATGCCGTCGTCATACAAGGGCGCGGTTTTAATGGCATCGCGACACTGCAACAGCCGCAACTCCATCTCAGTTTGGTTCTGTTCGCTGGAAAAGACAACGAACTCTTCGCCACCAAGCCGCGCGACAAAATCAGTGGCCCGATGAAAAAACTGCTTCAGCAGCTCGGCGACAGAGCAAATTGCAGCATCACCTACTGCATGACCATAGGTATCATTAACAGACTTAAAATGATCAATGTCCAGCACCATTACAGTGACCGTAATAGAACCTCGCATACAGCGGCGTATTTCGCGTTCAAACTCTCGCTGTAACCCGCGTCGATTCATCAATCCAGTAAGGGTATCTGTGTATGCCAGCGCCTCTAGCTGCGCGCGAAGATCTGCATTCTCAGCATGAAGGCGCACCCGCAAGCGCAGAATCTCCGGCGACGGTGGCTTCTGAATATAATCCGCTGCACCAAGATTCAGTCCCTTACCTTGACTCGTGTCAGCAATATCACCTGTCAGTAGAATGATGGGCGTAACACGTCCATGCTCAAGCTCTTGCAGCATAGGTATTGCTGTAAAGCCATCAATGTCGGGCATAGCCAGATCAAGCAGGATCACATCGAACTTTTCCCCCTGCTGCAACAGACTCAACGCCTCTAGGACACTGCTAACACCTGTAACTTTAAATCCGCTACGAAGCATCCTTGAGATTGCTCTAAGAACAGCGGGATCGTCGTCTATCGTGAGTACCGAGTAGACTTTTTGACGCATTCCATTTCTCCTGTTGGCACCTCCAGAGTGAGCAAGTGCTGAAAATTCAGTGCGGTAGCTTTCTTGGTGTTTATCAGTAAAAACAAGATCGCCAGCAATGGGCTTAATGCCCATTAATCTCCCATATTTTTAGCCTCTCGTGTTTGAGTAGGTCAGTTTATAAAATCTCCTGGGAAATCATCAAACCTCAGGGAGTTCCTCCAAAAGTACAGTTCAACTAGTCCGAGTTCGTGGTGAACTCAATAATCACATCCGTACCTAGGCCCTTTGCACTCTTAACACGAATTTCGCCACCAGATGAGTGAACGATTTTTTGTGCGATGGCTAGACCCAGTCCTACACCGCTACCCACTGGCTTGGTCGTAAAGAAGGGAGTGAATAGTTTATTCAACACCTCTTTAGTTATACCTATTCCGTTGTCGGAGACGGTCAAGCCAATCGATTTTTTCTTGCACCAGGTTTTAATCTGTATTTTTCTGTTGCTTTGATCTTCACAGGCGTCAATAGCGTTCGATACTAGGGTTACCACTACACCCACTAGCATCTTGGGTTCAAGTTCCACTAAGCGAGAGTCAGCATCCTCAGAGAGCTCCAGGGCAAGTTCTCCATCGAAGTTTTTTCTCTGATGTATGAGGTCCACAGCCATCGCGACAACATCATTCAGAGAGGTCATCTGTGGAATCCCTGGGTTGAGTGAAGCGTAATTTCCTAACCCCTTAACGATCCCCTGTATCCTCATCGCTCCCTGATGTGTCTCATTAAGGAGTGGCGTAATATCGTCAACAACGAACTTAAGCTCCTCTTCGCTCTCTGTTAGCTCTCCGTCCTGCGCCTCTCTTGAGTCCCGAATTTGTTTGTCTAGTTCAGGAATAATTTTTTCGACCGCATAGTCTCGTAATGTTGCGATATTGGAGACGAGATAACTCAACGGGCTGTTAATCTCATGTGCTACCCCCGCCGCTAGCGAACCAACCCATGACATGCGCTCGGCTCTGAGGAGGTCGCGCGTTCGCTCTTCTACACGAGCTTCCAACACCTCTTCGTTCCGTCTGAGATCCTCTGTCATCAGCACCAGATTATTTTCAAGACTCATTACCTCACGCGCGCTGCTCCCAGAGTGAGCGATGGGGGACCTCTCTTTTCTGAACTGCTCTGCGGCATGAGAGAGATACTCAAGTGGCGCTACTATCAGGCGATTCAAACCAAAAAGCAGGGCAAGAAAAGTCACCAACAAGGTTCCAAAAAGCGAAACAGCAATAAGATCAAAATAGGAGAGGGGCGCCACCTTTGCTTTGTTGACTAGTGTTATCTGGTACCAGTCAAGTATTGGTATGTACAGAACACCGAAAAAATGTTCTGCGCCATCCCAGTTGGTCTCAACAATTGAAGGTCTATCTAGACTTCGTCTAGCTTCACTAAACGCCTCTTTCAATTTATCCCGGTCGCCGGGATTGCTGAGATAATCGAATATGAGTGGGCTCTCTTCGACGGGCTTTGCTGAACCTCCCATAACAATTTTTTCTTGCTCAGCGCTCAATCGGATAGATCCGTTTCCATCAGTAAAGATCGCCGAAACACCCTCTTCTCCATCACCAATATTAGCTTCAATAAAGCGAGTTAACTCAAAGCCAGTACCAGTGATTCCAATCTTTTCTGTTCCGCTCATAATCGGAACGTTGATCCATAGCTTGTGAACCTCTAGAGCACGATCGAAGTCTACATTAAGGTTCAAGTCCCAATCTTGTTCCAGGAGTTTAAAAAACCACTGATCTCCGATCTCACTTTCACTGAGCGTTATCTGATGCTCCTGACCCGTGAAAGTACCGTGCCGGTCATTCTGATAATACTTCAGATCGTTTTTCAGCGCTGCAAAGTAGCTTCTGCTCTCAAACTGCCAGCGGTATTCATTGAGGGTTTGTATCGCTCGTTCTGCGATACGCTTATCGTCTGGAGAATCAGCCCACTGCTTGATGATTGGCGAAGTGCTCAGTTCACGGGCGAGTTCAATTTCCTGCTTAATTAGGTCTAGATTTCTTTTAACGGTTGTCTGCGACTCACGAGAGATCAGTCGTTCAGTCCAGCCATATACCAGTCTATCTTTGATCAGACCAATACTGAGCCACATTGTCAGTGCGCTCAGCAGGGTGACAGTCGTCAGCAGCAGTAAACTATAGGTTCTTATTTTTAACACTGTTACTCTTCAACTCTGTAGTTAGAGAGGTCGGCCCAGATGACATAGGTCCTGACCAGCTGAAAGGAGATAATTTCTGCTTAGATCAATGGATAAAGTTAGACCTGACAAAACCTATCGTCAAGACAATTCAAAAGCCTCTTCTTCAATAGTGTCTTAAAAAACTAACATTTTTTGTTTATTTACTGCGTAAAATTTGTCGAATCCGCAACAAAATAGAGACTTATAAGTATCTTCCTATCGACAAGTCGAATACTGGAAATCTAAGCAATTTAAGCGACATTCGTTGGAATAAAACGGAAAGTTAGCGAGATACCACGAAGACACGGGTTTGATATTGCTGATGATGAAGGAATTTGTTCCGTTCTTTTGCATGATTTGAGGATCGGTGCGCAATATCTACAACACCCAGGCACACAGGTTAAACAAATCCGAAAATCACAGCCGAATAGTGTTAATTAGACTCGGACGTGCTGTCTGATCCTGCCCTCAGAAAACTCGGTAATCCTCTCAAAATCTTCCAGCAAAAAATAAGAGCCACTCTGATTCTGAATCAACCGATTCTCATGGGATACCAGAAACGCCGATCAACTTCGCGGGGCAAAGACCTTAATGCAGGACACTTGGGTACAAATAAAAAAGCCGAGAAATTGCCTCGGCTTTCGTTTGATACTTGGGGGACTACTGTTTCGCAACCCAGGCGCTACACCAGCCCGCTCCGGCGACCTGTTTGCCAGCGAAGATAGGACAACCACCCCAATCAGCATCTCCACCCTGGTAGAGATTGCAGTTCCAGCACTGTTTCCCCTCTACAGTCGATTTATGAGTGTACTGTAAGGCGGCTGCCTGCGGATTTTTAGGGTCGAGGTGAGTATCAGGGTGTCCTGCATGGCTTTTACCGTCTGCCATATTTTCGTCTTTGGCGTGTGACCCTGCCATCGCTCTTGTCGATATCATGGTGAGTGGTATCAGAGCGGCTGTCATTCCGAGCATCTTACGTCTTGTTAACTTTTTCATGACTCTAGTCCTGGTTAGGTTGTTACCGGCTGTGTTTTACGAATGAGTAGACTCCTTTGATCATCCCAATGCGCTTTATATTTTCCCCTACTCCATCACCTTTAGAGTACAAAAATGCTATCGATTGAGGTCTCAGCATCTCTTTGCGATATATTCTTTTTCTGGCGTAATCTTGCCAGTCTTATTTGACCAAAAGTGTGATCTATTGTTCCGGGTACAACTATTTAATCGGTGTTCCTAGAGAGCTATGTGCGACTTCCTTTTTCGTCAGAATAGTGTTTGACCCCTAAAATGCATCATGCTAGTGTACTAGTACATGAATACACCTGACTATTTTGACGATCTTCTAGACCACCTTCTTGGTCTCGATTCTCGCGATGAATTTGCTAAGGCACTCCACGGGCTACTGACACCGACAGAGCTTGCGGAGGTGTGTAAGCGTTTGCAAATTTTTCGCATGCTTGAGGCTGGTGTACCACAGCGTGAGATCGCAAAGAAACTGGGTGTTGGTATAGCCACAGTCACGCGCGGCTCGCGCGCGCTCCAAGCGGAAGAGACAAATGATTAAACGCCCTGCCAAAATTGAGCTTCCACGTAAGCCCAAATACGTAGCACTGGCCGCAGATATTGATTTTTTCGAACTCTTTAAAAAGATTGAGAAGCGCTTCGATACCTGTTTTATGCTGGAATCACTGGGTGAAGAGAGCTATATCTCACGATACTCAATAATTGGCTTTGATCCTGAGCAGCAGATCTGGGCCAGTGAGGGTGCACTGCATATTGAGGATCGTAACGGCAAAAGCGAGACATACGCTGCCGAGAACCCCTACTACCTGCTACGTGAAATCGTGCCACAGGATATTATCTCCCGTCGCTACGCCGGAGGTCTGACCGGGTATATCGGTTATGACTGCATGAACTATTTTGAACCTAGCCTCAGGTTGCAGCGTTCAGATATGTTCGATATTTTCCGTTTCGGCGTTTACAAGGATGGTCTGACTCTCGATAAAATGACGGGTGAGGTGTTCTACTTCTATTACTCAGACAGCCGTCTTGAGTTGATTGAGTCAATTATGAACAGCCCCTGCCCCGCTAACGGGGAACTGAAGATTTTCAACTTAGGCGACACCATGACCAAGGCTGATCATGCCGCAGCCGTCATGAAGGTGAAGCAAGATATTGTTGAAGGTAAGATTTTCCAGACCGAAGTTGGGTTCAAAAAGCGCTTTCGCTTGGAGGGTGACAGCATCAACATCTACGAACAGCTGCGTGAGGTTAATCCTTCACCGCAGATGTACTACGTAAAGTTTGGTGAGCAGAAACTGATTGGAGCCAGCCCTGAACTCCTTTTCCGTCTGCGTCAGGGCGAGATGGAGACCTTCCCGCTGGCGGGCACCACTAAGCGTGGCGCCGATGCTATTGAGGATCAGCAGCTTGCCCGTAAACTGCTGAACGATCCCAAGGAGATCGCCGAACACAATATGATTGTTGATCTTCATCGAAATGACATCGGCCGGGTCGCCCGCTTTGGTACAGTGAAGGTACGCAGTTTGATGGATATAAAGCGATTCAGCCACGTACAACACATCTCCTCTGAGATCGTGGGGATTATTCACGAAGATCACGATATGTTTTCGGCTCTGGCAAGCAACTTCCCGGCTGGTACCCTAACCGGCGCGCCTAAGATTGAGGCCATGAAAATCATTGATGCCCTCGAAGCAGATGGTCGCGGACCCTATGGCGGAGCTGTAGGGCACTTCTCCTTCAATGGCGACTGCACCTTCGCCATTCCTATTCGTACGGTCTTTGCCAATGGCGAACGGGCCTACGTGCAGACCTGCGGCGGTAACGTCTACGACTCCAATCCTGAAGATGAGTATGAGGAGATTCGCCGCAAATTTGCCGGCACTAAAAAGGTGTTAGATCAGTTCATCGTGGAGGAGCCGGCATGAGCGAAGTGAGCGCGATGAAAGTTCTAATTATCGACAACTACGACTCCTTCACCTACAACCTCTATCAGTTTATCGGGGAGGTGTTGGAGGCGCAGGTGCAATCCGGTGAGCTGGAGAGCTTTGAGATCAGTGTAAAGCGTAACGACGAGCTGGACATCGAGCAGATCAAAGCGCTGAATGCCAACCGCATTATTATCTCACCAGGGCCCGGATCACCTGATGACCCCGCCTACTTCGGCGTCTGTGCTCAAGTCATTCGTACTCTTGGTCAGCACACGCCACTTCTCGGTGTCTGTCTGGGCATGCAGGGAATCTGTCATGTATTTGGCGGCAACGTGGTCAAAGCACCGCTCCCCATGCACGGGAAGATCAGCCCTATCACACATAATGGCGAGGGCGTGTTCCACAACATTCCTGATCAGCTCGAAGTGATGCGCTACCATTCGCTGATTGCAGAATCAGAATCGATACCCGATTGCCTGGAGGTCACCTCAGCCGTGGGATCGCTGTCGCAGGCAGACTTGGCAAACCTCGAACGTATTCGTCAGGGCGGTGATTTCGAGATCATGGGTATTCGTCACAAGGAGTTCCCTATCCAGGGGATTCAGTTTCACCCAGAATCCTTTGCCACGGAGGGCGGACGCGAACTGATACTCAACTTCCTCATGCAGGCTTGAGTCTCATTCATCTGCTTGCGTCCGAGCGGTGCATCTGCGCTCCCACTCAACATAGAATCTGTGGGAGCGCTTTCCTGATAGGGGTGACCAAAGCAGATCTCACCCTCGCCTTCTATACTTCATGTATGAGCCATAGGAGGCGCCTATGACGCGAGTTACGCGCGAGTATATACAGTCACTCCCAAAAGCCGAACTACACATGCATCTGGAGGGATCACTCGAACCCGAGCTGATGTTCCAACTCGCTGAACGCAACAAAATAGAGTTGCCTTTCAGAAGTGTGAGTGACGTAGAAAAAGCTTATCAGTTCAAAGATCTTCAATCATTTCTAGACATCTACTATGAGGGAGCGAGTGTTCTTCAAACTGCTCAGGATTTCTACGATCTAACCACAGCCTACCTGCAGCACTGCATGAACGACGGAATAGACCATGTGGAGCCTTTTTTCGACCCACAAACCCATTTGGCACGTGGAATCGGGCTCGAGGTGCAGCTTGAGGGAATAGGTTCTGCGCTTCGTGATGCGGGCTCTCGCTGGGGTATTAGCTCAGGACTGATCCTTTGTATTCTGCGCCACCTGCCGCCTGAAGAGGGAATGCAGCTATATGAACTGGCACGTCCGATGATTGGTGAATTCATCGGTATTGGGCTAGATAGTTCGGAGCTCAACAACCCGCCGCGTAAATTTGCCTCTATCTATGAGGCAGCCCGGGCGGATGGCTTAAAGCTGGTTGCTCACGCCGGTGAGGAGGGCCCCCCAAGTTATGTCTGGGAGGCCTTACAGACCCTGCGGGTGCAACGTATCGACCACGGTGTGCGTTCATTACGTGATGACAAGTTGGTTGAGCACCTCATCGATCAGCAGATCCCTTTAACGGTTTGCCCCAACTCGAATGTGCGCCTAAAAGTCTATACGAACATGAGCAAGCACCCCATTCTGCAGATGCTAGATCAGGGGATGAATGTCTCAATCAACTCGGATGATCCAGCTTACTTCGGTGGATACCTGGTGGACAACTTTATGGCGGTCGATCAAGCTCTGGGGATGAGCCGAAAACAAGCCGCCTTACTGGCACGTAACTCCATCTCGGCAGCCTTTCTAGACCCGCAGCGAAAGGCGCAACTCCTTGCACGCCTCCCGCTGCAAGAGATCCGCGCGTAGCTTAGGCCACGCGCGTGCACTTACAGTCAGTGCCTCACTCGTCTATGCGTACTCTTCGATTGGCGGGCAGCTGCAGACGAAGTGACGATCCCCGTAGACGTTGTCGATACGGTTAGCGGTTGGCCAGTACTTGTTGTCGCGCTGCCCAGCCATAGGGAAGAGTCCTTTTTCCAAACTGTAAGCGCGATCCCAGACACCATCGACATCGGCTAAGGTGTGAGGCGCATGGCGCAGGGCCGAGTCCTGAGCGGCAACGGTACCGCTAATCACCTCCTCAATCTCAGCGCGAATTGAGATCATCGCCTGAATAAAGCGATCAAGCTCAACCACAGACTCGGATTCCGTCGGTTCAATCATCAACGTGCCCGGTACCGGGAAGGACATTGTCGGTGCATGAAAGCCGTAGTCCATCAGGCGCTTGGCAATGTCCTCTTCTGTTATCTCGCTCTGCTCTTTGAGTGGACGAATATCAATGATGCACTCATGCGCGACTCGGCCGTTGGCGCCGCGATAAAGAACGGGATAGTGCCCCTCCAGCGCCTGAGCAATGTAGTTAGCGTTAAGAATCGCCAATTCCGTGGACTCACGCAGACCGCGGTCACCCAGCATTCGGATGTACATCCAGGTGATCGGTAGAATCAGTGCTGAACCGAAGGGTGCTGCTGCAACGGCACCATTATCCGGGTTATGCCCTGGAACAGGTGAGACCTTGTGGCTCGCCAGAAAGGGCTGCAGATGCGCTTTGACACCTATAGGTCCCATGCCGGGACCACCGCCGCCGTGCGGGATTGCAAAGGTTTTATGCAAATTCAGGTGAGATACGTCCGCCCCCATCGCGCCCGGTTTACACAGGCCAACCTGCGCATTGAGATTGGCGCCGTCCATGTATACCTGACCACCGTTCTGGTGAATCAGTTCACACACCTCTACAACAGACTCCTCGAACACACCATGGGTGGATGGATAGGTAATCATCAGTGCCGACAGATTCTCTGCGTGCTGATCTACCTTCGCTTTGAGGTCGGCGACATCAACGTTGCCCTGATCATCACAGGCGACTACAACCACCTTCATATCCATCATCGCAGCTGTCGCCGGGTTGGTACCGTGAGCAGAGGACGGGATAAGACAGATGTTGCGGTGACCCTGTCCAATCGATGCCTGATACTTACGAATCGCAAGCAGGCCAGCGTACTCGCCCGATGCTCCCGAGTTAGGCTGCATTGAAATAGCATCATAGCCGGTGATCTCAACCAGCCAATCTTGCATCTGGGCGATCATATTGCGATAACCCTGCGACTGATCTGCCGGTACGAACGGGTGCAAGTTAGCCAACTCTGGCCAACTCAAGGGTGCCATCTCGGCACTGGCGTTGAGCTTCATGGTACAAGAGCCCAGCGGAATCATGCCGTGCACCAATGAGTAGTCGCGTGTTTCCAGACGACGAATGTAGCGCAACATCTCATGTTCAGCCTGGTAAGAGTTGAACACTGGATGCGACAGAACCGCATCCTGGCGTCGCAAATTGGCTGGAATTCCGTTTATCTCGCCAGCACAGACGCGCGCATCAAGCGCGTCCATGTCAGGTGCGGCGCCCGTCAACAGCCTAATCAACTCAGCTATCTGCCCAGCGCTGTGTGTCTCGTCGATGCTCAGACCAAGCCGCGTTTCACTTATTGGGCGCAGGTTGATGCCGGCCCGCAGAAGGCGCTCGTAGGTGTCCGTTTGAGTATCGAAACTGAGGGTATCGAAGAAGGTCTCATTCGTGCTGATACCTGCATCACGCAGCGCCAGCGATACAATTGCAGTCAGTCGATTAACGCGTTCGGCAATGCGTTTGAGTCCTGTTGGACCGTGGTAAACCGCATAGAACCCCGCCATATTGGCCAATAGAGCTTGCGCGGTACAGATGTTGGATGTCGCTTTCTCCCGACGTATATGTTGTTCACGGGTCTGCATCGCCATACGGTAGGCGCGTTTGCCTTTAGCATCAACAGAGACACCGATAATGCGTCCGGGCACCGAGCGTTTCAGTTTCTCAGTTGTCGCAAAAAAGGCGGCGTGCGGCCCACCGAAACCCATCGGCACACCAAAGCGCTGAGCCGAACCCAGGACCACATCGGCACCCAAGCTACCCGGTGACTCTAGCATCACCAGGGCCAGTAGATCAGAGGCGACCGCAACCATGGAGCCCTGCTCCTTCGCTTTGGCAATAGACCCCGACAGATCCCCGATGCCGCCCTCAGTACCCGGGTACTGCAGCAAGGCACCAAAGCAGTCGTAATCACCCAAGGCACTGACCGGTGCTACGGCTACCTCAATATTGAAATATTCAGCCCGCGTGCGCACCACATCCAGTGTCTGAGGATGAATTTGATCGTCGACGAAAAATAGATCGGACTTTTTACGATTCGAGCGTTTCAGAAGCGTCATTGCTTCAGCTGCAGCCGTCGCTTCATCCAGTAGCGAAGCATTCGCCAAATCCATACCAGTCAAATCCATGACCATCTGCTGATAGTTTAACAGTGCCTCCAGTCGCCCCTGAGAGATCTCAGGCTGGTAGGGTGTGTAGGCCGTGTACCAGGCAGGGTTCTCCAGCACATTGCGCGCGATTACCTGCGGTACTTCGGTACCGTAGTAACCCATTCCGATGAAGTTCAGATTGAGCTTGTTCTGCAGTGAGAGTGCACGCAACTCCGCTAGAGCAGCATACTCCGCCACTGGACCATCCACCGCGAGCTCTGTTGTTGAACGAATATTCGCCGGTACAGTCTCTGAAATTAGGGCTTCCATCGACTCCAGCCCCAGAGTCTGCAGCATCTTTTGCTGGTCGCTGGCATCAGCGCCAAGATGACGATGAATAAACTGATCTGCATCCTGCAACTGGGATAAGGGGGTATTAGACATCAAATAAACCTACTCAGCTTTGGGCAAATGGGCGCGCCGAAGCGCGATTAAAAAGTGTGCAAATTGTACCTTCAACCAGCGCCGATACAAACTGCTTTGAGAGGAATGGATCAGTTATCAGCGCTCTGGTCGGACCGTTTTCGACAGACTCGATGCAGCAGCTCCATCTGCTGCTGACACCGCTCGCATCGCTTACACATCAGCAGGTGCAGCTTCAGTTGAACACGCTCAGTCAATGGAAGTTTCTGGTCCAAACTCTGCGACATCCGCTCTGTTGCACGCAAACAGCTCATCATTTTGGCAACGCCTCTCGCCCAAACCAACCTCGCTCCAAGCAACCCCGAATTTTGAGCCGCGCCCGGTGGAGCATCACCCAAACATTCTGTTGGCTAAGCCCCAATGAGTCGCAGATCTCTTTGGTCTCCACGCCTAAAAGTTCCCGCATCGTAAAAACTCGGGCAGTTCCCTCCGGTAGATGAAACACACACACATCAAACACCTGCCAGAACTGCTCATTTAAATAGGAGCTCTCTGGCTGCACCCAGTGCTCAGGTTGTTTGCCGCTGACCCAGTGAGCCCGCTCATCAAACATCGCATCCACCTCAACTACCTGATCAGCATCAAACTGGGTTGTCAGTTCGCGCTGGCGACGCCGGATCTCATCAATAATCTTATTTTTCAGAATGGCGAATACCCAGGTTTCAAATTTTGATCCGCCACTGAAGTTCTCCCGTGCCTCGTAAGCCGCCAATAAGGCGTCTTGCACTCTATCCTCTGCCAGCGATTCATCCACCAGTTGCAACCGCGCAAACGCGAGCAGCCGGGGACGCAGTGCTTCAAGTCGTTCAGCGATATCCAAAAGTACCTCGGCCATTCAAAATCTCCACCAAAAAAAAAGCGCGACAACCGTCGCGCTTCTAAGTCTAGCTAAGATTCATCTCGTTGGTTTACGCAGCAGCGCGCGCTTCCGACTCGGCTCGGTTGATCGCCGAGATCAGTGCACGCAACGAAGCGCCGAGACTATCATTATCCAGCGCCATGCCACCCACACGCGCACCCCCTACGTTGATCAAATAATAGGCAGCCGCTTCAGCAGAGGTACCCTCGCCCACCGCGTGTTCAGAGTAGTCAATTACGTTAACCTGCTGTCCAGAGTATTTCGTCCAGGCATCAAGGAAGGCACTTACCACACCCTCACCGGAACCGTTAACCTCAACTTCCTGTCCGTCAATGATCAGTTTGGCATGAACGATTTCGTGTCCATCGCGCTCAATCTGGTAGCCTTTCAAACTAATGGGCGACTGATCGACAATAAAGCTCTGCTTCAGCAAGTCAAAAATAACCTGACTACTCAGCTCCGTGCCGGCTGCCTCTGTCGCTTTCTGGACCACCGGCGCAAGCTCAGTCTGCATCCAACGCGGCAAGTGAATACCAAAATCACGTTCAAGAACAAAGGCCATACCGCCTTTGCCAGACTGAGAGTTCACGCGGATAACCGCCTGGTAGTCGCGTCCGATATCCTGAGGATCAATTGGCAGGTAAGCCACCTGCCAGTGTTCATCTTCGCCCTGAACGTGCAGGCACTTTTTAATCGCATCCTGATGGCTTCCCGAGAAAGCGGTGTAGACCAACTCACCAATCCATGGATGGCGGGGATGTACAGGTAAACGGGTACACTCGGTGTACACGGTGATGATCTCATCAGGGTTAGAGAGATCCAACTTTGGATCCACACCCTGACTGTAGAGGTTCATCGCCATAGTGACGATATCCATGTTGCCGGTGCGCTCGCCATTTCCCAGCAGCGTACCTTCTACACGGTCAGCGCCGGCAAGCAGTGCCAGTTCACCCGCAGCAACTGCACAGCCGCGATCGTTATGAGTATGTACGGATACGATCGCCGCTTCACGATTGTTCAGATGACGGCAGAAGTACTCTATCTGGTCTGCAAAAACATTCGGTGTCGCCACCTCCACGGTTGAAGGCAGGTTCAATATGCAAGGTTTATCTGCAGTTGGCTGCCATACATCCATCACTGCATTACACACCTCTACAGCGTAGTCGATCTCAGTGCTGGTGAAGCTCTCAGGAGAGTATTCGAACATCCACTCCACACCGGGGTGCTGCGCCGCACCCTCCATGACCCACCTAGCACCCTGTACTGCAATAGCTTTAATTCCCTCACGATCCTGACGAAAAACGCGCTCTCGCTGGACGGTGCTGGTTGAGTTGTAAACATGCACAACCGCGCGTTTCACACCCTTAAGAGACTCATACGTGCGGTCAATCAGCTCTTTACGTGCCTGTACAAGTACCTGAACAGTCACGTCGTCCGGTATCTGGTTCTCCTCAATCAACCAGCGGATAAAGTCGTAGTCTGGCTGGCTAGCAGAAGGAAATCCCACCTCTATCTGTTTGAGGCCCAATTTAACCAGCAACTGCCACAGACGCTGCTTCTGATGCACGCTCATGGGTTCGAGAAGTGCCTGGTTGCCATCACGCAAGTCAACAGAGGCCCAGATCGGTGCCTTGGTGATCTGTTTGCTCGGCCAGGTGCGATCGGGAATATTGATCTGCGGAGCAGGACGGTAACGGGTGTGGTTAAACATACTTTGCCTCGGTAAAAGCCAGATTCGTGATCAGAATTCACATTCTACTCTTGTCGTGTGAAAGATGATTGCGAAGTTTGCGTTAAAACGCCAAAGAAATGTTTATTTATTGCTATATATTTAAGTATATTGGCATAATATTTCAACCCAACCACTTAAGGAGGTGCTATGGATCGATATGACCGGCAGATTCTTGAAATTCTTCAACAGGATGGTCGCATCTCAAATCAGGAGCTGGCTGACCGGGTAGGTCTCTCCCCCTCGCCCTGTCTGCGCCGGGTCCGGGCGCTTGAGGAGTCGGGCCTGATAATCGATTACCGTGCCATTGTTGACGCGCGCAAACTCGGTTACAAACTAATGGCGATCATACTCATCTCAATGGACCGCCACACACCCGAGCGTTTTGCCAACTTTGACCGTATCGTCGGCGATCTCCCTGAAGTTCTCGAGTGTCTGTTGATCACCGGCCAAGACGCCGATTATCAGCTCAAGGTGATCGTGAACGACATGGACGACTATCAGCGCCTGCTACTCGACAAGATAACCCGAATTGAGGGCGTTAGCGGCGTTCACTCCAGCTTCGTGATGCGCCAAGTTGTTACCAAAACCGCCCTCCCAATACTCTAGTGTGCTACATCTGTCACCCAGTTAAACTCTCAGTGAACACATTTCAATTCGCATTTTCCGGAGCCTGCTAAGCTTTCTAGACACTTACTTAAGTACAGGATTCACCATGGAGTTCAAAAAGCTCACTCTCAGCGTTGTTATGGCCGCCGCGATGATCTTTAGTCCAGCAGCACTTGAAGTAACAACGTCAATAGACTTGGGCGCTTCTGCCTATGCTAAAGGTGGAAACGGTGGTGGCACTGGTGGTGGAAACGGTGGTGGAAACGGCAAATCGGGAAAGGGCGGTTCAGTTGCCAGCTCAGATGCCAAAGGTGGGGACTCCTGGCGTAACGGCAAGGACAAAGGGCTGGGAAACAATCGTGGTTCAATTGCTTCCAAACTTGGCGCACTAAATGCGGCACATGCCTCTGCCAACGCTCGACTACATGCATCAGATAACTCACGGGTTGGTCTGATCGCGGCATATGAAGAGCAAGTCCAGCTCGCTATCAATTATCAGGAGACGACTGACGATCAAGATCAACTGGCAGGCCTGCAATTTGGGGACCCGGAGAGTAGAAGTAACCTTGAAACACTCGAAGCACTTGCCGCCAAGTATGATGTGGAGTTTGACGAGACAGACCCAGATCGTACGGTTGAGAATATACTGAGCCTCATCGAAGACGTTCAGACGACTTACGAAACAACAGCCATCGATCAAGCTTACGAGGAAGTTCGGCTATTGAGCTTGGCAGCCAACAAACCTCTGTCCCTGGAGGTGGTCAAGGAGGTGAATGAACTTCTTGGACTGGACTACGAAAACGTGGATATCAATCAAGATCTGATCGATCAATTTGAATCTGGCGAGGCTTCAGACTCTTAAGCCAGCACACATCATCGCACATCCAAATCCGTTGTGCGCACGTAAGTCAGCGCTATGAAACCAATACTGTTCTACGACGGCGGCTGTCCGCTGTGCCGCAAAGAGATCGACCACTACATTCGTATCGACAGAGCGAACGCGATTGACTGGGTTGATATCACTCAAGCTAAAGAGCGACTCGAAACTGAGGGACTCAGCTTCGCCGAGACTATGCGCTTGATTCACGCTCGGGATGAGGCCGGAAATTTGCAGATAGGCGTCTATGCCTTTCTCACAATCTGGAAGCATCTGCCAGGTTATCGCTGGCTCGGGAGTCTGATTAAACTAACGCGCACCGCTCGCCCAATTAATTGGGCCTACTACCGCTTCGCTAACTGGCGATACGCTCGGCGCTGCAAATCGGGTTGTGCGCTTCCCTGAAGCGGTTGCTGCAACCCGACACCGGTTTAATTCTCTGTATAGTAGCTCTGCACGCTATCTCTATACATTACCCTAGCTGTTAGAGATCTTAGCGACGGTTAGTAACAGCAGATAAACCACTATCGCTCCCCACATGTAACTGCGCACTAACCTTTCGCGGCGTTTCCAAAGTTCACTGTCACCGCTCGAGCGTGCCCTAGACCTGACTAGTGCAAAACCGATCAACGCTGACACAGCAGTCAGCAACCCGAATCCATGCGCATACGCCTCAAACATACATTATCCGTATCGACGATAGATAGAGTTGACGTCGACCTTTGCACCATACTTTGCCGCCAGCAAATACATACCCGCCATTTTTCGGTGCAGAAAGAGGACGTCTGCGGGGGGCGTATGCCAAGCATTGGGATCGCGACTGACGGACATGCCGCGCTGCTGTATCCGACGCGCAAGATCAGAGTGACCGAAGTCATAAGCTCCCTCTGCCCGCAGTGGCTCAGCCGCGAGCATAAAGATATCCAAGACCACTTCACGATTCGCTACGTCCGCACCCTTCGCAAAAAAGCCCAACACCTCCAGTGCCTGCTGCAATCCCTCACGAGACTGAGACCTTGCCATATCGATCGCCTGTTTATAACGCCCGACGAATTCCGGATCAAAGCGGCGCACTGCACCGAAATCCAGTAGCACCAGCTTGCCTGTCTCTACTTGCACCTGAAAGTTGGCCGGATTTGGGTCGGTCTGCATCAGGTTAAATTGCAGTAATTCGGTGAAAAAGAGCTCCAACAACTGAGCCAGTAAACGATCGGCGTCCTCTGGATGTTGTGATAGCCAGCTTTCGAGCGACTGCCCCTCAACAAAGCTCATCGTCAGAATCTCAGCGCTCGTCAGTTGCGAGTAACACTGCGGCATGACCACCTGATCGGCTTGGCAAAAGCCCTCAAGTGAATGAGCGTAGCTGCGCAAATGCTCTGCCTCTGCAAGGTAATCGGCCTCCAAATGCAACTGTCGGCGCGCTTCGTTGATAAGGTCGCTCAGGTCAAGTGATCGGGGGATGAGACCACTCAGACGCAGTAGAGAGACAACATTATCGATATCACTGTCAATACTCTGTGCCACGCCCGGGAACTGTATTTTGATTGCCAGATCCTCACCGCTATCGAGGCGGGCTCGATGAACCTGCCCAATCGAAGCGGCCGCGACCGGTTCAAACGAGAAGTAGCTAAACCGATCCATCCAGTTGTCGCCGAGGTTGCGCTCTAGGGTATCCAGTAGCTGTGTTTTTGGCATCACCATACCCTGAGCTTGCAATCGCGCGAGTACGGCTGCAAGTTCAGCTGGCAACAACGTGCCCGCATCCATAGAGAGCAGTTGCCCCATCTTCATGGCTGCGCCTCGCATACGCGCTAGCTTATCGGCTACTTGAGTGAGATTCTTCTGCGTCAGCAGCAACTCGTTGAGCGGCGGGTTCTCACCCTTCACCCAACGTTTAGAGCCCTCAGCAACGACATTACCGGCCACGCGGCCAGCAAGGCTGCCCAATTTAAGTAACCTAGAGGTTCGGCTTTTAGGTACGCGCGCCGCGCGTAAGTTGTTTTCTGTTGTCATGTCGCGCTATACGCAGTGTTGCGGTGCTCAGACCTATCTTTTACTGAAGTTAAACACCGGTTCACATAGCGCTTGGGTTGGCTCTCGAGCCACAACTATCGGAATTTCTCGGTGAGCTGCATGAGTCGTGTAAACGCCTGCTCAGGACTCAACAGGGTATCGAACTGGGACCTGATGGCGTGCTTTGTCGCATCTCCCCAGAGACCATCGATAGCACCCGGATTCTGACCCAACTCTGTCAGGCGCAACTGTATATACCGAGTTTGATGGAAGCTCAGGGGCCGCTTGGGCGCACTACTCGCACCGCGGCGTTTAAGATTGAGCGTCTGCAACAGGTTGTCGGCTCGCTGATCACCGTTCTGGCTGGCACGTGCAAGCCACTCGACACCCTCTATCTGGGATTGATTACTGCCTAACCCCGTTAGATAGGCAACACCTGTAAGATACTGCGCCTGCGCATCACCAAGCTCTGCAGCTCGCAAACTCCAGTAGATCCCTTTTATTGGTGCCCTTGCTGTGCCGTATCCGTTAAAATAGATCTCACCGAGACTGCGCATCGCAGATACCTCACCCTGATCAGCCGCAGCGCTTAACCAAAGACGCGCTTGGGTGTAGTCAACCGCTACCCCTCTACCAAGATAATATCCCATACCCAGCATATACTGAGCTTCCCTCATGCCGAGCTCGGCTGCAGTCTTAAAGTAGTCCAAGCCCAGGGCATAATCCTGGGACTCTCCCAGACCCTGGGTGTAACGCATACCAACCGCGTAGGCGGCCCTGGCATCTCCTTGATCTGCGGCTAACGAGAGTTCACGCGTGGAGTCGCTGGCTGTGATCAGCGCAACTTGTTTACACCCGAAGAGGCTCAGTGACAGGGTAAGTATGAGGATTCTGTGAATGACTCTGTTTGCAGCAGGCATCTATCCGACCTCTTGTCTATCCAATGATTAGCAAGCCGTTGCAAGCTTGCGCCGTTTAGTAAGAAGTTTAGACAAGCGTTGAGAATTAGCGGCGCTACTCTGAGCTCTAATCAATCACTCTGTGGAGATTAAGTTGACTGATCAAATATAAAGCTCGCTCGCCCCTAAATTAAATGCACAGATGTCACTTTTGACATAAGCGATTGATTTCACATGGCAAAATTCTCTATCCATGCTGTATCAAATCAGACTTAATGGGCCTCGACCCAGCTTAGCCGGCACGTGTTAAAAAAGAGCATCGCGAAATGATTGAACCCCAACAAGACCCATTAACCAGCCTACCGAACCGCCATGCACTGCAGGAGTTTTTGCATTCGCAGGAGAGAGGCAGCTCGGGTTTGGCGGCGATATCGTTGAAGATATCTCGTTTTGGACGCGTCAATAACTCGTTCGGTACTGAACTGGGCGATAAAGTGATCAGTATGACCGCCAAACGGCTAATCAAACTTTTCCCGGACGCCAAACTAATTAGCCGAACTCATGGAGACCACTTCTGCTTGGTATTTGGATCAGACGATGCCGTTGATTCGGTGCTGGAGCAGCTAGAGGATTTTACCCAGCGCCCGCTTGCTGTGCGGGGAGAGGTTATTGTGCTGGCGATTCGAACCGGGATCGCGACCAGTAGCCGCTGTAATTCTGATCCATCGCGGCTTCTCTATGCCTCAGAATTAGCACTGCACCATGCTGAACATGCAGGATTGAAATCGTCTATATTTCAAGCGGAAATGGAGGAGGAGTCACGTCAGGCACACCATCTCGAGAACGACTTACGCCTATCGATGGCCAATCGTCACTTTGATCTGCACCGCGCGCTCTCCAACGATGAATTTATGCTGGTCTACCAACCCATAGTGGACACGGAAACTGGAGCTGCAATGGCGATGGAGGCACTGGTGCGCTGGCAGCATCCATCCAAAGGTCTGGTGCCGCCGAGTCAATTTATACTGATGGCCGAGCAAGCTGAGCTGATGGACCTGCTCGGAATGTGGATATTGCGCCGAGCGATTCTTGCCTGTTCTACCTGGCCTGCTGGACGTGATGGTCGGAGAGTCGGAGTGAGCATCAATGTCAGTCCGGTACAATTTGGGCAGCCCAAGCTCGTCATCAATGCCATACGTCAGGCTCTTGAAGAGACCGGACTCGATCCGAGCCTGATCAAGATTGAGATCACCGAAACATCGGCGATGGTGGAGAATATGCTCGCTGCACTGGAGGAGATCCGGCTGATGGGATGCAAAATATCACTCGATGATTTTGGCACGGGCTACTCCTCTCTTACACAGTTGAACCGCTTACCACTGGACTACCTGAAACTGGACCAGTCCTTTATCACAAACCTGGATTCGTCTGACGCAGCAGCCCATCAAAGAAGCACCCGAATGATCAGTGCTGTGCTCAGTATCGCTGACGCATTCAATCTAGAGCCTATACTCGAAGGGGTAGAAACAGATAGTCAGCTGAAGCAGGTCAAGAATCTCGGTGCACGTTACGTTCAGGGATATCTGTTCTCGCGGCCTTTGGATGAGACCGGGGTCGCCGACTTTATTGCTCAACAAAAAGGGGGATAGGCGTGGAAAATCTCTACCACCTCGCATATATCAGTAAAAACGCGATTCAGGGTACGAAAGACGAGGTGAGCGCACAGATCGAGGATATACTTCGCAGTGCTCACAGAAATAACCCTGCACGTGGAATCAGTGGCGCTCTACTCTATTCCGGAGGCTATTTTTGTCAGGTTATTGAGGGGCAAGAAGATCAGGTCGAGGAGCTGTTTGAGATCATTCAGATGGATCCACGACATACTGAGGTTCGCGTGCTGCAGTTTGTGGAGATTGAGCAGCGCGGATTTGGCCAGTGGTCTATGGCACTGGCGGGAGTAGAAGATCAGGACTCTCTAAAAGTTGAGGGCATGCTCGACTCCAAGGACCAGATTGAGATGGCTCAGAGTGCGCAAGCCTTGGTTCAAATGATGGAGAGACTGGTCAAGCAGCACCAGCAGTTAGCCTGACGGCGCTGATACCGCTGCCGCCCACCAAACGTCAGTGCTGAGCTCAGTATTAAATGAGGCCAACTCGAAATTAATTTGGTTTAAATAAAATGTATTAACCATTGTTATTGTTATATTTTATTTGAATATACATCTCAGAACTCTTGATCTAAGGAGTGCCGATTAGCTACATTTGAAACCGTTCTTCGGTTCACGTCACCCTGGCGTCCCACCTGACCCACGACCCATAGAGACCTCACAAATGATCCAGTTTAAGAGCCTATTTTTCGCCACTCTGTTGGCGACACCTACAGCGTTTGCCGAGACTCCCGACGATATGTATCCGGAGTCGCTGCTCTACTCTAAGCCCGTAAAGGTCTCTGAATCTGTCTGGTCAGCCATTGGTCAGTTAAAGTTCTATACCTATGAAAATGCAGGCCACAATAACAACCTCTCGTTCGTCATTGGCGATGAATCAGTTCTCGTGGTGAACGGCAGCAGCGCCTACCTTCTGGCGCAAGCGCTGCATGACGAGATCAAAAAACTGACCGACCTACCGGTCAAGTATGTGGTCGATGAGAACGGGCAGACACACGCAGCAGGCGGGAACAACTATTGGAAAGAGCAAGGCGCGACTATCATCGCTCATTCAGACGCTGCCGAAGAGATTGAGAGCCGTGGACCTCAAGGCCTTGAGCGATTAAAGGCTATTTTAAAAGAGCGAGTTGAAGGCAGCGAGGTGATCCCTATCGACCAGACCTTCGAAGAGAGCATGACACTGGACCTCGGTGGTATCAGTGTTGATCTGCTGCACCTGGGGCCGGCCCACTCAGCGGGCGACATCACGGTGCACGTGCCCAGTGAAAATGTCGTCATTGCCGGAGACATCGCCTTCCATCAGCGGATGCTGCCAGTATTTCCGGAAACCAATACCGCTGAGTGGCTGGAAACCTGGATAAACGCATTCACGCCTTTAGCACAAGATGCCATCATCGTCCCCGGACATGGTGACCCTACCAACTTTGAGCAGGTCGATACCTACACGCGAGGCTACCTCGAATATCTGCGCGAAAAAGTTGCTGCGCTTCTCGAAGAGGGGGGTACTCTAGCCGACGCGTACAATATTGATCAGGCGCCCTACATGTTCCTTGAAACTGCCGACGAACTAGCTGGCAAGAATGCGGGGCGCATCTTCGAAGCGATGGAGTGGGAGTAGCCTTGGAGTTCACACTCCGTCCGTACCAACAGCAAGCAGTCGATGCAACACTCGCGCACTTTCGCAAATCGGATGCTAGTGCGCTTCTGGTCCTGCCCACCGGGTCCGGTAAGAGTCTAGTCATCGCAGAGCTTGCGCGCTTAGCGCGTCGCAACATCCTGGTTCTGACCCATGTGCAGGAGCTGGTCGAACAGAACGCTGCGAAATTCGCAGTGCTGGGACGTCAACCCGGGATCTACTCAGCGGCGCTGAGGCAGCGTGATACCCAACATCCGGTGATTTTTGGGTCCATCCAGTCAGTCGCAGCGAATCTTGAGCAATTCGCCAACGCCTACTCGCTGCTGGTTATCGATGAGGCACACCGCATCAGTGATGACTCAGAGTCACAGTATCAGCAGGTAATTGCTCATCTGCGCAGCATTAATCCCGGGCTTAAGGTACTCGGACTCACAGCAACGCCCTATCGGTTAGGCTACGGCTGGATCTACCAACGTGACTATCGCGGATTTGTTCGTAGCGAGGCACCTAGGATATTCGAGCGCTGCATCTTTGAACTTCCGCTTCGCACACTGATCAAACAGGGCTACCTGACGCCACCTATCATCGACAAACCGGCTATCGCCCATTATGACTTTTCTGCTCTGCGCCCCAATCGTGACGGCCTCTTTGCCGAGACCGATCTGAACGAGCTACTGTCACGCTTCCCCAGAGTTACCGAAGCCATATGTCAGCAATTGGTCGAACTCGCCCAACAGCGGCAGGGAATCATGATTTTCGCCGCGACAGTTAAACATGCGAAAGAGATACTCGGTTATTTACCTGAGGGCGAGGCTGCAGTCGTAATTGCCGAGACCGACGCACAGACGCGCCAGAGCATCATTGCCCGTTTCAAGCAGCGTAAACTGAAATTCCTGGTCAACGTCTCAGTGCTCACCACCGGCTTTGACGCGCCGCACGTCGATTTAATCGCTCTACTTAGGCCCACCCAGTCGGTCAGTCTATTCCAACAGATGGTGGGACGTGGCCTGCGCCTGAGTGAAAGTAAAAATGACTGCCTCGTCATCGACTACGCCAATAACGGCATAGATCTTTATGATCCAGAAGTTGGAGAGCCAAAACCTGCTGCCGATACCGAGCCGGTGCAGGTCTTCTGCCCGGAGTGCGGCCATGCCAATCTATTTTGGGGGCGCACGGATGGCGATGGCGCTGTCATCGAACATTTCGGCCGTCGCTGCCAGGGGCTGCTTGAAGATGAGGAGACTCCCTCCGAACAGTGCACCTTCCGATTTAAATTTAAACGTTGTGGGAGTTGCGCAGCTGAAAATGATATCGCTGCGCGTGCTTGCCATCGTTGTCAGGCCGACCTGATCGACCCTGACGAACTGATCAAGCGCGCTTTATCGTTAAAAGATCACAAGGTAATACGCTGCGCAGGTATTACCCTCAGTTCCGATGCTGGCGCTGTGCGGCTAACCTACCACGATGAAGATGGGCAGACGCTGTCGGAAAAGTTTGATTTGAACAACAGGCAGCAGCGTGCACTCTTTAACGCACTCTTCGGACGGCGTATTAATAACGCCTGCCAACCCATTCGCTTTGAATCGAACGAGCAGCTGCTATCTTTCACAGAACACCTCCCACACCCTGACTTCGTTGTCTCGCGCAAACAGGGGAAATACTGGCGTATCAGCGAAAGGCTCTTCGACTACCAGGGCGTTTATCGCAGAGCTAACGAACTCTGAGACAGCCCTCAGCAATCCTATACACCCCACCAGATCCCTAGGATGGCTGAACAACCTTATCGTAGACCGCGCTCTCAATGAGCATTTTGTCAATCAGAGCCTGGTGCTCAGGCGAATAATCGTGGTCATCCTCCCACAACTCGTCAAACCGGATGCAGCGAACATAATCATGAATGTCGTATTCAAACCGATGGCATTGCGGATTTTTAACCGCTTCAATTTTCATGCGTTTCGCAAGTTCATGCAGATCAATCAGGGACTCGGGCTTCAGAACAACAAATACTACAAACTTCTCGGCCATCTGTTTTTACTCTTATCGCGGCAGTTGAACTATCATCTTAGGGCAAGTGCGGCACTTTGCACCAGCAATCAATCACACAATCAATGACTAAGGAGCAGAAATGGACCCGTTTTGGATTGGCATATTAGTCGTTGCAGTCATACTGATCGGATATCTGATATCAATCTACAACCATTTAGTTCGGCTTAAACATCAGGTCACTCAGGCCTGGTCCAATATTGACGTACTACTCAAACAGCGCCACGACGAGCTCCCTAAACTGGTTGATACCTGTAAAGAGCATATGGGGTACGAATCAGAGACCCTGCAAAAGATCGTGGCGGCACGCAGCGCCGTGTCAGGAGCACGCCAATCAGGCGATATCAAAGCTCTGGGTGCTGCCGAATCATTGCTGAGGCAGAGCCTTGGATCGCTCTTTGCCGTGGTAGAGGATTACCCTGAACTGCGAGCTTCTGACTCCTTTTTGCATCTGCAAAAGCGCATCACAGGACTTGAGAACGACATAGCTGACCGTCGGGAGTTTTATAACGATGCCGTAAACGCACTGAATACCCGTCGGGAGCAGTTTCCTGATGTACTGGTGGCCCGCCAGTTTGGTTTCAAAGCAGCGGATCTGCTCAAGTTCGATGCGGCTGAGCTTAAAGATCACTCCATCAAAGGGCTATTTAGCTAAGCATGCTCCTGAATCTGGCCCCATTTACCAGCCAAGAGTTCTGGTTCGTGATCGGGGCTCTGTGTGTCGCACTAATCGCAGCACTCTTCTGGAGCTTCTACCAGCTTCGCGTCTACCGGCTGATCACCGGCACACCCACCAGCCAGCTGCGCTCTGCCGCTCAAGGCTTTGTGGAGCTGGAGGGTTACTGCGTTGGCAATGCCTACCCCATCAGCTCGCCCTACTCCAATCGGCCCTGTGTATGGTACGAATGCAAAACCTATAAAAAAGTAAAAACTAAAAAAAGCACCAGTTGGAAGCGTATCGACCGTCAGACCAGCCCACACTGGTTCAAAGTCGCCGATCCGACCGGGGTTGCCTGGGTGGATCCCGAAGGTGCTAGCGTGCACACTCAGATCAGTAAAACCTGGTACGGACCGACTTCTGATCCTGCCTCCGGAGCGAACGGCATGTTTGGTAATAGCTACCGTTTCGTAGAAGAGTTGCTGATTGCCGACAGCCCCTTTTACGGCCTTGGCCGTCTGCGAACTGTCAACCCTGAGCAGCTGCGTGCCATGCAGGTTCGCCAGTGGGTTAAAGAGAAGCGACGCCTGGGTCGAGATGTCGAACTAATAGACGACAAGGGCGAGGGCAATGGCATCTACTTTGGTAACCAACCGACTTTGAATCTACTGCAAAAACCCCTTCGATGGGGCTACCCCTACCTGCTCTGCGGCACCTCTCAGGATCGAACCGCCCGCACTGTTAAGTGGAAAGTCGCGTTGGGTCTGCTAGCTTCCGCTCTCTTCACCTGGGGCCTAATGGAGATGCAGTACGTCGAGATTTACTAGTGAGCAACATTTCTCTCATTCGGCTCAGACAAAAAAAACAAGCCGGACACGCTGGCGGACACCAGAACTCCTAGCACCAACCGATCGACCTGGAACAGGATCAACCGCGCTCAAAACAGCGGTTAGTCCCGACGCAGAGCGATCCAGAGATGAACTGACTCAAGGATATTTACCTGTTTAACCCCTTGACTTGCGAGGCGGACACCCGCTCAAGTTATGACCCTGTGCGCCGACAATCACTAATGTGGTACGTAAGTTGCTGCGCTCTGATAAAAGCAACACTGAGTAATGTGTGGGGAGCCATCCCGAGGAGTTAACATGACTCATCCAGAGAAGTATCTGCAACACCCCAAGGCGATCGGCCTAAATATTGAACCCAGTACAGACTGTAGTGCAGGCCCTGAGTGTATGCCACTGGGACTCATTCTCAACTCCAAGGAGTCCTTCGAGACGGGTGCATGTATCCGTATTTCTCACCCAAGTCTTTGCCCTGAATCTGAAGTTCACGCCCAGGTTATCTGGTGCCGGCGGCAACCCAGTGGCCATCAATTGGCAGTTGAGTTCCGTACTGAGGAGAATCTGTACCGCGTGCGCATGCTTGAGCAACTGTGCCATATCAAGCTTTATCAGGTAGAGCGCCAGCGCGAAGGAGAGAAGATCAGTTTTGACGCCGCCGCCGCACAGTGGATTGCACAATATGCAGCCCATTTTCCGACAGATGGCTTATAATCCTGTGCTGATGAATAAACAGTTCTGATATCTAAGGAAAATAGATGCAGCAGCGCACAATTCGAGTTGGCAACATTGAAGTAGCCAACGACAAACCCATGGTGCTCTTTGGCGGTATGAACGTGCTCGAGTCGCGTGATTTGGCGATGCAGATCGCTGAGCGCTATGTAGAAGTCACCCGTAAGCTCAACATCCCCTACATTTTCAAGGCGAGCTTCGATAAGGCCAACCGCTCCTCCATTAACTCCTTTCGGGGACCCGGTCTAGATGAGGGTCTAAAGATTCTGCAGGAGATCAAAACCACCTTTGGTATTCCCGTCATCTCCGACGTGCACGAACCTTACCAGTGTAAACCTGCCGCTGAAGTCTGCGACATCATTCAGTTGCCTGCTTTCTTATCGCGCCAGACTGATCTGGTCATCGCGATGGCTGAGACAGGCGCGGTCATAAACATTAAAAAAGCACAGTTTCTGGCACCCCAGGAGATGGGGCATATCCTTCGCAAATGCGAGGAGGCGGGTAATGATCAGTTAATCCTGTGTGAACGGGGCAGCTGCTTCGGATACAACAACCTAGTGGTGGATATGCTCGGTTTCAACACCATGAAGGAGTTTGGCTACCCGGTCATTTTTGACGCAACACACGCACTTCAGATGCCAGGTGGACGCTCAGACTCAGCCGATGGACGTCGTGCGCTGGTTGCTCAACTATCGCGAGCGGGTCTGTCACAAGGTATAGCCGGACTCTTTCTTGAGGCCCATCCGGATCCCAATCAGGCGAAGTGTGATGGTCCTTGCGCTTTACCGCTATCAAAGCTTGAGCCATATCTGGCGCAGATGAAAGCTGTGGATGAACTGGTGAAGTCGTTCCCAGAACTGGACACCTCAGCCACCTGAGACCTAAGGTAACACTAACCTTAGCTTTGGAAGACGGGATTCAGAGCCCCTGAGATGAGCGATCCAGCTGTTACTGCATTCACCTCGCTTGAGCCCGGTCAAACGATCGGGCCGAGTCACCACCGCTTTCAGTTGATTGGCGCAGGTCCCTCTCAACCTCCCGGCCAGCTTTGGAGCGCGCAGGATGTTACCACCACGACACCGGTGGACGTTTCGTTGCTGATATTCGATCCACGCCAGTTCAGTGACGCCTCCCAGCTTGAGCGCATGCAGACCACGCTTAATCGCACACGAGCGCTCAAATCGCCCTTTCTGATGCCCTACTTTGGCCAGTACTTCTACCGTGGGATGCTCTTTATATCGATGCCGCCACTACAGGCAGTTAACCTCGCGCAGCTGATCAGCAGTGACCGGCTGAGCAAATTAACGGAGCGTCAACGCATCGGCATGCTAAGTCAATTAGGAAAAGCGCTACATGCGGTGCAGATGGGCCGAATGAGTCACGGTACCCTCTGTCCTGAGCTCATTTGGCTGGTTCCCGGGCGAGGTGTACAGCTGCTAGGGACTGGTTGGTACAATGCGCTGGATGCTGAAACAGCTGAGCTTAGCTATGGTGATTACCAGCCCGAGGACCATTTGATTCGGGGTATTGCCAGCACCAGCGGTGACGCCTACGCGCTGGCACTGCTCTGCATTCAGTTGTTCAACCGGGGAAAGCTGGATACCACCCAGCGCCCTTCAATACTCGATGATAGCCAGTGGCATAAGCTATCGGAGCTCATAAATAATCGCAAAGAAGCTGAAATTCAGGCGCCATTGCAGCTTATACGGGAACTTTTTGCCGACCAACTAGAGCAACCTGCAGAGGTCGATAGCGCTGCATTGCAAGCTGAGATAAGGCTGCAACACCCCGCTCCCGCAACGACCGAATCCACTCCACAATCACAACCAGAGTTGCAGGCTCAGACTCAGTCGCAGTCGCAGTCGCAGTCGCCAGCAATCGAGCAAATCTCAAGAGAGGACGACACCCCACCAAAGGGAGCGGAAAACACAACTACGCTGACACCTCGCGGACAAAAAGTACTGTGGTTGGATCTCAGTGCGCTTTTTAACCGCCCGGTATGGCTTATTACTGGCTTCCTTGCCGGTATTATGGTCAGCCAGATTTTCAATTTAGTGCTGCGTGATGAAGCGCAGCTCGAGCAAACAGCGACAATTACAGCCATAGACGCACAGAGTGCGGCGCCACCCTCCACCGTCACCATCGCCAACAGTGATTCACCGGCTATCAACCCATTCAAGCCTGAACACTTTTCACAGATGGCAAAAAACCATCTGGCGATCTTTCAGCACCCCACACCCGAGGGGGTGACCGCACCTAAAATGGTCAGCCTTCCCAAAGGTCGCTTTCTGATGGGGGATATTCAGGGAATCGGGGATGATAATGAGAAGCCTGTTCGTCAAGTGATCGTCGATCGACGCTTTGCCCTCAGTCGCTTTGAAGTAACCTTTGCAGAGTACGACCAATTCGCCCAGGACACCGCTCGCGAGCTCCCTAACGACGGCGGATGGGGGCGAGGTCAACGCCCTGTCATTAACGTCAGCTGGGAAGATGCGCAAGCTTACGCACAGTGGCTAGCCCAACAGACAGGGCAACCCTATCGTTTGCCAAGCGAAGCCGAGTGGGAGTATGCCGCCCGTGCTGGGACCGAATCAGCCTTCTGGTGGGGTGATGCTTTGCAACCGGCCATGGCTCAGTGTGATAACTGCAATGCCCAAATTCCAGGAAAAACCGCCGAGGTGGGCCAGTACCCTCCCAACCCCTGGGGTCTCTACGACCTTAATGGTAATGTCGATGAATGGGTCGCTGACTGCTATTCTGAGAACTACATGGGTGCTTCAACAACTCAGGACGCGCGCACATCAAGTGGATGTAACCAGCGAGTGATGCGTGGTGGCAGCTGGTTTGATATCGATCGTCTGCTGCGCTCTTCAGCCCGTTACCGTCACCCACCTAACGCGAGTCGCGACAGCTGGGGTTTTAGGGTCGCCGTGGATCTCAACTAACTCAGGCGTGTATTCAATGCTTCGTTTTATCTTTGTACTTACCCTGGCCAACACGGCCGCCGTTCAAGCAACCGAGCTACAGCAGCCTGACGGGCAGCATCAGTTAACCCTCTATCAGGCAAATCTGGCTATGGTCAGTTCAACATTTACACCGCCGGCACAGAGTAGATCTCTGAGTTTCAACGGTCTGCCAGCAAGCCTGTTGCCTGAGAGTGTTCGGTTGAGCGGGCTTAGCATCGCGCAGCAGCAATGGATCCCGGGTAGGTCGTTTGAGCAGCGGCTGCAAGCCAGGGTGGGACAGCCACTCACGATGGAACATATTGAGAGTGCTGAGATTCGTGAAGGTCGTCTCCTAGGTGTCAATGCCAACATGCTGGAGTTTGAATATCAGACATCAGTAATGCGCTATCCGCTGCTGGGCCCGTGGCAGCCGCGCCTGCCTGCCTATGACCCGAGTCAGACGCAGCTAACCTTGAATCTGGTATCTGCCTTGGAGCGCTCTAGCGTCGAGCTCAACTATTTAAGTAACGGTTTAAGTTGGTCAGCCGAGTATCAGATCGAGTTGCAGGGAGAGACACAGGTTCATCTAAACGCACGAGCTGCTCTGTTCAATCGCGGCAATGCGGGATACAGAGGTGCTGGCGTGGACCTTTTGGCCGGAAATCCTCGCTCCCCTCAGGAGATACAACCGCTAATGGAGATGCGTGCCCTAGCCGCTGCGCCAATAGCTGAGACCGCCAGCGTCGCAGAAGTTCAGGGCTATCAGCTGTTCCAGCTTCCGGGTCGCTATGATCTAGAACCCGGCACGAGCCAGAGGGTACCCCTTATAGAAGCACAGGGGCTACCAGCCAAGGTCAGTTACCGCATCGAGCACAGGGCTTTTCAAGGTTTACGTCCTGGGGTTGAACAACACTATGCTCAACAGCAGCTCAACTTCGAACTGGACGAAGCACTTATCGACAAACCTCTTCCTAGTGGCGAAGCACAGCTGTTTAAACGCGACAGCGTCGGCCAGCTGCGCTTCGTTGGGTCACAGCGTCTCGGGCAATATAGTCCCGGTCAGAGCATCGAACTGAACTATGGAGAGGTATTTGATCTCCGTGCAGAGCGACGTCAGACGGAGTATCAGCGCAACGGAAACACCTTTTTGCAAGGCTACGAGGTACGCCTGATCAACGGCGCCGCCGAATCGCGAGTGCTAGAGTACCGATTGGACGTCAATGAGCAGTGGACGCTGGTTGACGCAAGCCAACTCGCCACGGTGGATGGCTTGCAGGCTCGCTGGCTGATTGAGGTACCTGCCAAAAGTGAAACGACCCTCAACTACACGCTCAGATTGGTGCGCTAGCAGACTCTGTATGGCTTTAGATGGCTCTTAGGCGCCTTTTTACAGCGGCTGATAAATTACTCATCCGAGGCGGCACGAGCTATCAGCACCTAATGACAGGATTCAGACACAATCTCTGATCTCAAGATCGGCACACCTTTTTGACTACCGATCTATTTACCTTCGGGTAGTTTAACCACCGATCCTTTTGCGGAACGCTTCTGCGACGATTCAAACTGCTGTGTCGCAACCGTCTCACGAACAAAATCGACCAATAACTCGCTATTGAGGGTCTGTCTTTTTTGATACTTCAGGAGATCTTCGACCGCTTGAGGCTGGTTAAGACTTTCGCCTCTCTTAAGCTCACAGAGTTCATGCAAATAGCCGTTGATACTCACCAACGTGGAGATTGAGCCCGCGATGAGCAGGTAAGCAACGAATAGTCCGGCAGCGATTGTTACCTGCGCAACAGCGGTCGGTTCTAACCCAATAAACCGAACAACGGAGTGGATCTCGATGAGCAGGTATCCATAGAGGGCGGCAAAAGCTATGTGTAACACAACCATAGCTCTACCAAATGCTTGGGCGATTAAGTGGTTCACAGGTGGCTCCATCTTCTTTAAGTTATCCAAATCCCTAGCGTCAGACTCAGTTCCCGTATCGGATGAAGCACTATTCGGTCACCTTTTAGAGACTGATTCCAACAATGAGAGTTCTCAGCCATTGCAAATCTTCTGCCATTTTGAGGGCTCTATCACGCTCTGACAAGCCTCAAAACAGGGAGCGAAAACAGACGCGCAATCAAAACTAGAGTGCTTTTACGCTGTTTTTGACCACAACCTCAGGGGACTAATCCAGGCAGATTTTGAGTCCCTTAAAGCAAGATGGGTTAGCCAGAGATAGCCTGCAAACTGATCACTACTATGAGATGCTCCGGGTTTTAGTTCGCAGGGTAACGAACTCCTCAGCCGCGGTCGGATGGATACCGATGGTACGGTCAAAATCTCGTTTAGTTGCACCTGCTGTAACCGCCACTGCTAGACCCTGAAGAATTTCGCCTGCATCCGCACCCACCATGTGAATTCCGACAATTCGCTCACTGCCCTGCTCGACAATCAGTTTCATAAGCGTCCGCTCCTGACTCCCGCTCAGCGTGTGGCGCATTGCACGAAAATCGGATACGTAGACGTCGATCTTTAGACCCTGCTCAACCGCCTCCTCTTCGCTCAACCCGAGGGTGCCAATGTTGGGTTGGCAGAACACCGCTGTCGGAATCATCTTGTAGTTCGGTAGCGGTGTATCCGCGTCACCGTAGAGCTGATCCACCAACGCCATCGCTTCAGCAAGCGCCACAGGCGTTAGTTGAACACGGTCAATCACGTCGCCAAGTGCATAAACTGATGGCGCCGTGGACTGGAACTGGTCGTTGACGATAACAGCACCACGTGAGTTCAATTCAACGCCCGCAGTGTCCAGTCCCAAACCCGCTGTTTTGGGTACACGGCCAATCGCATACATAATCTGGTCGACTTCACGCACCTCGCCCGATTTGAGGGTGACACGCAAAGATCCATCGACGTTCTTGTCGACCCGTTCCAAATCCTCATTAAAGCTCAGTGTTACGCCTTTGCGCGCCACTTCGGTAGCAGTGAACTGGCGTACCTCCATATCGAAACCACGCAGGAAGAGATCGCCGCGGTAGACCAGTTCTGTGTCTGCGCCAAGGCCCGCGAAGATGCCAGCAAACTCAACGGCAATATAACCACCGCCAACCACCATGACCCGTTGTGGGAAGGTCTCCAGATCGAATACCTCGTTGGAGGTGATGCCCCACTCAGCACCCGGAATATCCGGTCTCTGAGGCCAGCCTCCCACTGCGACCAGTATGCGCTCTGCTGTGATATCTCGATCGTTCACACGCACACTGTGAGGCCCAGTTACCACTGCCCGACCGTTGATGAGTTCACACCCTGAATTAGTCAGCAGATTTCCATAGATACCGTTGAGCCGGCTAATCTCGGTCTTTTTGTTGTCACGCAGGGTCGCCCAGTTGAAACTGATCTGGTCAGCATTAACCCCGAACCCTCGGGCATCAGCCATATCCTGTCGGTACTCTGAAGCGTAGACATATAGTTTCTTTGGTACGCATCCGACATTGACACAGGTGCCGCCGAGGTGCAGATCTTCAGCAATCGCGACACGTACGCCGCGCGCTGCAGCCATGCGGGCGGCGCGCACACCGCCGGACCCGGCTCCAATAACAAAAAGATCGTAATCGTACTGGCTCATCTGAGGCATTCCCTTTTACTGTAATCGAATAATGAGGCAAGCTTAGCGCGCTTGTGTCGATAGATCCATTTAAGCCTATTTACAGCACTCATAATTTTTAACTATCAATCGGACGAGCGCACCAATTCAACTCTATTCACGGGAGACTCCATGCTACTGATCTCATTCAACGTCAACGGAATTCGTGCTCGCCTGCATCAAATTGAGGCAGTGATTAGTAAGTATCAACCCGATGTGATCGGCCTGCAGGAGACCAAGGTAGCCGATGATCAATTCCCTTTTGAGGCAATTGAGGCCCTCGGTTATCAGGCTTACGTGCATGGACAAAAGACGCATTATGGTGTCGCACTACTCTCCAAACAGCCAGCGTTGGCCATTCAGAGGGGGTTTGCCAGCGACAGTGAAGAGTCGCAGAAACGTCTCATAGTTGGCGACTTCGCCACGGAGAATGGTCAAACAGTGCGAGTGATTAATGGCTATTTCCCGCAAGGCGAGAACATCAAGCATGAAGTCAAGTTTCCAGCTAAACGTAAGTTCTATGCTGATCTGAACGCCTATCTGCGCGACGACAACGACCCAACTAATGCTGTCGCAGTCATGGGTGATCTCAATATCTCACCAACAGATCTGGATATTGGAATTGGCGAAGATAACCGCAAACGTTGGCTCAAAACCGGTAAAACCAGTTTCCAACCAGAAGAGCGCGAATGGCTTGGGCAACTGCACAGCTGGGGCCTAGTCGATAGCTTCCGTGAGATGCACCCCGAACAGACCGGACACTACAGCTGGTTTGACTACCGTAGCCGTGGATTTGAGGACGATCCAAGACGTGGCCTGCGTATTGATGCGATTCTGACAACACCCAGCCTGCAGCAGAGCTGTGTAGAAACAGGTATCGACCTTGAGACCCGAGGCATGGAGAAACCGTCCGACCATGCGCCAGTCTTTGCCCGATTCGCCCTCTGAGACGCTCTGTTAGAAATCGTACGGCACAAGCCTCTGTAACGCTCCCACCTGCGCGACAGACTGGCAGGACAAGAGACTCCAAGCCATGGATGAATCAGCCCAACCGGCGTACATGGATGTGCGCCCCACTGCCCTGTGAGTCTGGGATGGAGTTGGCAGACGGGGCCAGTATTAAGACTTTGGCTACAACTAACCGCCCTCGATATCATGCAGCACAAGCACATCGCAGCTGATTCGCGAGAGCAAACGCTCGGTCGTGCTGCCGATCAATAGCCTCTCCAGCAGACTGTGCTCAGTCGTCCCCAGCAGTAAGATATCAATTCTCTGCTGTTCGACAAATTTGGGCAGCTCAGATTGAACGTCCCCTTCTATTAATTGCAGCATTGGGCCACCGATTGGACGATCAATGCTTGCGAGCAGTGCCTCAATACGCAGACGATGCTCCTCACCCACACGCGCTTGTAAGCTGGTGTAGTCCGTTACAAGTTGCTCATCGAAAATAGCTGTGCGCGGTAAGCTCTGAAAACAGTGCACCACATGCATCTCGGCACTCAGTAACTGTGCCATCCGATCAGCCGTCTGCAGAAGAGCATGCTCTAGCCTGTCGTCACGCTCATCCAAGTGAAATGGGTTGAGTGCGACTGCAATTCGTGGGTGTGTCGGCCAGGGCGTCTCAGCCGTAAACAGCAGCGGCCCTTTGAGCTCTCGCACGAGATCCTGTTCGTCGCCGCCCACCAGCCACTCTACAAGATCCTGATTCTGGCGGCGCGGAAACAACATGATATCGGGCTGATAGCGTTCAGCCTGGCGGATGACCGCTGTCAGATAACTCGGATGCCAGCTCACATCAGCAGCAACATCCGTTTCAAACGCCAGTTCTGCTAACCGTCTATCGGCCTGATTCTGACGATGGCGTGCGTAGAGTTGACGCGCCTCCGCCGCGGTGGCTGGGTCGTCCGAGATAGCAGATTCGAATGCTGGATGATACACACTCATAAACCACTCGGTATGACCTTCTGGATCAGTCAGCGCTACCCCTTTGCTCAGCTGGATCTCTGAGCGATTTGCCTCTTCGGTAGTCACCAGTACGCGTTTGTACATTGGCCTCTCCTTCTCGACTGTCTGTTATGAGTATAGGCCGAGATGTGGACGGCGGCGCTGGACGATTTACTTTAGTCTGATCAGGCTCTAGTATATTAGCGATTCTGCATGCACCTGAGAGACCTAAAACAGATGGCCCATGTGAGTACTGCCAAACTTCCACCCGACACCTTGAAGCTGATGCGCGAGAACGCCGGCAGTGCCGCGCGGCTTATGAAGGCGTTAGCAAACGACAGTCGATTGATGATCCTCTGTTATCTGGACGGTAAAGAGCTTTCAGTGAGTGAGCTAAATGAGAACCTGGATCTGAGCCAATCGGCTCTGTCACAACACCTCGCGGTTCTGCGCCGCGACGGATTAGTTAAAACCCGCCGTGATTCACAAACCATCTTCTATTCGCTTAATGGCGATCAGGCGAGTCGTATCATAGCGACCCTGCACGAAATGTTCTGTGGAAATTGAGGCGTCAGCCTAAAAGACCGTACACCAACGTCCCTAGGAAGATGCTAAACAGGGGGTTGCGCAGATACCACTGCAGCAACGCAGTGCAAAGCGTCGCGGCAACTATTGCTGTAGGCGTAGCCACCACTTTTACCAGATCAGCTCCAGCATAGACCGCCAACAGTACCATCATAACGGGTGGAAGATAGCGCCCCAGAAACTGCAGTAGCGGATGAGTGGCGAAGGGCGCGAGCAGTACAAAGGGTAACGCCCGCGTTGAAAAGGTGGCCAGTGTACCGACCAGGATCACCCCCCAGATGTAGCTATCCACCGCCCGCTCCTGTAGGTCATTAGCAGCAAGCTGAGCGCCAGTGCAATTGAGAGAATCAACATCTGTTCAGACCAGAGCCAGAACGCCAGCGTTGCCAGCGATGCTGCCGCAAGCATCAGACCCGGCGCGCGAACCACGCGGTACTGTTCAATACAGAGCACGATAAACAGAGCCGGGAGAACGAACGCTAGACTCTCTGTGGGTATGTCAACGCCCTCGCCTAAAAGGGCGCCCAGGGTACAACCTATTACCCAGTAACTTTGATTAAGCATGGCAATCTGCCACATTTGCTGCTGCGAACGTTGCTCTTTTGGCAAGGCTGTGATCAACGAGTAGCTCTCATCCGTCAGTGCAAAAATCAGATACCAGCGCCGCCAACCACGCAGACGTAAATCGCTGATAAGGCTTATGCCATAAAAGATGTGACGCGCATTGAGCAGAAAAATTGCAACACCCACCTCCAACAGCCCAGCATTGTTCGCGATCAAGCCAACGGATAAAAACTGAGCCGATCCTGCGAATATAAATAACCCCATAGCGCTGGCCATATACCAAGCATAATCGAGTTGGCTGACAAACAAGACGCCGAACGCCATACCCAGGGGTACATACCCTAAGGCGACTGGAAGTGTAATTGAGAGTAACTGCCGCAACGCATTATCTCAGCGATTAGTTAGAGGGCGACATTATTGACTGCGCTTAAACGCTTTACAACCAGCATCTTCGGCGCGTCGCTTAGCGCTTTCAAGCCTCTATCATCGATTAGAAAAAACCACCTTTTTTGCCTGATTCAATAAAAAAAATTAATTTTTCTGAGCTGAAAGCCGTGGATTATATTTCGCGATATAAGGGCGGTCTGATTATTTTTTAATCAATCGCTGTGCAACCCAATGTAAAGAGAGAGAGACAGATGGGCACCAAAGTACGTGTCGATCAAAATATCGATGATATTGAGGACTGGAGCGATCAGTTCGAAGAGGATGAAGAGAATACCCGGTCAAAAGTTCGTTACAACTCCAAGCGCCGCCGCGATATCGAAGAGCTGATGGAAGAGCGTCGCCTTGCACGCCAGTTAAGTGACGGCTGGGATGAGCTCTACTAGAGCCTAGCTGAATCGATATAAGGTCATCCTCATTAGACTTTGTGCTAATTTCAGCTTTTTACGTACTTTTTTGGTTGCTATCGTCATCCATTACTGTTCATATGTAGGAGTCCGAACGTTGGAGCGTATCGCCCCATCGTTTGGGTAAATCCGGTCGACACCAGTAAATGAGCTGGTGTCGGCCACCTACCCCGCTTCTTTAGTCCTATCTGTTCTGCTAGCATTGCATTCCCAACAAACCTTGTTTTTTGAGCAGTCTAATGAGCAAATTCTGGAGTCCGCAGATTCACGACCTTGTGCCCTACACGCCGGGAGAACAGCCTAAGGTCGCCGATCTGACAAAACTGAACACCAATGAAAGCCCCTACCCACCAGCGCCTGGTGTAACCGCGGCGGTGCATCAGTTTGATACTGACCGCCTGAGACTCTATCCAGATCCGGAGGCCGCGGAGTTGAAGCAAGCCCTGGCCGCTACCTACGCAGTTGAAACCAATCAAGTGTTTGTTGGTAATGGATCTGACGAAGTGCTTGCCCACGCGTTTATGGCCTTTTTCCGTCAGCAGAAACCACTGATTAAACCAAGTATTACCTACAGCTTCTACGAAGTGTATGCCGACCTCTACGGAATCGAACTGGTCAACGTACCGCTGACTGACTCGTTTGAGATCGACCTTGAGCGTTTCCCAACTGAGAACGGCGGTGTCATCTTTGCCAACCCTAATGCGCCAACCGGTCGGGCGCTTGCGCTAGAGCGAATTGAAGCACTGCTACAGCGTAATACTGAGTCGCTGGTGCTGGTCGATGAAGCCTATGTTGATTTTGGCGGTGAATCCGCGATCGCGCTTGTCGATCGTTACCCCAATCTTCTGGTGACACAGACCTTCTCCAAGTCTCGATCGCTGGCGGGATTACGTATCGGATTCGCAATCGGACATCCGGATCTGATTGATGCACTGGAACGGGTAAAAAACTCGTTCAACTCCTATCCAATGGATATGTTGGCAATCAAAGCGGGCGTAGCGTCTTTACAGGACCCAGCGTATTTCGATGAGTGCACTCAAAAAATTATCGCTACGCGAGAAAATACCGCCCAACAGTTGGCTAAACTCGGATTCAAAGTCCTGCCCTCCGCGACAAATTTTCTTTTTGCCGAACATCGATATATCGAAGGTGGCGAGCTGATGGGTTTCTTGCGCACCAAAGGGGTGTTGGTGCGCCACTTTAGCAGACCTGAGATCGCCAATTACCTTCGTATTACCATTGGCACTGATGCCGAGATGGATCGCTTGATAAGTACACTCAAGCAACATCCAGATATTATATCCCTGCCGGTCAATGCTGAGTGAGGCCCTATACTCAGGGTCTCTTACAAGGTACCGGAGCCTACACCATCTGGGGGGGCTTCGGTCTTTACTTTACACTGCTGGCTGACGTCCCCTCCGACGAGGTACTGGCACACCGTGTTATCTGGTGTCTGGCGATCGTAGCGGGATTACTGCTGGCCAGTGGCAAACTTCAGTCAACCCTGGCGTTAATGCGTCAGCCACGAACGCTGGCCTGGTTAACACTCAGCTCTATCCTCATCAGTCTTAACTGGTGGGTCTATATCTGGGCGGTGGCTCAAAAAGAGGTGATTCAGGCCAGTCTGGGGTATTTTCTCTCACCTCTTATTGCCGTTGTGCTTGGCAGGATATTCCTGGGGGAAAAGCTGAATCAACTGCAGCGAATTTCTGTCGCTCTGGCGGTCATCGGCGTACTCTGGCAACTGATTGCACTGGGTCGCGTTCCCTGGATCGCACTCTCACTCTCATCGCTCTTCGGTTTCTATGGTCTTATTCGCAAGCGCACCCCCGTCAACTCAATATCGGGGCTTGCCGTCGAGACACTACTAGTCGCCCCGCTAGCACTGGCGTATGTCTACTGGTTATCGCAGGAGGGGCAAAATCATTTTGGCTCACACACTTGGGCACTGGTAGGCGCAGGTCTCATGACTGCGGTCCCCTTGTTACTTTTCGCCTCTGCTGCCCAGCGATTGCCACTCGGCACGCTGGGCTTTCTTAACTACCTAGCGCCAACATTACAGATTATCAGTGCGATCTTCATTCTACATGAGCCCTTCCCGTTGCAACGTATGATTAGCTTCATGTTTATCTGGGCCGGATTGGTGGTTTTTTCGGTCAGCATCTACCGAGAGCTAAAAAGCGCCCGATAGGCTTGCTGCCAGCCAATCCCCTGCTAGTCTCTAAGTAGACCAATAGGAGAAGAGTCGGATGAGCCAAGCTTTCCATCGCAGTCCCGAGGGCATTGCACTGATTAACGCTTCGCCGGACATACTTTTCGTGCTCAACGCTAACCGCATTGAGCCGCTGTCGGCTGGAGAAAACCTCTGGCTAGACACCCGGAAATTGAGCGAGTTTTCTCTCGACGAGCTATTCGATGAGGAGCGTTTAGAGCGGATTAGAGAGGCGCAGCGCGATGCTCAGGCTAATGACCTTAAACGCGCCAAACTTGAACTATTGCTTGGACCGGATGCGCCGCATATTTGGGGGCATCTGGGCCTCACCAAAGCGCAAATTTTTGAGATGACACTGGTAGAGCTGGATAGCCAACGTTGGCTCTTCGCGATGCGTAACACCACCGAACTGAGTCGTCTTCAACAGGCGCACCTGCGCGATGTGATGCGTGATCCTCTGACGGGCCTGCGCAGTCACCGAGCACTGATTACCGTGCTAGAGAAAGCCTTCGGTGAAGCCCA
>DATHZN010000086.1:0-11942 GCA_035458585.1 Marinobacterium sp. | reverse complement strand
TCTAAATCTGCTCAAGAAAAACTTACGCTAAATGAATTCACATATAGGTTGCTTGTCTTGATTAAGCTTTGTTGCCTAACCCTAACAAGCGCCCACACGCATTACTTGATCTATTTGTTAAAGAGCGACCTCTTTCGAGGTGACTTGAGCCGCTGTTTGCGTTGTCTCAAGCGAGGTGCGTATCTTACAGCGCACAGTTTCGAAGTCAACCATTATTTGCAGAATTTTTACTTTATTTCAAAACCTGCAATTGCCTTCGAAAGCACTAAAACTGATTAAAAAACAATCACTTAGCACTCTTGGTCTCGACTACTTACTGGGTTAGCCCCTGAATCGAGAGCGCGAATTCTACACGCCTCAAATTGTGTGTCAACACTTTATTTAATCGCTACAGACTAAGAATCCCGAGAACGCCAGAAACGTCCGCGGGATTCATAGTATAGATGCTAACTAAGATTTAGCCAGTATAAGTAAGAGGCGCAACCTCTACCCAAACGATCACGGACGTTGCAATCACACCCACCAGTACACACAGACCTACTGTAAGAATTGAGGTGGAAAAGAAGAATGCTCGATCCTCAGGAATATGCATGATCTCTGGGACACCGGAGTAGAGCAGATACACCGAGTAACACACAGCGATTAAACCGACCGTGACGTTGAACCACAAAACAGGGTACAAGCCCGACAAACCCGCTAGGAACAATGGAGCTGCCGTATACGTTGTGAGGGCAACACAGGCATTCAAATCCGCCTTACCACCATAGGTCTTCTCCATCCAATGAATCGTTGCGGCAATAAAGCCGACTCCGACCCATATCGCTACGTAGAAGGCTATTGCCGCGACGATGGCACTATCCGTCGAGAGTTTGACATACTCGCCTCCGGAAATACTCCATCCGACTTGTGTCGTTCCGATAAAGAACGAAATTACGGGAATCAACGCAAGTATTGAAATTTGCGCGAAGAAGATACGTTTGCTTGTGTAGTGCTCGCCTTCAATTGCGCGCCACTCTTTGCGAGGGTGGTAAAGTACACCCATTAAATGCTGTAGGAACATCTTTCTCTCCCCTTAACTACGCTTATAAGTGTAGTTAACTTTAGGTTTGTTATTCTTGTTTTACGGTTTGATGAAGCTATCCATTGCTCTGGCTCAATTTTTTACGCTTATACCCTCCAATAGTGATCAACTAACAGCACAACGAAAAGCGCCATGATGTAGTAGATACTGTATTTGAACATTTTCATTGAGTCTGCCACATCCCTTACAAACATTAGTCTAGCAGCCCAGTAAAGAAAACGTACATTAAGAAGCGTCACGCCTATGAGATAGATCAGCCCGCTGCCTCCTGTGACGAAGGGTAGCAGTGTTACGACGATCATAATGAGCGTGTAGAGGAATATCTGTAGGCGCGTGTAGGCCAAACCATGAGTATTGGGGAGCATAGGAATGCCTGCCCGTGCGTAATCATCGCGGCGTGCGATGCAGAGCGCCCAAAAGTGGGGTGGAGTCCAGGCAAAGATGATCAGCATCAACAACAAACCCTGACCTCCCACTGAATCAGTGACCGCCGTCCAACCTAAGAGCGGTGGAGCTGCACCTGCGACTCCCCCAATGACAATGTTCTGAGGTGTGGCGCGTTTCAAAACCGCAGTGTAGATAACCGCGTATCCGATCAGTGCAAATAGAGTTAGCCAAGCCGTTAGTAGATTGACCCAAAGCGCCAGCATGCCAATTCCAATCACGCCAATGACCGCTGCAAAGGTCAGCGCTGCTTGGGGTGTCATGCGACTCTGAGGAAAGGGGCGTCCGGCGGTGCGCGCCATCTTATGGTCGATATTGCGATCCAACACATGGTTGATCGCTGCGGCTGATGAGGATGCGAGACCTACACCTATTGAGGCAATTAGCAGCGTGTCCAGAGGTGGTACGCCCGGTACTGCGAGACACAGACCCACCACAAGGGTAAGCACCATAACTGCAACTACATTTAATTTGCAGAGACCGACAAAGTCTCTCCAGGTCGGCCTTGCCGTAATTGAATCAGATTGTTGCAACATTGCCATGGTAGACCTCTTTTAATTCTGTTCTCAGCTTACCGTTAATTTTTAGACAGCTCAGTAGTACGAGTATCGCAACACCATGATGTGCGGTCGCAAGGTTGAGCGGTACCATGTATATCACGTTCAAGAATCCCAGGATAATCTGTAACGCGAGGGTGGCCCCTAAAGCGACAAGCGCTAGTCGCGCCTCCGCCCTGTGCCAAAATTTGAAGATGACTGCCAGCGCTACGATCGCCAACAATAATCCACCGAATCGATGCATTACTTGTACTGCTGTCCTCGCCTCGATCGACATTGACCCACCCTCATGATTGATCGTCGGATCCATCACGGGATTAAGTGCTTCTGCAAAGTTATACTGTGTATCGTAATCCTCATGGCAGTAAACCCAGTCAGTACATGCCCAACCGGCGTAGTTTGTGCTCGTCCAGCCTCCGAGAATGAGCTGGAGGAAGAGAGCTGCAAAGAGCAACTTCACCAGTGGTAACGGCGTCGTTTTCACGGGCTCGTGCATGCGGCCCAGTGCTTGGCGCAGTAGCACGAGCAATGTCAGCGTGGTTAGCCCCCCTATCAAGTGGGTTGTTACAACGATCGGTAATAGCAGTAGGGTCACCGTCCACATGCCGAAGATACCCTGAGCAATCACTAAAGCAAGCAGGGCGAAGCTAAGCTTGACCGGATACCCGTCAACTTTCCGATTTTTCCAGGCAATTGCGGCAATATAAACAATGATGAGCCCTAAAATGGAGGCTGCGTACCGGTGGATCATCTCCAGCCAGCCCTTAAACATATCGACCTCTTCAACACCAAATTGAGGGGCCACTGCCTCAACTTTCGATATTTCAGAGGGTAAAACCAACGACCCGAAACAACCAGGCCAATCCGGGCATCCAAGCCCCGCATCATTCAGGCGCGTCCATCCCCCTAGCAGAATAACTACCAGAGCAAAGACAATGGCGCCATTAACAACTCTTGATGCTGTCATCTAACCAATCCTCGACACTTTTAATAGTTTTTTTAGATCTTCCAGTAACTCTTTAAGCTCCGTCTCTACACCATAGCGCATCACTAGGTTACCAAGGGGATCCACTACCCAAATACCTGGCTCCAACTGAGTCTTATCAGACCCCAAACCAATCACCTGAACTCGATTAGCCTCACGACCGAGAGCATCATGGACCCGACGAAGTGGCTCGAGTGACTCATCGCACCTCTGATCACAGACATCTGAATGTGTCTTGAGGATACTCCAAGCCCCCGTGAAACGATCCGCCTCTCCGCCCCACTGCTCAATAGTCAGAACGGGATCGAGGAGTTCACCTTTCGCAATGCTCGTCTGCGGGGCAAAACCACCGAAATAGACGACAAAAGCAAGGACGATCGGCAATACAGAACTGCCAAGAATCAGTGCCATTGTTATTTTTCTAGAATTCAACTCTCTCTCCTTGATACCCGCATTGAAACTGCCAACCAAATCACAAGGGCAACAGCCAAACCAAACCATTGAACCGCGTAACCTATATGCCTTTCGGGTGGCATTGAATTGAGTGTCGCCTGATGCGGCAAAACTTCGTCCGTAATTTGAGAGTAAACCTTGATTAGTACCGGCTCAACCGATAACTCTAAAAGTTTAGAGAACAACTCAGTATCAACAAACTGAACACGCAGCGGCCAGTCACTGCCCTCTGGAGAGCTTTCAGATAACTGAATAAGATTTTCAGGTGGTGACAGTACACCCTCTAACTCCAGAGGGAGCTCTAAGGTGAATTTAAGCTGAGGCAGAATACGGCGATCCTGATTGGCAGCAGTCCAACCCAGGTTTGCTAAAATCCACCCCTCACCGATGCGAACAGGCGCGATCACCTCATAACCGACCTTCCCTTCTCGGGTTCGGTTGTCCAGTAGAAAGTATCGGGAATCAATCTGAGTCACTCTGGTTTTGACCGGCTGCAAGGTCCGCCCCCTGAGCAAGGACTCAGCGTCGCTCGACAACGAGAGCTGACGTGGTGCCGCATCGTACTCTTTTTGACGTAACTCCTTAGAGTCAGCTCGATCTAGCTGCCAAAACCCGAGGGATACAAATAGAGGTAGGAAGATCAGTCCAAACAACAACTGCAATCGATTGAAAGTTGATCGTTTGTCAGGTTTACTCAGCTCACTAACTTCGGAGTTCAAATCATGTACCGCGTTATTGTTGTTCTTTTTTTCGCAGCGATAGTTATCGCTCTATTTTCGAGTCTTTACTCTCTGATGAAGAGCCCTGCAGGTAACCCAACTACCGTCAATCGCCTGATGTGGCGGGTAATATTCAGTATCGGACTGTTGGTGATACTGGTCGTTGGGTTCACTACAGGGCAGCTCTCTTCGAACGTCCCTTGGTAATTAGAAGACGTATACAAAGATAAACAGGCCGATCCAGACAACATCTACGAAGTGCCAGTACCAGGCCGTAGCTTCAAACCCAAAGTGGCTTTTCGCTGTAAAGTGACCTTTCATCAGGCGAAGCGTAATGATGATCATCATGATGGTTCCCAGCGTGACGTGAGCACCATGGAAGCCAGTCAATATGAAGAAAGTTGCACCATAAATTCCAGACTGCAGAGTTAGGCCATAGTGTGTGTAAGCCTCGTAGTACTCGTAACCCTGACAGAATAAGAAAACAACACCCAGTGCAACGGTCACCCACATCCACTTGATGACATTTTCACGTGTACCGCCATGTACCAGCGCTTTGTGCGCAAAGGTCAGCGTAAAACTCGAGGTCACAAGCAAAATAGTGTTAACCAACGGTAGTGCCCAAGGGCTAATGATTCCTTCAGGACCCTGAAACTTGTCTCCCGGAGTTTCCATTAAGGGCCATTGAGCAGCGAAGCCCTCCCAAAGCATGTTCGAGACACCCTTATCGCCCTCACCACCCAGCCAGGGCACTGCAAAGGTCCGCACATAGAAGAGCGTGCCAAAGAAGGCGGCGAAAAACATCACCTCAGAAAAGATGAACCAGCTCATTCCCCATCGGAAGGAGCGATCCATCTGTGCCGAGTAGAGCCCTTGATGACTCTCCTCAATCACTTTGCCGAACCAGTTGTAGACCACAGCGATCATAGCAGCGGCACCAACGAGCAGGAGTAACGTTCCGTAGGATGCATCGTTCAACATCCCACCAGCACCGAACGCCATGAGAAATAATGAGATTGACGCCAGGATCGGTAATCGGCTCTGTGCAGGAACGTAGTAGTTCGTGGTTGCACTCATAGGGTTGACCTCTTGTCGTTATTATTTTTACTCGCTTCAACTAACTGCTGCTGATCGGTTATATCAAACAGCGTGTAAGAGAGCGTAATTGAGTCTAGGTGTTCGGGAATCTCAGGATCAATAAAGAAAACCATTGGCATTTCAGCTTGAGCGCCAGCGTCTAGCGGCTGTCTATCGAAGCAGAAACAGTTAACCTTTTGCAGATACTGAGCCGCTTCGGAAGGTGAAACCGACGGAATCGCCTGAGCAACCATATTGTTTGCGGTGGGGTTACGCGCAACGAAGGCTGTTTGCTGCATCTGGCCCGGATTCACCCGGTAAACCTTCTGCAGCGGCTCAAACTCCCAGGGCATCTCTTCATTGAATACCGAGATAAACCGCACTTTGATAGTACGGTCCTGATTAACCACCAGTGGCTCTTCGGCCTCTCCTGTCCGAGTGATCTTACCGTTAAGACCGGTTATCTCACAAAAGACATTGTAGATAGGCACCATCGCAAAGCCGAACCCGAACATCAGGACCGTGCCGAGCACAAGGCGAGCCACAAGCTTTTTAGTGTCTGCGGCTACGCTCATCTTACTTTGCTCCTTCGAACTTTGGCGGCGTTGTGAACGTGTGATAAGGCGCAGGTGATGGCACTTCCCACTCGAGCCCTTCTGCACCCTCCCAGCACCTCGCCTCAGCCTTCTTACCTGAACGAATATTCTGGATAACATTCCAGACAAAGATCAGCTGCGAGAAGCCAAATATAAATGCACCCACGGTTGCGATCGCGTTGAAATCAGCAAACTGCAGCGCATAATCCGGTATACGGCGTGGCATCCCCGCCAACCCAATAAAGTGCATTGGGAAGAAAGTGATGTTTACACCAATGAAGCTCATCCAGAAGTGAAACTTGCCAGCACTTTCGTTGAGTTGATGACCCGTCCACTTGGGTAGCCAGTAGTAAACCGCCGCCATAATCGAGAAGATTGCACCGGGCACTAGCACATAGTGGAAATGCGCAACGACGAAATAGGTATCGTGATACTGGAAGTCAGCCGGCGCTATCGCCAACATCAACCCTGAGAGGCCACCAATGGTGAAAAGGATCACAAACGCGATCGCAAACAACATCGGGGTTTCGAAGGTCATTGACCCACGCCACATAGTAGCGATCCAGTTGAACACTTTCACGCCTGTCGGAACAGCGATCAACATGGTCGCAAACATGAAGAAAAGCTCGCCGGCCAGTGGCATACCCACCGTAAACATATGGTGAGCCCACACGATAAACGACAGGAAGGCGATTGACGCCGTTGCATAAACCATCGACGCGTAACCGAAAAGTTGCTTGCGCGCGAACGTCGGTATGATTGCACTGACAATACCGAATGCAGGCAGAATCATAATGTACACTTCGGGGTGCCCGAAGAACCAGAACACATGCTGGAACAACACAGGGTCACCGCCACCGGCAGCATCAAAGAAACTGGTTCCGAAATGGATATCCATCAGCATCATGGTCACAACGCCAGCCAAAACTGGCATAACCGCGATGAGCAGGTATGCAGTAATCAACCAGGTCCAGACGAACAGCGGCATTTTCATCAGCGTCATGCCAGGTGCGCGCATATTCAGGATCGTTGCAACAATGTTGATTGCCCCCATGATCGAACTAATCCCCATCATGTGCACAGCAAAGATAAAGAAGGTTACGCTGGGTGGCGCGTAAGTTGTTGAGAGCGGCGCGTAGAAGGTCCAGCCGAAGTTGGGGGCACCACCATCCATGAACAGCGTCAGCAGCAACATGCCGAATGCAAACGGCAATATCCAGAAGCTCCAGTTGTTCATACGCGGAAGCGCCATATCTGGCGCACCGATCATCATTGGTACCATCCAGTTTGCCAGACCCACGAAGGCTGGCATGACGGCACCAAAGACCATGATTAGGCCGTGCATGGTAGTCATCTGATTGAAGAAACCAGGCTCTACCAACTGAAGTCCAGGCTGAAATAGCTCAGCCCGGATGACGAGCGCCATACAGCCCCCGACCAAGAACATTGCCAAACTGAACCACAGATACATCGAACCGATGTCCTTGTGGTTGGTTGTGTACAGCCAACGGGTGAACCCTTTCGCTGGCCCGTGATCGTGATGTTCGTCGTGATGTTCTGCGGTTATATCGGCAGCACTCATTTTCCACCTCCATTCCAGCTAGCCACGGTTGATGGCTTAACACTGTCACCTACATTGTTACCCCAAGCGTTACGCTCGTAAGTTACGACTGCTGCAATCTCCTCTGGAGATAGCTGATCTTTAAATGCCTGCATCGCTGATCCGGCCTTACCGTTAACAACGATATCGATATGAGCTGCAATGTCTCCCTTGACAATGTCAGTGCCCACCAGACTCGGGAATGCTCCTGGTATACCCTGACCGTTGGGCTGATGACATGCAGCACAGGCTTTAAGGTAAGCCTCTTCACCGACGGCCATCAGGCGATCCATATCCCAAGACATATCAGCGATCTGGTTAGGTGTCACCGCTTCGCCGGTGTTGTTACCCCAAGCGTTTCGCTCATACGTAATAACAGCAGCCATCTCAACTGCACTTAGCTGATCTTTGTAGGCCTGCATGGCCGTACCCGGCTTGCCATTCACAACGATGTCGATGTGCGCGGCCACGTCACCCACTGCAATAGGGCTGTTCTTAAGCGCTGGGAAAGCACCTGGCAGACCTTCACCATTCGGCTGGTGACACGCCGCACACGCTTTAAGGTAGACCTGCTCGCCTTCCGTCATCAGCTCATCAAGCGTCCAGGACTTGTTTGCAAGATCGGCTTTTGCAGAGGCTTCGGCTTTAGTTTTCGCCACCCAAGCGGCGTAGTCTTGTTTGGATACGGCTTCAACAACCACGGGCATGTAGCCGTGATCCTTTCCGCAAAGCTCAGTACACTGCCCGCGGTAGATACCGGGGCGTTCGATAATCGTCCATGCTTCGTTGATGAAGCCCGGAATCGCATCCTTTTTGACGGCCAAATCAGGTACCCACCAGCTGTGGATCACATCGTTGGCGGTTAACAGAAATCGAATTTTAGTATCAACGGGAACAACTAGGTGGTTATCAACTTCTAGGAGATAGTTCTGTCCCTTCTGCTCTGCATTGTAGATAGCATCGCGGGGCGTAGACAGGTTGGAGAAGAAGCTGATCTCTTCATCGAGGTAGTCGTACTTCCACTTCCACTGATAACCCGTAACCTGAACATCTATTTCAGCATCAGAGGGGTCGTACATCTCGATAAGCGTAGCGGCTGAGGGCACTGCCATTGCCACGAGTATTGCTACCGGGATGACGGTCCAAATCACTTCGACCGTCGTATTTTCGTGAAAATGCGCTGATTTGGCACCACGAGACTTGCGGTGATGGAACATCGAATAGAACATGACGCCGAACACTACAACAGCGATCGCGACACAGACCCAAAAGATAGTCATGTGAAGGCTGAAGACCGAGCGACTAATCTCGGTCACACCCACCGGCATGTTAATACCCCAGTCTGCAAACGCAGCAGATGGAGTAGCTAACGCACCCAGTAGGCTGCCTCGCAGGATACTTTTTCTTATTTCCATGCTTGGCCCCACGAGTCAGTCAAATCAAATTTTGACCGACAGGTTACTTTTTTATGATTATTTTCCAGAGCATCTTAGCAAAATCGTGCATAGATACCCTTGCAAACTCATTTCTGCGCGAGTGCCAAAACCCCCTCTACAACCAGCATCACTACGACTACGAATGCCGCTGCCAGAATCAAACCACTCACAATGAAATGAACAGGACGCCCATGTGTGAAATCCTCTTCACGCTGCTTCTCAGATTGGATGCCTATAAAACTAGCCATCGTGCTGCGCATCGCGTTGAAAAATAACTTCATTTGGATCTCCCATTGCAAAAATAATGTAGCCGGATTCCCAGCAGAAATGCAAGTAGCAATGAGTATAAAATAGCCTCGGCGTAGCTCGCTCGAATGAGCCAAACCAGGTGCAACAGAGCTAAAATAGATATTGGATAGACCAAACGATGAAGAGATCGCCAACGACGCCCCAATCTAGCCTGCCAACCTCGTGTTGAAGTTACCGCCAGCGGTATGAGCATCAAAAACGCAACGAACCCCGCTATCACATAGGGACGCTCCGATACTTCGCGCACGATGAGGTCTGCTCGCCACCCGAGGATAAACGTCGCAACTGCCAGAAGATGAAGCAGTGCATAAAAAAAAGCGTACAAGCCTATCATGCGGCGGAAAAGAAGCGGTTTACGCCAACCCAACAAGCGCCTCGCCGGCGTAATAGCGAGCGTCAACCAGAGAAAATTCATCGCCCAGGTGCCCAGCTCATCAACGATTGTTTTGGCGGGATCCGCACCAAGTTGATTATTGACCCCAGCGTTGAGTAGCAACACCAGCGGTATAAGAGCCGACAAAAAAACCAGCCACCACTGCAAAAGCCATCCCCAACGAAGAGTCGCAAGACGCTGCGTTAAAACCATTTTTTAAGATCCATTCCCGCATAGAGACCAGCCACTTCGTCGCCGTAACCGTTAAACATCTCTGTATCGAGAATAGTCGGGCGAAACAGACCTGAGGGGAGCCGTCGTTCAGTCGCCTGACTCCAACGTGGATGATCCACGCCAGGGTTTACATTGGCGTAGAAACCGTATTCGCCTGGAGCAGTCATACGCCAGGTATTCTCTGGCATTGTCTCGCGAAACCGGATTGCAACGATCGACTTGACGCTCTTAAACCCGTATTTCCAAGGCACAACCAGCCTGAATGGTGCACCGTTCTGAGGTGGCAGAGCGTTTCCGTAAAGCCCTACGGCCATTAGCGTCAGAGGATGCATCGCCTCATCCATACGCAACCCCTCGATATAAGGCCAGTCCAACGAACTGAAGAGACCTTTCTGCCCAGGCATCTGATCAGGATCCTCAAGTGTGACAAACTCGACATACTTGGCTCTGGATGTCGGGTTAAGCTGCTTGATCAACTTACCTAACTCAAAACCGACCCAGGGAATCACCATTGACCAGGCCTCAACGCAACGCAGGCGATATATCCGCTCTTCAAGATCCACTTTAGCCAGCAGATCTTCGAGGTTGTATGTGCCCGGACTTTCAACCTCCCCACTCACCTCGACCTTCCAAGGGTCAGTATTAAAATCCTGAGCCCGCTCGTAAGGATCTCGCTTACCCGTCCCAAATTCGTAGAAATTGTTATGTGTAATACAGGCTTCATAAGGTGCCACATCGTCCTTCGCCACTATTGTCGTAGGAGCGGTTTTAAGCCTAGGCTGCAACCAAGCGGGGCCCGGATACAGGGGAAGATCTGTTGTTTCAGGCTGCATTAGCGCTGCCGCTGGCATCGCAGCACTCGCGAACCCGAGACCTACAAGGCCTTTCATGAGAGTACGACGGTTTAGATAGACTTCTAGCGGGGTGACTTCACTCTCCGCAATTTTGTTGGCGTGTCGAATTAGCATGACTACCTCTGCTCTGTGAGTTACAGCTTAGTCGGTTAGACTCAGTCTGCCTTACAGATTTTTCGCCAGAACAGATTACTTTAACTGTGTTAACGCCACCAGAAGCGGCCGCATCAGGGTGATCTTGAAATACCGAAGCGCCGTGCGGCCAGTAACAGGTCTCTTTTCACGAACGAGTGTAGGAAAGGGTAATAAGCCTTTAGCAAATCGCGACAGTTGATATCTCATCGCGACTTCGCCAAAGGCTAAGCTGGCAAACATGCTGAATACAACAGCAACTCAGCATGCTCCTTAGAAAAGCTTCTACGATGCCTTGCGCTTTAGCCAGAGAATCGGACCCGATAGGGTGTAACCTAGGAAAATAACCCAGAGCCAAAGCTCAGGCTCGGTGGAGATAAAGCCTGCTACCAGAACCAAAGCGATCATTTTAGGGAACGAAATGCGCCCTTTAAGGTTAATATCTTTACCGCTTTGATACAGAACATTGCTCACCATAAGCAGACCGATTACAGCCACATAAATAGCCACAATGCCGGCCGAGCCGGACGGATCCCACTGTTCAACATCGGCCCACCAGATAAGGCCTGCCACCGTTGCTGCCGCTGCTGGACTGGGAAGACCCATGAAAAAGCGCTTATCCATCGAACCGATCTGAGTGTTGAAGCGCGCTAGACGAAGAGCGGCGCAAGCGCAGTAGATAAAAGCAGCTAACCAACCCCACTTACCGGCCTCATTGAGACACCAGGTAAAGGAGACCAAGGCAGGAGCCACACCGAAAGAGACCATATCAGAGAGCGAGTCGTATTCAGCTCCAAACTTACTTTGGGTGTTGGTCATGCGCGCTACACGACCATCAAGACCATCGAACACCATGGCGACGAATATGGCGATAGCAGCGGCCTCATAACTACCATTCATCCCCGCAATCACTGCATAAAAGCCTGAAAACAGTGCACCAGTGGTGAACAAATTCGGGAGCAAATAGACCCCACGGGGACGCTTGGTACCATCCTCTGCCGTTTCGATCGGATCTTCGTGTTCGTTATGATCTGTCATTAGAAGTTCTCAGTGGCTAAGCGTCTATTGTATCGAAAAACACCTACCCGATTA
>DATHZN010000085.1:0-2949 GCA_035458585.1 Marinobacterium sp. | reverse complement strand
TTGGGTAAGCAGTATCCCCCATAACCAAAGCTGGGGTTGTTGTAGTGATTACCAATTCTCGGATCAAGGCATACGCCCTCGATCACTTGCCTAGAGTCCAATCCATGCGTCTCAGCATAGGTATCTAGCTCGTTGAAATACGCCACGCGCATCGCAAGGTAGGTGTTTGCGAAAAGCTTTATCGCCTCAGCTTCAGTGCTTCCGGTAAAGAGAATGTCTATATCCTCTTTTAGTGCTCCCTGAGCTAAAAGATTTGCAAATATTTGCGCCTTTTCGCAATTGCCACCGACGACAATACGGGAAGGATAGAGGTTATCGTGCAAGGCACGCCCTTCACGGAGAAACTCCGGAGAAAAAATCAGGTTGTCAGTTCCAAATCGTTCTCTCGCATCGATCGTAAACCCCACAGGAACTGTAGATTTTATAATCATCGTAGCGTTTGGATTGATCGCTATAACGTCGCAGATTACCGATTCGACAGTACTAGTGTCGAAGTAGTTGGTTTGCGGGTCGTAGTCGGTCGGTGTCGATATTATGACAAAGTCCGCGTCGACGTAAGCTCGCTTTGTATCGATGGTTGCGGTCAGATTAAGCTTGCGAGTTGAGAGATACTCTTCAATCTCTGGATCTTCTATGGGTGAACGTCTGGCATTGATCTGGTCAACCTTACTCTGCACCAAATCCACGGCCACGACTTCGTTATGTTGCGCTAACAGCACTGCATTCGACAGACCTACATAACCAGTTCCGGCAACGGCTATCTTCATTTTTTGTCCTAAGTATCCTCTGTGCATTGAGTTGCTCTACGTGCTACGACAAGAAGGGTCTGCACCAGCTCGCAATCCTGTCATAGCAGAAATCTAAACCCAAGCAGTAGCCGTCAGGCGTTGATCCGCTCGAGCGTAGGGGCTAACCAGGAAACAGCCTCGGTGTGAACTTCGTCTACAGTGCGATCAGTCGTACTGATAGGTGGTGAAATCAGTACGTCGATTGTGCCTGGAGTTTTGAGAAGGCTTTTACCCGGCCAAAAACGCCCTGCGTTGTGAGCAATCGCTACCATAGGCACCTGATTACTCACCGCAAGCATTGCGCCGCCCTTGTTCCACTTACCCAACTCACCCGCTGGAAGACGCGTACCCTGGGGAAATATAAGAAGCGGTATACCGCGAGAGAGTCGATCCTTACCCTGCTCCAGAAGCACTTTAAGCGCACCACGCTTCTGACTGCGGTCCAGTGCGATGGGCTCCAGAAGCGCCAGTGCCCAGCCGAAAAATGGAATTTTCAAAAGTTCTTGCTTGAGAACCACTACCTGCGGCTGTATGAGTAGCTGGAAGTAGATGGTCTCCCACTCACTCTGGTGGTTGGCGATAGCCACATAAGCCCCCTCTTTAGGGAGGTTCTCGCGCCCCTGAACATTTACTTTCACGCCACAGGCAATCCTCAACCAGATAATGTAAAAGTGGTTAATCGCAGTAATGAAATAAAAACGCGGTTTAAACGGCAAGAAGCGCGCGAACACGAGGCAGAGTATCGCCCAGAAAATAGTCACTGGGTAAAACGCGGCGTAGTAGATAAGCGCGCGGATCGCGCCAATGAGCTTCACCGATTAACCTCCGGTTACCGGCGGGAAGAAGGCGATCTCGTCACCATCTTTGATAGCCTGACTGCGTTCACACATTTCATGATTAACCGCGGTTAGAACGGGGCTACCCGTGATAGCGTCGGTCCAGGCAGCACCGTGAAGCTTACCCATATGTGCGACCAAATCAGCTAGAGTGTTTGCATCAGCAGGCAGCTCGACCTGCTCTTCAGCGCGACCAATTTTCTCTTTCAAACTGGCGAAGTAGATTATTTTTAGCATCGTCTCTTATTCCGCTATCCAGTGGCCGGACTTTCCGCCCTTTTTCTCCATCAGGCGCACCTGATCGATCACCATCGCTTTATCAACCGCTTTACACATATCGTAGAGTGTCAGCGCCGCCACAGAGACTGCTGTTAGCGCTTCCATCTCAACGCCCGTCTGGCCGGCGAGCTTACAGATCGCGGTGATATCAACCGAGTTTTCCGCTTCGTTCGGTATAAGCTCGACCTTGACCGAACTCAGCATCAGGGGATGACACATAGGGATAAGATCAGACGTACGCTTAGCGGCCATAATACCGGCGATACGCGCGGTGGCGATCACATCGCCCTTTTTATGGCCACCATTGACGATTAATGACAATGTCTCGGCACTCATCAGCACTCGCCCCTCAGCGCGCGCCTCGCGAAAGGTCACCTCTTTTTCGGAGACATCCACCATGCGCGCCTGACCCTTGGCGTCAATATGTGTAAATTCAGACATCAGTTACCTTCTTGTTGTTCTTGGATCTGGGAGAGCGCTGCTCGCTGGTTAATCACGGGCCTGGCGTACATCTCACGCAGAATATCACGCGCCCTACCCTCTACCTGCGCTAAGCGCGCCTCCAGCTTGGCGTTCGCTTCTGCATCACCCTCACCGGCTGCCGCCAGGTTGGTAGGATGCAGGCGGTAGTTTGCATAAATTTGCCGGTCGAGCTCTGCGGCTAAGGCGACGTCATCTTCAAAGTCAGCTGTAATTACCTCGCCAAAGGCCACATGCACATGTCCTTTGTCGCCGGTAATTCCTCGCACAATACTCTGGATATCCTCAAACTCGCCCTTCTTGTACTCACCCTGTTCAGCAAGTGCGGCCAGTTCGTTTGCTTTCATCGCATCACAGGGGTCCAGTTCGTATGAGATGGATACTGGCACAATATTCAGACGTTTAGCCTGTTCAGCAAAGCTGCGTGCTTTACGCTGCCCCATGTAAAGCATCTTAAGAAGTGCCGGATCGGTGCGATCATCACCATCTTTAGATCGACCAGAGCGCTGCGCAATCCAGATAGAGTGGCCGCCCACAATTGAGTGGTCAATGTACTGCGACAACTG
>DATHZN010000084.1:0-8561 GCA_035458585.1 Marinobacterium sp. | reverse complement strand
GCTCTGGCTCTGGCTCTGGCTCTGGCTCTGGCTCTGGCTCTGGCTCTGGCTCTGGCTCTGGCTCTGGCTCTGGCTCTGGCTCTGGCTCTGGCTCTGGCTCTGGCTCTGGCTCTGGCTCTGGCTCTGGCTCTGGCTCAACAGTTTGTGCGTCGCTAACCTCAGTTGCAAGCTCGGATACGACTTTCGCTGGGCTAGTCAACGACGCAGCGTCAGCCTCTTCCTCAGCGACAACTGACCTGAGAGTGGATACTTCTGCGGCAGAGACGACATCAGGCGAAGCGACCGATGCTTCAGATTTATGGGCTCCGCCGATAACCGGTTTACCTTCTGTGAGCGGTTTAGCCTCCACAGGTGCCACGCTGGCGACCCTCGGCTTGGATATAAAATCACCGCTATCGGTGGGTGCGGATAGATCTTCAGTGTCACGGCGAGCTGAGAGGCCGGATATCATGGACGCCTCGCGCTCCAGATCGGACTGCATCTGCGCGACGGCAGCGTCAAGTTCTGGTGAATCCTTTAACGCGTTGGTTTCGACGCTCTCATCGAGCATGTGTGACTTGATACGTGCGCCGCCGTTTGGAAGTTCCGGATTGTGCGCGTCAGATTCAGCACCAATACCAGATAACGAGCTATCAATATCCAGTTTTAAGCGGCGTCTGCGGCCACTTATACGACGCCACCCGTCAAATAAAATCAGGGCAACGAGTAGGGCTCCACCGAGGATCAACCACTCGCGAAGGTCCATCAAAATCTATCCTTTTCGGTTATATGCGCAAGTACTTGCTACCGCTCTACTTTACAACCTCAGAGACTACCAATTCCAGTGCTGATTCAAGCCCCTGAGTAGGTACAGGTGCAATTTCTGCCACAATGTCCCCAACTTGGGGTGTTACATTACCACTTTTGCTGATCCGGGCACTAACACTGACCTGCTCATGACTACTGAGACGGTTGGTTGGCGCCATTGCATTTGCATCAGTCAGGTCCAAGCTAATAGGCAAATCTGCCAAGGTCAGTCTCACTGCTGCTGCCGGCATACCGCCATCTAGTGCGCGTGCCACAACAAAAACCGGTGTTTCTGCAGGCAGCCCTTCAGTCAAACCTGGGAGTACTGACAAATTAACCTGAATACGGGCGATAGCGGGGACCTCAATATCACTCACGTCCTCACCCAACGCAATCAGCTCTTCACGAGCACGCTCAATACCACCTTGGATGGAACTGGCGGTATCTGCGTCTGCATTGAGTAGCGCCTGCTGCCAGAATGCGATCGCAGCGCGAAAATCCTCTTTTTCGAATGCATCAGCGCCTAAAAGGCCGAGCGCGGTGATTTCAAGTGGTTCAACCTCAAGCGTAGCCATCACCTGTTCGCGTACCTGATCACTCATACCACCCGCTGCAAAAAACATGGCTTGTGATAACTGACCCATTACGGTCGCGTACTGTACATCCTCAGGTCTTAACAGACCTAACACCTGACGATAGCCATCCATCGCCTCCTGATAACGTCCCTGGCCCATATAGGTAGATGAGAGAATATACCAACCTTCGGGATTTTCCGGGTTTCGCTGTAGCTCTAGTTCCAACTGTGCGATTGCCTCTTCAAGAGTCGGCTCACGTCCCTCGAAAGGATCCTCGGAGAGGTTAAGCGTCATCTCAACTTCAGCAGAACTGCCCAGCTTCATATAGAGACCAAGGGAAGCCGCTGGCAATATCAGAGCGATCAACACCACTGTTACCAGCTGCCCTTTGCTGACATTCGTCTGCTTCAATGCCTGCCCCTGCTCGGCCAGATCAATCAGCAGATTTTTCTCCAGCTCAACTTTTAGGGCGTCAAACTCAGACTGCACCATAGAGCCGCTCAGCAGCTCCTGCTCAAGTTCAGATAAGCGGTCTTTGAATACTGCAAGATTGTCTTGCTGCCGCGCCTCAGAGAGTGCATTGGCGGCCGTATTGGCACGGTGACGCAGTATCGGCAAAAAAATAAACAGCAACGCCAGCAGTGTCAGCGCTGCAATGCCAATCCAGAGAGTCATCATCCTTTGTTATCCTTTTCGAGCAACGCATCCAAACGCGCACGCTCCTCGGCAGTCAATTCAGTCTTCTTGGCATCTGGTCTTGCCCGACGATTTGCTTTGCGCAGGTAGACAATCATAAGAATCACCAGCGCCCCAACCCCTAAGACCAGATAAGGGCCGTACCAAAGAAACCAGGTATGCGAGTTCACCACTGGGCGATAGAGAACAAATTCGCCGTAACGTGTCACCATAAAATCAACTATTTCAGAGTCAGCAGCACCCGCATTGATTAAGCGATACACCTCACGACGCAGATCTTTTGCGATAGGCGCGTCCGAATCCGCAATGTTTTGATTCTGGCACTTTGGGCACCGCAATTCAGCCGTTAGCTCTTGAAAGCGTATCTCATCCACCGGTGTCCTGAATTCGTAGGCGTCAATGGCAGCCAAGCTGAGCGGCGCCCATAACATCAACAAAAAAAGATATCTCTGCATCAGGCCCCAGCTCCCTCGACCTGTTCAATTACCGCCTGTAACTGCTTCCAGACATTGGCATCAACCGCGCCAACATGGCGATAGCGAATGGTACCCTCAGCGTCAATAACATAAGTCTCAGGAGCACCGTAAACACCCATATCCAACCCAAGGCGCCCCTCCTGATCTAGGATCACCTCGCGGTAGGGGTTCAGATAGCGCTGAAGCCATGCCGTCGCTTTTACAGGTTCGTCCTTGTAATTAATTCCATAAATAGTGACACCCTGTTGCGCCAACTGATTGAGAAAAGAGTGCTCTTCCTTGCAGGTTGGGCACCAGGTTGCCCAAACATTAACAAGCGCGACCTCCCCTGTCAGATCGGCAACCGTTAGGTTTCGTTCCGGCTCCGTCAGTGATGGCAACTCAAAAGCTGGCATAGGTCTATCGACCAACGCCGAAGGAATCTCACGCGGATCTAGGTAGAGGCCCTTCCATAAAAAGAACCCCATACCCAGGAACAGCGCAAGTGGGATAAACAGCAAAAGTTTACGCATTCGCTGTCTCCAGCTTGCTCTGTTCACGACGCGACTGCTTACGGTATCGAGGATCTGTCGCGGCCAGAATGCCACCGAAGGTCATTAACAATCCACCCAACCACAACCACCGAACATACGGTTTGAACTGCAGACGGATAGCCCAGGCGCCATTCTCAAGTGGCTCTCCGAGGGCAACATACAGATCGCGGAACAGCCCCGGATCCAAAGCAACCTCAGTCATGACGGTACCGCGTGCGGTGTAGAGCCGCTTTTCTGGCTGCATCACATCATAGGGTTCGCCTTTATAAAACACCCTCAAGGTTGCAATATCAGACGAGTAGTTTGGACCATCAAAGTGCCGGGCGCCTTCGAATACAAAGGTATAGTCACCCACCTGCTGCGTATCTCCGGGGGCCATACGCAGGTCTCGTTGCTCATTAAAAGCTGACACCATAGCGATACCAACCGCTAGGACAGCTACCCCCAGATGCGCCATCTGCATCCCGTAATAACTGCGTGGCAGTCGTTTTAAATTTGCCAGCACGGGTGTACTACGACGACGAACACGATCCGAGATATCGGAAATCGCCATCACCAGCAACCAGAACGCGAGGATGACGCCAACATAAGTCCACAACGTTGACTCGCCCTCTCGCAGCATAAGTGAGAGTACACCGAGAACGATCGCAATAACGAATGGCACCACAAGCTGTTTCAACAGCGCCGTACCATCCTGGCGGCGCCAGCGTGTCACGGCACCTACACCGAGGAACAGCATCAACAATGCGCCGACAGGGACAGACAGTGCATTAAAGTAGGGAGGGCCAACCGAGATTTTACCCATGCCCAAGGCGTCAACGAGTAACGGATAGAGCGTACCGAGGAGCACAGTGAAGCAGATCACGGTCAATAGAACGTTGTTGACCAGTAGCATTGTTTCGCGCGAGACCAGCGAAAAGCTCGATTCACTTTTCACCTCAGATGCACGAAGCGCGTAAAGAAACAGCGAGCCGCCTATTGTGATCAACAATAGCATCAGAATAAAGAAGCCACGCTCTGGGTCTGCAGCGAAGGCATGAACCGACGTAAGAACCCCAGAGCGAACCAGAAACGTCCCAAGCAAACTCAATGAGAAGGCAAAGATAGCCAGTAATACTGTCCAACTTTTGAATACACCGCGCTTTTCAGTTACAGCAAGACTGTGAACCAGAGCCGTACCGATTAACCAAGGCATCAACGATGCATTTTCTACTGGGTCCCAGAACCACCAGCCGCCCCAGCCAAGCTCATAGTAAGCCCACCAACTACCCAATGTGATTCCCAGAGTCAGAAATGCCCAGGCAACATTTGTCCACGGCCGCGACCAGCGTGCCCAAGCAGCATCCAGTCGCCCACTCAGTAACGCAGCGATAGCAAAGGCGAAGGCCACTGAGAAGCCCACATATCCCATGTAGAGCATGGGTGGGTGGACAATCAATCCAAAGTCCTGCAACAGCGGATTGAGGTCAGCTCCCTCCGCAGGAGAACGTGGTAGAAGACGCTCAAAGGGGCTGGAGGTAAACAGGACAAATAACAGGAAGCCGGTGGTTATAATCCCCATAACCCCCAGCACTCGCCCCAGGATATCCGCGGGCAAGTCCCGGCTTTTGAGCGCGACTGCAAGCGTCCAACCTGCAAGCGTTAGCACCCAAAGCAGCAGTGACCCCTCATGCCCGCCCCAGACAGCGCTCATGCGGTAGTACCAGGGGAGTGCGGTATTGGAGTTATTCGCTACATAACTCACACTAAAGTCGTTCGCCAAAAATGCATAGGTCAGCGCGACAAAGCTGATAGCGGTAAAAAAGAACACGCCAATACTGAGGGGGCGAGCAAAGCTGATCCAGAGTAAATTACCACGTTGCGCTCCGACCATTGGAATGGTTGATAGCAACACACTTAAACAGAGCGCCAGGACTAACGCATAGGTGCCGAGTTCTGGGATCACTTATTAAACTCCTGTCCGGATGGTTTTGGCATTTTACCCGCTTTCTCGAGTGCTTCTGCCACTTCAGGCGGCATATAGTTCTCATCATGCTTAGCCAGCACTTCGACGGCTTGTAGTTTACCGGAAGCATCCAATTCGCCTTGTGCAACTATTCCCTGCCCCTCACGAAAGAGGTCAGGCAATATACCTGAGTAGACGATCGGTATAGAGTTCTGGAAGTCCGTCACTTCAAACTCCACTCGCAAACTCTTATTGTCGCGATTTACGCTACCTTCAACCACCATACCGCCAGCGCGGATGCGAGTCCCGACTGGCGCTTCCCCTTGTGCAATTTGCGTCGGTGAGAAGAACAGATTGATATTTTGACTCAGCGCGTAGAGCGTGAGACCGACCGCAACACCTGCGCCACTTAGGATAAACAATACAATTAACAGACGCTTTTTACGCTTTGGATTCACGCAGATCTCTCCTCACGACGCAGACGACGGACCAGGTCGCGCTTGATCGACTTCCCTTGCTGCAAGGGCAACAACAGGCTTAGGACAATAGTTAACAGTCCTAATCCGTAACAGAGCCAGACATAGAGTCCGTGGCCACCCATCTCTAGGAAATCGGCAAAGGATTCAAACGCCATCTTCACTCCAATCTATCTCTAAATGCGGCCCACCCTATGCGAGTAAGCTGACTTATGCCTTAACGGTTAATAGCTCTTTAACCCAGGATGCTCTGCGCTCGCGTACCAGAATTTCGTTACGCAAACGAAGCATCAGTGCTAAACCAAAAATTGTGTAAAAACCTATCAACATCACCAGCAGCGGAAGCCACATTTCAGCCGGCATCGCCGGTTTTTCTGTCAGCTTGAACGTAGCCGGCTGATGCAGTGTATTCCACCACTCGACAGAGTATTTAATGATCGGAATGTTGACTAAACCAACCAGCGCGAGCACTGCAGTAGCTTGTGCAGCTGTGGTTTCACTCTCAATGGCTGAGTTCAATGCGATAACTCCCAAATAGAGAAACAGCAAGACCAGCATGGAGGTGAGTCGTGCATCCCACACCCACCAGGAGCCCCAGGTAGGTTTACCCCAAATGGCACCGGTCAGCAGCGCCAACACGGCGAGCGCGGCGCCAATAGGGGCGACCGATTTAGCCACCATATCGGCGACTTTCATTTTCCAAATCAAGCCTATGGCTCCCGCTAGCGCCATCAACATATAAAAAGACTGCGCCAAAATAGCTGAAGGAACATGCAGATAGATAATACGGAAACTATTTCCTTGCTGATAATCAGCCGGAGCAAAGGCCAGCCCCCAGATAGTCCCGATAACCATCAGAGTGATTGAGATCACTGCAAACCATGGAATCAGTTTGCCGGTAAATTGATAACACCAGCGCGGTGAAGCTAACTGAAAAAACCAACGTGGTAACCACTTCGTTGCCATATCGTCTATCCACTAACTGAAATACGTAATGCTGCACCTGTCGCCAACGGCGCGAGGGCAAGAGCCAGCGCCAAAAGAGCGCCCAATAGAGCAAAGTAGCCACCCAGAGGCAGACCCGTAATAGCGGCCTGCACAGCGCTGGATCCAAAGATCAGCACCGGTATGTAGAGTGGCAACACCAATAATGAGATGAGTACGCCTCCGCGACGTAATCCGACCGTCAGGGCGGCGCCAATTGCCCCAATTAAAGAGAGTGTCGGCGTGCCCAACAACAGACTCAACATAAGACCGGGCATGCCCTCAAACGGTAAAAACAGCATAACGGCCAAGATGGGGGCGACGATCGTTAACGCCAGCCCAGACATCAACCAATGCGCCAAAACTTTGGCTAAAACGACCATAAAAAGCGGCTGAGGGCTAAGCAGCAACTGCTCCAGCGAGCCATCCTCAAAGTCTGCTTTAAACAGTGACTCCATGGATAGAAGTGTCGCAAGGAGCGCTGCGACCCAAAGCAGCCCCGGTGCAAGCTCAGCAAGAAACAGAGGTTCTGGGCTCACCCCAATCGGAAACAGAGTAACCACAATCAGAAAAAAAATCAGCGGATTGATCAACTCGGATTTGCGTCTAAATGCCAACACCAGATCGCGTTTAAATGTCTGGATAAATAGATGGCTGACGGAGATGTGACGTTCACTCATAGCTCATCTCCATTGGCGATCTACCCAGACTGAGTGTACGAACTGGCATCTGCTGACTCAAATCCTGATGAGTTGTCAAAATTACGCTACCCCCGCGGCTAAGGTGCTTTAGCATCAAAGCCTCCTTCGCTGCGACGCCCACTTTATCAATAGCGGTGAACGGTTCATCTAAAATCCAGAGTTTTGCACTACTCATATAGAGGCGTGCCAGCGCGATACGACGTTTCTGACCAGCCGATAGCTGGTATGCCGGTACATCCTCAAACCCCCGCAACCCCACCTGACCAATGGCAGAAGTGATCTTTTTGGGATCAAGCGAAGGTTGCAAGGCACACTGCCAGCGGAGATTCTCTTCAGCAGTGAGTTGCGAACTGACGCCCGGCAGATGGCCGATATAGACGATCTCTTCCAGGAAATCCTCTTTAACCTCTCCAAGTGGCTCTCCACACCAAAAGAGCTCTCCCTCGAAGTGGCTGCTAAGACCACTGAGGATACGCAACAAGGTGGTTTTGCCACTGCCGTTACGACCCTCAATCTGTAAAATCTCTCCAGTCTGTAGTGATAGATCCAGATTTTCAAACAAAACCCGATCATCACGCTCGCAGAAGAGAGCTTTAGCACTTAACAACTCTGTGCTCACGAAAACTCCTAAGCCACCTAACGCAAAACCTGCAGTTAGTACAACAGCCTGACCGTACACCCCAGATAAACTAAACTGATTAGGTAGACAGCCGATATACTGATTAGCGGCGGATTATAACCTTATTACCATTAACAGTCAGGTGACTGAGACCAATGATGCTCCCTGTGCAGTCCCAAAGTGTTGCTCGCAGCGAATCGACTGTACAACCAAGGGACCTTAACCAGATCCTCCAGCCCAATGTGGAGCAGTCTGCACGCGTCGTGAATGTTCGCCAAGACCCGGTCTCACCAACGCTATTTCGCATCTCTTTGGAGATAGGCAACCACCGCCTCGATGTCATGACCAACCGCCCTTTGGCGGAAGGTCTTAGCGTTCTGCTGAGTCGTGATTCCCGTGGAGAGGTTGCTTTAAGATTACCAATCCCGGCAGCGACGCCGGCACAGGTTTCACAATCACAGTCGCTCAGTCAGCTCAGCACAAATACGAATCAGTTCATTGCAATGATTGCGCCCGAGAGCCGAGCACAAGCCCAGCAGCTGCTCACTCAGACTCAAATGACAGCACTGGTACAGCCTCAACTCAACACTGCGACTCCCGCGCCCTTAGTAAATGCTAACCGACAAGTTGTGCAGGCAGGCACACAAGCTCCAACGACTCATTCGACGACTCCAACACCTGCCTCGCCAGCGCCAGCGGCCCCGACATCAACCACTGCGCCCCCAGAGGCGGGCACTCCAATACAATCTTCTGCAACAGCTGCAAGATCT
>DATHZN010000083.1:0-129638 GCA_035458585.1 Marinobacterium sp. | reverse complement strand
ACACAGGCGCGTTACATGCTGAACGCAAGAGTCTGGCCAAACCGCGTAGCCCAAACGCCAGCCGGTCATTGCGTAGGTTTTAGACCAACCATCCAACATAATCAAACGATCACGTATCTCAGGGTACTGCAACAGGCTCACATGCTCACGACCACCGTAAAGCATGTTGGAGTAGATCTCATCCGACATCAGCGCAACATGTGGATGCTCCAATAGCCCAGCGACCAGCTTATCGATCTCTTCACGCGGCGTAACACCACCCGTCGGGTTTGCTGGCGAGTTGATAATAATCAGGCGTGTCTTATCAGTGATCTGCGACAACACCTCCTCCGCCGAGAAGGCGAAGTCATTCTCCTCTTTTAGAGCGATCGGCACAGGCGTAGCACCGGTGTACTTAATAACCGACTCGTAAATTGGAAAACCCGGATTCGGGTACATAATTTCTGCACCCGGCTGGCCAAAGAGCATCACGGCGAAGAACATTGTCGGCTTACCACCCGGCACTACCACCACATTATCAGGGTTGACTTCAACCTTGTGGCGACGATGCAGATCGGCAGCCACAGCCTCACGAAGTGCCGGAATGCCATTGGCTGGCGTGTAACCATGGTGCCCATCTCGCAGGGCTTTGATACCGGCCTCAACAATGTGTTCCGGTGTCTGAAAATCAGGCTGGCCAATACCTAAATTAATGATGTCATGTCCCTGAGCCGCCAGTTTCTGAGCGCGAGCAAGGATTTCAAATGCAGACTCCGTACCTAAACGAGATAGACTGTCAGCAAAAATTGGTTGGAACACGTCAATACCCTCTTATTGTTGTTGCTGTTTGATTTCGCATCGCGACTTGAAATAACCAACTGATTTGGTATACCTTTTCAACAGATGGTATACCATCCCAGTTATAAAAATAAGATCAGCACGGCTCACGCTAGCCTGTGCCCGCGAAGGATCCTACCATGAGTACACGTTTCGAAGCCGATTATCTGATCGAAACACCTGTGAACCCAGAGAAAGCAGCCGCCGTTATGGCTGGGGAACAGAGCTCAGGAACCTTTGTGTCAGTCCCTGGTGACACCCCCGAACTGCAAGAGCGTTCCGCCGCACGCGTTGAACACCTTGTAATGGTCAGCACCACAGCTACGCCATCTCTGCCCGGTCGCCACAAAGGCGAAACCTACTACCGCGCAAAGGTAACACTATCTTGGCCGCTAGCTAATATCGGGCCTGACCTGCTCAATCTCATGGCGACAGTTTCCGGCAACCTGTTTGAACTGGCACAGTTCTCGGGTCTGAGAATTCTTGATATACGGCTGCCCGAGGATTTTGCGGCAGCCTACCCGGGGCCAAAATTTGGTATCGAAGGGACACGCCGGCTCAGTGGCGTTGCAACAGGGCCGTTGATCGGCACTATCGTTAAGCCTTCAGTGGGATTTGACGCACAGCAGACGGCAGACCTCGTAAAGACGCTTGCCGATGCTGGCATAGACTTTATAAAGGATGACGAACTGCAGGCTAACGGCCCCAACTGCCCCTTCGATGAGCGTGTATACAGGGTTATGCGTGTCATCAACGATGCGGCCGACCGCACGGGTAAAAAGGTGATGTACGCTTTCAACCTTACCGGAGAAGTTGATGAGATGCGTCGCCGCCATGACCTGGTGCAGTCACTGGGCGGCACCTGTGTAATGGCAAGCCTCAACTCTGTTGGTCTAGCCGGCATCATTGCGCTAGCCCGACACGCTGAGATGCCAATACACGCACACCGCAACGGCTGGGGCTATCTGTCGCGCGATCCTATGTTGGGTTGGGATTACACGGCCTGGTCCAAATTCTGGCGCATTGCCGGCGTGGACCACATGCACGTGAACGGTTTACGGAACAAATTTAGTGAGTCTGACGAGAGCGTAATCCGCTCGGCAAAATCGGTCACTGAACCGCTGTTCAAATCCAAGAGCTGCGCCATTATGCCAGTCTTCTCGTCGGGTCAATCAGCTGTTCAGGCGGATGAGACCTACTCTCAACTGGGTCACGCAGACTGTATCTATGCAGCAGGCGGCGGAATTATGGCGCACCCAGATGGACCCGCTGCCGGTGTGCTAGGCCTGCGGGAGGCCTGGGAGGCTGCCATTCAGCGAACCCCAGCTGTCGAATACGCCAAGAGCCACCCTGCTCTCGCCGCTGCTCTGGGCAAGTTTAACTAATGCCGGCACTGCCAGCAGGGCTGTTAGTTACCTGGTACGGTGATGACTTCACCGGCTCTGCCGCGACCATGGAGGTACTCGAGTTCGCTGGGCTTGCATCGGTTCTATTTCTGAATCAGCCTACCGAAGAGCAGCTCGCTCGCTTCCCAGATGTGCGCGGTTTGGGCGTTGCCTCAACAGCCCGGGCGCACTCACCCGAGTGGATGGAGGAACACCTACCAAGCGAATTTGAGTTTCTCAAATCGACTGGCGCACCAATCTGTCACTATAAGATCTGCTCTACGTTAGACAGCTCCCCTACTTCAGGTTCGATTGGGCGCGCTATCGATATTGCCAAGCCGATATTTCAGAGCCCTTGGATACCCTGTCAGGTAGCAGCACCCGTTATGCGTCGCTATCAGGCGTTCGGCAACTTATTCGCAGCAGCCGGCAGTGACGTGTACAGACTTGATCGTCACCCCGTTATGGCGCGCCATCCAGTGACACCCATGGCCGAGTCCGATGTTGTGACTCACCTTTCAGCACAGACTGACTCGCAATTTGGACTGATGGATATCGAGCACTTACAAAAAGATGCAGAGAACCATCTGCAGCAGCTCATCAGTGAGGGTGCTGAGGTGGTCAGTTGTGATGCGATGTCTCAGCACGATAGTGAAATGCTCGGCCGGCTCTACTGGGACAGCGCTCCGCTGTTTGCTGTAGGTTCTCAGGGTATCGAGTACTCTCTGGTTGCCTATTGGCGTCAACAGGGTTGGATTCCAGCGACCGATCGCAACCACTCGGCCGGACCTGTTGAACAGATTTTAGCCGTTTCAGGCTCCGTTTCGCCGGTTACGGCGTTACAGCTTGATTGGGCTGCTAAAAATGGTTTTGCACTGATTGAACTTGATGCTTCGCGCGCGGCGGTGAATGATCGAGCCCTGGACGGCGAAGTTAAACAGGCTGCACTGGATGCTTTAACACGCGGTCTTGACCCTCTAATTTTCACTGCACACGGCCCCGATGATCCGTCTGTGGCACGGATGCGCGCAACGTTAGAACGCGAGCAGATCTCTATGGATCTAGCCAACAGTCGCATCGGCGCAGCCTTGGGACGCGTCCTTGCCGACCTGATTCACACCACGGGTATACGCCGAGCTGTTATATCCGGGGGCGATACCTCGGGTTATGTCTCACGCGAGCTCGATCTTTACGCTTTTACTGCACTGGCACCGACGATACCCGGTGCGTCGCTACTGGAGGCACACTCGGATAACCCTGAGCTGGCTGGACTCCAGCTTGCACTCAAGGGCGGTCAGATGGGCAGTGCTGATTACTTTGGATGGATCAAACGTGGCGCTGGAGCCACAAGCTGAGATCAAGAGGATAGAAGGATGACAAAAGTAGCTCTCCTGGGCGCGGGCGGAAAAATGGGTGTCCGTTTGGCGCAGAACCTATCCAACTCGCGCTTTGAATTGGATCCCGTAGAGGTGTCTGAGGTTGGCCGCGAGCGCCTCAAAGAGGCCACGGGCCTTGAGGCTGTTGAGCAGGATGTGGCTCTAGCTGGCGCCGACGTTGTTCTTATGGCGGTACCAGACAAACTGATCGGTAAGATCTGCCACACCTTTATCGACAAACTGAAGCCCGGTACTGCAGTGATTGTATTGGATGCGGCAGCGCCTTACGCTGGCGAGATGCCTGCTCGTGACGATGTCACCTACTTCTGTACTCACCCATGTCACCCACATATCCTTGAGGCACAGGAGTCCATCGAAGCGCAACAAGACTACTTCGGTGGTGTCGCAGCGCCTCAGGGTATCGTCTGTGCGCTGATTCAGGGTCCTGAAGAGCACTATGCCATTTGCGAAGAGGTCGCTAAGGTTATCTACCAGCCAGTATCTCGGGCCCATCGTTGTACCTTGGAGAACATTGCTGTTCTAGAGCCTGCACTGTCGGAAACCGTCGGCGCTACTTTTGCTCTGGCGTTGCGTGAGGCAACCGATCGTGCCGTCTCTATGGGTGTGCCTGAAGCCGCTGCACAAGATTTTATTCTTGGCCACCTGAAAATTGAACTGGCTATTGCGTTCGGTATTTTCGAGGGTCGTTTTTCCGATGGTGCGCTTTTGGCAATCGATCAAGCGAAGTCTGTCGTATTCAAAGAGAACTGGTTAGACAACGTATTTAATCTGGACTCAATTAAAAAGTCGGTTCAGGATATCTGCGCTAATTAATCAGGTCTGAAAGAGCACATAGCAGGAGAACAATAAAATGTCAGATGTACTGGTCATAGGTAGCTACGCTGAAAATGATGTGGATGCGCTCAACAGCACCTTTAACCCAATCTGGTGCGCCACCCCGGGGGAGATCTCCTCGCTAGAGGAGACAGCACGCAGCGCTATCAAAGTGGTCGCATTCAAGGGGCATCTAGCCTTTGGTGCGTCTGAGATGGATCAACTTCCAAATCTTGGACTGGTCGCAAACTTTGGTGTTGGTTATGACGCGATCAACACAGTAGAGGCGAGTGCGCGGGGCATCAAAGTGACTAACACCCCAGACGTACTTAACGACGACGTTGCCGACCTAGCGGTGCTACTGTTACTGGCACATGGCCGTCAATTTGAACAAGCGAGCCAATGGGCCCGCTCGGGTGATTGGGCAGCTAAGGGTGAATACCCACTGGCACGCAAGATTTCAGGCGGCAAGGTTGGCATTCTGGGCCTGGGCCGCATCGGCCGCGAGATTGCCAATCGCATGGCTGCATTCAAGATGGACGTGCACTACTTTGCCCGCTCCGAGAAAGAGACACCAAACTGGACTTATCATAGCGACCCTATCTCTCTGGCATCAGCTGTTGATTACCTTGTAGTCGCGCTGGTTGGCGGCAAAGAGACCGAAGGTTTCGTCACCAAAGAGGTACTGGAAGCACTGGGCCCTCGCGGTATCATCGTGAATATCTCACGTGGTACCACCATTAATGAAGAGGCGATGATTCAGGCGCTGTCGAACGGTACTCTGGGGGGAGCCGCTCTGGATGTATTCCTCAACGAGCCTAAAATCGATGAGCGTTTCTACCAGCTGGACAACGTCACCATTCAGCCACACCAAGGCTCAGGTACAGTAGAGACCCGTGCCGATATGGGACAACTTCAGCGCGATAACGTCTCAGCCTTCCTAGCTGGCACTGCGCTGGTGACGCCAGTCAACTGATGGCGACAGCGAGTCCAGATGAGCTTTGACTCTAAAACCACAAAGACCGGGCTTAAGCTCGGTTTTTACTTGCCCTTACGCACCTAAACACCATCGACCCGTCTGGCTCTTCACTTCATAGTTACTCAGCAGACTAGCTTCAACTCGCAATTAAACTGAAATTTTACAGCGGTAGTCGCGATCGGTTGTCTCAGGTTAGGCCCTGCGGTCTTCAGTGGAGTGAGGTTAGTATTAACCGCACCGACCAAGCAGCGCCAGTGCAAATTCTCATGCCTGACGCTTAGGCTTAAGCAGAGCCACTCCCGGGGAATCAATCTAATCTCCAAAACATAATAAAGTTTCGATCGCAGACTAACCTCGAAGGTCATTCAGTCATAAATATTGGGAAATTAAACGCTGTTATACCAGCCGTTAAACAGACTAGGAACCCTGTGAGTCTTTGTATATGGTCTTAGTTGGCGATGGCACTGCAACTGAACTAGTCTGTACAGCAGGGTCCACGACATTTGTCTCCCGCCGCTCACCCAACAATATGGATGTTTTTCGATGTTTAACCGTCAGACCCAGCCTCTCGGGGCGCTCAAACGACTCCTGCTCAAAACGGTTGTTATTCTGGCACTGGCACCCACAATGCTGATGGCTGAAAACGTCATTTTTCTTAGCTCAGCTTACGTAACGGGTCCTTGGCAACAAGCGATCGATCGCGAGGTTTCCAATTTAGTGAGGGTCAGGCACGGAGATCTGAGGGTGTTCCGCGAGGACCTCTCCTATGTTACGCGGCAAAGCGAAACTGATGTCGAGAGCTTGATTCACGCGTTAAATGATAAGTACTCAGGGCTTGAGATTAGCCGCGTTGTGGCCGTGGGTGGACACGCCACCTCTTTTATCGAGAACGCTACCTCAAAACTATTTCCCGGATCTGTAAAATATCTTGTGAGCGACTACAAAATTGTCGAACTGGGTAAAGATCCATCACCCCGTGTGATTCGAGAGGCCGACATACCGGGCGAATCTATATCACTGATAAAAGCCCTACTCCCTCAGGTAGACCGTGTCATCCTAGTCTCATCTTACCCTGATGCAGATGATACCCTGCAGGCATTTAGAGCCGTTGCCCCCACACTGGAAATTGAGCTTTGGGGCCAAGATTTAACCTATTCCCAGGTGCTAGATCGCGCTAAAACCCTCCCTGAGAGCAGCGTTATCCACTATTACGGTATGCCGTCAGATAGTACTGGAGAGCAGAAAATAGTGGCCGATTTTGCCGAGGAGCTTAGCGATGCCAGCGTTCAGCCAGTGTTTGTTACCTTCGCTACCGCTATTGGGCGCGGTGTGTTAGGTGGCACCGTCGCAGAACCCAGTCAAACCGGCAAGCGCGTGGGTCAACTTCTGCTCAACAACTATCAACCCAGTGATAGCTTGCTGGCCGTTGAAGTCGACTACCAAGTGATGGATCGTTTCAATATTGACTGGGAGCGACTCCCCTCCGATGCAATCGTAATTAACAGTCCCCTCTCGTTTATGGAGGATCCGGTGGCTCTTACACGCTACGGTTTAACCCTGACCCTTGTTCTACTACTTTTGCTGGGGTTCGTCGTGATGAGAATGTTGCTAATCAGGGCACGAGCGACTCGTGCTGAGGCGCACGCGGCTGAGATGAGATTAGAGAAAAGCAAAAGCCAGAAACTCTATGGTGTTATTGCTCATGAACTGCGCACACCTGTCTCGGCCATAGCGATGATGGCGGCTGAGCCTGATAGTGAATTTATCAAACGTAAAGCTGATGTTCGTAACGCTACAGACACCCTGCTAACTACTATCGACGACATGAGTCTGATGGTCGATCCAAATCTTGAACGTCCGGTTCGGCTATCGATCTTTAATTTGACTGAATTTAACAACGGAATTGCTTCAGGTGTCGCCTCCCTACTTGCAAGTTCCGGTATGCATTTCGAATATCATCAGGATATGTCTACAGAGAGAGCGACGGCGCTCTATTTAGCTGATGCTTACAGAATCAGGGTTGCTATCACCAACCTGATACGCAACTCATGCCTGCACTCTGAGGGATCAGAGGTGATATTGACGTCCCGTCTAGTCGAGCAGGAGGGGAAACTCACTGGCCAATGGTTAGTCTGTGATAATGGTAAGGGTATCAATTCAGAAGACGTAGAGCGTATTTTTGAAGCAGGTGAGCGCGCCACTTCGACTAGCCTCGGATCGGGTCTCGGACTCTACATAACACGCACCTGGATAGGTGAGATTGGCGGAGAGGTTCGATATGAACCCGATCATCATGCAGGCAGTTGTTTCAGATTGAACGTCCCACTGACTCTGGCAGATGCCGCCAGCGAGGCATCTCCACTATCGAATCAGCAGGATCCTTCATACTCTCTGAAGCATTTTAAGGTCCTAATGGTAGAGGATGAGGCAATGCTGAGACTCCTAGGGACCAAACTCCTCTCGAACCTAGTTTCATCCGTTGAGGTAGCCTCAAATGGTGAGGAGGGACTAGAGAAGTTCAACTCCAGCTATGACCTTATTGTTGCCGACTACTTTATGCCAATCATGGATGGAGCAGAGATGATTACCGCGATGCGTGAACAGGGCTATACAGGGATAATTATCGGGGTAACAGCGGCTACAATTGGAGACCAGATGCAGGATATGTACAGAGCAGGCGCTGACGCCGTCATAGATAAGCCTCTTAATATCGAAAAATTCAAAACTGCTGTAAATAAAATTATGACCGAGAGATCCAGCCTTCATCACAGCAAATAGTCCGCTGAATCTACAAATTGCACCGATCGATTGGTCGGGTACCTTTAACTGACCTATGCTGATAATAAGAGACAGGGGAAGCTCAGTTCCTGCAGTGAATCGAATCGTTGAATAGAAATTCTTAGGAGAGTTGGACCGTGAGCCACTGCCTCCGACAAAACAGACAGGGTCGATGGGTAATCTATTGCGTTGATGACCCAACACATCCCGTGTTCACCTACGAGAAAGATATGGTCGTGGCCGCTGCGGCTGTCACCAGCTTTCTAAACGGCGGCACAAACATAACCCAAGAGAAGCTTTCATCTCTCTTACGCATGGCCGTCTGGTACCAGGAGTAGTCACCCATCGGGTGACGACCGATCTAATCTGTCACTAACAACCGGTATCTTCCCCCGTCGCCACCAAACTGCAAAGCGCAAATCCTTTCCAAAGACTCAGTTAATGGGTTTTTAGCCTAAACAGGTCGGGAGCTAGGTTAGCCTGTCAGGAGACATCAGTGTCGCCAGAGATACAACCAGTGGCCTCATCCAGGCTGACTCAGCACACGTGCAACGACCAGATTGGCAAGCAACCATCGCCAGCGTTTGGGTACAAATGGATGTCCTGAGGCCTCACACTGACGGCGCACCACTGAACTCTCATCGCTACTGGTGAAGTAAATTGGCACACCGGTGCAACCAAAACTGCGAAGAAGTTTCGCTACTTCCGGTCCGAACCATCCATCTTTGAGATAGTAGTCAATCACCAGGCAGCTAACAGAATTGTGAAGCCGAATCTTATCCAATTGACTCCAGTGCAGGATATGTTCAGCCCTGACACCCCGTTGACTAATTGACTCAGCCAGTACCATGCCTTGTACAGAATCATCGTCGATCACAACAACCATGTGACCCCCTATTCTCTATAGTTTTTCATCTCTGCTCTTTACGTGGCCTGCAAAAAAGCTGCCAATTTAAACTAGAGAGAACAGAGCCCCCGGCAGTAGTGCCAGGGAGGGTCGAGACAATGAGTAACCGGGCAAAACGAGGGGCTGTGGCTAGGGGCGGTCATCCTCAATGTAGTAGCGAACGTTATCTTCAAACGACTCGTCAGCACTTAGTCCGAGTTGAAGTGCTTTGGTAGGCCGTATATCAAAGCGCCAGCCTTTGACGATAGCCTGAACCTCAGGCTGAGCTTCCCACTTGATCAATTTTGCTGGCTCAGGCCCAGCTACTGCGGTTAACGCATCAATCATCTGGCCAATTGTCCACATATGTCCGGGCATCATCATGCAACGATTCTGTCCCATATCTTCAGCTTTGAGCTCTGCGCCTTTAATCAGGTTCTCGATACACTTGCGTGGCGAAAGATAGTAGTGCGCAAAGTCGGCATCCACTGGACAGATCGCCTCCTGACCGTTGAGGGGCTCTCGCATAATCGATGACATAAAGCTTGATGCAGCGCGGTTCGGTTTGCCCGGCCGTACAGAGATGGTCGGCAAGCGAAAACCCACACCATCAATATAGCCTTTACGGCTATAGTCGTTAATCAGCAGCTCACCCACCGCCTTCTGAGCCCCGTAGGAAGTCTGGGGGTTGAGCAAACTGTGATCAACAATTGGGTCTGGCACCTCGCCACCGTAGACCGCAATCGATGAGGTGAATACCACACGCGGTTTACTGCCCAACTCACGCGCACGCTCGAGCACGTTTAGCGTACCCATCATATTGATGTTCCACCCGGCATCAAAGTCCTCCTCAGCATGAGCAGAGACGATAGCCGCCAACAGGTAGACTACATCCACATCCGCCGTCAGTGCCTCTGCCACAGACGCCTTGTCGGTAATGTCGCAGATGCTTGTATCTACTCTAATACACCCACCTTCAATTGGTCCCGGCTCCACCACATCAACCAGACTGATGCTCTTGAGCGCCCTACCATTTAACTCTCCACGTGCAACCAAAGCGCGTGCAAGCTTCTGCCCAATGAACCCGCCACCACCAATAATCAGAACATTCATACTTACTATTTCCCCAGAATTATCGCTTCATTAAAGCAGTTGGCGTTTTGCCAAATTGCGAATCAGTGCAGACGTGCCGAAGGTCCATTCAGGACACTCGGTGGAGTAGCGCACCCGATTGCACAACTCACCCAGGTTGGGCTCCATGATTTTTACAATATCGTCAGTATGATGGGTGAAACCCTGCCCCGCGGCATCTCGATCTTTAACCGGGGCAAACATCGTGCCCAAGAAAAGGAGAAAACCATCAGGATACTGATGGTGACGGCCGATCGTCTGCACAACAATACTTGCCGGATCTCGACTGATTTTGGTCATGGACGAAAAGCCATCAAGCTCGAAACCATCCACGCCTTCAACACGCATCGACAAGTCCGCTTTACGAATAGAGTCGAGGGTAAATTCGGCATCAAATAGGCGGATAAAGGGGCCGATGGCACAGGATGCATTATTATCTTTTGCTTTGCCCAACAATAACGCAGACCGTCCCTCGACATCACGCAGGTTTACGTCGTTTCCGAGGGTAGCACCGACAATCTCTGCGCGAGAGTTCATCGCGAGAACGATCTCTGGCTCGGGATTATTCCAGGTCGAGATTGGATGTATGCCGACATCAGCGCCGAAACCGACTGCAGACATCGGCTGGCATTTGGTAAATACTTCCGCGTCGGGTCCGATACCCACCTCCAGATACTGCGACCAAAGCCCCTCCTGCTGCAACACAGATTTGACCTGCATCGCTTGCTCAGATCCGGGCTTAATACCTGACAGACTGTCACCGATCACTGACTTAACCCGGGCTCGAATCGCTTCGGCACGATCCGCATCCCCTGCCGCCTGCTCTTCAATTACGCGCTCAACCATACTCTCTGCAAAGGTTACGCCTGAGGCCTTGATCGCCGGCAGATCGGCCGGCGCCAGGAGGTGAATCAGCTGTTCACGATCGTCTCGAAGAGAGTTTTCGCTCAACTGCGATAAGGAGCAGAGCTCCGACCCTTTCGCCTGCCGAACAGTCTTGACCAAATCTTCGCTCTCCAGTAAGGCCTGCATCGTCGGCAGTGATTTACTGGTGATATCGATGACCTGCTCACCGTCGACGCGCACAAGGGCCGGACCAACATCGGGAATCCATACACGTCCGACCAGTAGCGCCTGCGGTGTAGGGTTAGAGTAGGGCAGCATCTTTTTTAGGCCTCCGCCGGGATCATCTTGCCCGGATTGAGTATGTTGTTGGGATCGAAACTCTTCTTAATCATGCGCATATACCGCAGCGATGCGCCGTGCTCCGCATCCATAAATTTGAGCTTCCCCAGGCCAATGCCATGCTCGCCAGACACAGTACCGCCCAGTCGCAAGGCGGTCTCTGCAAGTGCAGTGATGAACTGTTCACAGCGCTCCATCTCATCGCTATTCTCAGGATCAACGCTCACACCCGCATGGAAGTTCCCCTCCCCTACGTGACCAACGATCGTTGAGGTAAGCCCTAACCGAGCAGCATCTTCCTTCGCCTGAATAACCGCCTCAGCCAACTTAGAGATCGGTACACAGACATCAGTCGGCCAGAGGTGCCCGGTCTCCCCAAGAGAGGCACTGGCATAGTGAGATTTATGGCGCATCGCCCAAAGCTTGTTGCGATCTTCAGCAAGCGTCGCCGTCGTCCAACCCTCTGCACCGAACTCCTCAGCAATCTCACCAAAGGCATGCATCTGCTCCTGAACACTGCTAAGGGTGCCAATAAATTCAAGGAAGAGGTGAGGCATTTCAGGCAGCTCAGATTTAGAGTAGTGGTTAAAACCTCGCACCATCATCTCGTCCACCAACTCAATGCGTCCAACGGGCAAACCGCACTGAATCGTCATAATGACGCAGTTCACTGCATCCTCTATCGTTGGGAAGCGACAGGTAGCGGCCGTCAGTGCTTCAGGGATGCCGTGCAGTTTGAGCGTCAGCTCGGTAATGATTCCAAGTGTACCCTCAGACCCCACCATCAGATGGGTCAGGTCATAGCCGGTGGCCGATTTCTTTGCCTGATTACCGGTGCGGATAACAGTACCGTCGGCCATGACGACCTCCATCGCCAGCACATTGTCGCGCATCGTTCCGTACTTCACTGCGGCAGTGCCCGACGCACGAGTGGCAGCCATTCCGCCCAGACTAGCATCAGCACCCGGGTCTACCGGAAAAAACAGTCCCGTATTGCGTAGTTCGTTATTCAGCGTTTTACGCGTTATACCTGGCTGAACGACAACATTTAGATCCTCTGCATTGACCGCTAGCACTCGACTCATATGCCGCATATCGAGGCAGATGCCACCCTGAATTGCCAGATGCTGACCTTCGAGTGACGAGGCGGCACCATATGGAACGACGGGACAACGCTCCTCATTACACACCTTGACGATTTGTGACACCTCTTGTGTTGATTCAGGGTAAACCACTGCATCGGGGAGCGCCTTTTGATAGTAAGACTCGTTTTCACCGTGTAACTCGCGCTCCGCCACACTGGTAATAACCCGCTCACCTAAAATGAGTTGAAGCTTCTCAATCGCTATTTCAATCGACATGCTTACCTTCCCCAACTCAACACTAGAGGGTTAAGGGGTTGAATCAGCTCCATCAGCATCGATTTAGTATCAGGATGCAGGGGTGCGATTGGGTGGCGGCAGTAGTCTGATTTAATGACACCGCCAGCCACCATGGCCGCCTTGGCTGACTGGAAGCCACACTGACGATTTTCATGATTGATAGCCGGGAGCACACGCGCAAAGCCTGCTGACGCGGCAGCACGATCACCCGCGAGGAAATCGCGCACGATAGGCCCGATAAGGTCCGGAATCAGTGCTGATGTCATTGTACCCGTTGCGCCAGCATCCAGGTCAGCAAGCAGCGTTATCGCCTCCTCTCCATCGAAGGGACCTTCAATGGCGCGACCACCCTCAGCAATGAGGCTGCGTATTTTTGTCGCGGCTCGCGGACACTCAATCTTAAAGAGTTTGAGCATCTCGATCTCCTGCGCCATCTTCACCAGTAGAGGCACCGGGAGGTCTACACCTGAAAGCGGAGCATCCTGGAGCATGATCGGAATACCCACCTCACCGACAGCCTGAAACTGCTCGAAAGTTTGCTGGGAATTACCTTTTAATAGTGCGCCATGATATGGCGGCATCATCATCACAATGTTGGCGCCGAGCGCTTTGGCGTAGTGTGCACGCTCGACCACAATCGACGTAGCAAAATGGCTGATGGTGACGATAACGGGTACACGTCCGGCGACATGCTCTAGACATAAACGAGTGAGTGTCTCTCGTTCAGCATCGGATATTAAAAACTGCTCTGAGAAGTTAGCCAGAATACAGATACCATCAACGCCCTGGTCGATCATCAGATCCAAGACTCGCGTCATACCCAATAGATCGAGAGAACCATCTTCGTTGAAAGGGGTGGGGGCAACAGGCCAGATGCCGGAGTAGACTGGTTGAGACATGGTTTCTCCAAACCAATGCTTGGCCCCGCGCGCATACCTCACGACAGCAGCTAAGATTGGATCTGTATCTAATTATTGTTCTGCCCGGTTCGTCACTGAACGGGGGTGTTCGTAAGCCCCTTAAAATGGTATACCGTTTATAAAAAGTCAAACAAATTCGCGGCCCGCGCCGCGCTTTAGAAGGAAAATAAAATGAGCGCAAAACTCACCATTGGCTTTATTGGCGTTGGTTACATGGGCCACGGCATGGCGAAAAATATCCTTAAGGGTGGCTACCCACTCTGGGTCAAAGGAAACCGTAATCGTCAGCCCATTGAGAGTCTGGTTGGCATGGGTGCACAGGAAGCGAGCAGCATCAAAGAGTTGGCCCAAAACTGCGACATTATCCACCTCTGCCTGTCAAACTCTGAGCAGGTTCAGGCCGCTATTCGCGATGATGGTATTCTGTCCGGTGCGCGCCCTGGCACCATTGTCATCGACACGTCAACCTCTGACCCGACGGTTACCCTAGCCCTGGCGGCTGAACTCGCTGAGGCGGGTATGTACATGGTAGATGCACCGCTCGGCCGTACACCGAAAGAGGCGGAATCAGGCGAACTGGACGCGATGGTCGGCTGTGACGAGGAGATCTTTGCACAGGTGCAACCTGTGATCGACTGCTGGGCAGGAACCATTACACGCATTGGGGAAGTGGGCACAGGACACAAGATGAAATTGCTAATGAACTTCCTCGGTGCTAGCTATGCATCACTCTACTCTGAAGCGATCTCCCTCGGCGCCGCCGTGGGTATCTCACCACAGGCTTTCCGAGAGGTCATTGCTCCGAGTCGTTTGGGATCAGGTTTTTTTAACACCTTTATGCAATATGTCTGTGAACGAGACGAGAACGCTCATAAATTCTCGATCGATAATATGGCCAAGGACATTCGTTACGTGAATGCGATGGCGACCGATGCAGGGGTTATGAATGTAATGGCTTCAGCCGCTCGCCACTACTACACCCATACACAAGCAATCGGCGCAGGTGGTGACTTCGTACCCATGCTCTCGGATCATGTAGGTCGCCTGAACGGCCTGAACATCGACGCAATTGCGCGTGAATCCATGCCCAAAAAATAGGCCAACAAGGTGCCTTCGCTGAGGGGTCAAAGGCCCCATTAGCTCAGTAGGTCGCGCGACCACCGGAGAGGTCAAACACTGCACCCGTGGTGAATGAGTTCTCCGGACTCACCATCCACCCGATCATCGAAGCTACCTCGTCCACCTCCAGAAAGCGATTGCGTGGAATCTTAGACAGCATGTAGCGAATAAACTCCTCTGAGAGCTGATCAAAAATTGGAGTGCGCGCTGCTGCGGGGGTGATGCAGTTACAAGCGATATCGAAGCCGGCAAGCTCCTTACCAATCGACTTTGTCAGGCCGATTACGCCGGCTTTGGAGGCGCTGTAGGGCCCCGCATTCGGATTGCCCTCTTTCCCTGCAATCGACGCAATGTTGACGATACGTCCGAAGTTGCGAGCTTTCATGCCAGTGATAACGGCTTTGTTGGTGTGGAAGGTTCCCATTAGGTTGACGTTAACAATACGCTGGAACTCTTCGATATCGTAATCTTCGATACTCGCATTTGACCCGGCAATACCCGCAGAGTTTACCAAGATGTCGACGCCTCCTAGCGCTGCCTCGGTTTCCACCAGCGCAGCCGTAACGCTATCGAAACAGCTAACGTTACACTCAAACGCTCTGACTTCACCCAGCACACCAAGGCTTTGAGCGGCTACCTGAGCTTTGTCAATGTTCAGATCCCAGAGGGCGACACGCGAGCCATTGCTGAGAAGCTTCGCCGCTACCGCAAAACCTATACCCTGAGCCCCCCCAGTTACGACTGCAACACGCCCTCCGACTGCATATCTGTTTTCAGTAATCGACACGCGCATCTCCTCGTTTGGCTTATTCAATGAAGGTCAGTCGACCACTACAGCGCGACCATCCGCAATCATCTCCTCAATGGCAGGCATCTCACAAAAACCCGCCTGTACCCTGGCATCAAGTTCATACTCAAGCGCTTTTATCGTCTCTAACTTCGCGATCACCTCATCAATACGCGCGAAGGGAACGACCGCCACACCGTCTCGGTCGGCAACGATAATATCGCCACTCTCAATATAACGTCCGGCAACCACAGCGCCGAACCCTACCCGGCCCGGCCCATTCGAGTAGGGTGAGTTTGGATTGAGACCAGCGCACCAAGTTGGCAGACCCACTTCGACAATACCGATATAGTCACGCATCTCACCATCGGTAACGAAACCGGCAGCACCTTTGTTCCGCAGCATGCCGCAAAAACGATCCCCACCTGCGGCACAATTGGCCTGCCCATGCACAGCGGCGACGATAATGTCGCCAGGCTGCATGATATGAATCGCCCCCATCGTCGCCAAAATCTCTGCCGGACCGTTCTCTGCAACTAGCGCTACACCCACTGCAACACATTTGATATCCCGGCCACCGCCGATCGGTTTTACACTCGAATTCAGTGCCGCCTGGCCATCCAGGGCGTCGCAGATAAAGCCTGTCGGAATATCTCTGAAGGCCGCAACCTGTTCAGCTGTGGGTCGTGGAAAGTTCTTGCGGATGGTCAGCAATGCAGGTTCTTTAATCATGGGCCTTCTCTGCTATTTTTTATGTCAGCATGTGAAAAACAGCGGATCAGTATTTAAGATGCGCTGGTTGCATTTGGTATACCATCTTCACATAATGTTGCCAATAATAATCCAATAAAAACAGCCCGGAGTTCATGCATGGCAAATACCAGAGCCAACAAGCGTTTCCGCTCACAGGAGTGGTTCGATAATCCTAACAACCCCGGCATGACGGCACTCTATCTTGAGCGTTACCAGAATCAGGAGTTCACCCGCGAGGAGTTGCAGAGTGAAAAACCGGTTATCGGCATCGCTCAGACCGGAAGCGATATTTCGCCGTGCAACAAGATTCATGTTTTTCTGATGGACCGCATCAAGGCGGGTATTCGCGAAGCTGGCGGTATTCCAATGGAGTTTCCAGTGCATCCAATTCAGGAGACTGGTAAACGACCAACCGCCGCTTTGGACCGAAATCTTGCCTACCTCGGACTCGTAGAGGTGTTGCAGGGCTACCCACTGGACGCTGTGGTGCTGACAACCGGTTGTGATAAGACCACCCCTGCCATGCTTATGGGCGCTGCGACTGTGGATATTCCAGCAATCGCGCTGAATGGTGGGCCAATGCTAGATGGCTGGTGGAAAGGGAAACGGGCAGGCTCTGGCTCTATTGTATGGGAGAGTCGCCGCCTGCTCTCTGCTGGTGAAATCGACTACGAAGAGTTTATGGAGCGTGTCTGCTCATCGGCTCCGTCGCTCGGCCACTGCAATACCATGGGTACCGCCAGTACGATGAACGCTATGGCCGAAGCTCTGGGAATGACGCTGACCGGTAACTCAGCCATTCCCGCCCCGTACCGCGAGCGCATGGGTATGGCGTATCAGACTGGCAGACGTATAGTGGAGATGGCCTACGAAGACCTGAAGCCGTCGGACATTATGACGCGCGCAGCCTTTGAGAACGCCATTATTGTTAACGCTGCAATCGGCGGCTCGACCAATGCTCCGCCGCATCTTCAAGCGATTGCCCGTCATATCGGTGTGGAACTCAACGTAAAAGATTGGGAAAAAATTGGTTTCGATGTGCCACTCATGGTCAATATGCAGCCCGCCGGCGAGTACCTGGGCGAGAGTTTCTTTCGCGCGGGCGGTGTTCCTGCAGTGATGGCCGAGCTAGTGAAGGCGGGACGTCTGCATACTGACCCAATAACGGCCACTGGCAAGAGCGTGGGCGAGAACCTCGCGGGTCTGCAGAGCCAGGATACAGAGGTCATCACTACCTACAATGAGCCCTTACGTAAAAATGCCGGATTTAAAGTCTTATCCGGCAACCTGTTTGACTCTGCCCTGATGAAAACCAGTGTGATCTCAGCTGATTTCCAAAAACGTTTTCTATCCGAGCCGGGTAACGAGGGTGTTTTCGAAGCCAGAGCAATCGTCTTTGAGGGCCCAGAGGATTACCACGAGCGCATCAATGATAAGAGTCTCGAAATTGATGACCACTGTATTCTGTTTATCCGCGGTGTAGGCTGTGTGGGTTACCCCGGCTCCGCCGAGGTAGTCAACATGCAGCCGCCTGATGCACTGATTAAGCAGGGTATCAATCACCTGCCAACCGTAGGTGATGGGCGCCAGTCGGGCACATCGGAGAGTCCATCAATCCTCAATGCCAGTCCCGAATCGGTGGTTGGAGGTGGGCTGGCCTATCTACAGACGGGTGATACCGTGAGGCTGGATCTCAATAACTCTACACTCAACGCACTGGTAGCCGAAGATGAGTGGCAGGCACGTATTAAAGCCTGGAAGAAGCCTGAACTGATTCACATGACTCCCTGGGAAGAGATCTACCGAACTCATGTAGGACAGCTAGCGGAAGGAGGGTGTTTGGAGTTGGCAACCAAGTACCAGAAAACAGGTCGCAATATTTCACGCGATAACCACTAAATAAGAGAAGAAGAACAATGTCCAAATCGATTATCGTTACAGGTGCAGGCTCTGGTATTGGCCGTTCAACGGCTGAGGCGTTTTTGGCAGCAGGCTGGAGAGTCGGCCTTGTAGGACGCCGACAAGAGCAGCTTGAAGAGACCGCTTCATCCCACCCTAACGCACTGATATTGAAGTGTGATATCACCAGTGAAACGGAGGTAGATCAGGCCTTTGATCTGGCGCGGGATACCTGGGGTCGAGTCGACGCCCTCTTCAATAATGCAGGCGTTGCGTTGCTCGGCAAAACAATCGACGAAATTAATGTCGATGAGTGGCGTAACCTGGTGGATATCAACGTCACAGGTTCGTTTATCTGTGCCCGCAAAGCCTTCTCTATTATGCGAGCGCAGAATCCACAGGGTGGCCGTATTATTAACAACGGCTCAATATCCGCCCATGTGCCGCGCTGGGGTTCGGCGCCTTACACAACATCTAAGCACGCGATTACTGGCCTGACACGCTCGATCAGCTTGGATGGCCGACCCTTCTCAATTGCCTGTGGTCAAATCGATATCGGTAACGCATTAACAGCGATGGCGGCATCCATGACAACAGGGATGCCTCAGGCTGATGGTCGGATTGAGATTGAACCTGTAATGGACGTCAGTCATGTCGCTAACTCTGTGCTGCACATGGCAGAACTGCCACTGGAGGCAAATGTTCAATTCATGACGGTGATGGCAACCAATATGCCATTTATCGGTCGCGGTTAAGGGGCGCTATGATGACAAAACCTGTGGCTCTTGTGACCGGGGGGGGCGCGCGGTATCGGTATGGCGACTGCGCGACTGTTTCTGGAAAATGATTATCAGGTCATTATTCTCGACCGCGATGAACCAGCCCTGCTTGAGGCGGCAGCCGAACTAGGCGCTACTCCTTACCTTTACGATATTTCAATGATCGAGAACAGCGCGAAGGTTGCTGAGCATATTCGTGCTGACTTTGGGCGCCTCGATGCGCTGGTTAATAACGCTGGTGTTGCCGATTTTGGGCCCATTGAAGAGTGTGGTGAACGGCTGTGGCGCACGATCATGGATACCAACCTTGATGGCCTGTTCTACCTCAGCCAGGCCCTTACGCCTCTTCTCAAAGAGAGCCAGGGCGCTATTGTGAATATCGCCTCTATTTCAGGCCTACGTGCATCCACTCTGCGCGTCGCCTACGGCACATCTAAAGCAGCAGTGGCTCACCTCACTAAACAACAGGCGTGTGAGTTGGGCGAATATGGGATTCGTGCAAATTGCGTCGCTCCCGGTCCGGTTAAGACCAAACTGTCGGTCGCGGTGCATTCGCCAGAGATAATCAAAGCCTACCACGACTCCATTCCGCTCAACCGCTACGGTAGTGAGCGAGAGCTTGCCGAGGTGATCTTTTTCCTCTGCTCGCCCAAGGCCTCTTTCGTCAGCGGTCAGATAATCGCTGTAGACGGTGGTTTTGAGGCAACAGGGGTGGGGCTTCCCGCCTTAAGGGTCTAGTTTTTGCCTTTAAGAGAGCACAGTGATTACAAACACTCACTGAGCGTTTAAGCAGTCGCTGTGCTCCTACAACCGGTTTATACCCTCAGCCAAACCGCTCGCTTGCCAGCTTCGCGCCCTCAGCGAGGGCCTTGAGCTTCGCCTCTGCGATATTTCGATTCATTGGTGCCATACCGCAGTTGGTACATGCGATAAGATGATTTTTGGGCACATATTGAAGTGCTTGGCCGATGGTATCAGCGATCTCCTCGGGAGTCTCAACCACCTCGCTGGCTACATCAATCACACCCACCATCACATCTTTGCCCTCCAGCAGTTTCATCATCTCCATCGGTACATGCGAATGCATGCACTCTAGGCTCACCTGATGAATGCTACTCTGGGCTAGCGCTGGGAACACCTTTTCATACTGACGCCACTCCCCTCCGAGTGTCTCCTTCCACTTATTGTTAGCTTCTATGCCGTAGCCGTAACAGATGTGAACCGCCGTGGTACAGGTCAGTCCCTGGGCCGCACGCTCAAGTGCTTTGACACCCCAGTCAGCCGCCTCATCCATGTAGACATTGAAGGCGGGCTCGTCGAACTGAATGATATCGACGCCATCCGCTTGCAGAGCCAGAGCCTCCTGATTGAGTAACTCGGCGAATGCCATCGCCATTTTGACTCTGTCGCCGTAGTAACGATCTGCTACTGTATCCACAATCGTCATTGGCCCTGGTAGAGTGAACTTGAGCTTTTTCTTGGTGTGCGCTCTGGCAATGCGCGCTTCAAACTCGTGTACGCGGCCTTTTAATCGTAGCGGTGCCACTACCTGCGGCACCTGCGCATCGTAACGGTTGTTGCGGATGCCCATGGTCACCTTATTATCAAAGTCGATACCCTCTACGTGCTCAACAAAACCGTGAACGAAGTGCTGACGCGCCATCTCACCATCACCAATGACATCCAGTCCGGCATCCTCCTGCGCCTTAATCCAGAGGAGAGTGGCATCTGCCTTAGCTTGAAGTAATTCATCGCCGTCAAACTTCCACTCAGGCCAAAGTTTTTCGGTCTCAGCCAGCCAGTTTGGCTTAGGCAGGCTTCCGGCAATTGCAGTTTTGAACATCAGTTTCCCCTCAGATGTAGGCTGTTTCAGCAGTCTATGAAACATAGCAGATAGTTGACAGAAAAATACGTTTCAAGGGCGATAGCGGGTCAACTAACACAATGGCGCCAACGGATTTTCAGGCTAGATTTAGAGGAGTCTTTAAGTACAACGAAGCGCTGCCAACTTTTAAACTGATCTGAGGTGTCCATGGCCTACTATATCGTCAAAGTACTGCTGACCAGTCTGCTGATTGTACTGGTTTCAGAAGTGTCTAAACGAAGCTCCGTGCTTGGAGCTGTGCTGGCGTCGGTTCCATTGGTTTCCGTGATCGCCATGGTTTGGCTCTATATCGATACGAGCGACATTGGAAAGGTGCGAGACTTAGCCGCCAGTATTCTCTGGCTAGTGCTGCCATCGCTTGTACTGTTTATTGTGTTTCCGCTGATGGTCGATCGCGGCTTTAGTTTCGTTATCAGTCTGACCTCCGGGCTAGTGGCAATGGTACTAAGCTACGCTCTGGCGATCGCGCTTATGCAGCTGGTGCGTTGAGGTTAAACAAGTTGCTGAGCTATCAGATCAACTATTTGATCAACTCCAAGTTCGATATCAACCGTTAATGCCATCTCACTCTCAGCGGGAATCTCCAGCGTTTCAAACTGACTTTTGAGTAGTGCCGGAGGCATAAAATGGCCACCACGGGCATGCAGCCGATCCGAGATAAGCTCGAAACTCCCAGCAAGGTGGACAAACAAAACAGGCTGTTTTGCCGCCGCTGTGATGCGTTCACGATAGGCTTGGCGCAGGGCCGAACAAGCAACCACGGCCCCTCCGAATTCAGCTACCTTAGCTGCCAGCTCAGATCCCACGATATCAAGCCAGGGCCAACGATCATTATCATCCAGAGGCACCGACTGACTCATTTTGGCAATATTGGCTGCTGGATGAAGATCATCAGCGTCAACAAACGGCGCCTGCAAACGTTTCGCAAGATCTATTCCCACGCTAGATTTGCCGCAGCCGCAGACCCCCATTACCACTATCGCTTTCGCTTTTTGAAGATCACTCACCCGCTGTTCCTATCCACAATGCAGAGTATCCGTTTGCCGCTTTATTCAGCTAACAAGAAATGGTATACCATTACAAAGAAAAATAATATTGCCCGTCAAGCCGTTACACTGCTGTCGGCAAGGTCCAGAGAGTTATCTATGAAGATCACTGGAATACGCACCTACCGTGTGGATGAGTTTGCTAACATCCTTTGGGTACATGTTGAAACGGACGCTGGCATTACCGGCTTAGGCGAGACCTTCTACGGTGCCCAAGCCTGTGAAGCGCACATTCACAACACACTGGCTGTACGCTTGCTGGGAAAAAATCCTCTCAATATCGAAGCGCTCCACCGAGAAATGCTAGCCCTTCCAAATGCACAGGCCTCTACTGGCGTGGAGTACCGGGCCGCTTCTGCAATTGATATCGCTCTGTGGGATATTTTTGCCAAGGTCTGCGAACAGCCTGTGCACACCATGCTTGGTGGACAGTCATGGGATAAGGTGAGGATTTACAACACTTGCGCCGGGACTCGCTATGTGCGATCCAACGATATTAAACCGGTCAACACATGGAATCTGGGCGAAACAGGTCGATACGAAGATCTGGATGCCTTTATGACCAATGCCGGTGCACTGGCTGAGGACCTGCTTGGACAGGGCATCAGCGCAATGAAGATCTGGCCCTTTGATCCTCCGGCCATTGAGAATCAGGGGCAGTTCATTACGCCAGCTCAGATGCGCACAGCCCTACAACCCTTTGAGAGCATCCGCAAAGCCGTGGGTGACCAGATGGAAATCATGGTGGAGATGCACTGCCTGTGGAATTTGCCGGTGGCGCAGGATATCGCCCGCGAACTGGTGCAGTTCAAGCCACGCTGGTGTGAAGATCCAATCCGCATGAACAACCCCCAGGCGCTGGCTGATTTCCGCGCTGCCACCCCTATTTGGAGCTGTGCATCGGAAACCTTGGGCTCGCGTTTCGCCTACAAAGATTACCTCGAAAGAGATGCCATTGACGTTGTAATGTCCGACCTCTGCTGGACCGGAGGTCTGACAGAGGGGCGCAAAATTGCAGCCCTTGCCGACCTGCACCACAAACCCTTTGCACCGCATGACTGCATAGGCCCAATCGGTTTTGTTGCCGCCATCCATATGAGCATCAGTCAGCCCAACACCTACATACAGGAGTCCGTGCGCGCCTTCTACAAGGGGTGGTACTTGGAGCTGGTTACCGAGATGCCGAAAATCGAGGGGGGTTACGTCTACCCGATGGAGGCACCCGGGCTCGGCGTTGAGCTACTCTCCTCTTTCTTTGAACGTGGCGATCTGACCACCCGATACAGCGAAGTGAATTAATGACCGTAACTCCACTCGATCTCTGTGGTCTATTTGATCTCTCGGGGCAGACAGCCCTGATAACCGGTTCTTCTCGTGGATTGGGATTCGCCTTTGCCGAAGGGCTGGCGCAAGCGGGTGCGCGCATCCTGCTTAATGGTATTAATCCAGAGCGACTCGAGGAGAGCGCAGTCAAATTGCGCGAATCAGGTTTTGATGTGCTCACTGCTGCCTTTGATGTCACTGACGAGCGCGCCGTGAAGGCCGCATTCGAGCGTTTTGATAACGAGGGCATTGAGGTCTCAATTCTCGTGAATAACGCCGGTATCCAATTCCGCAAACCGATGGTTGAACTGGAGACGGCGGACTGGCAACGGGTGATCGACGCCAACCTAACATCGGCGTTTGTGATTGGTCGAGAAGCGGCGAAGCGCATGATTCCGCGAGGTAGGGGCAAGGTTGTTAATATCGGCTCGCTCACCTCTGAGCTGGCGCGCGCGACGGTCGCCCCGTATACCGTCGCCAAGGGTGGTATCAAGATGCTGACCAAAGCGATGGCGGCCGAGTGGAGTGAACATGGCATCCAGACCAATGCGATCGGCCCCGGCTACATGATCACTGATATGAACGAAGCGTTGATCAACAATCCCGACTTCGATGCCTGGGTTAAAGGACGAACGCCAATGCGCCGCTGGGGTAAGCCCGAAGAGCTTGTGGGCACCTGTGTTTATCTGGCGTCAAATGCCTCTAACTATGTCTCGGGCCAGATCATCTATGTCGATGGCGGCATGATTTCTGTTCTCTAATTTGGGTTTTTAAACGGATGAATATCGTCTTTCACGGGGCTAATGCCCAAACCTTTATGCCGCAGTTCGAAACTCTGCTGGAACAGGACCACCAGATCAGCTTTGTGCCCGATCAGATCGACAGCGCAGCGAATATCGCGACCTACCAGGCAGCGGATATCGTCATTGGTATTCGCTACGACGCTTCATTGCCACAACTGAATGCCAGACTCTATCAACTGCCCAGCGCAGGCTACGACAAGGTCGACCTGAACGCGTTGCCGGCAACTTGCGAGGCGGCAAACGTTTTTGGTCACGAGAGAGCGATTGCCGAGTATGTGATGATGGCACTTCTCAGCCGTCATGTACCGCTGTTTGAAGCCGATCAGCAGCTTCGACAGCGTAACTGGCATTACTGGGCGGGCAAACCGACTGGACTGCGCACCGAGCTGGGAAGCGAGACCATCGGTATTGTCGGCCACGGCCATATCGGTCAAGAGATCGCTAAGAGAGCCCAAGCCTTTGGCATGCAGGTGATGATGGCAAACCGCTCACCCATCGATGTGCAGTACAATAAGAGCTTCAGTCTGGAAAACCTGTCGCAGATGGCCGCTGAGGTCGATATCTTGGTCAACTGTCTACCCCTTACGCCAGCCACTGAGAGCATGATCGACGCCAAGATCTTCGACGCAATGAAAGCAGATGCTGTTTTTGTTAATGTGGGACGCGGAGCAGTTGCGGATGAGCAGGACCTGTTTAATGCGCTTAAAAATGGCGATATAGGCTCGGCAATTATCGATACCTGGTATCAGTACCCAAGCCCAGATAACGCTAATCCCACTCCGTCTGTTCTGCCCTTTGCTGAGCTCAACAATGTATTGATGACGCCGCACATGTCAGGCTGGACCGACGGCACTATTGCGCGGCGCCAGCGGCAGATGGCGGACAATATCAACCGACTCGCGCGTGGCGAGGCGATCTGTAACTCATTGAAGTAGAGCTGGAAAAATGAATCTATCCGCAATCGAACTGGGCATCCTTATGGGTATTGGCGGCACCGTCGCCATGGATATATGGGCCCTTATCCAGCACTGGGTGTTCAAGATGCCGCTACCAAACTGGGGTAACCCTGGGCGCTGGTTTGCACACCTGCCGACGATATTTCATGAAGACATCAGCAAATTGCCCGAAGTGAAAAACGAGGTCGCGATAGGCTGGGCCTTCCACTACGCCGTTGGCATTATCTACGGTATCGCCTGGATATTAATCGCCGGTGAGGACTGGATTGCGAACCCAACCTTCCTGCCGCTTTGGATCTTTGCACTGGTGACTATTGCTGCCGGCTGGTTCCTGCTGCACCCCGGCATGGGGCTGGGTTGGGCGCTCTCTAAGACACCGACCCCATGGAAAGGTCGTTTTCTGGGTCTGGTAGCCCATACTGTTTTTGGCTTGGGTATGTGGCTTCCAGCCCTGATGCATTAGCAATGCACAGCACGCGACCACAGCAAAAATCGATGGTGGCCCCCTCTTCGAGCGGGCTCCTACTGTTCAGCGCGGAGTTGATCTATCAGCAACTGGGAGAAGGCCCTTCGCTTCTCATCCCACTTTACGAAGCGACGGTTTGTCAAAAAGAAGATCAGATAACCGAAGGGCACTGCTAACAACGGCAGAAAATCAAACTCTTCGGTGGTTCGCAGCATAAGCATCGCTAGAAACAGGGTGACACCGGCTACTATCCCCAAAGGTTTGGGATATCGCCCCGCCTTATCGATTGGGTTTTCTGCCTCCCAAAGTTTCATCCGACGAATCCACTCAGCTTGCTGTTCATCACTCAGTCCCTGAGCGCTGGGTACTTCTGTCGCCATCGGTATCTCTGTAAAACTACTTGGTAATTAATGGGGCTTTGAGCCAGACACCGCCCTGATAGGTGAGCAGACCCTGTTCGATTGCCGCCTGGTACGGGGTCAGGTCAGCAAACTCCTCAGCAAATTGCTCGGAGTCATCTTTTGGCTGCCACCCCAGATCAGCAGCAAGCTTATCATCCCAGAAGCGACGCGTATTGGCTGATGCGCCATAAACGATGGTGTAGCCCAGGTGCTCAACCGAAAAGGAGCGCTCAATCAGACTGATGAAATCTTCGGGACTGAGCCAGGTCGAAAGCATCCGCGGGTCTTTTGGCTTGGGTAGACAGGAGCCGATGCGCACCACCAGCGTCTGCTGACCGAACTTATCGTGGTACATGCTCGCTACCTGTTCGCCAAAGGCTTTCGAAACCCCGTAATAACCATCTGGGCGTGGCAAAGCTGACGCATCGAGCATATCGGTGAACCTGTAGGCACCCATCGCGTGGTTGGAGCTAGCGAAGATAATGCGCGGCTGACCCAACTTCTGCGCAGATGTGTAGAGGCAGTGCATGCCAATGATATTGGAGACGAGAATCTTCTCCCAGGTATCCTCAACCGAAATCCCACCCAGATGAAGCACCCCGTCGCAGCCTTCGACGATGGTATCCACCTGTGCCTGATCACTCAGTTCTGCAGCGATAAACTCTTCGTGCTCGGCCAGCTCGGTGATCTCACGAATGTCGCTCAGACGCACTTTCTCAGCGATCTGAGCCAGCAGAGGTCGCAGCTGAGTCGCAACACCACCCGATGCACCAGTTACCAACAGTCTGTTTAACACCACCCTCTCCTTTACGCACCGATATGAGCGGCCAGATTTCCGCCCAAATTTGCACTACTCTGACACGTCTAAAAATGGTATACAATTCTGCATTAACAAAAACAAACGCCAACCGAGCGACTCCGTCAGGGGTATTTGCTCAAGCTAGGAAACAGCATGTCCCCAGAAGAACTGAAGGTCGCTCTCGGCTCTGGTCTACTCTCTTTTCCAGTCACCCCTTTTGATAAAGCGGGTGAGTTCAATCCAGCACCCTATGCTAAACATCTAGAGTGGTTGAGTCAGTTTCCGGCTAAAGTCCTTTTCGCAGCCGGGGGAACAGGTGAGTTTTTCTCCCTCGCGCCTGAAGAGATTCCAACAATCGTTGCTCAGGCTAAAGCCTCAGCCGGTACCATTCCGATCGTAGCCGGCTGCGGTTACGGTACTCGCATGGCGATACGGATAGCACAAAGCGCTGAAAACGCCGGCGCAGATGGTATTCTGTTGCTGCCGCACTACCTAATCGATGCAGGCCAAGAGGGTCTGTATGCCCATGTCAGAGCCGTTTGTGACAGTGTCAAAATCGGCGTGATGGTCTACAACCGCGACAACGCTATTCTGCGACCCGATACACTGGCCCGACTGGCCGAGAATTGCCCCAACCTAGTCGGCTTTAAAGATGGTACCGGTCAGATAGGCCTAGTGCGGGAAGTTACCGCCCGTCTAGGTGATCGCCTCACCTATCTGGGCGGTATGCCAACGGCCGAACTCTTTGCTGAAGCTTACCTTGGAGCCGGTTTTACTACCTACTCCTCCGCTGTATTCAACTTTGTGCCGCAGCTTGCCTGTGACTTCTACCGGGAGCTCCGGGCTGGTAACACCGAATACACCTCCAAGGTACTCAAATCCTTCTTCTACCCGTTTATGGAGATCCGTGATCGCGGTAAAGGCTATGCGGTCTCAGCGATTAAAGCGGGTGTAAGACTACAGGGGTTTGATGCAGGCTCTGTCCGCAGCCCTCTTACCGACTTGAGAACAAATGAGATAGAGGATCTGCGCAATCTGATTGAGGCACACAGCTGATGAAAATCGTTGATGTACGCACTCATCTGCTCGACTTCAAACTCGACACGCCGTTTGAGAGTGCATCAATGCGCTTCGACCGCCGCCAGCATCTGCTGGTCGAGATCGTTTGCGATAACGGCTTAGTCGGCTGGGGAGAGTGCCTGGGTCCTGCACAGATGAACGCAGCGGTGGTTCAGGGTTACAGAGCCCGTCTGCTGGGACAAGATCCACTGCAGACTGAGGTGCTTTGGTTAGATCTTTACCACACCTTCAGAGATCAAGGGCAACGAGGCCTCAGCCTCACCGCGCTCTCGGGTGTCGATATCGCGCTATGGGATATCAAGGGCAAACACTTTAATGCGCCAATTTCCATCCTGCTGGGCGGACGTTTTCGCGAGCAGGTTGAGGCCTATGCCACAGGCTCATTCCGCCGCGAAGGTGTTGACCGTATCAGTGATGTCGTCGTTGAAACCAAGCGCTATCTTGCCGAGGGTTTCAAAGCGACTAAGATGAAGATCGGCTTCAATCTGGAAGAGGATCTGGAGTTGATCCGTCAGGTTCGCGGAGCAGTCGGTCCACAGATGCAACTGATGATCGATGCCAACCACGGCTATCAAGTCGACGAAGCGATCGAGCTGGGTCGCAGTGCAGCAGCTTACGATATCGCTTGGTTCGAAGAGCCGGTGCTACCAGAGTGGATCGGCGCCTATCGCGAAGTCAAAGACAAACAACCCATTCCGGTGGCTGGCGGTGAGACCTGGCACTCACGCTGGGGCATGCTAGAGCCTATCACCACAAGGGCAGTCAGTATCATCCAGCCAGATGTCTGTGGTGTTGGCGGTTTTAGTGAGTTTCGTCGTGTTGTTGATATGGCACAAACCCATGGCATCCGCGTAGTACCCCATGTGTGGGGCACAGCGGTTCAGATCGCCGCCAGCCTGCAGGCTCACGCTACGATAGCACCGGCACCCATGCGTCAGAGTCCGTTAGATGCAATGTTTGAATTTGACCGCACAGAGAACCCTTTCCGCCAGGCTGTTGTCATGCAACCGCTCGAACATGAGAGAGGTGTTATCCAGATACCAACGGGTCCTGGCCTTGGCATAGAGATAAACCGCGAAGCTCTGGATGAGTTCAAACTCGTTTGAGGCTCTCGATTCATGAAAGATTTACCCATTTAATGTTAGAGGACGAGATATGCAGATTTTAGGCGAGATGCTGATTGGTTCGACTTCTGTCAAAGGTAGCAAAGCCCCTATTCAGGCTGTAAACCCAGCCACAGCTGAGCTGCTTGAGCCAATTTATGCCGGGGGTGGCCAAGCAGAAGTTGATCAAGCCTGTGCACTGGCCGCAGCGGCGTTCGACACGTACCGTGAAACCAGCCCGGAAGCGCGCGCTGCTTTTCTTGAAGAGATTGCTAACCAGATCCTCGCGCTCGGCGACGATCTTATCGTTCGTGCGATGGCTGAATCAGGCCTGCCTCGGATGCGCCTAGAGGGCGAACGTGGGCGTACCATGGGTCAGTTACGCATGTTTGCGGGCGTTGTCCGCTCGGGTAACTACCTGGATGTACGTATCGATCCAGCGATGCCAGACCGTGCTCCACTGCCACGCGCCGACCTGCGCCTGCGCAATATCGCACTGGGTCCGGTGGCGGTTTTCGGTGCATCTAACTTCCCGCTGGCCTTCTCTGTCGGTGGTGGAGATACCGCCTCTGCTCTAGCGGCAGGCTGCCCTGTCATCGTCAAGGCACACTCTGCACACCCAGGCACGTCAGAACTTGTAGGCCGCGCGATTCAGGCGGCTGTGGCGAAGTGCGGTATGCCAGAAGGCACCTTCTCTATGCTGTTCGGCTCCGGCCGTGATGTAGGTTCAACCCTGGTTGCGCACCCGGCTATAAAAGCTGTAGGTTTCACCGGTTCACGTGCCGGTGGTACAGCGCTGATGACGATTGCGGCAAACCGCTCTGAGCCTATTCCAGTCTATGCCGAAATGAGCTCGATCAACCCAGTTTTCCTGATGCCAAGCGCCCTCGCCGCTCGCGGTGCCGCCATTGCAAAAGGCTTCGTCGGCTCACTGGCGATGGGTGCGGGTCAGTTTTGTACTAACCCAGGTCTGGTGATTGCCGTTGAGGGTGAAGCTCTGGATAACTTCCTTAGGGAAGCTGCAGCTGAGCTTGAGGCGGTTGCAGCTCAGACAATGCTGACTCCGAGCATCTGCGACGCATACGGCAAAGGCGTTGATCGTCTCAAAGACCATGCGAAAGTGACACAGGTTGGCGCAGGCCAGGCAAGCACCGATCCAAACCGCTGTCAGGCAGGTCTGTACGTTACCAATGCTGCAGACTTCATGGACGATGAGTCGCTCTGCGAAGAGATCTTCGGCGCGAGCTCACTGGTCATTCGCTGTAGTAATTTGGATGAGTTCAAAGCCGTTGCTGAATCGTTGGAAGGCCAGCTGACCGCTACGCTACAGTTGGACGAAGGCGACTACGCGGCGGCTCGCGCGCTGATGCCAACACTGGAGCGTCGTGCCGGTCGCATCCTGTGTAACGGTTTCCCAACGGGTGTTGAGGTGTGTCACGCGATGGTTCATGGAGGTCCATTCCCGGCCACCTCTGATGCGCGTACAACCTCGGTGGGAAGTGCTGCTATCAACCGCTTTCTGCGCCCAGTGTGCTACCAAGATTTCCCTGCTGAGTTGATGGCTGATGCGATTCTGGACAGCAACCCGCTTAATCTGCGTCGCCTGATGGATGGAAACAACGAACTGGCTTAAACCTTGTTTCCAGTCGCTTCGGAAGCCGCACCTAGTGCGGCTCCTTTTTGATTGAGATTCGAACCGTGCCTAATATATCCCACTCAAGCGCCGCTTCAACGCTAGATTGGTTCTACTGATGAGAGCATTTTATGACTGATCCAATTGTTTCTGTAGACTGGCTATCAAACAATCTTGATAAAGTTGTCGTGCTGGATGCAACCTACGCACTGCTTGCAGATCCTGAACAGATCAAGCGTGACTACCTGGCCGAACACATTCCAGGCGCAAGACTATTTGAAATCGATAAGATCGCGGACACAAAATCAGATCTGCCGCATATGCTTCCGAGCAACAAGCACTTCGCTGAGGCGATGGCCGAGCTTGGCATAGATGGTAGCCGTCCGGTTGTGGTGTATGACCGTAGCTTAAATCACTTCAGCGCGCCTCGCGTCTGGTTCACCTTGAAGCTTTTCGGCGTCAATGAGTGCTATGTTCTAAACGGTGGTTTAGAAGCATGGAAGCGAGCGGGCAACACTCTTGAAACGGGCAAGCCGGCGCCGTCCTTCGTAAGCCAGCGCACATGGGCACTGGATCCCAGTCGCGTGGTGTCTGGCGAGCAGATATCTCAGTATGTCGAGTCCTGTTCTGAAACGATTCTCGATGCCCGAGCTAAAAATCGTTTTGTCGGAGAAGCCCCAGAACCCCGTCCTGGTCTTACCTCGGGTCACATGCCGGGATCTGTCTGTGTACCCTTTGCCGGATTGACTGACTCAGACGGAAACTTCAGGGCTCCGCAGGCACTAAAAGAGATCTTTAAAGAGGTAGAGTCACCCAATCCGATTGTCAGCTGTGGTTCTGGCATCACCGCCTGTGTGCTCGCACTTGGTCTAGCGCGAATCGGTGTTGAAGCCCGTCTTTATGACGGTTCTTGGGCTGACTGGGGACGAGGAACCCTTGGGCCAATAAACACCACATCGTGATAATGAGTCCAGGGTACATGAGCGAGTAAATATGTTTTTATCGCGCGCTAGATCACTACCCCAACCTCACTGAAGGAGTAGAACTTGTTACTCGATATGCTTCTACTCCTTGCTGCAGGTCTGCTGGGAGGCATCATAAACTCGATTGCCGGTGGTGGCTCGTTTATCACCTTTCCTGCGCTTTTGCTGGTTGGCGTTCCGCCTATTGCCGCTAATGCGAGCAACACCTTTGCTGCCTGTGCAGGGTATATCTCGGGGACCTGGGCACTACGCTCTGAAATAACAACGCCTCGCAGACGCCTGATTATGTTATCGCTTCTCTCCGCCTTGGGTGGAGGCGCGGGGGCCTACCTGCTAACACTGACCGATGACAGCGGTTTCGAAGCTGCCATCCCTTGGTTACTTCTGTTCGCAACCGTTGTTTTCGCATTTGGTTCGCAACTCAACAAAGCGCTTCAAAATTGGAGTCAGAAGCGCCCTCATCTAGGGTTGATACACCTGGCCCTGATGCTCGTGATGTTTGTAGCCGTGTCAGTTTATGGAGGCTTTTTCAACGCCGGCTTGGGAATCATTATCCTCAGCTATCTCAGCTTAGCCGGCCACACACAGATCAATGAGATGAACGGCCTCAAACTGCTCTTCTCAACAACTATTTCGCTTTGCGCGATCATTTTGTTTCTTTTCAAAGGTCTGATTGTTTGGCAGGAGACCCTTGCTGTCTTGGTAGGGACGTTGATTGGTGGGTATCTGGCTGGTCACCTATCCAAGCGATTGCCGCAAGTGATCGTCAGGCGCGCTATTCTGATCGCCAGTATTGGGATTACTGGCTACTTTTTCTTAGCCGGCTAAACGTAGCCGAAGTATTTCAGAGCCATCAAACCAGCTGGGACTGTTACCACCGAGCCTAGCGTCGCTAGGACGACAATTGTCGCAGCCAGGCCATGATTACCTTGAGCAGCGCGAACCATTACGACACTTGCGGCAGCGGTTGGACTCGCCATGAATAGAACAAGCGCCCCTAGCACCATCCCCTCAACTCCCATAGCTATAAGCAGTACGGCGCTTACAACGGGTATCCAGATGAGTTTCACCAGAGCCGCAGACAAAGCGACTCCCCCAGAAACTCGGACACTGCTTAGACTCAAACTTGCCCCAACGCAGATCAGTCCCAACGTAAGTGTCAATGAGCCGAAGCTCACAAGGCTCGTTTCAATCCATGGCGAAAAGCGTATACCCAACAAATTTAGCGCGATGCCTAAAACTACTGACAATATCAATGGATTTTTCACAATGTCGAGAGTGAACTGAACGGGTCTGAGATTGAGCGAGTTACTGTAATAACTCAGAACAAAGATCGACATAATGTTGAAGATAAACGCATGCAGGGCAAGCAGAAAACTGGCTATACCCAAACCTGCTTCGCCGTACTGATTTACGACAAGTGCCAACCCCACCATTCCGCAATTATGTCGAAATGCTCCTTGAACATAGACGCCCCGATCTTCTCTCGGTTCAACACGCAGGCGAGCCCAGCCCCAGATCACGCCAAAACTGACAACCGAAAATAGCGTAAAAAGGATCCCTGCCTGAGGGTCAAACGCGGTACTGATGTCAGTTTTCATCAATCCGACAGCGATCATTACCGGCATAGTTGCTCGAAAAACAAGGTTCGATGCCTGCTGCACGAAAACCTCATTGATCAGTTTCGTTCGACGTAAACCCAGACCAAGCAAAACAAGCACAAACACAGGCCCGGTTACGTTTAGAACCTGACTAAATAACTCGCTAAATTGCACGACGGCTCCCGAACCCGACCGCAAGGTGCATGGGATCCATCAGTAAAACTTCAACATCAGAGTACGCGCAATCTGAGCGGCAGTACGCTCTAGGTTGGGCGCCGCATCCGCCATCGCCTGCTCCAGTGTGCAGACACCCGGCACGACAGTAAACAGAGCATCGATACCCACAGCATGAACGCCTTCAGCGCCGGCGCCAATGGATCCACAAACAGCAATTACCGGCAGATTATGACGCTTAGCCCAGCGGGCTACACCCACCGGGGTTTTGCCACTTAGACTCTGACCATCCATGCGCCCTTCGCCGGTGATTACCAGGCTAGCACCCTGTAACTGCTCATCAAAACGCACAGCCTCCAATACAAGGTCGATACCGGGGGCCATGCGCGCATTGAGGAACTGTACCAGGGCGTAGCCCAAACCACCGGCGGCACCAGCACCCGGTACTTCGCGAGCGTCCGCCCCCATGAGGTCGGCGCTGATATCCGCTAGGCGGGCCAACGCAGTATCAAGTTGAATCACCTGTTCTGGTGTAGCGCCCTTCTGCGGACCAAATATTGCGGAGGCACCGCGCGCCCCCAGTAGCGGATTATCGACATCGCAGGCGACCAGAAACTCGGTTTCAGCAATGCGCGGATCAAGCTGGCTCAAATCGATAGTTGCCAGATCCACGAGCGCTGCACCACCGGCGGGCAAGGTCTCAGACTGTGCGTTGAGAAATCTAACACCCAGCGCGCTCAAAAGCCCCATACCGCCATCATTGGTTGCACTTCCACCAAGACCCAGAATAATGCGACGTACACCGCGATCGAGTGCTGCAAGAATGAGTTCACCAGTGCCAAAGGTGGTGGCGCGTAGCGCGTCTCTCTGATCCGCTCGGATCTTATCCAGTCCCGATGCCGACGCCGTCTCGACAACTGCAGTAACGGGCAGCCCGGGTTGTTCACCCAAGAGCCCCCAGATAGCTTTGAGCGGCTCACCCAAGGGTCCTCGAACGGGCTCTGCTAAGAGCTCACCGCCCGTCGCGGCAACCAGGGCTTCGGTTGTCCCCTCCCCGCCATCGGCTACCGGGATACACACTGTTTCAACCCGACTAGAGATCGATTTAAAGCCCCGCTCAATCGCACAAGCGACCTGCTGCGCATCCAGACTCTCTTTGAAAGAGTCTGGGGCGATAACTATCTTCATGGTGGACCCCGAACTGCTGTATGCCATTGTCTAAAGCTAGATTACACCGCTAGTTTACTGGCGTCAGCAACTCATCATGTGCGAGATAAGCTTTCAGGTTATCCAGCACCAATTGCGACATTGCCTCGCGAGTCTCAAACGTTGCCGAGCCTATATGAGGAAACATCACGACATTAGGCAAAGCTAAAAGCTCTTCAGGGAAATTGGGCTCATTAGCAAACACATCCAGCGCGGCCCCGCCTAACTCTCCCTGCAACAAGGCCGAGACCAGCGCGCTCTCATCCACCACCGATCCACGAGCGATATTCACCAGAACCGATTCTGGTCCTAGTGCCCTGAGCACTCCGGCGCTTATCAAGCCATCGGTCTCGGGACCGCCTGGACACAATAGCACCAGGTAGTCACACCAGCGCGCTAGCGCCTCAAGTGAAGCTTCATAAGGATAGTCCACATCGCTACGCGGCCGGCGGTTGTGGTAGCGTATATCCATGTTAAAGGCAGCGGCCCGCTTTGCAGTTTCCAGGCCGATACGTCCCAGCCCAACAATACCCAGGCGCTTGCCACTCACCTTGCTTCCCAGAGGCGTGGTTCCTTTCGCCGCCCAGTCTCCCGCGGCTAATGCACGAGACGAAACCAGTAGACGACGCGCCTGACAGAGGATCATCGCAATCGCCATATCGGCCACACACTCATTCAACACGTCGGGGGTGTTGGCAACGCGAATACCCCGCCGGGTCGCCTCCGCTAAATCAACTTTGTCGTAACCCACACCCCAGCCAAGAATGATCCTGAGGTTAGGCAGTTGACGCATCAGCTCAGCCGAGCAGCCTTTTCCACCATTGGTGACAACGACCTCGAACTCAGCACCTCGCGTAGCTAAAAAATGTTCTCGATTATCCTGCTTGTTCAGAACCGACAAGTCGCAAAGTTGAGACAGATCTCTCTGTAAGTCAGGGGCAAGCCCAGCAATTTGCAGCACTTTCACTCTGACACCGCCTGATTCGATCGTTGGTAGTAGCCCTCGATGTTACTCAACACCTGCTGACAAAGTTGCTGTGCATCCTCCAGGCTGTCTGATTCAACGTAACAGCGCAGCTCTGGTGCATTACCCGACGGGCGCAGATGGACAATGGTCCCCGATGCGAAGCAAGTACGCAGGCCATCTGTCGTGTCAACAGAGTCAACCGCGCCGAGGTCAATCTGAGTCAGGTCAGTCAATGTCGAGGCTCTGCTGGCAATGTCCGAGAGCGTCTGCAAACTCCAAGCAGTTGGAATGCCGGGAATGCGATCGCTAGCTGTAAAACGTGCCGGCAGACTGGCAGGCATGGAGCTGATCGGCGCGCCCGCAGCTTTCGCCAGAGATATCAATGCCAATATGGGTAGGATCGCATCCCGTGTCGGCAAGGCCTTGAGCACTCTGTCACCATGGCACAGGTCACTGCCCAAAAGAAAACCGCCGTTAGCTTCATAGCCGGCAACTAACCCGTCGGACTCGGCCATTGTAGCCAACACGTATGGAGATCCAATTCGTGTACGCATTGTATTTGCGAACCATTGTGAACGCTCAAGTACCGTATTACTGCTGACGGGAGTGACGACCGTATCGATTCCTAACGCCCGTGCACAGAGCACGCCGACAACGTCTCCGCGCAACCAATGCCCCTTCTCATCACCAATCAGTGGCCGATCTGCGTCTCCATCGGTTGAAATAATCAAATCAAAGCCGTGCTCATTTGCCCAACTCTGTGCCTGCACTACATCCTCAGGTCGCACGGCTTCGGTATCTATGGGTACAAAGCTATCAGACCGCCCCAACGGCACCACTTGGGCGCCCAGCCCGGTAAAAAGTTCACACAGCAGATCCCGGGCGACACTTGAGTGTTGATAGATCGCAACTTTTAAGCCCGAGCACAGATCGGCAGCGAAAAAATCGCTGTAACGCTGCAGATAAGTGATTTCGACCCCTTCATCTCTCTCTGGAAGTGCAGAAGTATGCAGGTCCTCGGGAACCTCTACCTCACTCGCGAGAATCTTCTGCTCATCCGCTTTAGTGATCTCTCCCTCAGCACGGTAGAACTTTATACCATTGCGATCGAATGGGATGTGACTGCCCGTTACCACGATCGAGGGAGACTGGTGTTGCATCGCATAATAGGCGATGGCGGGAGTAGGCAGAGCTCCCGCGTAGGTCACGTCAATACCCATATCCATGCAGGCCTGCGCGCAGGCAGCCGTAATTTGAGGGCTGGAGGGGCGCAGATCGTGTCCTATGACAACACGTGGAGGCTTTCCGATAGCGTTTATAAATGCCTGCGCGTAGGCGTAACAGATTGGATCGGTCAGATCGTTGACCAGACCACGCACACCCGAGGTGCCAAAACTTACTCCACAGGTATTCAAGGCAATTAAAGACATCGGACATTCCAGAAGTTTGCAATATTTACAGCTATTGTCTGCAAATCCTCGGCCAACATCCAGTGCTCCAGCAGACCCAACCAAGTATTTGGTCCTCGGCACCTTGGCTCAGATCCAAAGCTACGCCACAATAGCGCCTTATCCGTTGGAGTTCGTCCATGCATCTGCCCTCACTCTTTGCAAACCGCCAGTTTAGCCAATACTGGATCGGGCAGATGTCCGGTGCGATGGCGCAACAGATGCTTATGGTGGGGCTGGGATGGCAGGTTTACATGCTAACCAACAGCGCTCTTGCTCTGGGCCTAGTTGGGCTGGCCCGTTATCTACCCCAGCTACTGCTCACTGTTCATGCTGGCCATATGGCGGATCGACATAGCCGTGTAAAACAGATGCTCTTCTCTCGTGCGTTGATGGGCGCAGCAATACTGACATTAGCTATCACCAGCCTTACAGGGGCTATCAGTGCCAACATCATCTACCTCTGTTGTATCGCAATGGGAATCTCACAGACCTACGGCATGCCGGCGGGCGCCGCAGTGATACCAAATCTAGTATCTAAGCAGGATCTGGCGCAGGCGATGACCCTGACGGCAGCAGGTCGGGAATTTTGTACCATTGCGGGTCCGGCACTCGGCGGCTTTATCTATATTCTGGGTGCCAGCACGCTCTATTTGAGTAGTTTTACACTGACACTGATATCACTGGCAGTGATCTTTTTGATGCCACCCATTCCGCAGATTCGTGATACGGGCAAACGAAATCTGAAAGAACTACTCGCAGGATTCACGTTTGTTTGGCGTACCAAGCCGATACTCGGTGCGGTCTCTATCGATATGCTCGCCGTTCTGATTGGCAGCGTGACCGCGCTTCTCCCGATTGTGGCGCACGATATTCTTGAAACAAACTCCGCCGGCCTCGGTATCCTGCGCAGTGCCCCAGCGGCCGGAGCACTGCTAATGTCCCTCTACCTGGCGCGCCATCCAATTAAACGCCAGTCTGGGCGCAAACTCTACTCAGCCGTTGCGGTGTTCGGACTGGGAACCATTGGATTTGGCCTATCGGAGAGCTTTGCGCTCTCTCTGGCGATGCTGTTCACTCTCGGGGCAGCCGATATGGTCAGTGTGGTTGTCCGCTCAACCCTGGTACAGATTGAGACCCCTGATGCCATGAGAGGGCGTGTCTCATCAGTAAACTCGCTGTTTATTGCGACATCCAACCAGATGGGTGAGTTTGAGTCGGGCGTTTTGGCTACCTTTGTCGGTGCTGTGCCAGCGATTCTGTTCGGTGGGGTGGGCACACTCTTAATTACGGCTTTATGGATACCGCTTTTCCCAACACTCTGGAATCGCGACGCTCTGGTGCCTGAAGAGGATACCAAGTAGGGAGATACGCTCGCTGCACGACTTTCGCCGGTCGCGCAGCAAGCCAGAGCGCCTGATCTTATCGATCGAGCAACTCCACCCAATGACTGACCGGCACGGGTGCCTTGGTCTCTATATGCAACTGGCAACCAATATTGGATGTCACGATCTGAGTCGGGTTATCGCCAGTCAACGCCTTCACTTTGTTGTCCAGCAGACGTCCACTGATCTCCGGCTGCAGAATAGAATAGGTACCGGCGGAACCGCAACAAAGGTGCTTGTCTTTTGTAGCGGCAAGCTCAAATCCAAGCTTCGTCATGACCTGCTCTACCGACGTTCCTTGCTTCATCGCATGTTGTAAGGTGCAAGGGCAATGCACCGCAACCTTCTCACCCGCTGTTGAGGGTTTGAGTGCGCTGAGATCCTCTGATAACAAGACCTCTGAAATATCCTTGGTCAGTTCAGATATACGCTTGGCTTTCTCGGCATACTGAGGATCATCGCGCAGCAGATGACCGTACTCCTGCACCATCGCGCCACAGCCTGAAGCCGTCATCACTATAGCCTCACAGCCTCCTTCGACAGCAGGCCACCAGGCGTCGATATTGCGCCGCATAAAGTTGAGTCCTTCATCATGCTCTGACAAGTGATAACTCACTGCGCCGCAACACCCAGCGTCAGGCGCTTCGACCAGCGTAATGCCTAGCTTGTCAAGAACACGTGCGGTTGCCGCGTTGGTATTCGGTGCAGCACTGGATTGTGCACAGCCAGCCAGCGCTAGCATCACACGGGCGTGACGCTGCTTTGGCCAGGGAGATGCTGAACGTTTGGGAGGAATCTTTGCACCGAGCTTTCCGGGGATGATCGGTTTAAACACCTGACCGACAGCGATCGCTGCGCCAAAGCGCTTCGAGTAGGGCAGCAGTTGACGCAGGCCCCAGCGAGTCAACCGCTGACCAGTCGAGCGTGGTAACTTCTTCTCGACGATACCACGGCCGATGTCCACCAGGCGACCATATTTCACGCCAGATGGGCAGGTGGTTTCACAGCTACGGCAGGTAAGACAACGATCCAGATGTGTACGTGTCTTTTCAGTCACCTCATCGGTTTCAAGTAGCTGCTTGATTAAATAGATACGCCCGCGAGGCCCGTCTCGTTCGTCGTTAAGCTCCTGATAAGTCGGGCAGGTTGCAGTACAAAAACCACAGTGCACGCAGGTGCGCAGGATCTCTTCTGCTTCCCGACCCTCAGGTGTAGCAAGGAAGGTCTGTACGATATTTGTTTTCATTATGGTTCCCTGTTACAACCAGCTATACGCTCGGCCTGGGTTAAATATTCCGGCCGGATCAAATGAGGCCTTCAGTCGCTGCTGCAATTTTTGAATCGCTTCAGCCTGAGGATGGAGCACCTCAGCACTGCGATCTCCACCGCGATAGAGTGATACCTGCCCTCCCGCATGCTTGGCAATGGATACCATCTGCTGCCAGTCATGCTCCCCAGCGTACCAACGCTGCGCACCACCCCAGTCAATTAATGTTGGTTCCGCCAGATTAAATGCAGGGGACTTAGAGTTAACCGACATGCGCCATAGCGGGGCATCAGTGGTAAAAAACTCATGCTGCTGATCAGCTAAGCTGAGCCAAAAGTTCTGCGCGTCATCAAGTTCATCTCCGCCCCAGGCTTTGGCAGCAGCCTCGACCGCCGATGCGGCCCCAGCAAGACGGGTGTAAAGCCTACCTTTGTACCAGGTTGCGGCGGTGATCGGTTTTGGTTCACCGGAACGCTTGTTCATCAGCACCAGTGCTTCAGACTGCGTACACTCCGTCACCAATGTCCGCTGTACAGCGGGTTTGGGAAGAACTTTTAAACTGATTTCAGAGATCACGCCGAGCCCGCCAAACGCACCTGCCTGCAGGCGTGAGACGTCGTAACCCGCAACGTTCTTCATTACCTGACCGCCAAAGCGCAAGTGCTCGCCTTTACCGTTAATCAGACGCACACCCAAAACGTGATCGCGCACGGATCCCCACCAGGGACGGCCCGGCCCCGACTGGTTGGTGGCGAGTGTGCCACCTAGTGTTGACGCCTCGGAAAACACGGGCGGTTCAAATGCCAGCATCTGATTCTGTTCTTCAAGTGCAGCTTTAAGCTCCACCAAAGGTGTGCCAGCGCGTGCTGTCATCACCAGTTCGATTGGCTGGTAGCTCACGATGCCGCTGTGTTGCTTGAGGCTGATGGTCTCTTGCTCTGCCTCGGTGGTTCGTCCCATAAAAGACTTGGTCGCCCCACCTTCGATACGTAATTTTTGACCAGCGTCCAGGGCACTGCGTACCTGATCAACCAGTTGCGAAGTCAAATCAGCCATGAGCTACCCCTTGTGAACCCTGCTGTGACTCCACAGTCGCGTTAGGTGTGATGTTCATATCCAGCGAGCGATACTCCTGACAGCTGCGTAAGGTCGGTATCCCTTTACCCGGGTTCAGAAGCTCTTTGCGGTCGAAGGCGCGCTTGAGTTCGTGAAACTGGATAATCTCAGCGTCGCTGAACTGCGCTGGCATCTGCCGCAACTTCTCGTAACCCACACCATGTTCGCCCGTTATACAGCCGCCAACCTCAACACAGAGTTCAAGTATCTTGCCACCAAACTCCTCCGTTCGTTCGAGTTCTCCTGGCACATTCGCATCGAACAGAATCAGTGGGTGCAGGTTACCGTCACCTGCATGGAATACATTAGCCACACGCAGGCCGTAGTGGTCAGACATCTTCTGCATTTCGAGCAGCACATGACTCAGCTGCCCACGGGGGATAGTCCCATCCATGCAGTAATAATCAGGTGAAATTCGACCCACCGCTGGGAACGCTGACTTGCGGCCCGCCCACAGACGGGCACGCTCCTCTTCGGATTGAGAGGTGCGCACCGAAGTTGCACCCAGTTTGTGGAAGAGTGCTTCAACTGTCGCGATGTGCTCATCAACCTCTTCATTGGTACCGTCGACTTCACACAGAAGGAGTGCCTGGGCATCGAGCGGGTAGCCAGCCTTCGCGAACGCCTCTGCGGCCTGTATTGCGAAGCCGTCCATCATCTCCAGTCCGCCAGGGATAATCCCCTGCGCTATGATCTCACCAACAGCGTCACCGGCTTTGGTGACGCTATCGAAGCCAGCAACGACGACCTGCGCACGCTCTGGACGAGGCAGCAGTTTTACCCTGACCTCGGTGACCACACCAAGCAAACCTTCAGAACCGGTGAATAGCGCCATTAGGTCCATGCCGCAGCTGTCGAGACCTTCCGAACCGATGGTCAGCAACTCACCGTCCATCGTAAGAAACTGCACACTCAACAGATTGTGTACGGTCAGGCCGTACTTCAGGCAGTGCACTCCGCCTGAGTTTTCTGCGACGTTTCCGCCGATCGAACAGGCGATCTGCGATGATGGATCGGGCCCGTAATAAAGCCCCACTGGCGCTGCCGCCTCACTGATGGCCAGATTGCGAACACCCGGTTGGACTCGGGCTGCGCGGCTCTGTGTATCGATTTCAAGGATTTTGTTGAATTTTGCCATCGACAACACTACGCCCTCGGAATGGGGCATAGCACCAGCACATAGACCCGTACCCGCACCACGAGCGACGACCGGCACACCCTCGGCATGGCAAATCTGCAGTACCTGTTGAGCTTGTTCAACGGTCTCAGGCAGCACCACAATTAATGCCTCCTCGCAGTAGGCCGATAGGCCGTCGCACTCATAGGGTTTGAGTGTCTCCTGGTCAGCAATTACGTAGTGCGGATCGATAAATTCAGCAAAACGCGCTGCCAGCGATTGTCGCTGGCTTGAGCGTTCGGCAGATGAGACTGTTGAAGTTTGCATCCTAAACGTCCTTTGATCTGTGCGGTAAGGGTTTTGAGGCCAGTAAAGATAGTCCCTTTAGAGCTGCGCCATAAAGTGATCGATACCTGCTTGTGCGCACTCAAGATCCTGAGTCGGGGTGCCGCTGCTAATGCCGATACCACCAACACACTCTCCATCTACAAATATTGGCAGACCACCGCCCACTACAGAGATACGGCCACCCAAAGCGGTGTGAATACCAAAGAGCATGTTGTCTGCACCCGGGATACATCCAGCATGGTACTCGTGTGTCGCCTTACGTGCCGAAGCAGCCGTGAACGCCTTGTCCTGCGATAGCGTGATACTGTGGACTTTTCCACCATCCATGCGCTCGAAAGCGATCACATTGCCCGACTCATCGGTCACGGCGATACACATAGGCACGCCTATCTCCTGTGCTTTCGCTTTCGCTCCCGCAAGGATTGTTTGGGCATCAGCCAAGCTTAAACGTCGAATCGATAACATGAGGAACTCCTTATTGGTTTAGATATAAATTCGGCTCTTATGCATCTGCAGTCAAAGCCCAAACATCGTGGTCAGACCAGTATTTCGCAGCCGGTCGATACACGCTGCGACAAACACTAGCACTGGTTGGGTCTTAGGGAGTAAGATCGAACCAATCAATACTGGTCCTACCACCTAATTATGCCCGAAAAACTTAAGACAATCGCGCAGTCAATCGCTCATCGCTTAGAGCAGATGATTCTTGACGGCACCCTCCCGCCGGAGAAAAAACTCCCTTCTGAAAGACAGTTAGCCGAGCGCCTGGGCGTATCCCGCTCAGTGGTACGTGAGGCACTCAGTGAATTGGCAGGACGCGGTATCATCGAGACTAAACATGGTCAGGGCTCCTTTGCCAAAAAGGTCATTGCCGAGGTCACTGACACAAGCCCGCTGATGGTATTACTCAACAGTCACTCGCGCACCCTATACGACCTTTATGAGGTGCGCGCATTGCTTGAGGGCGAAGCAGCAGCACTTGCAGCTGAACACGGTACTCAGGCAGAACACTACGCTATCACGAAGGCCTTCAATGAGATGGAATCCGTGCCAGCACCCACCAACTTTGCGCTGGACTATACCTTTCATCAGCGCATAGTCGAGGCGTCGCACAATCCAGTCCTCGTACATCTGCTGGCAAGTCTAAAAAGCCCCTTGCTTCGCAGCGTCGCAACTTCACTCACGAATCTAGTGCATTTAGAGAGTTTTCGCGAACAGATTGAACGGCACCACAAACAGATTTACAACGCCATCATCGCCCGCAACCCCAGTTGGGCGCGCAGGGCAGCCGCCGCCCATGTTAAACACGTCAGTGATGCGCTTAAACAGCTGGAGGCAAGTGATCAACTCATTGCCCGCGACTTTAAGATCGAGCTATGAAAGCTCACCGCGCTTCATGGCTGTCAGTGAATCTGACAGGGAGAGGTCCAATCGGTCTGCAATAGAGAAGTGAGCGAGGGGTTGATATTGAGGCACCGGGACAGCCACAACGCGCATACTCGCTGCTTTGGCCGCTATCACTCCGTTCAACGAATCTTCAAATACCCAGCAATCAAAGGGATCTGCGCCGAGCTGCTCTGCGGCCTGCAAGAAGACCTCCGGATGGGGTTTGGAGGCTTTTACTTCGGCGCCGGAGGTGATGATATTGATTGGCAGTTGGTGATGAGCGACCACCGATTCAATCAGGCGCCGCGGGGTAGATGAGGCGATCGCCATTGGAATTCGCTGCTCACCACAATAGTTGATTAAATCTAATGCACCCGGCAGCAGCGGGGCCTCCACAATTTGCGCAGCCATCATATCAAGAATTAACTCTATCAACGCGGGCTGATCCACCCTCAGGTCCGGATAATTCTTGGCAATCAGTTTGACAAAGTCACGCGTCGCCCGACCGGTAAAACGCTTGAGGTCCGGGAGACTCAGTTCTAAACCCAGTGCTCGTTGAAGCGCCTGCTGCTCGACACACTTCCAGGTTGGCTCTGAGTCAATCAGAAGACCGTCCATATCGAAGATCACATACATTTTGAGCCTGCTCCATTTCGTGAAAGGGTGAAAATTAATCAGCCTTTTATTCTGTAATTATCGTCTTCATTAGTCGACATAGTCATGTAATTGTCGCTTTTATACTATATGATTCCTTAACTATTTTTGAATTAACCAATGAATACCAAACTCCAGGGGAGACATAGATGACACGTGAAGTTGTAGTGCTGAGCGCGATGCGTTCACCGATCGGCGCTTTCGGCGGCAGCCTGAGCTCAATTGAACCGGCCGAACTGGCGGGTACCGTTATGAAAGAGGCCGTTGCTCGCTCAAAGGCCGATCCGGAGAAGATTCACTACGTCACTGTAGGTAACTGTATCCCTACCGAGTCGCGCTACCCCTATGTCGCTCGAGTAGCTTCTATTCAGGCCGGCCTGCCAATGAACTCTGTGGCGATGGCGGTAAATCGTCTCTGCGCATCTGGCCTCCAGGCTGTTGTATCGAGTGCGCAGCAGATTGAGCTCGGGCAGTGCGACTACGCTGTAGGTGGTGGTGTCGAAGTGATGTCTCGTGGCACTTACATGGCCCCTGCTATGCGCAGCGGCGCACGTATGGGCGATACCAACATGATCGACGCAATGGTCTCTGTACTGACCGACCCGTTCGGTGCAGGCCATATGGGTATCACAGCTGAGAACCTAGCAGAGAAGTGGGATATATCACGTGAAGAGCAGGACGCTTTTGCTGCAGAGTCTCAGCGCCGTGCCGCAGTCGCTATCGAAGAGGGTCGTTTCAAAAGTCAGATTGTTCCGATTACTTTGAAATCACGCAAAGGCGACACGATTTTTGATACTGATGAGCACCCAAAACCCGGTACTACAGCCGAGAAGCTTTCAGGTATGCGCCCGGCGTTCAAGAAAGATGGCACTGTAACTGCAGGCAACGCATCAGGAATCAACGACGGTGCTGCCTTCCTGGTACTGGCTGATGCCGAAACGGCGAAAGCAAACGGTGAAACGCCGATCGCTAAAATTGTCTCTTACGCAGTCGCGGGCGTCCCGAACCATATTATGGGTGAAGGTCCTATCCCTGCATCTAAGTCTGCGCTTGAGAGAGCCGGATTGACTATTGATGATATGGACGTGATCGAGTCGAACGAAGCTTTCGCGGCTCAGGCAATCGCGGTTTCCAAAGGCCTGGGACTGCCTGCCGATAAAACCAACCCCAACGGTGGTGCCATCGCTCTCGGCCATCCTGTTGGCTGTTCTGGAGCCTTTATCGCCACCAAAGCGATCCACGAGCTGCACCGCATTGAGGGTCGATACGCACTTGTCACCATGTGTATCGGCGGTGGTCAGGGCATTGCGGTAGTGTTCGAACGCGTCTAAACGGCAAACCAAACTAAGCCGGCTCCCAGAGCCGGCTTTTTTTTGGTCAAAAACAACATCAGACTGCGTACCATCAGACAGAAAAGTTTCGAAGAACCGACTATGCTAAGTCTAAACAGCCGGGTACCTATCAGCCATCGCTGACTCTACTTCAGATGAGAAGATTAAACCTGTCAACGGCGTTTGCCGAACGAGCTATCGATGAGCCGATACTACAGACCATAGCGGTGCTTTTTACGCGCCTGATAGCGCTTATTTTTGCACTACCGGTAGCCATCGCCGTCTACCATAATTTCTTTATTGACTCGAATCCGGCCGGCATACTTTTCCTCACCCTTTACGCCGGCCTCGTACTTATCGCGATCAAGCCTGAGACGACCAATGGCCGACGCCGCATGCTGACTATCGCCGTACTGTTACTACTGGCAGGTTTTGGCGTGGTATGGCGTACGCAATCGGTCTCAGGAGCAACTTTCCTGACACTCTTCGCGTCGGTCGTGCTTCTGCTATCCATCGGTTTGAGGCGTACCCTGCTAGTGACGCTAGTTTATCTGGGAACTCTGTTCTGGCTCTATTCGACAGTCAACGGTGATGCGCTGTTATTGGACCTGATGCACCTGACAGTTGCAGGAGGGAGTCAGCTAGGGATGCTGGTCTTACTCAACCTACTGTTCCTCAATTTTTTATCCGTCAATGAAGAGCTGGAGCAAGCCAACAGACTCAGCGATTTAGCATCTTCGCATGCGCGCATTGGAATGTTCAGACATGATGACGCAATGGATCATTGGAGAGTAAATAAGGTCTACAGACAGATGTACGGGTTATCAGATTCCCAAACTATTCACGGCGGCGAGCACATTCTGTCTGCGACCCATCCGGATGATCGGGAACGTGTTTTAGAGGCGTTGAAGAGACAACTCGACTCAGGCGAATCCCTCAGGCTGACTCACCGGCTTATGAGCGAATTAGGCGAGCGCTGGGTCGATGTGTATGTCAACCGACGCGTCGAACAAGGTAAGACAATCACCTACGGTTCTATTATCGACATCCATGAGCAGCGCTTGAAAGAGATTGAGCTCGAGAGTTTGAGGCTCAAGCATACATTGGCCAATACCGTGTTCGAGTTGGGTATTGTCGACGGTCCGTTGAGTACTAAGCAGTTAATGCTGGACGAAAATGCAATGGCGATCTTGGGTTTCTCGGGGGCTATGGCAAGCCAAAGCTGCGACGTCGATACGCTACTAGGGCTGCTTGCTGAACCCGATCGTCAAAAGGCAATTGATCTTATCAACGATCTCAATTCCAACAACAAACCCGTAGAGTTTAATTTTAAACTCTCTTCAGAAAGCACCTCAGAGGCGCGTTGGATCAGAGGTATGCTAACTACCTACTCTGATATCGATAATCAGGCCTGTCTCCTGGCCGTGGTTGAGGACGTGAGCGAAGAAATTCGGGCAAAAATTGAATTAGAGGTATCAGCCAGAGAACGGCATCAATTACTCGAACAACTTAGATTGGTAACCGATGAGGCCGATATTCGAATTGTCGAAGAGAATTTCACAAGCGGTTTGACCTCCTATATCACGCATGGAAAAAGTCTGCGACAAACACCACCCTCTTACAAGGAGCGTATGGATCTCGTACCAGAAGAGTATCGGGAGGCGCTCAATCGCGCTTACTCAGAGCCTGGAGCCTCCGGCGAATATCCAATTATTGGTACGCAGTATCAAACTGGAGTCTCTTGGTTGCGCCAGCTCTACGTCAGAAACTACCAACGGGATGGCGAAGAGATCGCTATCTTTATGGTCACTGATATCACCAAACAGAAGAGGGCCCAGCTGCAACTGGAGCGAAGTTTTAATCAACTGGAACGCTCACTCACCCGCCTTGATGAGATCGCCGTAGCAGGTAAGATCGGCATGTTTGAGTGGTCACGCGACAGCGATATCCTGAGGCCCAACTCTATATTCCGGGATCAAACAGAACTCAGTGAGGCGCTTTACCCGATCATAAGTACACGCAACTTCTTCGAACTCTTCGATGATAATGAGGGGATCACCTGCTTTAACGAGTTGCGAGAGGCTGAGCCAGACAGTCCCCCTGCAGAGTACCAACTCAAAATGCGTCTTAACTCAGGAGAGATTCGCTGGGTTCGGCTCATTGCCTCAGTTCATCAATCCGAGGGAGAGGGAGCGAAAGTATCGGGAAGCCTTATAGACCTCACTTCGCACTTAGAACTCGAGTTACAGTTGCGAGAGGCTAATAAAGCATTGCAGCGACAATCCCGCACTGACCCGTTGACCCTGCTCGCAAACCGGCGTGAGCTCGACGATTTTTTGTTTACTCAATATGGGATGCGACAACGCGACCCTCACTCCTACCTCTCCCTATTGATGATCGATATTGATTACTTCAAAGACTATAACGATCTTTATGGCCACTCACTTGGCGACAAAGCACTCAAATGTGTCGCTGACTTGATGCGCCAAGTAGCTCGACGTCCAGCCGACCTGGTCGCCCGTTTTGGTGGAGAGGAGTTCGTGATTGTTCTGCCTGACACAGATGCTGAAGGGGCGCTTCAGCTGAGTCAGCAGATACAGCTAAAACTTGACCAAGAGAAAATACTGCATGAGGCGTCAGTATTTAGGCAGCTAACATTGAGTGTAGGCGCTGTCTCATTAAAACCGGAACAGACTCTCACACCCGCTGAACTTATTGAGGCCGCCGATGCGGCCCTGTATGCTGCCAAGGCGGCTGGTCGCAATCGGATAGAGTTTGCCAAAAGCCTCTAACAGCCCCAACTAATCAACCTACTGTTTTGGAACGTAAACGCCAGCTTTACGGAGATAAAATTATGATAACAACTCGTCTAGATATAGTCATGAACACCTGTGGTGATCTACCGGCGGTGGGCAGTTCTGCGCCTAACTTCACTTTGACAGATACCTCGCTCAATGACCTGAGTCTGAGCGACTTTGAAGGACAGACGCTGGTACTCAACATTTTCCCCAGCATCGATACACCCACTTGCCAGAAATCGGTTCGTCAGTTCAATGAGCGCCTGAGTCAAATTGAGGGTGTGAATGTGGTGAACGTATCCGTGGATCTACCCTTTGCACAATCCCGCTTCTGTGCCGCTGAAGGTCTTGAACGCGTGAGCAACGCTTCGGCATTTCGCTCGCCTGAATTCGGCCAAGACTATGGTGTCACCATTATCGATACTCAACGTCGTGGACTCTTTGCACGTGCTGTAGTCGTTATCAAGGATTCGACTGTCATCTACTCCGAACTAGTTAAGGAGCTTACAGAAGAGCCAAATTACGATGCGGTACTCAGCGCAGCCGCCAGTTAACGTTGATTCACTGAGGGCTACTTGGATTTTGTGTCCCTAGCCCTCAATCTCTCCCGCAAGTGAGTGAAACCTAATGAGCGATAAACTCGATCTGTTTAAGTCATCTCCCATCGGTCTGGGTTGTATGAACCTTTCCCACGCCTACAATACGCCTGTTCCCGATCAGGAGGCGCTCCATGCATTACGAGAAGCACATGAGATGGGGTATCGGCACTTTGATACCGCTACGCTCTATGGTGGAGGAAAAAACGAACTACTTGTGGGTGAAGCCCTGAAATCGGTTCGTGACGAACTCTTTCTGGCCAGCAAGTGCGTACTCTATGTTGAACCGGGCAAAGGCAAATCGTTAGACGGTCGCCCAGAGACGATCAAAGCCCAGTGTGAGGCGAGCCTAAAAAGGCTTCAGACTGACCACATCGACCTCTATTACTTACACCGACTGGATGTAAATGTACCGATCGAGGAGTCGGTTGGTGCGATGTCAGAGCTGATTCACCAAGGCAAAATATTGGGATATGGCGTATCCGAGATGTCAGCCAGCACGGTACGGCGCGCACACAGAGAGCACCCAATGACCGCTGTGCAGACCGAGTATTCGCTCTGGACCCGTAATCCTGAGATTGCAGTCTTGGATACTTGCAATGAACTGGGAATTACCTTTGTAGCATTTAGTCCACTGGCGCGCGGTTTTCTAAGCCTCTCTATTGAGGACCCTCAGGCATTGGTAGAGAGTGACTTTCGCCGTGGGATGCCGAGGTTCTTCCCAGAGAACTATCCAGCAAACAAGGCACTGCTCGGTGAATATGTGCAGATAGCCAAGGAGCAAGGTTGCACGCCCGCGCAGTTAGCACTGGCCTGGATCAGAGCGAAGGATCCCGCTATTGTTTCGATACCGGGAACACGCTTTATCGATCACATGCGTGAAAACCTTGAAGCGGGCGAGATTAATCTATCTGCCGATGCGGTGGACCGCTTGGATCAGCTCATCAACCAACACACCGTTACCGGGCCGCGTTATAGCGACGCACAACGAGCCGAGATCGATACAGAAGAGTTCTAATTACGGGTGGCTCGGGATGGAGTAGTTGGCCGTCACATGGGCCACCATTCTCTCTTCCGAGCCTGAGTAGATGTAACACTCACCTACACCGTTGCGCTTTCCTACACGTAAGATCCGGGCACGAGCTAAAATATCAACCGGTTCTGGCTTGGCCAAAAAGTTAATGTTGAGGTTGCTGGTGACGGTTAACGGCGACGGTCCTATTTTAGTCTGCAACGCCGACCAGATCGCCACATCAGCCAACCCCATCATTGTGGGACCTGAGACTGTACCTCCCGGGCGCAGATGCGAGTCAGCCACACTCAGGCGCATCAGAACCCATCCGTCGCCGACCTCCTCAAGCTGCCCAAAGTCCACACCCTGAGGAAAATGATCCAGCATGAATTGCGTTAATTGAGCCACCGTATTCAACACAATCAGACCCTCGACTTGGCATAAAACCGTTTAAGTATGCGATAAAGTCCGTGGGCGTCATGCACACCAGCCATCTCACGTATTGAGTGCATAGCAAACTGCGGCACGCCAATATCGACTGTACGAACTCCGACCTCTGCTGCTGTGATAGGACCGATCGTGCTTCCGCACCCCATATCCGAGCGGACCACAAAGGCCTGAACATCCACCTCCTCCTGCAGGGCAATCTGCTTGAAGGTTGCACTCGTCTCACTGTTAGTGGCATAGCGTTGGTTAGCGTTGAGTTTGATAACGGGGCCGGAGTTAAGCAGAGGACCGTGGTTCTCATCATGCTTGTCAGCGTAGTTAGGGTGAACCCCATGAGCGTTATCTGCTGAGATCAGCATTGAAGCTGCAAGTGCGCGATTACGAACTTCGTTATCGGGTATTATCCGCTCCAGCCATTGCTCTAGCATAGGACCTGCAGCGCCACAGGCACTGGTACTGCCAATCTCCTCATGATCTGTACAGATCAGCACCTGCGCCTGTCCCGGAGAGGCATAAATAAGCGACTGCAGACCGATAAAACAGCTCAGTAGGTTATCAAGCCGGGCTGAGGCGATAAACTCACGTTTGAGGCCAATCAGACTGGCTCCCTGGGTGTCATAGAAGCTGAGCTCATAATCGAGTACCTGACCGACACTGCGTCCTTGCTGACGCAATTTGTCCGCCAGCATCTCCCGTAAATTCAGCTTATCCTCGCCTTGCCCGAGCAGCACCGGCAGGTGCAACTGAGCATTCACCGTGCGAGCAGTATTAGCCTCTCGATCCAGATGGATAGCCAGATTTGGAATGGACCCTATCGCGTCTACATAGTCAATCAGCTCATGTTTCAGCTCCCCGGACTCATCCAGATAGCTGACGCGACCTGCTAGGCTAAGGTCGCGATCAAACCAGGGATTCATCAATAGACCGCCGTACACCTCAACGCCCAACTGATGATAGCCAAACCGGTAAATTTCAGGGTTTGGCTTGACTTTTAGACAAGGCGAATCGGTATGTGCGCCCACCATTCGCAATCCCGCACTGAAACTTTCGGGTTGACGCCAGGCCAGTATGGATGAGTCATTACGTAGCAGGTAGTAGCCCTGTCCTGCCTTGATGTCCCAGGCATCAGCCTCTTTGACCTCAACAAACCCCGCAAGCGAAAGTGCCTGCGCGAGATTTTCAGTAGCGTGAAATGGCGTTGGACTGCTATCGAGAAATTTCAATAACTGCTGAGAAAACTGTTCTGGATTCATTGTGCCTCCTTCGGGGCAGTATCGAGGATATCCACCAGTTCAACGGTAAATATAAGTGTTGAGTTAGCCGGTATAAGTTCAGATGGGCTGGTAGCACCGTACGCCAGATCAGGTGGAATAAAGAGCTCCCATTTTGCCCCTTTCTCCATCAGACTGAGCCCTTCGCGCCAGCCTTTAATAACCTGCTTGAGAGGAAAGGTAGCCGGCTTACCCGGCCTCGATGAGTCTATTGCAGCTCCATCAACGCGCTCTCCTTGGTAGTTGACGACAACATACTGATCCAGCGTCGGTTTATCGCCATTGCCAGCCTGCAATACTCTGTATTGAAGACCGCTCGGGCGGACCACAACCCCTGCTTTCTGGGCATTCGTAGCGAGGAACTGATCCCCCATTTTCCGCGTATCGTCGTTGAGTGCTTTATCAATGAGTTCGGCACGAAAGGCCTCGCGTTCGGCTTCAGATTTCGAATCCGAATCACAGGCCGTGAGTAGCAGACCGATGCACAGCAGTACTAACAGACGCAAAGCTTTACCCTCAAAATTCACCTAAGCTATTGAGTATTTTACATCTTCCTGCGTGCTGGCCTACACTCAATTAAGTCTTATTCCGTTTCATTAAGCAAAACGGAACCTGCAAGGAGAACTACTGTGCGATTTGGACAGCGACTACTTATTCCAATGCTGGCACTACTGCTACCACTGAGCGCTTTTGCAGCGCTGGAACCCACCGAAATCCAATCGAGTGCGCTTAAATCGGTCGCTCGTGCATTCGAGAAGGGCCATTACCGCAGTCAGCAGCTGGATGACAAGCTCTCAGCACTGGTATTCGATCGCTACATCGAAATTCTTGATCCGTCGCGATCTTATTTTTTGCAATCAGACATAGACAATTACAGCCGATTCAGAGACCAGATCGATGACCAGATCCGCAAAGGAGATCTGTCGGTCGCCTACTCAATATACGATCTGTATCTGACGCGCTTTAATAACCGCCAAAACTATCTGTTGGATAAGTTGGCGGCTGGCATAAGCTATCAGTTTACCGACCAGGATGCCCTCCCCGTCAGTCGCGAAGATGCACCTTGGTTCGCTGATCAGGCTGAGGCAGATAACTACTGGGATAAACGACTTAAAAGTGCACTGCTCAATCTGAAGCTAGCAGATCGTACAAAAGAGGAGGCAGTGGAGACCCTGACCAAGCGCTACACTGCGCAACGTAATCGTGCACAGCAGTCTGAAGCTGATGATGTGTTCCAGACCTTTGCCAATGCGCTGGCCAACAGTTACGACCCACACACATCCTACTTTTCACCACGTGTGTCTGAGAACTTTCAGATCAATATGAGTCTCTCGCTAGAGGGAATAGGCGCTGTTCTGCAGACCGAAGATGAATTTACCAAGATCGTGAGTCTCGTACCCGCAGGCCCTGCAGATAAAAGCGGTCAACTCAATCCGGCGGACCTCATCGTTGGTGTCGCCCAGGGAGAGGATGGCGAATTTGAAGATGTCGTCGGCATGCGCCTGGATGATGTAGTACAACTGATCCGCGGACCGAAAGATTCAGTCGTGCGCTTAGAAGTGATCCCTGCCGGTGCCACTGACGGTTCAGGACGTCGTATTGTGAGCCTGGTACGTAATAAAGTGCAGTTGGAGGAGCAGGCCGCCCAGAGCCGAGTCATCCGCATCAATCGCGAGGGGGTCGATTACAAACTTGGCGTAATTGAGGTTCCCGCCTTTTATATCGACTTTGCAGCTCTGCAGAAGGGTGATCCCAACTACCGCAGCACCACACGCGATGTAGCCATGCTAATTGATGAACTTAAACAACAGGAGATCGATGGACTCATCATCGATTTACGTGACAACGGCGGCGGCTCACTGCGCGAGGCAAACGAATTGGTTGGTCTGTTTATTAGTCGCGGCCCCACTGTGCAGATCCGTGACTCTAACGGCCGGGTGGATGTGCTGGGTGACTATGACCCTCAAACCGCCTGGACCGGACCGCTTACGGTGATGATAAACCGCCTGAGTGCATCCGCCTCAGAGATCTTCGCAGGCGCCATTCAGGATTATCGTCGAGGGCTGGTAGTAGGCAACCGGAGTTTCGGAAAAGGGACGGTACAGACACTCCAGCCCCTGGAACATGGCCAGGTTAAGCTGACTACTGCAAAGTTTTACCGTATTTCAGGCGAGAGCACACAGCACCAGGGAGTAGCTCCCGATATCAACTTCCCAGCGCTCATCGACGAGCAGGAGATCGGTGAGAGCGCGCTCGACTTTGCACTCCCCTGGGATCAGGTGAGACCCGTTCGCTATGGCCGCTACTCACAGCTGGATCGTTGGTTGCCGGAACTCAACAACCGCTCCAAGCAGCGCACCGCAGGCGACCCTGATTTTAACCACATGCGTGAGGAGCTGCGATTGATAAAAGAGCAGAAGGGTATTACCCAGATTCCTCTGAATGAGCAAGCGCTTCGTGATCAACGTGAGAAGTTCGACAAAGCACAGCTTGATATTGAAAACGCCCGACGCCGTGCAAAAAATGAGACGCCTATTGCGTCATTGGATGACCTTTTAGCAGAGACAGAGCCGACCGGCAGCCAACCGCTGAATGCCGACTCTGAAGCGCTGATTCGCGAGTCTGGAGAGCTGACTGTCGATCTGATCGAACTACAGCTTCAGCATGGCGAACAACTCAAGGGCTAACTAGAAGAATGAAATCTTGGGTTGGGGCTGCTGTAGCGATTGTCGTATTAGTTGTTCTGGGTGTTGGAGGTTATTTTCTCTATCCAATACTGGCGTCGCAGCAATCCTCTAACACCGTTCAATTTGAAAAATTCGGACTGGCGGTAATGCCGGGTCAGCAGTTTACTACCACCGTGGGTGAGTTGGGGGTGACTCAGTTACCTGCGACTTTTGCCGAAGATGAGTTGACCCCTGAAGAGCGCGTCGTTGAGAGTCTTATCCGCGACCGTAATAAGCTAATCGAGGAGAATCAGACACTCAAATTAAAGCTAGAGAAGCTTGAAGCTCAGGTGGCACAGTTGGAGGATTACCGAGACACCAACGAACGTTACGCACCTGAACAGTTTGATCTGGAACTTGCAAGAGTTCGTCAAGAGCTCGAGCAACGTCTGCGGGCTCTACCGGAAGCCGAACAGTACTCCAGCCTGATGATCCAGTTAATGGCAATCGCCGGACAGCAAGAGTATATCCATGTGGTTCGCACTTATGACCTGATCCTAGATGATGCACGCAAAGCAATTGTCATCCGACGCTACTTACCCACCTACACTTTCTGCGTTGCTAACGCCTTAAGCGTCGCCGCCAACACCAATGCCGAATTACGCTCGGTTGCAGCCTGGTTACAGGAACCAGATCTTAATCCTCTCTCGGAGGCGTTGAAGGAGGACCTTGATGTGGTTCTACCGCCCTGCCAACGCAGCTTTCGCGAAGCTCTGGATGCCGTGATGCAGAGCGCAATCAGCGGATAACCGGACCGACAGCACTACCTTTTTTCAAGCAGCTTCTGTATAATTTTGCGTCACTTCACGTCTTGACTTTGGACACACATCGGCCGAGTCCCTTGATAAGACGTATTTGAAACCGACCCTGCACAGCCGATGGTGTAGGCTAGATAGCCGTAAAGGCATCTATTTATTAGGAAAATTTCATGAGCGAAAGCTTTGCTGATCTGTTTGAAGAATCCCTCAAAGACCTTGCGATGACTCCAGGCACACTGGTAACTGGTGAAGTTGTTGATATCGACAGCGACTGGGTTACTGTAAATGCCGGCCTGAAATCAGAAGCTGTAATTCCACGTTCACAGTTCCTGAACGATGCGAACGAACTCGAAATCGCTATCGGTGACAGCGTTAAAGTTGCACTGGAAGCCGTTGAAGACGGTTTTGGCGAGACAAAACTGTCTCGCGAAAAAGCGAAACGCTCTGAAGCTTGGGAAGTTCTACAGACCAAATTTGAAGCTGAAGAAGTTGTTAAGGGTTTTATCTCTGGCAAGGTCAAAGGCGGCTTCACAGTTAGCATCAACAACATCCAGGGTTTCCTGCCAGGTTCACTGGTAGACGTACGCCCCGTTCGTGACGTTGATCACCTCGAAGGGAAAGAGCTTGAATTCAAACTGATCAAGCTTGACCAGAAGCGCAACAACGTAGTGGTATCTCGTCGTGCGGTTCTGCAGGAAGCAAACAGCGAAAAACGTGATGAAATCCTCGCGTCTCTGGCAGAAGGTCAGGTGGTTAAAGGTTTCGTTAAGAACCTCACTAACTACGGTGCATTTATTGATCTGGGCGGCGTCGATGGCCTGCTCCACATCACTGACATGGCATGGAAGCGCATCTCGCACCCAAGTGAAATGCTGACACCGGGCGACGAAATCTCGGTTAAGATCATCAAGTTCGATCAGGAAAATGGCCGTATTTCGCTGGGTCTGAAGCAGCTTTCAGAAGACCCATGGGAAGCCATTAAGAACCGTTACCCAGCAGGCACTCGCGCAACTGCGAAAGTGACCAACCTGACTGACTACGGTTGTTTTGCATCGTTGGAAGACGGTGTTGAAGGTCTGGTACACGTTTCAGAAATGTCTTGGACTAACAAAAACATCCACCCATCTAAGATCGTACAGATCAATGAAGAGGTGGAAGTGATGGTACTGGACGTTGATGAAGAGCGCCGTCGTATCTCTCTGGGTATTAAGCAGTGCACTCAGAACCCATGGACTTCATTCTCCGAGCAGAACGCTGCAGGCGATAAAGTTTCAGGAACTATCAAAACCATCACTGATTTCGGTATCTTTGTTGGCCTAGATAATGACCTCGACGGTCTGGTTCACATGTCTGACATCACTTGGGAAGCTGATGCTGAGACTGCCCTGCGTCAGTTCAAGAAAGGCGATGAAGTTGAAGCAGTTATTCTCTCCATCGACGCAGAGAAAGAGCGTATCTCTCTGGGCATCAAGCAGCTGGCCAGCGACCCGTTCTCTGAGTACCTCGCAGCTAACGACCGTGGTGCAATCGTAACCGGCAAGGTTATCGCTGTTGACGCTAAAGCAGCCACTGTAGAACTGGCTGAAGGCATTGAAGCGGTATTGAAAGTGTCTGAACTCTCAGCTGACCGTGTAGAGGATGCAACCTCTGTTTTGAGCGTTGGCGACAGTGTTGAAGCTAAGATCGTGAACGTTGACCGCCGCAACCGCGCTATCAACCTGTCAATCAAAGCGAAAGATCAGGCTGATGAGAAAGCGGCGCTGAAAGCAGTTCAGAACGCAGAGATCGAAGTTGAAGGCCCAACCACCATTGGTGACCTCATCAAAGCACAGATGAACAACAAGTAATTCCTGTTGATGCATCGAAAAAGAGCGCCTCGGCGCTCTTTTTTTTCGCTAACCGAGTCCCGGCGTAAACCCACTTGAAACAGAAGCACCAGCTTGAATCATTAACTGACCTAAAGTGTCTAATCAACACACCTAGCTGCTGGTCATATCAAACTCATTGCCCGCTCTATCAAGCCAAAGCCTGTTATCAGACTCGCGACGTTCAACCCTAAAAAATACTACTAGACTCAGACCACCAACAAGCGGCACAAAGTCGACGCTGGCCCCAAGCTGATCAGCTCTCTGTGCGATGTTGTTCAAACCTTGTCCCAGGTTTACTGGTTCAAAGCCACCTACCCCGTGGCTTTCAAAGGTCAGTTTCACAGCCAAATTGCCAGGATTCAACTCAAGCTCTTCTGCTGACACGCTAATCGATTCCAAGTCAGAGTGTTTTACAGCGTTATTCAGCGCTTCCTGCAGAATTCGTGTCAGATTGAGAGCATCCTGCGAGTTGAAGCCGTACACATCAGGAGCATGCAGCAGATTCCAGTGAACGGAGACTCCGAGAGAGTCGAGCTGAGATAGGTACTTTTCTCGAAAGATGCCGAGGATCTGTAGCAAGTCAGTCTCTTTAATCGCCAGTGTAGTAACCACAGAGCGCAGGTCGGTTAACGCATTTTTGGCAGTGACACGTATCGCATCTGCATCAGGTTCACGCTTTGATGCGAGCGTCGAGATCACCACCAACTGACCGGCAACACCATCGTGTAACTCTTTCAGTATGCGTGCACGCTCTTCAGCCACGGCTTCACGCTGTTTTGAAAGTTGGCGACGCCTGTAAAGATCGTCAAGCTCAGTCTCGCGCTCCTGAAGGCGCTGTGTGATCTCATCGTTACTGATTCTCAAGGCCTCAGTGCGACTTCCCATACGGCTCAATAGAAAGGTGCAGACGCCGACGAGCAAGAGGGTACGAACGGGACTGGTCCAAAGAAATACACCGTCATTGATCAACCCAGCCCTCATAGACCAGTCTCGCAAGGTGGAGAATAGAACCAACGCTATACCGATGCAGATCCAAAAGTATCCAACCCCTTGGTAGCGAACCACTAATCCAATAAAACGCCAAAGCCCGGCAAAAAGAAACAGGATGAAAAGTGGTATAACCAGCAGAAACACCAGTGCTCTGAGCGCACTTGGAAAGAGCAAGGCAGTGGGTATCAGTACCACCAGATAGAGACATACACCAGGGATCAACCACCGAGGTGGTGACTTACCCTCAACGGCAAAGGAGAAGCCGTAAAGGGCTGCGCTGGTCACAACAGATGAGATAAACAGTGTCGGAGTCAACAGATAAAATGACGGAATGTAGCCCGACATAATCCCAAAGGAAAACAGTGTCGATGGGATCAGCGAAATCATGAGCCACTTAAACCCGGACTCTTGCGGGTGTTCCCAAAGCGCGATTAGGCACATGAAAATCATCAAAAAGTGAATACCCAACAACATTTCGGCAAGGTCCACACCAACAAATTTCCGCAAGTTGGCAACAGAGCGAAGCGCATCGGTCTCTCCAATTAAAAACGGCGACAAGGTCGCGGAAACGAGCGGACCCGCTTCAACACTCACCTCAACCTCATTATGTCCCTGACGCAAAACCCCAGCCGGCAACTCTATAAAGGCCGTCGCCAGCGTCAGGGGACCAAACCAACTGTTTGTCAATTCAGAAGCAACCAAAGGGTGTTGATTAATCTCAACCTTCAACCGCTGCTCAAAAGCGGGGAAATAGATCGCCAATTGCGCGTCAGGGGTCGTATCTATATAGACGTCAAAACTGAAGACTCGCGTCTCAATCGTACCTCGTTCCACCTGCCACCTCTGTGGCAACTTCTCACTTCCTTGAGTCGTCTCTGTCAATCGGACAGCCTTTAGTGAGTCGCCTGCGAGGTAAGAATCAAGAAACTGCTGCAGGACAGCGACCAGGGTTAGCGCGAGGACGATCAGGCCTACTACACGCAGGTACTGCCCCCTGAGACTCATTTTAGTAACCCAAGTTTACGTGCTTCAAAAACCGCCTCGGTGCGGCTTTTAACTGCAAGCTTTCGATAGATATTACGGACATGAACAGGGATTGTCTGTTGTGAAATGCTCAGCAGTTCAGCGATCTCGTTATTGGTAAAGCCCCGCGAAAGCGCGTTTAGTACGTCGTTTTCTCTCGGAGTCAGATGTATATCAGATGCACTATTTTCAGGCACGGCATTGCCAACACTCCCCTGCAAGGATTCAATCACCAGACGTGCGATACTGGCTGTCATCGGAGATCCGCCGGCCAACACCTCTTCACAAGCACTTAAAATATCTGCCGCTTGATCCTCTTTGTGAATATAACCACTAGCGCCCTGTTTAATCGCCTCCAGCACCACAGTCCGCTCGTTCAACGCAGAGAAGACGATCGACTGAGCTTGAGGCTGGTAGCTACGCAAATAAGTGATCGCCTCTATACCCACTCCATCCGGTAGATGTATATCGGCGATCAACAGATCAATGGCCTCCAACTTGATTAGTTCTATGCTCTGGGCAACGGTTTCACAAAGGCGTATATCAGGCGCGCGCTCCCAAAGTTTGAGCACCTCAATTAGATGGGCAGCCATGGTAAGGTTGTCCTCAAGAACTAACACTTTGAACCTGCCTGTAGGGTTCGACAACCGACTAATCTCCCGTAAATGAGCCCGTCTCTCTAGCTACACACTCAGCCTACCAATTAATGGGTATAGAGGTTCGCGCACTCAAAGTCTAGTCTCACAATTAAGTTATCCCAAATGCCGCAGATTGCACATCTGCCGGATAACAACCAAAAATTGGGAGTAACCATGAGCTTGTCAGAAATTGCCACACCCTATCCCTTCATTAAGCCAGTATCGGGTGGAGATGGCACGCACTTAAACGAAAACGGTCCGACTTTTGATCGACTGTTTTTCAGCCTAACCGACAAGCATGGATACAACATTCGACTTGGACTTGGACTTGGACTTGAGCAAGACACAAACACAGCCAGGGGTAGATTAATCAGGAAAAGAGAGGAAGAGAAAGGGTCGGGATACCCATTCACGCAGAGTCCTGCTACTCAGGAGTCCTCATGATGACATCAACTGAAATTCATAAAGAAGCGACGGCACCGCCAAAGCTAAACGACAGCGAAAATCTGTTTACAGTCCTGGCGATCGACGACGAGATTACGATACTACGGGCGCTAAGACGCGCGTTGGGCAATGAGTTTGTGCTTATTTGTAAAGAGAGCGTCGAAGATGCTTTAAAATTACTCGAGGTCGACTGGCCCGTTGATGCTATCTTGATCGACTTCAACATGCCCGGGGCGAATGGTGCCGAGGCAACTCAACTGATACGGCGTATAGAGAGTCGCACGGAAACCCCCATTATCATGGTGACTGGCAGCGGCTCTGACGCCGTTGAGTCGACGGCATTTGATGCTGGAGTTACCGACTATGTCTCTAAACGCACATCCTACCCGGCGCTAGCTGCACGGCTTCGCACTCACTGTGTTAATTTCCGCAGGAAACAGAAGCTTGAGGAACTCGCCTTTCATGATGAATTGACCGGTCTTGAGAACCGCCGAAGCCTCAACTCCTGGTTTGAACGTGAGGTCGCTCGCTGCCGGCGGGAGGATCAATACTTCTCTCTAGTCATTTTCGACATCGACCACTTCAAATCAATCAACGATGACTATGGTCACGATATCGGTGATGAGGCAATTAAAGCGATTGCACAGACACTCAAAAAGTTCTTTCAACGACCAACTGATCATGTTGTTCGCTTTGGCGGGGAGGAGTTTCTCGTCGCGATCACTGGCATGTCATCCCAAACGGTGCAACAGCGGGTTGAGGAGTGCCGAGCCGCACTGTCTCGGATTGTACTGAGTAGCGACGACAGGGTTATCGACCGCAAGATAACGGCCTCTGCGGGGGGAATCAGTCTGGCACCCGACTTCAATATGCGTGAACGACGTTGGCTATTTGCAGAGGCCGATCACTTACTCTATCGCGCTAAGAAGAGTAGAAATTGTCAGCATTGGGAGGTGCTGACGGACGCAAGTCAAACACCTGAGGGACCTACAAACTAGAGAGCAACATGCACCATACCCAATAGTGGGAGTCAAAAGATGAGATATTCAATGTCACTCAGCGATCAACGTTTCAGCTTTGCGCTGATCGTACTCTGCACCGGTGTTTTAGTTCTAGGATGGATTGGCTTTGCCTCGCTTAAAGAGGAGATGATCAAGGACCAGATCTCGACAAACCAGATTCACGCCACAGCACTCGAAGCCGAGATCGACAACTGGCTAGGGTTACGCAAAGCGGAAATCTCAACGCTGGCAAACACCCCTGTCATCAGGTCTATGGATTGGTCACAAGCTGGACCTTTTCTCAAGGCCAAACATGAGCAGATGCCTTGGTTCTATATCTTTGCCCATATTAATCCGGACGGAACTTACTATAACTCCAAGGTCGACTTTGCAGCCGGACAAAACCTGTCAGATCGCGCCCACTTTAAAGCGTCAATCGCAGGCAAGGTATATGCATCAGACCCGGTAGTCTCGCGCACTCTGGGAACCGACATTGTCGCCGTGACCAGCCCAATATTCTCATCCGATAGCGAACCCCGTGACATTATTGGTGTATTCGGCGGCATGATCGACACCTCAACGATCAAAAGCGTGTTGAGTAACTTCGACCGAGGACCTAACAGCTACGCGTTTGCAGTGAACTCTCAGGGGATCGCTATTGCTCACCCTGACGAGACTAGGATGGGCAACATCAACACGAAGGCTGTATCGCTAACGACTGACGCGGATCCCGGCCTTCGCGAGTTAGTATCGCGCATGCTCGCCGGCGAGAACAACTGGACTCGAGCGCGCATTGATGGATTGGATGCCTATATCAACTTCATGCCTATTAAGGAGGCGGACTGGTACGTTGCGACGGTAACCGACGCTAAATTTGTTGAGCGAGAGCTAGTCTTTATTAACTACGTTGCCATTATTGCGCTTATCGTTTTGCTACTCGTTACAGCACAAGTCTGGCGCTCTCGCCTTATGGAGCAGCGCGCCGCTGCAACTCAGAGGGAGGCTATTGAAGAGAAGAATCAGGCAAAAAGTATATTCATTGCCAATATGAGTCATGAGCTCAGAACACCGCTTAATGGCATCATCGGCTATACCCAAATGCTATTAGCAAAAGGCGGTATAGACAGCGATTCTAAAAGCAGCCTTGAGGTAATTCTGAGTTCAGGTCAGCACCTGTTGATGCTAATTAACCGCGTTCTCGATCTGTCTAAAATCGAAGCAGGTCGTATTGAACTGGACGAGAGAAATACCGACATTCCCGCCCTCTTCCGTGATCTCCTCGGTATATTCGGCATTGAGCAGCAAAAATATGACATAGAGTTCAATGCGAAACTGAATCAACTCCCTGCCCGCGCGCTGATTGATCCAGAGAAGCTGAAGCAGATCGTGACAAATCTGGTCATAAACGCATTCAAATACGGCGCCAGCAAGCCTGTTGAACTGAGTGTTCAGTTCATAGACTCCACAGAACCAAAGCTGTTGATTCAGGTTAGCGATCAGGGCATCGGTATGACGCCAGAACAGATAGCCAAGGCTTTTACTCCTTTTGAGCAGGTGAGCGCAAAGTCTGATGGCGCTGGACTGGGTCTTGCCATAGTCAACCAGTTGGTGAAGCTCATGGGTGGTCGCGTTCAGATTGAATCAGCAATTAATCAGGGTACACGAATGTCTGTCGAGCTACCGATTAAGCTGACAGAGATCAGCGTTACTCAATCAGAGTCTCAAACGTGCCTACCGACGGGTATTAAGTCCAAAACTCCCGTTTCTGTGCTAACGGTGGATGATAATCCGTTAAACCTGACCTTCCTGGGTACATTACTTGAGGGGGCAGGCTTTACCGTGACCTCAGTCACCAGCGGAGAAGAGGCGGTGAGGCAGGCCCAGAGCGGACAATATGACCTGATAATCACCGATATTGTGATGCCTAACATGGATGGCTTCGAACTCATTCACAAACTTAGATCAGACCCTCAAACACACACTATTCCAATCATCGCGGCATCAGCCTCGGCCTTTGAGGCTGATCGTGAACGTAGCATGGCACTTGGAGCAGCGGCATTTCTGCCCAAACCCTTGAATCCCTTCGAGGTAACGGAGGTAATCGCGGCGCTGCTGAACCTCCAATACGAGTACGACGCTGTTGTAGAAGGCACTCATCAAGCTCAACCTGAAATATCGATAACTCTCGATCCAGAACTCCTCAACGAGGAGCAACGCACACTGTGCGATGCGATAAAGAGTGCCGCCAAGTTCGGACAGGTTAGCAAAATAAAACGTATTCTCAATGGCGCACAGGATAAAGGGTTCAGTGAAGCTCTGTACAAACGGCTTGAGCCGGCTTTGCAGAAACACGATACCGATAGAATTCTGCTGTTGTTGGGATAGGAGATCGTACATGAGCGATTTACCAGCAGATTTGACCACTTCTCAGGCTCCGCCACAGATACTGCTAATTGACGACCAGCCCAATAATCTTGAGCTTTTGTGTCAGCTTTTCGATGATTTGGATTTTGATCTGGCCACGGCTACCACCGGTAAAAGAGCGGTTGAACTTGCTCGGGTCAGTGATTTTGAGATCGCCGTCATCGACATCAAATTACCTGATATAGATGGTTTTGAAGTGGCTGAGGCGATCGCAGCATTACAACCTGGCTGCGAGATCATTTTTTGCAGCGCGCACACCGATCGAGCCTTCCGTGAACGCGCGTTTACACTGGGCGCGATCGACTTTATTGAGAAGCCTTACGACCTAACGACCACCCGGGTACGCATCCAATCACATCTGCAGAGGCTCTCACTCAAGCGACAGTTTTTACAGCAACATGACCATCTTGAGTCAATGATCGAGAGTATGCAGGATGCCGTTGTATCTATGGATCAATACGGTCGTATCGTACACTGGAACACAGGCGCCACTCTGATGTTTGGTGCGTCGGCCGATGAGGTGATCGGCGGCGACTTTACCAGGTTCATGCCAAAGGCAATGATCGCACCGCACCAATCTGCAGTGAAAAATTACTTTGCTGGTCGCTCCTGTGGTCTGACTGGCAGTAGAAAGCCTGCTGAACTACCCGCGATGCGGGCCGACGGCAAGGAGTTACTGGTCGAGCTAATGTTGTCAGCCTGGACTCAAAAAGAGGTGCATTACGTCACCGGTATCATGCGTGATGTCACCGAGGAGCGAGCGCTGGCAAAACAGAGTCGGCTTCTTAATGACTCAATAGAGCACTCAGGGGCCATGGTGGCACAAATTGATCGTAATGGTCAGCTTTTATGGTTTACAAGCGCTTTCCAGGCATATTGTCTTCCTACTCTAGTCCGCGAAAGCGATTCTATTACGCGGGAATCGATCTACTTTTTTGACGATATAGAGGCTGTTCTAGCCGACGACGAGTTCAGTGATTCACGCGTGATTGAGACGCATTTTCTGGACGATTCTGGTCTGTCACATATAGCTACGGTAGAGCTGACTGCAGTGACCGATGAAAGTGCCAGGGCCTTGATTATCGTAACAGACGTTACAGAACTCAAGGGCAGTATGGAGCGTAACCGTCAACTTCAGGAGCAGGTCTATACTGATCACCTGACCCACGCCAAGTCTCGTCTGGGCTTCATGGAAGCATTGAAAGATGGCTCTCGGCTACATGACTATGGGCTCCTCCTGATCGACATCGACTATTTCAAATCAGTCAATGACATCTATGGTCATAAAGCTGGCGATCTATACTTAAAACGCCTTATTCGCATTATCCGGGGCGCACTTGGGGAGGATACCCTTATTGGGCGTTTAGGCGGTGAAGAGTTTGCTATTGTGCGCCCCTGTATTGATGAGGAAACGCTTGAGCTGATGGCCCAGAAGACGCTTCTGTGCGCAGCCAACTTCAAGCTGAACCATCAGGGGTTGTTGATCAACCGCACGATTAGCATAGGCTCAGCCCTATTGACACCGGTAGGAAGCCTGTCGCAGACCCTCAGTATCGCAGACGAGGCGTTGCAGGTCGCAAAGCAGGAGGGTAGAGGCACTGCGCGCTACGCCAATAAGCTGCTTGAACTCAGGTTACAACAACGCCTCTCCAGACCCAGCATGGATGAGATAGAAAGGGCGATACAGGCGTACGAAATCGATCTATACGTTCAACCTATCGTTGATGCAGAGAGACTGGAGCTGCGCGGAGTTGAGACGCTAGCGCGTTGGAATCGCGATGGACATATTGTATCGCCCGCACTGTTTTTGGAGGAGTACTATTCAGCCACCAGCCGCAGTGATAAGGGTCGTTTTCGTCACCGATTGTTTAAATCTGTTGTCGATCGAATCGGAGTTGGAATCGATGGCTACATCACCTACAACATTCGCATGAGCGATATCTTTGATGGCGCAATCGAAAATTTGATCACCGATCTTGCTCCGCTAACCGAAGAACGGACCATTGTGCTTGAGCTGGCGGAGGATCTGATTAACGAACGAACCGACCAGACGGCCGTCATATCAAAACTCGAGACACTGCGCGAAGCTGGCTTCAAAATTGCCATGGACGACTTTGGTAAAGAGGGCAGTAATTTCAATCGGCTGTCGGAGTACCCGATCGACATCGTAAAGATCGATAAATTCTTTATCCGTGATATCGAGACCAACAAGCGCAATCAGAGTTTGATTCGCGCACTCGTAACCCTAGCGATTGAATTAGATTTCGATCTGATCGCTGAGGGCGTAGAGGAGGTGCAACAGGCTGACATGCTGTTGCGGCTCGGGGTCAGATACCATCAGGGTTATCACTACTCTCGAGCAGTACCCGTCAGTTTGCTCGGCAGTAACATGAAATTTATTGAGGATAATAGTCGCTCACTTTCAATGATCGAACGCAGTCGTCAAGAGATAATTGAGATGCTGGATATTGTTGATATTTGCCGTGACGATATCTTTCTTCAATCGGTCGTTAATGCTGCCAGAGAGATATTTGATGTTCAGGCCAGTGCGATTACAGTCCTTGCGCCAAATCATCAGTACCTCGTTATTCGCGATGGAACAGAGCTTGAGGTGACACCACGCACCGACGCGATCTGTAACTATACCGTACAGAGCAACGGGGTATTCGAAGTCTGCGATACTGCACTGGACGCGCGCTTTACCCAAAACAAACTAACGAGTGGCGAGATCGCTAGCATTCGATTCTACACCGGCTCACCGATTACCGTGTTGGGTAGACGAGTGGGTGCATTGGCGCTGATAGACGAACAGCCTCGAGCGTCGTTGACAACATTTGAGATCAATCAACTGATCAGCATGGCACGAGCGATCGCTGAGAGAATAACTGATCTGTGCAGCAGGGACGCTGTGTGGCAGGAGGAAGTAGAGGTGCTCATGCCTGCCAACGCGCCAACAAGATCAGCACTACCACAAAGGCATTGATTCCAAAGGAGGCAGCGGCCTGCGAGCTCGGGATTTGGAGTTAGGGAGTTTGAGGTAATTGTTATCTGATGCCCAACTATCACCCTTCATCGGGATCTATGATGTAGTCAATAAACTCCTCCTCGGAGATTTCGTTGTCTTTGACTTCGTAGTAGCTCAAGACCGAAGCATCCGCATCTATTACTGAGCGAGGATCGCCAGTGACCAACGGGTGCCACTGGGGTAATTGGTGCCCCTCGTAGAGCAGACGATAGGAGCAACTGGCGGGCAACCAATGAAATTCTGCCACATCTTTGGGACGCAATTTTACACAGTTAGGGACGAGTTCTGAGCGACGCGTATACTCTGTACAGCGGCAGGTATCGGTATCCAGAAGATGACAGACAACTGTCGTGTAAAACACCTCCTCCGTATCTTCATCCTCTACCTTGTGCAGGCAACAGAGCGCACAGCCATCGCAAAGCGACTCCCACTCCGGCTCACTCATCTGCTCCAATGTTTTGGAGCGCCAAAAGACCTCTTGCGCCATTAGCGCACACCAGACTCAGGGCGGTTTATATGTATATCCAGCATGTAGTCCTCTTTCGGCGGCGGCATCTGCAGGTAAAAACCCTGATCACGTATACCGTCTAGTACTTTTTGTGTGTCAGCACGTGCCAGCTTGCGTTCAGCGGTTAGCGGCATATCCATGAGGTGCACAGGCGTACCAAACATCTCTTTAAGCGCATCTGGCACACGGGACATCGCCTCTTTCTTATCCACGTAGAGATACATCTCTTCTTTACGAGGACTGCGGTAAATAGAACAGATGATCATTTGTTCGCCTCTTCAATTCGTTTTAGTTCAGCGAGTAACGGCTGACCGATCACTGCCTCGCGCCACCCTTTAAGGCCCTCAGGTAAGGAAAATTCACCGGTCTCGTCAGCACTGCGAATCAGCATCTCTATATCGCGTTTGCGAATCAGTAGTTCCTGCGGTATCCCCAATTTTTCAGCCATCTCCACGCCAAAATGACGCAGTTTTTTCACCACAGCATGCCATTTAAAATCCAGCGGTTGTGGAATCAGTTCCGGTGGGTTGATCTTCTCCGATGTGCGCGCATCATAAATCATCTGCATGACCTCATGACCATACTCGCCCACAACTGATCCGCGGATCTCCTTAATCTCACTGAGATCTTTCATACTGCGTGGCCAGCGTTTGAACACCTCCACCAGTGAGTTGTTGGACATTACCGAGTTACGTGTGCGATCCCGCTCGCGAACAATACGCTCGCGCCAGGCGCACACATCTCGCAGTGCTGCTTGTCGGTGGGACGGAAGATTCCAAAGCTGAGTGAAGCGCAGATAGTAATCGTCTATATGACTATCGGCACTGGCAACATTGGCTACAAGTTGAGTCGTCTCTTCGCGGACCCAGGACTCACGCTGGTTCGCCTCCAGCTTCGGTTTGATATGTCGATAGAGCTCGACAAGATGTGCCACGTCCAAGGCCGCATAGCGCTCCTGCTGGGAGCTCAATGGGCGTTTCAACCAATCGGAGCGAGTCTCCTCCTTGTCCAGATTCACATCCAGCACCAGTTTCAAAAGCTTTTGCAGTCCACAACTGTGGCCCCAGCCAGCAAAAGCTGCGGCAATCTGCGTATCGAATAGTGGAGCGGGAAGCACCTGAAAACTGTGTCGAAATAACTCAATATCCTCGCTTGGAGCATGGAGCAATTTGAGCACATCTGGATTGACTAACACCTCACGCAACGGATCCCATTCTGTGATCGCCAGAGGATCAATCAGAAAGCAACCCTGTTGATCTGCCAACTGTATGAGCCCCGGAATTGGGTAGTAGGTTTTGGTGCGAATAAATTCAGTATCGAGTGCTATTACCGGGCACTCAGACCAGTGTTGACAGAGCTGCGCAAGTTGAGCGTCGTCGTTGACCCAAACCGGATCCTCAGCTGACGCAAGAATCGCTGCATAGTTGTAATCTTCGATTCCTATCACCGACCACGCTCCAACTGCCGGCGCCCCGCCAGCGCATGTGCCAGGGTACCGCCATCCACAAACTCCAACTCACCGCCCACCGGCACACCGTGGGCGATACGACTGACTTTGATATCTAAATCATGGAGTTGCTCAGCGATATAGTGCGCGGTTGCCTCACCCTCAACCGTCGGGTTGGTTGCCAACACCAGCTCCTGCACCTCACCCTGATAGAGCCGATCAAGCAGCTGATCTATACCCAGATCCTCCGGCCCTACGCCATCGATGGGTGACAAATGACCTCCGAGGACAAAATAGAGACCGGAGAAGCCTCCCGTCTGCTCGATCGCCATCAGGTCAATAGGCGACTCAAGCACACAGAGCAGCGCACGATCGCGCCCTGGATGCTCGCATATTTCACACACAGGAGTCTCCGAAAGCGAGTGGCACTGCTGGCACTCTCCAATACCCTCGGCAGCCTCGGCAAGCGCTCGGCTAATCATCAGAGCGGCATCACGATCGCGCTCCAGCAGGTGCAGTGCCATACGCTGAGCCGTTTTGGGGCCAACGCCGGGCAGGCGCCGCAGAGCTTCTATCAACGCCTGAAGTTTAGGAGTCAACGCCATAAACTAGAACGGCATCTTGAAGCCAGGGGGCATACCCATCCCCTGAGTGATCTTTGCCATCTTCTCCTGGGTGTTGGATTCAACCTTTCGCACGGCATCATTAATCGCTGCGGCGATCAGATCTTCGAGAATCTCTTTGTCATCGTCCATCAGCGAGTCATCGATAGCGACGCGTTTTACGTCGTGGCGACCGTTCATCACTATACTCACCAGACCAGCACCTGACTCGCCCGTCACCTCAGCCTTGGCAACCTCTTCCTGCGCTTTTTGCATCTCTTCCTGCATTTTCTGGGCCTGCTTCATGATGTTACCCATGCCGCCCATACCGCCTTTATTAAACATCTAATCTCCTTACTCTATATTCAGTGGTTCCACGGAGTCAGCTACGATCTCCGCCGAGAAGGTTTCAACAATCCGTTGTACTGCTGGGTCCGTCTGCAGATGAGCCAACGCCGCGGCGCGCCGTTCTCGTTCACGGCGCTGACGATAGAGCTGGGGCGTCTCACGCTGTTGCTGCCCCAGCGTAAACTCAACCACCAGCGGTTCAGCAAAGTATCCTAGCAGCGCGTCACTTATACGCTCACGGTGGACCTCACCGAGCATCGCCTCCTGCTCTTGCGTGTAGTGCAACACCAGTCGGTTACCGGCAATCTGCTCCAGAGACAGGTTGCGCGCCAGGCTCTCTGTCATGCCGCTAAGCCCAAGCTCCTCAACCAAACGTAACCAGTGGTCAAGTTGTAAGGCCGCAAGTTCAGTCGCGGGGGCGGGAGCCAAACCCTCCGTGCGACCAGTCGAGGAGGTGTGAATTGTTTGCTCGGCCTCTTCAACCAGCGCAGTTTCATACAACTCTGCTGCTAAGCTAGCCTCCCCACTCATATCAGACAGAGATCTCTCTGCAACGGCTCCTGGCTCAGATGCATTAGCCGACGGCCGCGCGGCAGCGGGAGCGGCCTCTGCAGTGTCGGTTTCAGACTTTTTTAGATCTTGATCTCCGTAGGCATCAACAGGCACCGGCTCCTCATCCCAAGGGGGTGGCTCCGTGTCACTCGCAGCCGATGCTCTGGGTGGGAGTGCTGCTTGTGATGCTGGAGCCGACACTGGCGTCGCCGGTGGTGGCGGTTCTGCTCGCGCTACCGGCGCAGGCGAGGCCTCAACCGGAGCCGCCTCAGTAACTGTCGCAGTGGCTGTTGAGGCGCTTTCAATCGGCCGCTGGTCAGCCGGACGGAATGCCAACATTCGAAGCAGCGTCATCTCCAGCCCCTCTCGCGGCTGCGGTACCATAGCCAAATCTTTACGACCTGTCAGGGCAATCTGGTAGTAGAGCTGCACCTCTTCTGCTCGCATACGGACTGCCAGATCGACAACCTGTTGTTTATCACCCAACGCATTATCAATCGCATCCGGAACAACCTGTGCCAGTGCAATACGATGCAGGATACTGATCATCTCTGCGAGGACACCCGCGTAATCGGGCGCGAACTCGGCCATCTTCGAAACAATCTGCACCATGCGCATACCGTCGCTCTGTGCCAGAGCATCAAGCAGCTCAAACACCATCCGATGATCGATGGTCCCGAGCATCGCGCGCACATCAGCTTCACGTACAGAGCCTGCACCAAATGCAATCGCCTGATCAGTCAGGCTTAATGCGTCTCGCATCGAACCCTCTGCCGCCCGTGCCAACAACCAGAGCGCAGCCTCTTCTGCCTCAATCTGCTCTTCGCTGAGAACGAAACTGAGGTGCTCAACAATTCTCTCCGCGGCGAGATTCTTGAGGTTGAACTGCAGACAGCGCGACAGAATCGTAATGGGAAGCTTCTGAGGATCAGTCGTTGCCAGTAGGAACTTTATGTGTGGTGGCGGCTCTTCCAGCGTCTTGAGTAGCGCATTAAAAGAGTGTCCGGAGAGCATATGGACCTCGTCTATCAGATAGACTTTGTAGCGTCCCTGAGTTGGCGCATACTGCACATTTTCGAGCAGCTCGCGTGTGTCTTCGACTTTAGTCCTAGAGGCAGCGTCCACCTCAATCAAATCAACAAAACGCCCCTCAGCAATCTCTTTACAAGCCGAGCAGCTACCGCAGGGTTCTGAACTCACCCCTTGTTCACAGTTTAGTGACTTGGCGAATAGACGGGCTATGGAGGTTTTTCCGACCCCCCGAGTGCCTGTAAACAGATAAGCGTGGTGCAGACGATCGTCATCCAGTGCGTTGACCAGAGCCTTGAGCACATGCTCCTGTCCTACCATCTCTACAAAACGTCGTGGACGCCACTTACGCGCCAGTACCTGATAACTCATCCGAATTCCCTGAGGGCGGTTTCTTCGAACCAGAATATTATCACATCAGTTCTGACACTGTGCGCATGGATGCGCGAATTATAGGTTCGACAGTAGGGAATTCAGAAAGCAATAAATCGGATTCAACATCTGCGAAATGCGGTTCGAGGAGCCCAGGCTATTGCCTGCTCTGCCCAGTGTTGCAGGTGAAAACGAATAGACAGATAGATGCTTTGGTTGTTGCTCACACTGCACAAAAAAGCTACATATCGAGCGACTTGTTAGTTTTGAAAGTAATTATCCGCACGCGCTTGATCAAGCCATCAGTTGACAACCACACTTGTTGAAACAGGATAGGTGTAAGCGCTCGTGTCAGCCCTGATGCGGAAATTTGATTCACACTTAGCTCAATCGGTCATTGGAAGGTATTTAGAATCAATAGGTAAGCCTAAAATGGAGATGGCCCCACCAGCCACATCCCGGCACATGAGTCCACCGCTGTGGCTGCTCCCTTCCGGGCCTGACCAGGTTCACGGTTTATCATTGCGGGAGGACCAATGGAGCCACCACAACAGCCTCAATATGAGGTGGGCGCAGTATAAGCAGGCGGGTGACTGATTGCAAACTGACTTAGAGGCTCCCGAGTAGCAAAAGCATCGCGATAACCACCAGTGCAATCGCCAGAAGTTTGTTGATGACCTGCTGTCTCTGCTCTAGCCAAGCGAGGCTCGCCGGGCGGCTCAGCAGTAAGACGATAACGAGATACCAGACTGTGTCCGTAATCCAGGGAGTCAGTACCAGGAGATACTGCTCGCTGAATTGGCGTTGGGTATCCACAAATGGAGTGAAAAGAGCCAGAAAAAAGAGCGCCAACTTAGGATTGAATAGCGCGATTGCTGCACCATCCGACACCGCCGAGAACAGCGACTTGGAGCCCACGTCTCTTACAGTTGTAATCTGCACTTTGCCACCGTTCCAAGCACCCCACGCGAGAAAGAGTAGATAGATCACGGCAAAAATCGACAACACCCACTGCAGCAGGGGTATATGCAACAATAACTGACTGATGCCCAAGACTGTAATCAATGCCCAGAAACCCACCACTGCGCCATGGCTAAAAGCGGTCACAACGCCATTCAGGCGCGATCCGTTGACTGTCTGATTAAGCACAACTAACAAGCTTGGCCCCGGTGAAGCAGCACCCATTAGACAGACCAGGGCTAGGCTCGACCACTCCACAAAACTCATAGATTCCTCCAACATGCTTCACCTGCCCTGTGATAAAATAGCGCAGTATTAGGGCATTCGGACACAGAGGCTATGGCAGGTTCACTCAAGGATCAACTGCTTAAAGCAGGTATCGCCAATAAACAGCAGGCGAAAAAAGCGACTATCGAGAAACGCAAACAGAAGAAGCAAGCACCGCAACAGGCAGAGGCCGAGCGCCAGCAGCGTCTTGCAGCGATTGAAATACAACGCAAAGAGAAAGCCGAGCGCGACCGCCAGTTGAACGAAGCGCGCAAAGCGGAGCAGGATCAAAAAGCGATTGATGCTCAGGTTAAGCAGCTAATTGAGCAGTACCGGGTAAATCCTTCGCCACGGGCGGAGACGCGCTTCCAGTTTGTTGACGGTACCACCATCAAATCGCTCTATGTCGATGAAGCGATGCTACCGACGCTTGCGCGGGCACAGTTAAGAGTGGCGCGATTCGGGGGTTCCTACGCGCTTATACCCGCGATCGTTGCTGAAAAAATCGAAGCGCGCCGGCCTGAGGTGATCATACCCCTATCAAGTGATCAGAAGGCGTCGGATGAGGATGACCCATATGCGGAATATGTGATCCCTGACGATCTAATGTGGTAACTGCAAGTTAACATTGAAAGGAGGCCCAGCGTGGCTGTAGTAGATCTGAACGAAGAGAATTTTGAAGCCACCGTATTTGGCAACCCCTTTGTCATCGTCGATTACTGGGCACCCTGGTGTGGCCCCTGCAAGGCGTTTGGCCCAACCTTCGAGGCGGTATCTGAAGAGTTTCCGGATATACTATTCGCGAAGGTCAATACCGAAGCCGAACAGGCTATTGCTGCCCACTTCCAGATCCGATCTATCCCCACACTGATGATCTTTCGCGACAACATCCTACTCTACAGCGAGGGCGGAGCCCTGCCAGCCGGCGCACTGCGCGAGCTACTCAACAAAGCGAGCGAGTTGGATATGGACGAGGTACGTCAACAGATCAAAGAGAGCAAAACTGAGGCGGATAGCTGAATATTGCCCCAAATATGGGAGCGTAGACATTTATTGAGCTGATCCGTTTCAATTGACTCTGTGCCCCCCCCACAGTTGATGTTTATTAATCGCAAATTAAACAATCGATCTATATAAAACTTGTTTTTATTATAATCTAACCATCTAAGAACACGCTTAAATAGCCTGAAAAATAGGAATTATTCTGATAACGAACAGAGACCGCAACTGCTAGTGTGAAGATGGTGTGTGGTGCAAAGACCAAACCAGATCAAAGCACACGTAGATTCTGGTAAAACACAAAAGAGCCAAGGCTCGAGGCGGTAGATATGCAGCTGACGGCAACAAACAAAGCGAGCCTTATCGGCGCGATCATCTTCGCATTTTTCGTTTTTGTCTACGCCAACGACGCAGCCAATAGAGAAGAGGTTATTGAGGCGCAGGCTCGCGCCAAACTTTTTGCCATAAAGGCCGATCTTCAGCGACATATTGATGAAATCTTGCTGATAACAGATGCTCTCGCAAGCCTTGTTCATTCAAACCCCAATGTCACCCAAGACGCTTTCGACCAATTCACAGGGTTTTACCAACAGTCGCATCCTACGATTTTGAGTCTCCAGCTTGCACCTGAAGGGATCGTTAAACTGGTCACAAACCCGGTACGAAATGCAGCCGCGATCGGGCACAACCTGCTCGAGGGACCAAGCACTCGAGACTCCGCGAAAATGGCGATAGAGACAAGAACAAAGATCGCCGTTGGACCGGTAAACCTCCTACAAGGCGGTACGGCGATGATCGCACGCCAGCCCATTTTCATTAACAACAACGAGTTTTGGGGGTTCGCTACCGTTCTAGTTGACATGGAGTTTTTCCTAAGCGATCACTTTGACTCGTCCCTTGCGCAGCACTTCGCCATAAGGGGGGTTGATGAGACGGGTGCAGCCGGCGCAGTGTTTTTTGGTAACGCCGAAGCTTTTAGCACCTCTGTTACCACATCTGAACTCATGTTTGGTAACCGAAACTGGCAAATAGCCGTCTCCGACCAATTCGCCGGTCAGGTTCCCGCCAACCTTATATTGACGCCCGGCTACTGGTTGTTCGCGCTTTTAATATCGTCCGCATCGGCCTGGGCAGTGTATAAACAGCTATCTCACCGACGAGAATTGGAGACACAAGTTCACCAGAAAACGCTCTCGCTCGAAGAGACTTTGGAAGAATTACAACGCCAGAATGTAAAACGTAATCAGCTCTACGGCATGATCGCACATGAGCTACGCACACCTGTTTCAGCGATCGCCATGATGAGCAAAGAGTCGAACCTCGAAGAGTGGTTAGAGAACCGCGAGACAATCGCGTTGCAGAGTGGCTCTCTGCTCGACACGCTTGATGACATGCGCATGCTGATCAATCCAAACCTCAAACGTGAAGTTCGCGATGAGCCTTTTACCCTTCTCTCACTGAGCCGGCAAATTGAGCGTTCGACCCACAGCTTGGTTTCGAGTTGTAACTTTAGTTACAGCTCTGAAATTCAGACCGCTGCTGTTAACAAGCCGTACGTATCTGATCTCTATCGAATTCGCGTTGCGATAACCAACCTTGTACGCAACGCATGCCTCCATTCTGAAGGCGATAGCATAGAGGTGGTGTGGAATATCAAACCGATCAAATCAGACGGAGAGGAGTTAATTGTTACGATTAGCGACAACGGCAAAGGTATCCCAATACGAAAGCAAAATTCGATTTTCGAAATCTACCAACGCGGCGAAACTGATGCACCGGGAACAGGCGTTGGCCTTCATCTCGCGCGCGAATGGATAGAGGAAATTGGTGGTGTGCTCGTTTTAATGCCCTACAGCACGGGCGCATGTTTCCAAATTCGGGTCCCACTCAAGACAGCAGATAGCCAAACCAACCAGAATGCAGACGGCTACGAAACCGCCCAGGATCTACTCGCCTCCATGCGTGTCCTGCTGGTTGAGGATGACCCAGTTTTACAGTTACTCGGCAAAAAGTTTTTCTCTATGCGAGCACGAGACGTCGACATAGCCGGAAGCTGGGGAGAGGCTCAAGAATTATTGGCGACCAAGCCCTTTGAGATGATTGTTAGCGATCACTTCTTGCCCGACAAGAATGGCGACCAGGTGGTACGTGACGCCCGAAATAGCGGTTTCAAAGGGATCATTATTGGACATACCGCCGCCAGTCTGGGTGGGCAAATGGACGAACTGCTTCAGGCAGGGGCTGATGCCGTCCTACCTAAACCACTATCATCAGAAGCGCTCTATGAGTGTATGCAACAGATCGCACTTGCCCGCGCTAACGCAGAGCAGAGCAGACTACAAGGGTGCCCATCAGACGTGTTAAGTGAAGACCCAGCGACCGCAAGTGCCGAGATAGTCCATTGAGAGTGCAAGGATAGCCTTGCCCTAACCTGACGTCGATTTTAAGGCAAAGTTAGCCAACCTGTAGACTAGGTTCCTAATCCCCTTCTGTGGCTTAATCGCCGGGTATAACTTAATCGTTGGGCCAGCACAAAGAGCTGGCCCTGACTTCTTGTCTTAGTCGTTAGTAACCATCACCGCTTCAATTTCGATGTCTGCACCCTTGGGAATCGCTTTTACAGCAAAGGCAGCACGTGCAGGGTAAGGCTCGTCAAAATAGCGCGCCATCACTTCATTGACCTGTGGAAAGAAATCCATATCAGATAGAAGAATGGTCAACTTGACGATATCGTTCAGCTCTCCACCAGCAGCCTGCGCAACCGCTCGGAGATTCTCAAATACGCGTACGGCCTGAGCCTCAAAGCTCTCAGTCACCAGCTCCATAGTTGCTGGATTGAGGGGGATCTGGCCAGACATGTAGACGGTATTACCCACCTTGACTGCCTGCGAATAGGTACCAATCGCGGCGGGCGCATTGGGCGTGCTGATGGTGCTGCGGTTAGACATTGATCGTGCTCCTCGAGGTTATTTGCTGTGCTCAGCATTATCCTTGCTAGGCGCACGGGAGCAAGCATTTTCCCCTCTGACTGGTCTCCGAGTGCCGAGCCCCGTAGAATCATTTTCCACAACTAAAGAGGGCACTCTAGGTGTTAGTTCGACTTGATCAATTACTCGTGGAACGCCAACTCGTAGCCAGTCGATCACAAGCTCAGCGCGTAATCAGAGAGGGGCGGGTTGAGGTACTGCTAGGCAATTGGGAAGTATCAGTCAAAAGCTCGTTCAAGCTAGCCGCTGATACACCGATTCGTATTACTGCTGACGATTCCGATCGCTATGTTTCGCGCGGCGCACTAAAGCTTAAAGCAGCGCATGAGCAATTCGATCTCGATTTCACGGATAAGGTAGCGATTGATGTTGGTCAATCCACAGGGGGCTTTACCGACTACCTACTGCAGCAGGGTGCTACAGCCGTTATTGGGATTGAGGTTGGTCACGATCAGTTATCCCCCAAGCTGCGCGCTGACCGACGAGTTACCTGCATAGAGGGATACAACGCCCGCAATCTCGAAGCCTCGCTGATAGCGTACAGCCCCACCGGCAGATTTGACATTGCCGTCATGGATGTATCATTCATCTCACAAAGATTGATCCTGCCGGGTTTGATTAAGCTTTTGTTACCCGATTCTCTGCTGATTACCCTAGTCAAACCTCAATTTGAGCTTGGCCCCGAACATATCGGTCGTGGCGGGCTAGTTCGTTCTACTCACCTTTTCGGAGAGCTTCAGCATCAGATTCGATCTCTTGTAACTGAGCTAGGGATGGAGGTAGAGGGTTATATAACCAGCCCGATTAAAGGCGGTGACGGCAATCAGGAGTTTATTATGGTGGCGAAGAAAAGACCCGCCACCTCATGAGAGGGGCGGGAAAACCTGGACGGTTTTAAAACGCTCTAGCTATTTGATGGCAAGACGACATTATCGTCTTACCGCTGTGGATCAATCCGCCTGACGACGCAGGAAGGCGGGGATGTCCAAGAACTCCATATCATCTGTACCCGTCTTCTGAGCCTGAGGCTCTAGCGGTAGATTCTGCTGCTCGCTCTTACGGTTACGAATAACGGTTGGCGTATCAAGATCGGTAAAACCTGCGGTAGGCATAGCGACCGTGCGGGTTGGTTGGGGTCTGGAGGCCGACTCAACATCAGAGTTGACCACCAACGCCTCCATCTGTTCGGCCCGTGCCAGGCCAGTCGCCACCACGGTCACCTTGAGCTCTTCACTCATATCGGGGTCGATGACGGTGCCCACAACAACAGTCGCATTGTCTGAGGCGTACTCTTCCACTACCTCGCCTACTTCAGCAAATTCACCAAGGCTCAAATCCATGCCCGCGGTGATATTAACCAGGATGCCACTCGCGCCTTTAAGGTCAATATCGTCCAGTAACGGACTCTTAATAGCTGCCTCAGTCGCTTCACGCGCACGATCATCACCGCGCGCAACACCAGTACCCATCATTGCTTTGCCCATCTCGGACATGACAGTGCGAACGTCAGCAAAGTCGACGTTAATCATACCCGGACGAATAATCAGGTCAGCGATCCCCTGGACGGCACCTTTGAGTACATCATTGGCGGCGCTAAAAGCTTTGATCAGGCTGGTATTCTTGCCCAATACTGGCAGCAACTTCTCGTTCGGGATAATAATCAGCGAGTCGACCCGATCTTCCAGTTCGCGAATACCCTCATCCGCGATCTTCATACGCTTGCGGCCTTCAAATGGGAAAGGCTTTGTCACAACTGCAACGGTGAGAATACCCATCTCTTTCGCCACCTCAGCAACAATTGGGGCTGCCCCGGTACCAGTACCGCCACCCATGCCCGCAGTAATAAAGACCATATCGGCACCCTCAAGCGCTGCCATGATCTGCTCGCGATCTTCAAGTGCAGCTGAGCGTCCAACTTCTGGGTTGGCACCCGCACCCAGCCCTTTGGTGAGCTCACCACCGATATGAACGGTCGTGTGCGAAGCTATCTTTGCCAGCGCCTGAGCATCCGTGTTGGCACAAATGAACTCAACGCCGTCTACGTCTGAGGCCACCATGTGTGATACTGCGTTGCCACCGCCGCCCCCAACGCCGACAACTTTGATTACAGCGCTTTGTGTCGCGCTATCTACCATTTCAAACATCTAACACCTCCAGGATTTAACATTGCTGCTTCGATCTCTGCCGACTCGCTGCATTAACTGGTATTCAGAAATTACCCTGAACCCAGGTCTTAAATCGCGATACCCAGCTCCCCAGCTGTTTATCACGGGACTCTTTTTGTTCTGTCCGATGCTCTGAGCGCTCATCTGCAGTCAGATTCATATCGTCTATTGATTGTGTATCCACCGACTGCACTAGCTCGTTATCCGCTGAATAGAGTAAGAGACCAATCGCCGTTGCATAAATCGGGTTCTTGAGGAGGTCGTCAACACCGGTCACCCCGGTGGGGCGCGCCAGCCTCACAGGCATATGGAATATCTCCTCCGCCAGTTCAACCGCTCCCTCCATCTTCGATGTACCACCCGTCAATACCAGACCCGCTGCAACCAAATCCTCAAAGCCACTCCGACGGAGCTCTGCTTGGACCAGCGTAAATAGCTCTTCGTAACGGGGCTCAACCACTTCCGCAAGCGCCTGACGCGATAGATCACGCGGCGGGCGGTCGCCAACACTTGGAACCTTAATGGTCTCGTCGGGGCGCGCCAGCTGTGCAAGAGCACAGGCGTATTTCATCTTGATCTGTTCAGCGTGCTGCATGGGCGTGCGCAACGCCATCGCTATGTCGTTGCTTACCTGATCACCCGCCACAGGAATGACAGCTGTATGACGAATCGCACCCTGGGTAAATACCGCAATATCGGTGGTACCTCCCCCTATATCCACCATACAGACACCGAGGTCTTTCTCGTCGTCCGTCAGGACGGCGTAACCCGAGGCGAGCTGTTCCAACACCACCGCATCAACTTCCAGACCGCAGCGACGAACACACTTTTCAATATTCTGTATTGCATTGGTCGCACCTGTGACCAGATGTACCTTGGCCTCAAGACGAACTCCTGACATACCGCGGGGCTCTTTAATGCCCTCCTGATTGTCTATCAGGTACTCCTGCGGAAGGATATGAAGTATGCGTTGGTCAGCGGGAATAGCGATCGCCTGTGCCGCCTCAATGACGCGCTCTAGATCGGACTCGGTAACTTCACGGCTCTGCAATGCAACGATACCGTGAGAGTTATGGCTGTCGATGTGGCTACCGGATATACCTACGGTCACAGAGTGAACCTTACACCCAGCCATCAATTCTGCAGCTTCAACAGCCCGCTGAATTGACTGCACGGTAGACTCGATATTAACGACGACACCGCGCTTTAGACCGCGTGACGGATGAGAACCCACACCGACAACATCGACACTGCCATTGGCACCCACTTCGGCCACCATACAGACGACCTTAGAGGTACCTATGTCAAGCGCTACTATCATATTTGCATCTGCCAACTGCTTAAAACCCGTCCATTGTTAGCGATTTTTTCCGCTTAAAGGCACTCTTAGAGTGAGCTGTTTGACTCTTAACGGTCATTACAACGAAACTCGCGCCTTTCTGTTATTTGATATTAGCACAAGTATCCACTATCACTGATCATAAAATCAACAATCTTGTTTTATTAAATACGACTGAATAAACACTAAATCATGAGTTACAAACCGTTTAAATACAATTAGTTAAAGTAACTTATAGGCAAAACCTCATGACTATTGAGACGCAGGTGAACATTATATTTTTCAATGATAGTTTTATTTTAAATCAATATTTAAATTTGAATAAAAAGCGATTTATCAAAACTCCATTTTGAATAAACACGAATAAATCAAAATTAGATCTTGAATAATAAAATAAATATCAATATTTATTCTTGATATTTTGGCGCTAGCCATGCGTTTTTTAGAGATAACAGAAATAAAAAAGGAGCCATCGGCTCCCAATTTAATCTCTAACCACCTAAGGCCAGTTTATATAGAGGTAAATATCGGCCACCAGGGTTAATGGAAGGGTTAACATCAACGTTCGAGCGTCGCCCAAAATACGCTGCAAAACTAACAGCTGGACAATTGGGAAGGTGATAAACATGCAGGAGAGTGGAATTGACCAGTGCAGTGTTTGAAAACCGTAAGCCATGGCGCCCACTAAGCTGAGTGCTGCAAAGTTACCTCCCAAGACTACCGACATCTGAGCATTCTTTGAGTTCATCCAAGCTGGACGCGTCTCTTCAGACAACTTATTCAGGGCGCTTGCGCTCAGTGCAGCCGCCATGGAGACTGCTCCAGCAGCAAGAAAGATGTATAGCGCTTCGTTCATCAGTATAATCCTCCGCAATTAAGGCGTGATTGTACGAATCTCAACCCCTTTGCTCCAGACTTAACTGATGAAACAGCCAATTAACTACCTCTTCTCCATGTTATTGATCAGTCCGAATATAACTCTGGCAACCGAGAGTCAACACTGGGTGTGCGAATCAGAAGCGCTCTACCGCCAGCTACTGAGCGCAAATTTATATGGGGTTGGCAGCCAACCGCAACGGGGGTGTCAAAAACTACCCACTGGAGTCGCCATCGAACAACTGGCATGTGAGATCACGGATCTAAAGCTCTGCAAGTACCGTTGGGAGGGCATGCCTGAAGTCGAAATGTTTTGGGGAAGCCCAGTGATTATGCCGTCCGATGCCCAACCAAACAGATAAGGAGTCTCTATGCCCGATTACCTCGTTGATGAAGCAATAGAGGATTACGCCTTTTTGGTAACTGGCGAAGAGCCGCCTCTGCTGCAGGAGTTAATTGACCAGACCAACCTCAATATGGGGTGGCCGCAGAAGCTATCGGGTCGCCTTGTGGGCCGCACGCTGAAGCTACTGGTCTCACTGAAGCAGCCCAAACGCGCACTTGAGATAGGAATGTTTACCGGCTATTCAGCGCTCTCAATCGCTGAGGGAATGCCGCAAGATGGAAAGTTGATATGCTGCGAAACGAACCCGCGTGCTATCGAGTTCGCTAAAACTTTTTTCGACCGTTCTGAGCATGGCCATAAAATCGATGTGATCTTCGGTCGCGCGTTGGATACATTGGAGAGCCTAGAGGGCCCGTTTGACTTCACGTTTATCGACGCCGATAAGCGCAATTACTTAAACTACTACCTGCGGGTCAAGGAGATGACGGCTCCGGGCGGCCTTATCGTGCTGGATAATGTACTTTGGTCAGGCAAAGTGCTGCAGCCTGAATCAGACATCGATGATGTACTGGTCGAGTGCAACCGGTATATCGCTGAGGATCCAGATGTTGAAAATGTTTTCCTGACCGTTCGTGATGGCGTCAATGTAGTGCGTAAACTCGGCTAAGCAAAACGCTCAGATAACAGCGACTCCAGGCCCGCCGGCACCCCCTTCGCTGGACCACGCACATCAACTGCAGCACGGATAATATCAGCTAGTCTGTTACTGGGTTCATCGAAAAGCTCGTTAAATCCACTGCTAACCTGATCAACTGAGGCGAGCCAGCTCTGTATCCGTTTCGCCCAGGGGTGCTCGGGGTGAGCTTGCTGTTCGATCTGCTGATACTCACGTACTTCAACCCGTACGCTTTGCTGGAGGTTGAGATCCATTCGGGCCAACTCACTGGCGTTCATCTGTAACTCAGTGGCCATATTGAATGCCTGATCAACCCGGCCAGCATAGAAGTTATCCGCCACCTCACTGATCTGAGTCATCAAATCCTCAATTGCGCCGAGCTCGGCTTCATCCAACTCACCCACCACCTTTAGCTGGAATTGCGCACGACTCTCAGAGGAGAATCTAACCTGTTCATTGTCCGCACTGAGCTGCGATGACTCTCGACTGTTAAAGCGCACTTCAACTTTGTCCCCATCTTGAGTAACCAGTTTAAGTTTTAACGATTCACGGTACTCCGTCGCCGCTGATACTGCGCTTGAAGCTGGCTCATCCTTAGGTGCGGAGGGGTCCAACCGAGCCAGCTTTTCAAAGCTGAGCTGTTCCGTCTCGTCGACCAGCGAGCGCACGGAATCAGTAAACATCGGCATCTGTTCGAGAATTTCACGCGCCTCTTCAAACCCTTTACGCATGCCCTCTACCGCACTGTTGTAAAGTGACTGCAAGCGCTCTTGCGAGGCGCCATTGGAGGCAGCCTTTGCAAGACCCATGGCGACGAAATCAGCGATTCGACTGGAGACTTTCTCGGCACTGAAGTCGGCCTGATCAGCAGCCACAATTTCATCAACCTGTGTCGGGTTGAGGTAGGCACCAAGACTCGATAGTAGCTCCTGCTGAACCGAATTAGACTCTCCATTAGCCGTGCTATTACTGACAGCATGGCTACTGGAGGGCAGGTATCCGTTTGGGGAACTCAGTATTTGCATGGGTGTACCTAGGCTCTTGAATCTCTTTTCGTAAAACACCTTAGCGGCTGAATCAAGGCACTTCTGAGTGAATAGATTTCAGCTTAATTGACTTGAGAGAAGTTCAGCTGAACATGTTTATATTTCACCACTATTTATGATTTATTGAATTTGATTCAAGTATATACTGACTCCTGAATATTGGTATTCGACTCACACGAGGCATTGCATGGCACTGACACTGGCAGAAAAATTGAGCAAAAAAGATCTAGGGGTCTATCTGATCGGAACGACTCCCCCTAAAGAGGGGACAGACGATGAGAAGATGCGCGAGATCGCAGAAAAGCTGCTGGCTCGTCTGGATAATATCGAGTACGACGGCATGGTTGTCTATGATATCCAGGATGAGAGTGCTCGCATCGATGAGCCACGTCCCTTCCCATTTGCCAGCACAAGAGATTCCCGGGAGTACGCGGCGCTAATCAGTAGCTTGAACGCCCGCCAGACCATTACTTACAAGTCAGTTGCGCAGCGCACACGGGAAGAGTTTGAAAACTGGATTAACGAGACACTGAACACTTACCAACAGAAGAACATTATTTTTGTGGGTAGCCCCTCGGCCGATGTTGCTAAGATGACACTTGCGCAGGCCTACAAAACTGTCGCCAGCGTTGCGGGTGACCTACAGATTGGCGGCGTCACCATTGCTGAGCGCCACCAGAAGAAAGGTGATGAGCATCTACGCCTGCTCGAAAAACAGAGACAGGGCTGTACATTTTTCGTATCCCAGGCAGTCTATAACGCGCAAGCAACAATCGATATGCTGACTGTCTACGCACGGGAGTGTCGTGAACGTAACATAGAGCCGGCACGCATTATTCTGACATTCACGCCCTGTGGGAGCGCTAAAACACTGGAGTTTTTGCGCTGGCTGGGCATCTCGATTCCAGAGGCAACCGGCTATCGAATTCTCGATGCAAAAAATCCTCTACTGGAATCACAACGCATCTGCTACTCGAACCTGACCCACATCCTCTCTGCGGTCGCTCACCTGGGTCTACCACTGGGATTGAATATAGAGAGCATCACCAACCGTAAAGAGGAGATTGATGCCGCTATTGCGCTCTATCGTCTATTGAAGGCGCGGATGGAACTCTCTTTAGCTCAGGCTGTAATTGGGATCTGAGAAGCTCGACACGCTCAACCAGCGCCTGGCGCTGTGCGCCCAACAGACTCACCTGCTCTGGCGCCCAATAAAGTTGCTGAGCTTCCAGATCCAATTGGTACTTTACTTGGGATAGCAGATCCATCCCGAGTAATCCCTGATGAGCTGAACTACCATTGAAGTCCAGCATCTGAACCTGAGCGGGGCTGATCTCAAATGGACCGATCTGAAGTTTGTCGACTTGCCCCTGGTAAAGCGGAATGGAATCTCCGCTCGCAGTGCGGGCGGCACCTATCTGCAGTGGTTGAGCCACTAGATCTTCCAACGTATGCCGATGAAATACCGTTCGGTTGGCACCGGTATCGAGCAGAAGTTTAAGCTCTCGGCTGCGATTACCTCGGCTCACCTGTACCGGTACTACAACCTGATTATTGGTAAAACTGATTGGCGAACTGGCCTTCTCGAGCAGCCGATCAATCCGCCGAACGGAGCGCTCCAACTCAGCAATCTGTTGCAACCGCCTGGCTAACAGGCTCTCCTCCGGGCTTTGCCGCGGGTTCTTACGCTGGATGAGCTGATCGTGGTACTGCAGAGGTACCTTGTAGATCCTATCAACAAAAATACGCTTGCCACTCTCATCCCGATACTCATAAAGCTCCGCTTGAAGGGGGACTGCAAGGATCAGGCTAGCCACCAGCAAGCTTGACGCTATACCCCTCTTTTTCCAGCATCGCTTTAATCTTGTCACGGTGATCACCCTGAATTTCGATCACGCCTTCGCTAAGGCTGCCGCCAGTCCCGCAGCTCTTCTTCAGACGTTTGAGTAGCGCCCTGAGCTCTGTTTCAGGCTGAGCCACTCCACTAATTGTAGTCACGCCCTTCCCTTTTCGCCCCGCAGTCTCGCGCCTGATTCGCACCACGCCATCCAGCGATGCTAACCGCGCTTGGTCGGCAAGTTCGGCACAGATACAGTTGGCTTTAGCCTCACCACACTCAGAGCAGAGATCACCCTTTTCGGTGGAGTAGACTAAACGGCTGAGTTGATCTGACAAAGAGGCCATACTCTCTCCTATACTGATTTTTAAACACGAATACCGCCACCGATTTGCCGTGCCAGGTAGCTGGCATAAGAGTCAGTCATACCCGAGATAAAGTCGAGTGCACGCATGTAGCTCGCGTACAGAGACTCCTTTGGTGACGGGGCGTGGATGCCCATCAGACTCATGATCTTCTCGCTACGGTAACAGAGATTATCCACGCCTTTATCATGCTGCTCCCACACCGCTTCAATAAACGCCTCCACCAGCACACCGAGAATCGTATAAGCCCCCACCTCCAATTCGGCTTTGCGAGTATCCGGAAATACCCGAAGTTGTGCTATGCGTTTCGCTTCAGCGAGCCCGTCACGGACCATCGGATCACCATCGCTGAGTAGCTCTCCATGATAATCACCGGACATGAGCGATTGTAACTGGTCCGCAAACACCTCAACGGCCGAGTTGACCATATTCTCCATTGCACGGCCGCGCAGTGCCGATATTTTACGGCGAGAAGACGCCTGAGTGGCGAAGATCTCATCATCAAAACTGAGATCACCGCAAAGTTTAAGAAGGATGGGTTTCACCTCCTCAAACTGCAATAGGCCCAGTTCTATGGCATCCTCAAGGTCCAAAATGGCATAACAGATATCGTCTGCCGCCTCCATAAGAAAGCTCAGAGGGTGACGGCACCAGCGATCAGACTCGAGCCGGGCGAGTCCAAGGTCGCGTCCGAGTGCCTCGAGAATCTCGAGCTCTGTCTGATAACAGCTGAACTTCCCTCTCTTTCCACCATGACGAGCGGTCCAGGGGTATTTCAACAGAGTACCGAGAGTTGCATGTGTAAGTCGCAGACCGCCGTTGAACAGGTGGTTCTCAATACGTGTCACAACTCTGAAGCCCTGAGCGTTACCCTCAAAAGTGGATAGATCCTGCCACTCCTCGGGGGTGAGCTCAGCGAATCGTCTATCGTCTTGGCGCTGACGAAACCAGTCACGGATAGCATACTCTCCGGCATGACCAAAGGGGGGATTTCCGATGTCATGAGCCAGACAGGCGGACTGCACAATAGTACCCAGATCATCCGGCGATATATCCTGAGGCAGTTGGTCGGCGATCAACTCCCCAGCACGAATACCGAGGCTACGTCCAAGACTGCCCACCTCAATCGAGTGAGTAAGACGTGTGTGAATATGGTCATTGAGTGCCAGCGGGTGCACCTGCGTCTTGCGCCCCAGACGGCGGAATGCGCTTGAGAAGATGATACGATCATGGTCTTTATGAAACTGACTCCGACCGCGCTCTTGCGCGTTTAGCTGAGCATGCCCAAAACGTTTGGGTGATAGAAGTTTGTGCCAATCCATTAAGCTCTCCAAAGCACGACGTCCTGACACAATATCTTAGTCAGATTTGTGTCGATATTAGGCGCTATTGTAACTGTCCAACGCCCTTTTGCGCGCGCTCGAGTAATCAATTATTGGCAACGGCCTGCCGAACTGACTAGCAGCGCCAGGCAAATGGCGCTGTTTTACAGGCACATTAGACAACTCGGGCAGCCAGCGTTGTAAAAATACCCCCTGAGCATCGAACTTCTGACTTTGAGTGATTGGATTGAAAATACGAAAGTAGGGTGCGGCGTCGGCGCCCGTTGACGCTGACCACTGCCATCCGCCTAAATTGGAGGCAAAATCTGCGTCAATTAGCTGCTGCATAAAGAACTTTTCACCCAAACGCCAATCAACGCCCAATAATTTTGTTAGAAAAGACGCAACGATCATACGCAGGCGGTTATGCATCCAGCCGGTCTCCAGCAATTGCTTCATCGCAGCATCTACAATTGGGAAACCGGTCTCTCCACGACACCAGGCGTCAAAAGCTTGTGAATCATCAATCCAGGTAATCCGGGCTTCGGTCTCAGGCCTAAAGGGTTCCAACTTGCTAAGTTCTGGAAACGCAACAAGAAGGTGTCGGTAGAACTCACGCCAGATGATCTCATTAAGCCAACTACCCTCTAACCAACGCTCATCAGCATAGTGATTACGAAGCACATGTAGAAGCTGAAGGGGTGATACCGCACCAATAGTCAGGTAAGGCGACAGCTTCGAGGTGCCCTCGACAGCCGGAAAATTGCGTTGCTCAGCGTAGTCAGCTTCAGATTGCTCAACGAAACGGTAGACCTGTGAGCGAATAGCCTCGCTGGAGACCGGCCAAAGATCCTCCCGATAGTTCAACTCGCGCCAGCCAAGATCAGAGGGCACAGGGTCTGATAGGATCTCGGTGACAGGCGCCTTCTGCTGCAGTGCCTTAATGGGACGATCAAAATCGGCCAGTCGCTTGCGCCAAGCACGCGAAAAAGGGGTATAAACCTTGAAATCTGTCCCCTGCCCCGTCTTCACCTCGCCGGGCGGGATAATCAGCTCACCGTGAAAGCTATGACAGGTTACACCAACAGAATCCATCGCAAGGCAAACTTTCTGATCGCGCAAGCGTTCGTTTAGTGGATACTCATGATTGAAGTAGAGTGCGGTGGCTGAGGATTGTTGTGCCAACTTCACAACCGCTGCTGCGCAGCCATTAAAGTGACCAGCATCAAGTACTTTGAGAGGAATGTTGAGCTGAGCAAGTTCGGCCGCAACCTCAACAAGACGCGCGCGCCAGAAACCCATACGGACAGGCCCTTCATTGTGCTCATCCCAACTTTTTGGTGTCAGACAGACAAAAGCGATACAGGGGTCTCCGGTTGCAACAGCCGCTTGAAGGGCCGGATTTGCGTGGATTCGCAGATCGTTTCTAAACCAGATTAGATTCATTCGACAACTCCTCGAGTAGGAAGTCAGAAATAAGAAAGCCGGTGCGTCAGCACCGGCCCTCAAAGGTTATACTCAGCTCGTATTTTAGAGACCAATAAATGGCTGCACTAGTTTGCCCATCAGTCCGCTAAACTTAAGAGGTGCATCGGTCGCAATCAGACAGATACACTCCTCGCGTGTATCCACGATTGGTTGATGCTCTAGCTGATCATCCAAGTCAGCCACGTCGCCAACCTGAAAACGCCCGATTTCGTCGCTGTAAGAACCACGTAAAATGAGCGTTAGCTCATTGCCGCTGTGTGTGTGGTGCGGTACGGAGACACCGGGTTGTATCCGCAAAAGTCGTGTTGCACCGCTTCCACCGAGCTTGAGGTCGAACTGCTGAACCCCCAACCCCATGGACTTCCAGTCCAACTTATCGAGATCGCAACCGATAATTGCTGCGAGTGACTGTGGCACCTCGCCCGAAGCGGAGACCTCGTTCTCAACCGGAACTTCCATATCGACGCTGTCCAGCATCCCGAGCACCTGATCAAGTGAGCCGCGTTGCATGGCAACTGGCGCTATCTTGGTCAATAAATCTCCGCCAATTCTGTTCGATGTATGCACGTGCTCCGTGCACTGCTTACACATCTCTAAGTGGCTCTCAACCAGCAACGCCATCCCTTTCGTCAGCGTGCCACTTGAGTACGCTACTAGAGTTGCGTCGTCAAAGTGGTGGCTAATTTTCACTATCTTCACCCCAGTGCGCTTTCAACTTAGAAAACGCCAAACGTAATCTTGATTTAACACTACCAAGAGGAATTCCGAGCTGCTCTGCAATCTCGGAGTGACTCTTGCCCTCGTAATATGAGAGATAAAGGACCTGTGCCTGCGCCTCAGGTAGCTGAGCGATAGCATCTTCCATACGCTTCGCTACAACTGCATGTTCGCCATAATGACGCTGATCAGGATCAGCCTCCTCTTCAGGCAACTCATACTCCACAGCCTTCTCGCGCCTCAGCCGGTCGATGCACTGGTTGCGCGCGAGAGTAAAAATCCAAGTGCTTGCACTGGCCTTACTACGGTTGTAGAGATGGGCTTTGCGCCACACCGCGAGCATCGACTCTTGAGTAAGCTCCTCAGCAGAAGCTGGGCTCATACCAAATCGTATGATGTAGGCTTTGACTCGCGGCGCAAAGTATTCATACAGACGCGAAAATGCGATCTTGTCTCGGCTCTCAGCAAGAGAGCTCAAAACGGCGGACCACTCATCGCGGATCTGCTTCTTTTTATCTTCCAAGAGCACGGCAGCAGCGTTCACATCAGCTCCTTTTGGCTTATCTTGACTCACATGCTGCTCCTATACGGTGGGATGAAAGTGCTAGATCACTACACTCACAATAGCCCTCATTACCCCCACAAGCTAGTTTATTCGCAATGATCCACCAACATAACAGCCAGCGTAGTATCCCTGTCAATCGCATGGAAATCCAAAGGAATCAGATGAACGTTCGTTATATTAAACCGCTGAAAATTGCAGTTATCGGCTCGGGGATCTCAGGTCTGTCAGCCGCTTGGTTGCTAAACCAGCGCCACGACGTCACCCTGTTCGAAAAGGATGATCGCCTTGGCGGCCACTCGCACACGGTTGATATTGATACGCCCGAAGGTAAACGAGGCGTAGACACGGGGTTCATAGTTTACAACCCTGTCAACTACCCGAATCTAATTAATCTATTTGATCACTTAGGAGTCGATAACGCCGAAACCGATATGACTTTCGGGGTATCCATCGACCGGGGTCGTCTGGAGTACAGTGGCTCCGGCCTGAACGGCTTTTTTGCACAACGAAGCCACCTAAGCTCCATTAGACATTGGCGGTTGCTTGCGGACATTTTACGTTTCTATCGTAACTCAGACAGGTTGCTTAACGACCCGAGCATAGTGAGTTTGTCGCTCGGACAGCTGCTGAAAAGAGAAGGGTATAGTAGAACCTTTATCTACGACCACCTCATACCAATGAGTGCAGCCATTTGGTCGACGCCCGGCAATAAGATGCTGGATTACCCAGCCCTAACCTTCATGCGTTTTTGCATGAATCACGGATTGGTTCAGCTCAACGATCGACCACAGTGGCGCACAGTTGTGGGCGGAAGCCGCAACTATGTTGATAAAATTGCTCAAGAACTTGAGGGAAAAATCCGACTCAACGCCCATATTCACAAGGTGCATCGTTTCAATAACAAGGTTATCCTAGAACATCACCATGGCCATCGTGAAGAGTTCGATCAGGTTGTTATGGCTTGCCATGCAGATCAATCACTCGCGCTATTAGCTGAACCAACCGCCGATGAGAAGCGTCTGCTAACAGCCTTTCCATACCAGCGCAACCGTGCCATTCTGCACACTGACGAGCGCCTAATGCCCAAACGACGCTCGGCCTGGTCTGCCTGGAATTACTTGGCAAGCTCCGACGCAGAGAGCGATGATCTGGCTGTTACCTATTGGATGAATAAGCTCCAGCCTTTAAATACAAGCAAGGATGTATTCGTTACTCTTAATCCGATCGATGAGCCTGCCGATGGCACTATTCTGGGAAGCTATCTATACGATCATCCAGTTTTTGACATGAACTCCATCGATGCTCAGCGAGAGCTCTGGTCAATTCAGGGCACCCAAAACACCTGGTTCTGCGGCGCCTGGTTTGGTTATGGTTTTCATGAGGATGGGTTGCAGTCAGGCCTGGCGGTAGCAGAGAACCTGGGACGCATTCGCAGACCCTGGCAACTTGATGATCCGAATAGCAGGATTCATGCGCCAGCGCTGGCATCTGGGAAGAAAGGAGCCGTTGCCTGATGCGCTCCAGCCTCTACGCTGGGCAGGTCATGCATCATCGGTTTGCCCCAAAACGCCACCGTTTTATCTACAGGGTCGTGTCAGCTTTACTGGATTTGGATGAGATTGAGAGCTCCGGTTTCAAAATGCGACTCTTCTCTGTCAACCGGTTTAATCTCTTTAGTTGGCACAACAAAGATCACGGGGATGGTACTGACCGACCACTGACTCAGCAGATACGCCGCTTACTGGTCAAGAGCGGGCTTGAGCAATATCAGACTAACATTAAACTACTTTGCTACCCGCGCATTCTGGGCTTTGTTTTTAACCCACTGAGTGTCTACTACTGTTATGACCAAGCTGATAGGCTGGGAGTCATACTCTACGAGGTGTCTAACACCTTTGGCGAACGTCACACCTATTTAATACCCGTTGCCGAAGGGGAGACCGTGGTACGTCAACGCGCTGCAAAAGCTTTCTATGTATCACCTTTTATGCCTATGCAGGCAGATTACCAGTTCAGAATGCAACCGCCCGCCGAACGGGTAGCCGTATGTATCCGCCAAAGCCTGAATCAGAGCTCATTGCTTCACGCTATGTTTACAGGTGAACGGCAGGAGTTAAACGACAAAGCGTTATTCGGCGTATTCGTAAAATACCCTTTGATGACGTTGAAAGTGATGGCCGGGATCCACTGGGAAGCGCTACAGTTGTGGCGTAAAGGCGTAAAACTTCAACCCAGAGTAAAAGACCAGAACAACCGAATCACATTCGGTTCTACAATCGAGGCTTCGCAGCATGAAACCCTCTGAATACTCAACCACAACACCCAGTCAGATAGCTACAGCTGAAGAGGGCTGGCTCAGCCGCCGCTACCTTCAACAGGTACTCAGTCGCTTGCCGGAGCTCGAGTACGGCACGCTGAGTCTTTTTCTCCCGTCAGGAAAGGAGCTACAGTTTGGCCAGGCCAACCCGGGCGAGCCTCGCGCCGAAGTCAGACTGAAGAGCCTTAAACCTATATCGCGACTACTGCGTGGCGGATTGATTGGCTGGGCAGAATCTTACATGGACGGTGAATGGGACAGCCCCGATATTGTTGCACTGGTGCGCTGGGCGCTGGGCAATGAGCACGCGATGGACGAGGTCATGAAAGGTCATCCGGTGCTGAACTTCTTCAATCGTCTGGTTCACTTGGCCCGCTCCAACACTCGCAAGGGTAGCCGCAAGAACATCGCCTACCACTATGATCTGGGCAACGAGTTCTATCAGCTATGGCTTGACCCGAGCATGACCTATTCATCTGCGCTGTACGAGCAGACTGATGACTTGCAGGAAGCCCAGCTCACCAAGTACCGTCGTATTTGCCAGATGCTTGACGTTAAGCCCGGTGAAAGGGTGCTTGAGATCGGTTGTGGTTGGGGTGGATTTGCCGAGGTTGCGGCGGCTGAATTTGGCGCGGTGGTGACCGGTATCACTCTGTCAAAGGAGCAATTGAAGTACGCCCAGAAGCGGATCGCAGATGCTGGCCTATCAGACAAGGCAGAATTTCAACTGATCGACTACCGAGACGTGTCAGGGCAGTTCGATCACATTGTCTCTATAGAGATGTTCGAAGCTGTGGGGCAAGAACACTGGCCAACGTATTTCAAGCAAGTTCGGGAGCTTTTAAAACCCGGATCGAGTGCTCTACTGCAGGTGATCACCATTGAGAACGAGCGCTTTGATGCCTATGCCCGGGCCGCGGATTTTATTCAGAAATATATCTTTCCCGGCGGCATGCTGCCGAGCCCAGAAAAACTCGAGCATCAGGTCAGTCAAGCGCACCTAACCCTGGACGAACAGTTCTTCTTCGGACAGGACTATGCTCGTACTTTGGCAGAGTGGCGACACTCCTTCCTTGCGCAGTGGCCGCGCATTCAGGCTCAAGGTTTCGATGAGCGATTCCGCCGGATGTGGCTCTACTACCTGACCTACTGCGAGGGCGGATTCACTGAAGGCTCCATCGATGTGGGGTTATTTAAAATCAGCCGCTGATCCAGGCATCAGCCCCTCACAAACCCTCATCTACGCGCTACCGGCCCTGCCGCTAGCGCTTCCTACACTTGTTCTATTCATTTACCTTCCCACGCTCTATGTAGAGGAGTTTGGCCTGGATCTTGCGCTCGTCGGCGCACTGCTGATGCTAGCACGTTTCGGCGACCTGCTGCTCGACCCCTGGGTTGGTACGTTAAATGACCGAGCCAGTGCGCGCCAACAACGCCTGTTGATGACCACTGGGGCGTTAATCTGTGCAGTGGGACTTTTCTGGCTCACGCGTCCTGTGAATAACTGGCCAGGGGCCTCCTTACTACTCTCCCTTAGCTTGCTTTATTTTGGCTGGACGCTGGTACAGATCCCCTATCTAGCAATGCTGCCGGGCCTCACTTCAAGCCATCAAAGTCGGACCCGGGTCGCCAGTCTTCGGGAGGGTTTGGGGGTTGTTGGTCTGCTGCTATCTGCCGCCATACCTGTCTATCTCATTACTCGCGGCGAGACGCAGCTTGAAGCAATGAGAGCGCTTACTAATATAACGATCGTACTTGTCGCGTTGACACTCGGGATATTGGTATTTCGGCTGCAGTGGCCGGCGCACAGGGCGATCACTTCAACCAGAAAGATTCGTACCGTCCTACGGAATCGCCCGGCCCGCACCTTAATGCTCGCCTGGTTTTCTAACGGCCTGGCTAACGGCATCCCCGGCGTACTCTTCCCCTTATATGTCACTGAAGTCCTTGGATCGGACGAAGCGGGGAGAGCTCAGTTAATATTGATCTACTTCGTCGCGGCCATTCTATCGCTGCCACTTTGGTGGTTTGCCAGTCACTACTGCAGCCGCAAGCGGCTATGGCAAGGTGCTATGTTGGTAGCCGTTATCGCTTTCTTACCTGCATCGATGCTCGGGAGCGGAGATTTCAGCTGGTTTCTGATTATTTGTCTTGCCACCGGTGCGATGCTCGGTGCAGATCTGGCATTGCCACAAGCCCTGCAAGCAGATGTGTGCGATTGGCACCGCATACGCTATGGACGCGACCAGAGCGGCCTGCTCTTTGCTCTGTGGAATGTATGCACCAAACTAGCTCTGGCATTGGCTGCACTACTTGCGTTTGGCCTGCTGGATCTGAGTGGTTTTAACCAAAGTGAGGGAGAGGCCGGTGCGTTGGCGTTGATCTACGCCTTTTTACCCTGCGTATTCAAACTCATTGCGGTGACATTGATGCAGCGCTTCAGTCTCACTGAAGCCACCCACCAGCGCATTGTCGCGCGCTTAAATAATCGGAGATGAGATGATACGTCTTTTCCTCATTGCTCTAATAACTTTGTCGTTATACGGTTGTACCACCATGGATATCGCCAGCTTGAGTCGTCCCACACCGGTGTTGAAAATCGAAGATTACTTCGACGGCAAGGTCTACGCTTGGGGAATATTTGAGGACCGTTTTGGCAAGGTTCGTCGGCAGTTTCAAGTTGAAATCGACGGCGACTGGGATGGCCAGAGGCTCATACTTGATGAGCGCTTTCTCTATGACGACGGTGAGCGTGATACGCGCGTCTGGACAATTAAACCAGCTGGCAATAACCGCTACACAGGTACTGCCGATGATGTACTGGGAGAGGCACGCGGGGAAGCACAGGGCAACGCCCTAAACTGGACTTACACGCTTGATCTCCCTGTGGGTGACTCGAGCTGGCGAGTCACCTTTGACGATTGGATGCTGCTTCAGCCGGGCGGCGTAATGATTAATCGGGCCTATGTAAAAAAATGGGGCTTTACACTGGGTACCGTGACACTGAGTTTCCAGCGTGCTGACCAACTTAAGGAAGTGCCATTTTCCCTTTGAGACGACGTAACACCCAACCCATCACCGGTAGCTGAAGGTAGATAGGAGCACTGTCCCAATAATCCAGATGCTCACTAATCAAACCGTCGTTATTGAATTGCAACCTCGAAACACCTTCAACATTAAGCTTACCCAGCACCGGGAGTCTTGCACTGAAATGCCAGCGCACAAAACCCGTGTCTCCTCCCAGGCGATGCTCTAGAACGCGGAATCTGGGTTCATCGGTACGTTCAAACATATCGGCCAGTATCGCCTGCATCTTGCTCAAACCCCGCACATCATTAAACGGGTCACGAAAGTGAACATCCTCACTCACCCAGCGACTAAATTCTGCGATACGCTCGGGGGTCAAATTAGCAAAGAGCTCTAGGTAGCCCTGACAAACAATTTCATGAGGGTGGTTCATTTTGATGTGATTTTCCGAATCAAGGCGAAATAGAGTCTGTAGGGTAACATGCTGAGCAGCCTCAGGGTGGCGGCAAACATTGTAGGAAAACGAATCTCGAAACACTTCCCATCCAGGCCACTAATGATACGCTGAGCCGCCACATCGGCGTCAATCAGACTAGGCATTTCAAACTGGTTACGGTCGGTCAGCGGCGTTCGTACAAACCCAGGGTTGATCAAACGTAAGTCTACTGGACCTCCCTCTAACTCCGCTCGCATCGCTTCAGTCATATTAATCAGGGCAGCCTTGCTAGCTCCGTATGCTGCCGCCAAAGGTAGTCCACGATAACCCGCCAAAGAGGCAACAATTGCCAGTTGCCCGCCCTGTTGTAACATCCAGGGGAGCACCTGTTCGATCAACCGGGTCACACCAAAAAGATTGACATTTATCAGGTGCTCCATCGTCTGTTGACTGAACGCCTCAACAGGCATCTCCCTGTGATCCCCAGCATTGAGGATGACACGTTCGACTCCCCCAGACTCGTCCAGTATTGTTGACCAAACTTGCTCACAGGCACTCGAATCAGTAACGTCTAGAGGCGCGCAATGCACTTCGCCGCTATAGCCCCGAGCCTCATTAGCAACTTCCTGCAACACTTCCAGGCGACGTCCACTGATCCACACGCGCGAGCCACGCTGTGCGTATGCAAGCGCGAGCTCTCGCCCTATACCCGTGCCACCACCGGTAATCCATATTCGTTCCATCTAAACCTCTGAGCTCGTGCTGTGCTATCCACGAGTGGTTTCAGCACCCTTCCAGCGCACGTCAATTGTAGAGCCGTCTTTGGCTTTAAAGCTCATACCTCGCCAACGCCCCTCGCTATCGTACCAGCTGAGGGTGTTTTCCAAATCGCCACCAAGGCGAAAGCCCCGAATCGCAACTGGGCGCTCTTCGATCATCCAGACAGCTTGCTGCTCCTCTTTTACACTCAACTTACTGGCTTTACCGTTAATCGTATTAAGGACCTCTGGCTGACTTAGAATGTCATCCAGCCAGTGGTGAGTCGTCAACAGACTGGCCGGCAGCAGTCGCTCACGCCCTTTTGGATCAACGACCTGTAGCCGATCACCTTGCCGGACCGCCGTAACAGCCTCTTCATCACCGTTCGTTAGCATTCGTACTTCAAGCGACTCGAGACTGTCTGATTGCCATACTTCAGTCGCTTGATAGAGATAGTCATAACTAAACAGACCAAAAATTCTAGTCGCTATTTTCATCTCTACCGCCACTTTCAGCGCATCGCCAGAGGGCTCAAAGCTCAAACTATACTCACCAACCGGCTCATCATTACGAAAAACATCGTAATGAACCGTATTAGCGTAGCGCTGCGCCTTCACCTGCAAGGTTGACCCTTGTACTGATGTCAGCCCCAGGCAAAGAAGTAGAAGGGTTAGAAGTCCACGCACTTTAAATCTCCAGCTTTTAACTTCTTTACGCAGCCGCCCGCAATTACGGTTCAGCTTGGCCTGAGAGTCGAATTTAGCTAGTCTGCGTTAAACCCAATTATCCGGAGAGACGCATGCGTAACCTTGTTATTAGCCTCGCTGTTAGCTTACCCCTACTGACCAGCGTCAATGTCAGTGCCGACGTTGTTGTGAAAATGGAGACGAGCGCCGGTATGATCGAGCTGACACTCGATGATGCCAGTGCACCGATAACCGTTGCCAACTTTGTTGAGTATGCGAAGGCAGGCCATTACGACGGTCTGGTTTTTCACCGCGTCATACCGGGCTTTATGATTCAGGGCGGAGGGATGGATTCATCACTGCAACCCAGAAAGACTCGTGCACCGATCCAGAACGAGTCTGACAATGGTCTCAGTAATCGCCGTGGCTCTATTGCTATGGCCCGCACAAATGCGCCTCACAGCGCAACATCTCAGTTCTTTATCAACACCGTCAACAACACTAACCTTGACGGTAGCGGCTCGCGCCCGGGTTACGCAGTATTTGGCGAGGTGACGAGCGGTATGGACGTGGTTGATGCGATCTCTGCCGTGGAGACAACCAGCGTTGGCCGCTTCCGCGATGTGCCGAAGCAACCCGTACTGATCAACTCAGTCACAATTGCCGATTAATGCAGTCCAATTTTTGCCAGGCGCCGAGCGTTAGCTACGACAGTGACCGAAGAGAGTGCCATCGCAGCGCCGGCAATCATTGGATTGAGCAGAACACCGACAAAAGGAAAAAGCACCCCTGCCGCTACAGGTATAGCAAGAGTGTTGTAGATGAAGGCGCCGAAAAGATTCTGTTTTATGTTACGCACCGTCGCCCGCGACAACAGAATGGCATTGGCAACACTCTGGAGCGAATTCTGCATCAATACCACGTCAGCTGACTCGATCGCTACATCAGTGCCACCGCCCATAGCGTATCCAACATCTGCCTGCGCTAGCGCAGGCGCGTCGTTGATCCCATCACCGACCATCGCAACCACCTCACCGCGCTGCTGCAAGGCTCGAATCTCTGACAACTTATCTTCGGGCTTCAGTCCAGCCTTGTAACTATCTATCTTGAGCCGCGAGGCCAGAGTTTTAACCGCCAGCTCGTGATCGCCTGAGAGCAACACCAGCTTGAGCCCGGCCCGGTGAAGACGATCAATTGCCGCTTCGCTGTCTGCCCGAATCGCATCATTGAGTGCAAACAGTGCCAGAGCTCGCTGTGCGTCAGCTAGCCAAACGAGGGAGCAGCCCTCTGCAGCCCACGCCTGCGCCTGTTGCTGCAAGGACGAACAATCAATGCCCTCCCCTGTCAGCCAACGCTCATTACCCAGGTGTATTAGCTGACCGTCGATCTCGGCCTTTACACCGCCACCAGTGATCGATTTAAACTGATCTATAACCAGATCGGAGGCGGGCAGAGCTTCAGCCAATGCCCGCGCCAATGGATGCTCGGAGCGCTGAGCCAGCGCACACGCCTGCGACTCCGCACGGGTATCGAGCACCTTGCGCCGCACCAAACTGGGCGACCCTTCTGTCAGCGTCCCGGTCTTATCCAGCACGACTGTTGTCAAATCCTGAGCTCGCTGAAGAGCATCACCCTGACGAATTAGCACACCCAAATCTGCAGCCCGACCGACGCCCACCATCACAGCCATCGGCGTCGCCAGACCCAAGGCACAGGGGCAAGCCACTATAAGCACCGTCAAGGCGGCCAGTATGGCGTAACTCCAACTCGGCTCCGGCCCATAAATTGTCCACAGAGCGTAAGTTAGCAGCGCTATCAACATGACTATCGGTACGAATACCGACGCGACCCGATCCGCCAGTCGACCCAGCTCAGGCTTGGTATTCTGGGCTTGACGAACGCTATCCATAATCTGTGCAAGACGGGTTTTAGACCCAACTTCAGTCACTTTAACCAGCAGGCTACCTTGTTGGTTCTGCGTACCCGCTGTTACCCTGTCACCCACGCGCCGACTCACGGCAACCGGTTCACCCGAGAGCATCGATTCATCAACATAGGTCTCGCCTTCAACAATCGCAGCATCGACAGGCACTCGCTCACCTGGGCGGATCCGCACCAGATCGCCGGGAAGCAAAAGCTGTACGTTAACCATACGCTCCTCACCCTCACGCACGCGCAACGCCTGTTTTGGTTGCAGATGCATCAGTTTACGCAGCGCCGAAGCCGTCTGCGTGCGCCCTCGCGTCTCCAGCGCCTGCCCCAGGAGGATAAAACCGATGATCATCAGTGTCGCTTCGTAGTAGAGATGACGGGCTACATCAGGGATCCAACCGGGCTCGATAGCCATAGCAATAAGCAAACCGGATGAATAGATCCAGGCTGCACCCGTACCCAGTGCAATTAAGGTATCCATGTTGAACTGCAGTCGTTGGGCTGAACTCCAGGCACCACGATAGATGTGCGCCGCTGTTTTGCGCATCACGACCAGCGTTAGCACGGCTGTGATTACCCCGGAGATACGACCCTCTGCCTCCTCCAAGGGTGGCACCCAATCAAGCATCATCTGCAGCATTAGCAACGCACCGAGTCCCAGCGCTATCCAAGCATGTTGGAACTGCTGTTTGAGCTCGGCGATCTGCTGTGCTTCGCGCGCCTCAAGATCCTCCTCGCCATCAATGATCGACGCGCCGTAGCCTGATTTTACAATGACCTCAATGATCTGCTGTGGCTCAGCGTCAGTCTCAATGCTGGCAGTGCGCTCAGCAAAATTGACGGAGTAGTCTGTGATACTTGGCTCCGCCTCCAGTGCACGCTCTATGGTGCGCACACAAGAGGCACAACTCACTTTCGACAGCGCAAATTGTTGGATACTCATCTGTGCTCCGGTGATCTTTGTTATCGTAGCCGCGCGGCGTAATCACCGCTCAACTGTAATATCGGATTGAGCGAATCACCCAAAGTAACTATCAAAGGCAGACGCGCCCGGCCACGTGTCTTGAGCCGAGACTCAAACTCCATCATCGTTTCCCGATCCGGTAGCGCTACTTCGGTTCGCAAATCCTCCAGCAAAGGGGCACGGTAATCGATCTCTGAGCGGGCAATCATCACATCAGCCTCTATGCTGCGTGATTGCAACCACAGCGTAATCAGAGACCAACCGCTCAGTGTCGCCAATCCCGCCGTCGAACCGGCAAAACCGGTCCCCTTATCATTCAGATTAGGTGCAAGAGGCGCATGTAGCGAGAGTTTTTCGCCATCAAATTCCACTCGATCTATCTGCATCGCCGCCGTGAGCGGAATCTCGCGGTGCAGCCACTGCAGAAAATCAGCTTGAATCACTAGCCCCAGCTCTGCATAAGAGTAGCGGAATCGAACTCAGGAGCTTCACGCACTTTCAGAGAGCGTCCCAGATAAATAAAACCGACTATCTCTTCATTTTCAGCGATGCTCAGACCCTCAAGTACCACGGCATCGTGTGTCATCGCACCTGTACGCCACATGGCGCCGAGTTCTTGGGCAAAGGCACTCTGCACAATGGCATGAGCTGCACAGCCCGCAGTAATGACCTGTTCCATCTCGGGCACTTTAGGGTGTGGCTGTTTGACTGCCACGCAAACAATGATCATAGGCGCCCGCAGTGGCATATTCCTGAGCTTTCTCTGCTCAGCTTCATCCATCTGGGGGTTCTTGGTCAGCCCCGCTTTGAGAAACAACTCGCCAAGCCGGTTCAGCCCCTCATCTTCGATCACCATAAAGCGGTAAGGACGCAGACTACCATGGTCTGGTGCTCGACAGGCGGCATCTAGCATCAGCTTCACTTGATCTTGGGTTGGCGCGGGTGCTCGCAGCGCCGGTGTTGAGGTGCGTTGGGTTAAGAGTTCAAGCGCTTCCATCAGGCTCTCCTTTGTGCCGTATTCGCCTCACTGGCGTGAGAGGCGCGTATTTTCTGGTCGATCGTTCAAGCTTGAACGATAAGGGTTGATGTCCAAGCCCCCTCGACGAACGTATCGTGCGTAGACACTAAGTTTCTGGGGCCGACAGCGGTTCCAAAGATCCATAAAGATGTTCTCAACGCACTGCTCATGGAAGTCACCGTGTTCGCGATAAGATATCAGGTAGGCCAGTAGACCCCGTTCATCAATCTTTGGCCCCTGATAGCTAATCTGTACGCTCGCCCAGTCAGGCTGGCCGGTGACTGGGCAGTTAGATTTTAGCAGATGACTCACCAGTGACTCTGACACCATCTCACCACCCACGTTAAGCAGCTGGGGCGCAGGTTCATAGTGCTCAATGTCAACATCCAGCGAGTCAATACAGCGACCGACGAGCTTACCGATGGACGCGTTGTCCTGCGGGTAACTCAGACTCACCCTGACCTCTCCTCCTGCAGCACGGGTGAGATCCTCCTGCATCAACTTTACGACCTCTGAGTCGCTGCCAAAGCGGGTCAGGTTGAACGAATTGAGGTAGAGTTTGAATGACTTGGATTCAACGATATGAGTGGAACTGGCCGGAATCTGAAACTCGGCAAGAGCGACCACTGGCTTCCCCTTGGCATTGAGCCAGCTGACCTCGTAGGCATTCCAGATATCGACCCCACGAAACGGCAGACTAGCGCGCTCGATTCCCTGACGCTTCCAGTTAATATCCCGCTCTATTGGGTAGAGTAGATCTGGATCGTACCGATTAACATAGACAGTGCCCTTACCCAGCGGTGAGTGCAGTACAGTTTCATGTTCAGACATTAGCTGCGAATCCCCTTACCAATATTCAACAGGTGCAGTGAGAAGGCCGAGAGCACCACGACAAACACTAAAATCATGCTAAACGCGAAGACAATGTCGATATCACTAACGCCCAAAATTCCGTAGCGGAAGGTGTTCACCATGTAGAGTATCGGATTGAGTTGCGATACCCACTGCCAAAATTCCGGCAGCAGCGCGATAGAGTAAAATACCCCCCCTAAGTAGGTAAGGGGTGTCAGCACAAAGGTCGGAATAATCGAGATATCATCGAAAGTCTGAGCGAAGACAGCATTGATAAATCCGCCCAGTGCGAACACAACCGCCGTCAGGAAGACGATAGCGATAGTTATCAGCGGATGCGCCAGGTTGAGATCGGTAAAAAAGAGCGACAGCAGGGTCACAATGAAACCGACCATCAAACCGCGCACTACACCACCGATGACGTAGCCAGCTAGAATGACCCAGTTGGGCACCGGTGCTACCAACAACTCCTCAATATTTCTTTGAAACTTTGTCCCGAAGAAAGAGGAGACTACGTTGCCGTAGGAGTTGGTAATGACTGACATCATAATGAGCCCCGGAGCAATGTACTGCATGTAATCGAAGCCACCCATCTCACCGATACGTGAGCCAACCAAATTACCAAATATGATGAAGTAGAGCGTCATGGTGATCGCCGGCGGCACAAGAGTTTGTACCCAGATCCGGGTAAAGCGGCGAACCTCTTTAACCACAATGGTCCAAAATGCGGTCCAGATAATATGTGAATTCATCAAGCCGCGCTCCCCTTCTGCCTTTCAACCAGGGAGACAAAGAGCTCCTCCAGGCGATTAGCCTTGTTGCGCATACTTAGCACCTTGATCTCCGCTCTGTTTAACTGCTCAAAAACACCGTTGAGCCCCTCAGCCTTGGGCACATCGACTTCAAGCGTATGCCCATCTGCCAAACGTGTCGTAAATCCCTGCAGTGTTGGTGGCTCACTCAGTTCAGTAGCAAGATCAAGTACAAAGGTCTCCACATTAAGCTGCGCCAACAACGCTTTCATAGAGGAGTTCTGAATGATCTCACCCTTATCAATGATGGCAATATTGCGACAGAGCGATTCAGCCTCTTCAAGATAATGCGTGGTAAGAATAATCGTTGTGCCGGCCGCATTAATTTTACGCAAGAACTCCCACATAGAGCGTCGCAGTTCTATATCAACGCCTGCCGTCGGCTCATCCAGGATAAGCAGTTTCGGGTCGTGTACTAAAGCGCGAGCAATCATGAGACGGCGTTTCATACCACCCGAAAGCATGCGCGCTCGGTCACTGCGTTTTTCCCAAAGACCTAGTTCTTTGAGATAAAACGCTGAACGCTCAATCGCCTGTTTACGGGGGATACCGTAGTATCCGGCTTGCGTAACCAGTATGTCCTCAACCTTCTCAAATGCATTGAAGTTAAACTCCTGTGGCACAATCCCCATGCAGAGCTTTGCTTCAGTTGCGTGCGTATCAATATCCTGACCGAATACGCTGACGCTGCCCTCACTCTTGTTAACCAAGGAGGTGACTATTCCTAAGGTCGTCGATTTACCTGCCCCGTTTGGACCCAGCAAAGCGAAGAAGTCTCCCTGTTTCACCTCTAGGTCAATACCTTTGAGGGCCTTAAACCCATTCCCATAGGTCTTGCGCAGATTATTAATCCGCAGTGCGACATCCATTGAGTGCATCCTTCTGCTAACTTCTCGCTGAGATGGGGCCCAAAACGTGGAAATTCAAGGTAAAATGCCCCCTTATCAATATTGTACCTGTTTTGCGGAGTGCTTAGGGTGACCAGTTTCCATCAGTTCCACTTAAATCTTCTTAAACTTGGTTACAACAATTTAATCAAGCAGCCCCCCTTCGATATGTCTGAGGAGGGCTACTCAAGCGAGGCTGACGAGCTCCTCGCCCTTTTTCAGGAGACCATCACACTCTATCAGGAACACGCCGATGAAGCTTTTGAGCTCGGGCAGATACTGATGACGCGTTTGGTGCGCAACTATCCACAACTCACACAACTCCTCGCTCGTGATCTGCTCTGGCTATTTGGTGGGGATTGTATTCATTACCTCAACGATGAGGAGATCGAGCAATTCCAGGCGCTAGACGAAGCGCGTTATGTCAAAGAGGGCCAGAACGAGCCATTTGATTACCTAGAACTGCGTAATGCGATCATGGGCGCAATCACTACTACACCGAAGCATTGATGTTGATACTGTATCGAATAACACCGACCACATTCATGCCAGCATAAATTGGTTGAGCGGCGGGGCTGTAAGGCTTCGCTTGATGGCCGTATGAGTCAACGCCCCAACACCGGTGCCACTGAATCGATCACGCGACCCCGTGCAATCTCTGCAGCCCAAGGATAGAACCTCGAAGTAGCTCTGTAATACAGCAGGGGGACCACGGCATGCGCCCACCAACGTATCGAATGGAGACAGGAAATTAGGATCTCTGAACCGGATTTAGAAGGTTTTATTCAAAAGTTGGATGACATTAAAGCGTAGGAGAGGAGTGTAATGGAGCGGGATATCGGGCTCGAACCGACGACCTATACCTTGGCAAGGTATCGCTCTACCAACTGAGCTAATCCCGCTTAATGGCGTCCCATAGGGGGTTCGAACCCCTGTTACCGCCGTGAAAGGGCGGTGTCCTAGGCCACTAGACGAATGGGACGTAGCCTTCGCATTACGCGTTCCTCGTTGAGGAGGCGCAAATAATACGGAGCGCCTCTGAGATCGTCAAGACCGGTATATAAAATTTTTTAACTTTTTCTTTGAAGAAAGATTAGAAGAGCAGATACACTCTAATTACTAATAATATTTCTTCACATGAATCATAGATTTAGCCCTATATCAGCAAATTGACTATGCTGTAGTTACCGAAGCTTAGGAGCGTATCATGTCGCCTACCCAGATCGGCCTGCTGATACTCGCAGGGCTCGGCCTCTTTATTGTGGGAGCCCTGATAATGCAGGGCATAGAGAACCAACGCCGGCAGAAGCGCCTGCGTGTTCTCGCCTTAAAGGACCAGATTCGCCGTGCTGATCACCTGTTTCATGCACTGCCGGCGCCACTCCGAAGTGCAGCGATGGATAATCTGCTACTTGGGTATCTGCAACAGCACTGGCGTGAGATAGGCTCTCTGGATTCAAATGCAGGTGCTCGTAAACAGCTCGAGGCGCTGAACCTAAGGGCACAGCAACTCAGCGAGGGCCCCGTCTCTGCCGCCGGTTTGACTCTATTTCCTGACCGCGAACAAGCTCGAAGTGCACGCGCGATCATGCGCGAGTTTGCTCAATTTCTGACAGATCTCACGAAGAGTGGACGCTACTCCGTGTCTCAAATCCAACCCATTATGAATCAAGCCAAAATTGCTTACGCTCGTGCTCGCCTCGATCTCGAACTGATGGACGCCCAACTGCTGGAACAGAACCGCGGCTCGGGCGTTGCACTGCACCAATACCGCTCCTGCATCAAGTCGATCCGTAAGCTGGGTAACTACGTCAAAATGGAGGGTCAGTTAGCACATGCAGAGAATCTTCTACAGCAGGCTGAGCTTCGCACCGAGCAAGAACGTGAGATCCAGCAGCAACTGCTGGCGGAGCAACAGGAGACTGCCAATCCTCAAACCGCTACGCCACCACCCGCCAAGAACTGAGTGTCATTAGGCTGCCCCCCCGAAACGTATCTGCAGATCAAGGTTGTTACGCGAGTAAGCACTCGCGAGTGCTACCTCACGGGTAATTCGACCCTCTTGATACAGCTCGAACAGACTGGTATCGAAGGTATGGGCTGCACTGTCTGAGCTGTTGGCTATCGCCTCTCGCAACTCTTTGTGGTCACCGTTCGCAATGAGCTCAGATACAAAAGGTGTATTGATAAGCACCTCGGTCGCCGGGACGTATTTCTGATTCACATCGCGAACCAAACGCTGGGCTACGATGCCTTTCAAATTTACTGACAGGTCCATATTGATGCGACGCAACTCTGAGTCGTCAAAAAAGTTACATATATGCGCCACTGCCTGTGGCGCTGATGTACTGTGTAAGGTCGCCAGACAGAGGTGGCCCGTCTCTGAGTAACGGATCGCCTGCTCCATCGTATCGCGATCTCTGATCTCACCAATCATGATCACATCTGGCGCCTCGCGCATGGCATTTTTTAACGCCGTACCATAGGAGTGGGTATCTATCCCCACCTCGCGCTGGTTAATGATGGAACGCTTATGTGAATGGGAAAACTCTATGGGGTCCTCTATCGTGAGGATATGCCCCGTTGTATTCGCATTACGATAGTCCAGCATTGAGGCCAGTGTCGTAGATTTACCGGAACCGGTGCTTCCGACGATCAGCACCAGACCTGTCGACTCCATAACAAGGGAGTTAAGCACTGGCGGGAGTTTAAGCTGCTCCACAGAGGGTATCTCTTCGCGGATATACCGAAACACCAGCGCCAGATCGCCACGTTGCCACATGATATTGACACGAAAACGACCGATCCCCTCGGCGGCATGGGCAAAGTTCATCTCCAGATCGCTTTTTAAACGCCCCATCTCCTCATCAGTCAGGAGGTGGCGGGTAATCACCTCAGTCGCACCTGGCTCAAGCCGGGTATCGCCTATGGGTCGTACTACACCGTCAATTTTTACCTGAACACAGGCGCCCGTGGTGAAAAACAGGTCAGATGCCTGTTTAGTCACCATTAATTTCAGATAGGGATTCAAGTCGATCATCGGTTCTTCCTGCTTCAACACAAAAAAGGCCAAGCTACCTCTCGTCCATTCAGACTAGAAGAGCTTGGCCCTTTGTGCCAAGTAGGGTGTCAGCCGGTTAGGCGGTTGGCGCGATAATCGGCTATTGCCTGCTCAATCTCATCGCTAGTATTCATCACGAAGGGACCATACTGGGCGATTGGTTCGTTAATCGCACGCCCCGCAATCACCAATAAGCGAGCACCCTCGGCTCCCGCCTTCAACTCGACCCGCTCACCTGCACCCAGCTCCGCTGCTTCGGCGAGGTTAAGATTCTCAGGTCCTGCGGTGCCGGCACCCTCAAACAGATAGATAAAGCCACTCAATTCAGCCGCCAAAGGCAGACTGTATTCACTCATCGGCTGCATCTGTACTTCGACGAACAGGGGTTGGCGGCTTATACCCGACACGGGCCCAGCTATCCGCTCGCCTGAGAGCGACGCAAGTTCGCCAGCTACCAGACGAACATGAACGCCCTTGGCGACATCAAACTCGGCTACCTCTTCGGGCTCGATATTTTGATAAGCCGCCGGCTTCATCTTCTCCGTCGCAGGGAGATTAACCCAGAGCTGAAATCCACTCATGAGTCCCTCCTCCTGCTCAGGCATCTCCTCATGGATAACACCGCGACCCGCGGTCATCCACTGCACACCGCCGGAGCGCAGAATGCCCTCATTCCCCATATGATCACGATGTCGCATACGTCCCTCGATCATGTAGGTAACGGTTTCAAAGCCTCTATGCGGGTGAGCCGGAAAGCCCGCTATATAGTCGTCTGGATCATCCGACGAGAAGTTATCGAGCATCAGAAAGGGGTCTATACGCGCAAACTGCGAATTACCCACACTACGCTGTATACGCACACCAGCACCGTCCATGCTGTTAACAGCTTGAATACGGCGTTTAATACTACGACTACTCATCGGACTCTCCTCTTCTTAGACGGCTATCAGACCAGAGCCGCGCGCGCTTTCTCCAGCGCCGATTCCCTGTGCTCCTCCATCGCCAGACCTTCTGCAACGACGAGGTGCTGATTATTCAACCCCATAAAGCTTAGCAGCTGTTTAATGTAGCTTATCTGCATATCGGAACCCTGCTGGCCATAGACACCGCCGCGCGTAGAGATCAAGTAGACCGGACGATCTTCTATGAGTCCTTCAACACCGTTTTCACCGTAACGGAAAGTTACGCCCGCTCTCGCTAGGTGATCAAACCAAGCCTTCAGCTGAGAAGGCACACTGAAGTTGTACATTGGTAAGCCGATCACTAACACATCAGCCGCCTTAACCTCAGCCAACAACTGATCCGCCAGCCCTACAACCGCCTGCTGTTCTGATGTGCGCTGATCCTCCGGGGTATTTAGCGCAGTCATGCGAAAAGCGTCCAGGTGAGGCACTGGATCGGCAGCAAGATCGCGTTCAATAATTGTCGATTCAGGATTTTCGGCACTCCATCGAGCGATAAACGTCTGTGCCAACTGGGCTGACTGACCTTGCTCACCGAACAGGCTGCTTTTGATATGTAGAAGTGTCTTCATAGTTTTCTCCGGATTGATTTCACATGTCACTATTATTTGATCTAAGCTATCGATAATAAATAGACATTTATCACTCATTTATATCGAAATTTTAGATACATGAATATTACACTCGAACAGTGGCAGGCCCTGATTGCTGTCGTCGACCACGGTGGTTACGCCCAAGGCGCCGAGGCCTTGCGTAAGAGCCAGTCGACTCTCAGTTATGCTATCCAAAAAATTGAAGACCAACTGGGCGTCAGCCTGTTTAAGCTGGATGGGCGCAAGGCAAAATTGACTGATACCGGGGAAGTCTTGGTGCGACACGCGCGTGATCTTCTGAATCGCGCTGAACTGACCGAAGAGCTCGCAAAGCATTACGGCCAGGGGACAGAACCCTTGATTCGACTCTCTGTGGAGGCGATCTTTCCGGAGGCCGTTGTCTTCGATGCCTTGGCAGAGTTCGCAGAACTACAACCACAAACTCGTATCGAGTTACGTCAGTCAGTTCTATCAGGCACAGAGGAGGCCCTTCTGCAACGCAAAGTAGATATGGTCATCGGGGGGCGTGTACCGCCGGGGCACACGGGTGAGGCACTGCTGGCGGTTGACTTTGTTGCAGTGGCCGCGGCAACACACCCGCTGAACCAAACAACCGCACCACTTGATCTGGAAAGTCTCCGACAATACCGCCAGTTGGTGGTGAAGGATTCTGGGCAACGCAATCTCGACGCCGGTTGGCTCGGCGCCTATCAACGCTGGAGTTTCGACAGTCCTGAACTGTCCATACAGGCGGCCGTCGCGGGGTTTGGGTTTGCCTGGCTGCCTGAATTGAAGGTGCGCCAGCAGATTGATCAGGGCCTGCTCAAACCACTCAATCTCTCAGAGGGCGCACGACGCAGTGCTGAACTCTATCTCATTCTGACGGATGGAGAGTATGCAACCACCGGCGTACGACGTCTGGCACAGTGCATTAAAAGTGCACTTAAAGCAGAGTGCAGGCGCCGGGCACAGACTTAGCTCGTCGCACTTCTTTCAGACTGTAGACGAAATCCATTCGCCTCCATTTTCCATTTAGGCAGGTATTGATCGAGCTCTGCGCGCGCTAGAAAATCGATGTCTATTTCAGCATTAATTCGTAGATTGAGTCTCGAATCCAACGGCGGTAGAAGCGCATCAGCGACATGGGCGATGGCAGTGGGTGATAGGCCTTTCTGAAAGTAGCCAGCAGGATCATGGTGGTATAGCACAGCATCAACGACCATTGGTGGCAGGTTCCACTGTGTCAAAAGGTTGGCAGCCAACTGGGCATGGGTTACACCGAAGGCCTTCAGCTCCACCTGAGCCAGCGGTTTGTTGTGCTTAGCTGCATAACCAAATATCTTGGCGTAGCTCTGGGACTGCTCGTTTGCAAGCATCACCATACCAACATCCAGCAAAAGACCCGCCAAAAACGCCTGATCTCTCAGCATCGCGTCTCCGCCGGCTGCCTTCGCCAATGCCTGAGACAGTCGAGCCACCATTAAAGAGCGGGCCTGCAAAGCCTCAAGGGAGAAAAGGTTCCACTCCTTGGCCTGTTTGTAGTGGCTTCCAAAATGCCCTGCCAGAGCGAGTCCACGCAAGGTCCTCGTACCTATCAACGTCACAGCCTGCTGAATATTGCTAACAGGCTGGCGTAAGCCAAAATAGCTCGAATTGACAATACGCAGCAAACGGGCGGTCAGGGCTGGGTCTTTCGCGACCACACCCGCAATGTGCTGGGAGGTGGTACGCTCGGAGTTAAGCTGTCGAGTCAGCTCGTGAAAGATGGATGGCGGCGATGGTAGCTGTTTGAAGGCAGCCATGGAGCGACGGACGCTCTCATGTGATAACTGCCTATTCGATGCGACAGCCTGATCGATCAGAGCAACCGTCTCCTCACGCGTATTCGAGTTCAGGCAGACACGATGGACAACATCCAGAGCCTTTGCGAGATAGGCAGCCGAAAGCACGGGTGTGTAGAGAATACGGACGCAGTTCGGAGCTGCCTGCATCAACTGACGCAGATAGCTGAGTTCACGTTCAGGGCTGGCGGGCGCAGCCACTACCACCGCATCGAAATGGCGTGAGGCGAGCATCTGCAGCCCTGACTGCAGATGATCAACGCGATCAATATCCCAGCTGGCTCCCGCGCCACTGACCTCTTCAGCCCAACGAAGAAAAGAGCCCGATGGGTCGCAAAATAGAATTCTTGGACGAGCCTGAGCGTTTGCACTCATGCTGACCTCCTGATTGCCGCGCCGAAATGTTAAAAAGCCTGCTGCAAATTTAGCATTTTAGCCCAGCACGTCGATGGATATTAATTCATCTCATCATAGGCAGAAGGGCAATAGTGAAGAATACGACATTCACGACATCATTAATCAGAAGCTATTGGTAGGCCCAGCACCCTCCCTGACAATCCGGACCTCATCCTCGGTTAAATCGACCACGGTTGTCGCCTCCATTCCGCAGTAGCCTCCATCGATGATGAGATCGACCTGAGATTGCAGCAAATCCCGAATATCGTAGGGATCAGTCAGTGGCAGGTCATCACCGGGCAGTATCAGTGAGGTACTCATAATCGGCTCACCTAGCTCTTCAGCCAGGGCCAGCGCGATAGCGTTATTGGGTACTCTAATTCCGATGGTCCGGCGTTTGGGATGCATCAGACGTCGAGGCACCTCAGTTGTTGCATTCAAAATATAGGTGTAAGCACCCGGCGTGTGCGCTTTGATGAATCGGAACACTGAGTTACCCAGCTTGGCATAGGTCGCTATCTCCGATAGATCACGACATACCAGCGTGAAGTTGTGTTTATCATCCAACTGACGGATACGCTGAATACGCTCCATCGCCCGCTTGTCACCGAGATGACATCCCAGCGCATAGGCAGAGTCCGTCGGATACACCACAACACCACCCTGATTGATGATCTCCACTGCCTGTCGTATTAATCGTTTCTGTGGATTATCGGGATGGATTTGAAAAAATTGACTCACACTGCCTCCTTAGGCTGCGGTCAGGCGCTCGACTATCAGGCGCTCTGCATGAAATTCCGGATAACGCCCCAACGAGGTCCATCGTTGATCCGGAGAATGAAAATCACTACCGGCTGAAACATAACATTGACGCTGTTGCGCAAATTTAATCAGCTCATGTTGATGCCCGGGCGTAACACCGGGAAAACTGACCTCTAGACCAACAGCACCTGCCGCCAGCAGGTCAGTCATCAGCTCACGAATTTTAGTGAAGGTGAAGTTGTACTTAGTCGGGTGCGCGAGCACCACGATTCCGCCGGCGCTGCTGATGAGTTCAATTGCCTCGGAGTAACTGGGCCAGGTAGCTTTAACATCGCCAGGCGTCCCCTGCCCGAGGTAACGATCGAACGCCTCCTGCATTGAACTGACTTTATCCAGTTCTATTAGCGCTTTAGCAAAGTGAGGACGTCCAATCTGACTATCACCCGCATGCGCTCGGGCAAGTTCGTAGAGGTTTTCGGGCAACCCTCTCTTATAGAGTTTGCGAGCAATCTCATGAGCGCGTTGATCACGCAGTTGCATCAGATTCCGCATATACTTATCGAAGCCTGGTGCAGAAGCGTCAAAGTTAAGGCCTACCAGATGCACCACACGACCGCGCCATTCCGCGGTGAGCTCGACGCCATTAACAAACAGCATACCCAAAGTTTCTGCTGCAGCACGTGCCTCAGCCAGACCGACGATAGTATCGTGATCAGTTAAGGCTAATAGCTCTACCCCGGCATCCGCTGCACGCTGCATCAGCTCTGCCGGCGCCAGCGCGCCATCTGACATATTGCTATGCATATGCAGATCGAAGCGCAAATTGGCGTTCATGTAGATTTCACTCTGATGTTACAAACTTTTATACTCATGCCACACATTCGCTGAGACTCTCTAATGAAAATATTACTCGATTTTTTACCAGTTATCGTCTTTTTCGCTGTTTACAAGTATACCAACGATATTCTGATCGCGACCGCTGTTCTGATACCTGCAACCATTTTGCAGATGCTCTACACCTGGAAGGTGCAGCGCAAAATAGAGAATATGCAGCTAATTACACTGGCTTTGGTGGTCCTGCTTGGGGGTGCAACCCTCATGTTTCAGGATAAGGCTTTCATCCAGTGGAAACCTACGGTGGTTAACTGGATGTTCGCGTTGGGCTTTCTGGGGACTCAGTTTATCGGTAACAAAACGGTCGTTGAGCGCTTGATGGGAAGCAGCATTGAGATGGAGAGGCGAATCTGGCGCAAGCTCAATCTTATCTGGGTGATCTTTTTTCTCTTGCTGGGGTTCATCAACCTCTACGTTGCATATAACTTTAGTGAGGAGACTTGGGTAAACTTCAAGCTGTTCGGCATGCTGGGGCTCACCTTAGTCTTTATTGTGGCACAGGGGTTCTATATTTCCCGCCATGCCAAAGAGCCTGAACAGGAGGCTGGAAACTGATGTACTACGCTATTATCTCTGAAGACGTGCCAAATTCACTGGAGAAGCGCCTGTCGGTGCGCCCAGCACACGTCGACCGTCTTAAGCAGTTGACCGAACAGGGCAGACTATTAATTGCAGGGCCTCACCCCGCAATTGATACCGAAGAGCCGGGTGAAGCGGGCTTTTCAGGCAGCTTGATCGTTGCCGAGTTCGACTCACTTGAGGATGCGCAAGCTTGGGCAGATGCTGATCCATACATCGCCGCGGGTGTGTATCAGCAGGTGATCGTAAAACCATTCAAAAAAGTTTTACCTTGAACTACAAATTTTTCATATTTGAGCTATTGTTTAGGCACGATTAAGGAAAAACATTGTCTAATAGGCTACACCTAGAGTTGTATCCTTGGTCCTGACTAATTGTAAAAAGGAACTCAAAACATGAAGAAACTTGCTTTTGCTGCCAGCCTAGCCCTGATGATCGGCTCTACAGCAGCCATGGCTCACGGCGATAAGCCTGGTTATGCCACTCATGCTACAGACGGTTATGTTATCACTAACGGTTCAGGCGATTGCTGGAAAACGCCTAACTGGACTGCAGACTATGTTGCACCTGAGTGTGGTGGCGAAGCCGCTGCAGAAGCTGCTCCTAAGTATCTGACAGAAGAGATGACAAAAACGTATGCGCTCTACTTTGACTTCGACAGCACTGTCGTAGGCCGTGTAAGCAACATTGTTGAATACATTAACTCACAGCAGACACTGAATTCAGTTGACCTCGTGGGTCACGCAGATCCACTGGGTGATGCAGGTTACAACTTTGCGTTGTCCCAGCGTCGTGCAGATGCAGTAGCAGCTAAGCTGGTTGAAGGCGGTGTAGCCGCTGACAAGATCAACACCAGCGCTATGGGTGAAAACGCTCCAGTAGCGAACTGTACAGGTTCGGGTGCTCAGCTAATCGCCTGTCTGCGTCCGGACCGTCGCGTTGACGTAACCGTAAACAGCACTGTTGGCAAAATCGTTTACGAATAAGCCGCCGTCTGTTTGACTAGAAGCCGGCTAACGCCGGCTTTTTATTTGCTGAAAGAGGGTGAAATCATGCGTTATATCTTCAGTCTGATTCTATTGCTGCAGGTCTCAGTCAGCTCAGCATCTGACTATGAACCGCAGAAGGTGATTTATCACATAAACTATGCCGATATGACGCGCTTTAACAATACCCTCTCCAATATGGCAAATCATATTAACGCTGTCGGGGAGGAGAATATTGATCTCAAGGCTATGGTTCATGGGGAAGCGATCGAGATCTTTATGCAAGCCGTCGGGGATCATGAACTCCAAATCAGTTTGGACTCAGCCCGCCTCAGCGGCGTCCAGTTTTTAATTTGTGGTAATACGCTGACCGGGTACCAGATCACCAATGCAGATCTATACGACGTCTCCGATGATGACGTCGTCATGGCAGGTCTTCCTGAGATTGTAAAACTCCAGCAGCAGGGGTACATCTACGTTCGACCCTAGCCGCTTCCTGACTAGGCGGCTGCTCTTTCTGGGCTTACAATCGCGTCCAGTGGCCGCATTGTTCATTGCAGCTGCAGTTGAAACTGTCACTCAGAGGAAATCACGACGCCATGGATGTTTTACAGGGTGAGTCCGGTATATCAGTAGCAAAAGCGCAATTAAGCGCCGGGGGATGTGTTGCGCTTCCCACCGAAACTGTTTATGGATTAGCGGCCGATGCCAGCAACTCAGAGGCGGTGAGACGTATTTTCACGGCTAAAGGCCGTCCGGAAAACCACCCTTTAATTATCCATATTCCCTCAGCGGAGCATCTGCAGCGTTGGGCTGACCCGATTACTGATGACGTGCAACGACTGGCAAGTGCATTCTGGCCGGGTCCTTTAACACTGATTCTACCCAAACGACCTGATATCAATACTCCAGCATCGGCTGGTTTACCAACCTTGGGACTTAGAGTCCCCGAGCACCCGCTTTTCCTAAGAATTCTCAGGGAGCTGGACATTGGACTTGCCGCACCTTCTGCCAATCGCTACAAGGGTTTAAGCCCGACCTGCGCTGAACAGGTGGTCGATCAGTTAGACGGACGTATCGAAGCGGTATTAGACGGCGGCAGTTGTAGTCGCGGCATCGAGTCCACCATTGTAGACATGAGCAGCCAGCCATATCGAGTACTGCGTGCAGGGCCTATCACCGCCGCACAGCTAGAGGCCATACTGGGCAAACCGGTGCTTGTCCCCGAGAGACACTCAGAGGTAGTTCCGGGAAACGTTCAGGCCCATTATCAACCGCGCACGCCGGTTTTTCTTGATAGCGCTGAGTCACTCGCGACTCTGGCAGATGAGAAGATCGAAGAGACCGGTTTTATCGTCTATTCGGACGCGCTCCGAAAGATACTGACAAAACGAAGTGTGACCAATTTAATTGAGCTTGATGCAGAGCCAGCTTCATATGCCCGAGAGATATACTACGCACTGTTTAGCCTCGACCGCGCCGGATTGAGTTCTATCAGAGTTGAACAGCCACCTACCACTCCAGCCTGGCTGGCGATCAATGATCGTCTGGGGCGCAGCGCTTCGCCCGATCACACATGAGCGGCATCGGATGTACTGTATTTTTCTAATTCAACACTGCTGTACAAGGAGTTATCTCCCCTCAACCTGAAAGGGCATTCAGATAAAAAAACGGCGATTAAGTCTCCCTTAATCGCCGTTTTCAGCTAACTTATATGGCCTGAGTTAGCCGACCCATTTACGCGCATTGCGGAACATTCTCATCCAAGCGCCATCCTCTGACCACTCATCTGGCGCCCAGGAGTTCTGGACAGCCCGGAATACACGTTCAGGATGCGGCATCATAATGGTGACACGACCGTCGCGAGTGGTGACGCCCGTAATACCGCTTGGGGAACCATTCGGATTAGCGGGATAGTGCTCTGTTGCCTCGCCACGATTGTTTACGAATCTTAGAGCGATCGTGTCTGAGCCGGATAGATTAGCAAGGTGAGTTTGATCAGTGAACTCCGCACGCCCCTCTCCATGTGCGACAGCAATTGGCATACGTGAACCCGCCATACCATCGAAGAAGAGTGAATCCGATTTCTGTATCTCCACCATAGCAACACGTGCTTCAAATTGTTCAGAGTTGTTGCGCACAAAGTGCGGCCAGAGGTCAGCACCAGGAATCAATTCATGTAAGTTAGATAGCATCTGGCAGCCGTTACAAACACCTAGGGCAAAGCTGTCTTCACGTTCAAAAAACTGACTGAACTGCTCACGTGCACGTGGGTTGAAAAGTACCGATTTGGCCCACCCCTCACCGGCGCCTAGTACGTCGCCGTACGAGAAACCGCCGCAGGCAACGAGTCCTTTAAACTGATCGAGTGATACCCGACCGCTGAGGATGTCACTCATGTGCACATCAACAGCGTTGAAACCAGCACGATCAAAAGCAGCTGCCATTTCAATCTGACCGTTCACACCCTGCTCACGCAGAATCGCCATCTGCGGGCGTATGCCCGTCGTTATATAGGGTGCTGCAACATCTAAATTCTGGTCAAAACTTAGCGCCACATTTAGACCCGGATCCTCAGCATCCAACAGTGTGTCGAACTCCTGCTGTGCGCACTCAGAGTTATCACGCAGAGACTGAATCCGGTAAGAGGTCTCCGCCCACCAGCGCTGCAAGACTACACGACGCTCAGAGTAGATCTCCTCATCGTCGAAGCTAAGTGTCAGACAGTCATCTGGATTTGGCGAGCCGATCACTGATGCGATGTCGCCCAGACCAGCAGCAGAGAGCTCGGTTAGCACCTGCTCGGTATGCTCGCGCTTAACCTGAATAACCGCGCCCAACTCTTCGTTGAACAACGCTGCGACCACATCAGACCTATCTTGGGCGATGAGGTCGAGGCTGATATCCAGCCCGGTGCGACCGGCAAAGGCCATCTCCGCAAGCGTAGCTAACAGACCACCATCAGCTCGGTCATGGTACGCCAGTAAAAGCCCCTGGTTGTTCAACTCTTGCACAGCAGCGAAGAAGGTCGCGAATGTATCTACATCATCGAGGTCAGGTACACTTTGGCCTACTTCGTTGTAGACCTGGGCCAGAGCAGAGAGGCCCACTCGATTCTGACCTGCCCCAAGATCCAGCAGGATCAGATCTGTCTCGCCAAGGTCAGTCCGCAGTTGTGGCGTCAATACCTTGCGCACATCAGTCACTGGTGCGAAACCAGAGATCACCAATGACAGTGGCGCAGTTACGCTTTTCTGCTCATCTCCATCCTGCCAAACTGTGCGCATCGACATGGAGTCCTTACCCACAGGAATGGTGATACCGAGTTGCGGGCAGAGTTCCATCCCCACGGCGCGAACCGTGTCGTAAAGTTTTTCATCCTCACCAGGGTGGCCAGCAGCACACATCCAGTTTGCCGAGAGTTTAATGTCCTGGATGGCGCTAATCGGTGTACCCGCCAGATTGGTTAGTGTTTCACCAATAGCCATACGACCTGACGCAGGGCCGTCCACCAGCGCCAGCGGTGTGCGCTCGCCCATTGCCATCGCTTCACCGGTATAACCATTGAAGCCTGTCGAGGTAACCGCACAATCGGCCACCGGTACCTGCCAAGGGCCCACCATCTGATCACGCACGACCTGACCGGTGATTGAGCGATCGCCAATCGTGATTAAGAATGATTTTGAGGCGACCGCTGGGAGCTTCAGTACACGCTCAACAGCGTCTGCCAACTCAATTTTAGAGCAGTCAAACGCACTCACTTCATAAGCAGCTCGAGTAACGGAACGGTGCATCTTAGGGGGCTTTCCGAACAGCACAGACATCGGCAGATCAACCGGCTTGTTTTCGAAATGCGTATCACCCAACGTCAAATGATGATCTTCAGTAGCGGTACCGACTATGGCATACGGACAGCGCTCACGTTCACAAATCGCTTCGAAGCGGGCGAGATTCTCAGGTGAGACGGCCATAACGTAGCGTTCCTGCGCCTCATTACACCAGATCTCCAGCGGCGCCATTCCCGGCTCGTCGTTGTTGACCTTGCGCAGTTCAAAATCACCGCCACGGCCACCATCTTTAACCAACTCTGGGAAGGCGTTCGATAGACCACCCGCACCAACGTCGTGAATAAACGCGATAGGGTTAGCCTCACCCAACTGCCAGCACTGATCAATAACCTCCTGACAACGACGCTCCATCTCGGGGTTTCCACGCTGCACAGATGCAAAGTCCAAATCCGCTGAAGAGCTACCCGAAGCCATGGAAGAGGCAGCGCCGCCACCCAGACCTATTAGCATCGCAGGACCGCCAAGACAGATCAGTTTAGCGCCTACTTCAATCTCGCCTTTCTCTACATGATCAGCACGAATGTTACCCATACCGCCGGCCAGCATGATCGGTTTGTGGTAGCCACGCACCTCGTTGCCGTTGGCGCCGTTTACCTTCTGCTCGAACGTACGGAAGTAGCCATTGAGGTTGGGGCGGCCAAATTCGTTGTTAAAAGCAGCACCACCGATTGGGCCATCGATCATAATATCGAGTGCCGAGACAATACGCTCTGGCTTACCGTACTTAGACTCCCAAGGCTGCTCGAAGCCAGGTATGTTAAGATCGGAGACGGTAAAACCGGTCAGACCCGCCTTTGGCTTAGCGCCGCGACCTGTAGCACCCTCGTCACGAATTTCCCCACCTGAGCCAGTCGCAGCACCTGAGAACGGCGCGATCGCAGTCGGGTGGTTGTGTGTCTCAACCTTCATCAGAATATGCACAGGCTCGTGACTGAAGCCGTACGTCTTAGATTCGGGGTTCGGGAAGAAGCGATCAGCAACGGCACCCTCGATCACGGCGGCATTATCCTTGTAAGCAGAAAGCACGCGGTCACCAGCCATCTCGTATGTATTTTTGATCATGCCAAATAGCGATTTCTGCTGCTCTTCTCCGTCGATATCCCATGAGGCATTGAAAATTTTGTGGCGGCAGTGCTCAGAGTTGGCCTGAGCAAACATCATCAACTCTACGTCGCTTGGATCTCGGCCAAGATCCTGGAAAGCCTGTACCAGATAATCAATCTCATCTTCAGCCAGCGCAAGGCCGAGGCTGCGGTTGGCTGCCTCAAGTGCAGGGCGTCCCCCCGTAAGAATTTCCACCCGCGACATGGCTCGCGGCTGCTCATGACTGAACAGCGTGCCGCCCTGCTGTAGGTCGTTGAATACTACCTCAACCATACGGTCATGCAGTTGCGCTGCTATGGTGCTTAACTCAGAAGCTGTTAGCGATGAAGAGCTGTTGATGTAGTAGGCAATACCGCGCTCCAGACGGATAACTGAATCCAATCCGCAATTATGGGCGATATCAGTTGCTTTACTGGACCATGGAGAGATCGTTCCCGGACGGGGCACAACCAGTTGTAACTTCCCAGTGGGCTCTTTAACCTCCGCCTTCGGCCCATAACGTAGAAGACGACCAAGCACCTCCGACTCCTGAGCACTGAGATCGGCGCGCACTTCAACGAAGTGAACATACTCAGCATAAAGGTCGGTGACGGTCGCTACCTGCGCTTGAACGTTGGCAAGCAATTTAGCGTGGCGGAAGGCTGAAAGCGCTGGGGCTCCTCGCAATACGAGCATCTTAGATCGGGCCTCTTTAGGTTCCTGCAAAACAGGCGTTGGAAAGCGCGTAATTTTATCGCAAACTGACACAATAAGGGAGCCTATTGCCCTTTGGAGGTCCATCTTTCCGCATGTTTACGTCGCGGCGCACGCCCTACTTACGTCAGATAATCTACACCGGTGGTATTCTATTTATCACTTTCTGGATTGCACTGGTAAGCCTGAACTCAAAAACAGCCTTCGAGAAGATACGAGAACGTGGGGTACTGCGCGTAGCCACCCTCAACTCACCGCTTACCTTCTACTATGACAGGGATCAACCCCGCGGATTCGACTACTCCCTAGTCAGCGATTTCGCCAACTATCTGGGGGTCGAACTGCAGATCCAAACCGCTTCAGATCCCAAACGCCTTTTCCAACTTCTCGAGGATCGGCAGGTTGATCTGGTAAGCGCAAACCTCAGCCGTGACGCCTCTGACAGCAAGCACTTCTCTACCGGGCCGAGTTACAGACAAGAGCGGTATATCGCTGTTTACCGGGAGCGTCAGGGTTTCAAGCCGCCGAAGAGCATTGAACAGGCTCAGAGCCTCGACATCGAGGTATTGGTGAATTCCGGCGAAAGATCGGTACTTGAACCTTATGCCGCCCGTCTACCGAAACTGAAATGGCGCGAAATCACCAACGCTAACCGTCTGGATCTACTGACTCGATTACAGAATCGAGAATCGGAACTGGCCTTCATACCGCGTTCACTCTGGCGTGGGTACGCCAGCTACCACCCGGAGTTGAATATCGCATTTGAGCTGGAGGAGCAGAAGCCTGTTGTTTGGTATCTAAGGCGTTCCAACGACGCCAGTCTTTCAGGCGTGATTGATATCTACTTCAGCCGCCAGCAGACTCAAGCTCTTTTGCAAGAGCTGGAATACCAGCCTCTACCGCCCAGCAACATCCTCACCTATTTCGATACAACGGCCTTTCGAGAAGGTATTGAGCAGCGCTACACGGCGCTGCGGGAGTTGTTCAACGAGGCAGCTGAACAGACAGGCTACGACCCGCTGTTCCTCGCCGCTGTTGCTTATCAGGAGTCCCATTGGAGGGCTGACGCAGTATCACCCACCGGCGTGCGGGGTATTATGATGCTGACGGAGGACGCGGCTAAGGATGTGGGTGTGGAGGATCGCACGAACGCTCGACAGAGCATTATTGGTGGCGCTCATTACCTAAAACGGGTCACCCAAAAGATACCGCAGAGAATTCCTGAACCCGATCGCACTTACTTTGCACTGGCGGCTTATAATATTGGTTTTGGCCATTTGGAGGACGCGCGCATATTGACGCAGAAAGCTGGCGGCGACGCCGACAGTTGGGAATCTGTCGCTGAGCACCTACCCAAGCTTGAGGACCCCGCATACTTTGACCAAACCAAATATGGACAGGCGCGCGGCAGCGAGGCAGTCACCTACGTTTCTAATATCCGGAAGTATCAGAGCATACTGCCGGTGGAGGCCATGTTAGCCGATATTCGTAAGGTTGAAATTGTAGCGCCAGATTAATCAGGCTGCTGGCGCTCTATTGCTTTAGCATCACGCTTAACTTGGCGACGGCGGCGAAAGAATTCCGATAACTGTTCAGAACAGGCGAGCTGCATAACACCAGACTCAGTCTTTACACGATGATTTAACCAGGGACTATCAAAGAATTGTTGACGGCTGATCACCGCCCCGGCTTTAGGCTCTGCAGCACCAAACACCACTCTGGTTACACGCGCGTGCACTAGCGCACCTGCACACATGGCACAGGGCTCAAGGGTAACGTACATGGTAGCGCCGGGTAGCCGGTAGTTTCCTAAGCGTGTTGCAGCATCTCGTAGTGCGTTAATTTCAGCATGAGCAGTCGGATCCTGTGCGCTGATGGGTCTGTTGTAGCCTCGCCCTATGATCTCATTGTTTAGCACCAGGATCGCCCCAACGGGGACTTCATCCGCTTGCTCCGCCTCCGTAGCCAGCTGCATTGCTTGAGCCATCCAGTGCTGATCTTGAGACTCGATATCGCTGATCGAGCTATCCATCGCTTCACCTTTCCTTCTGCCGACTCTTTTGCCCGCTAGTTTCTAACTCTTGTACCGACTCTTGCACAGACCTTTTTCCAATTTTTGTGAGAAACCTTTCTCTGGTCTACTGAACCCATAAATGAGATGAGTTTTCATCAAAAATAAAAAAGGCCCCCAGAGTATGGGAGCCTATTCCTAGTGACGCTCAGCGGCTTTACACGTTAAGTTTGTAGCGTGAGCTACGTGGACCAGCAACTCGCTCAATGAGGCTGCAGTCCTCCAATTTTTTGAGCGATTTAAAGAACTGTGAGCGAGAGACCGAGCCCTCTTCCACCTCGTTCTCGAGGAAACGCTCGTAACTAAGCGCTGCCTCGCCCGTATTCTGATCTGCCACTTTCCAAAGCACGTTCAACACTTGACGGTCAGCTTCAGTTAGTCCCTCAACACCCAACTCTCTAGCAGTCGAATCTATCAACCTTAAAAGATCGAGAAAAAATCTTAAACTACTCATTAGGCCTCTCCTCGCTAGGCTCGCGCCTGTGGATTATTTTCAGGAAGTAATTCCTTTCTACGAGAGTCAGTATAGCAGACCCTTTTAACACTACTAGTAGTAGGGTAATCCACATTATGAAACAAACTCACGACGCGTGTCGGAAAAAGGCAGGGTGACCTGTCTCAGATAGGTTCAGCGAAGCATCCGGCGTGTGAGGCCGATAAGTTGCCGCTTGAGTAGCACAAGCCCAAGCAGAACGAAAAGAGTCCCCCCCAGATCGCCAGCCACGTATCGAAATGCAAGAAGATCAACCTGTAAACCCTGGTGAATCGTCGCATGTATGACGGAGTTCAGTATGGTCGCGATAACCGCCAGCACAACAACAATCCTAGCGATGTTAATATTGCCTGCTGCGAGGTCCAGACGCGCTAGCAAAGGGCGTTCGCGGCTGAAATTCATTAGCACCAGTGGAAAAAAGACCACGAACGCACCAATGACACCGTAAAGGGCAACCTCAGGCAAGCTCCTGCCAAAGTAGAGATCCATCGTTGCATGGGCAAAGAAGATTGGCAGTATCGCCGAAGCTCCTCCAAATGCTGCAAAGATCACCTTGAAGCCGAAAGGTATGAACAGCAGGCTCACCAGGTTCACCACACCAGAACTCACGATCATCTGTTCCAGCGGAAAAATTACATTAAACTGCACCATAAAGGCGAGCATCAACACAAGGTACATAAGCACCTGAAAAACGAGATCCGACTGCAGGTATCTCATTTTTATCCCTCCTTGGGCAGCGAAAAACACATAACGGTGTTGTTTCGAGTATGCCACAAGTGTCACCATTTACAATGTTTGCAACTTTTTGCAATTTTTTATAATTGGTATCGATCTGTAGCCAACTTCACCCAAAATCACATAATTCTTGTAAACAAGACATAAGTACTAAGAATTACATCCACCTCCTTTTACAACCCAAATCCATGCAACCGGTTGCAAAATTTTCATGTAAATCCACAATTATGTTCAGATTCTCTAGCCCACTGATACCAACAAAAACGCCCTCAAAGAGGGCGTTTGCGGTTGATAGTTAACTAAGATCGACTACCGAGTCTCACTCCCACTCAATGGTTGCGGGTGGCTTAGATGAGACATCGTATGTAACACGAGATACCTTAGCGATCTCATTAATGATTCGGCTAGATACAGTCTCTAGAAGCTCGTAAGGCAGGTGCGCCCAACGGGCCGTCATAAAGTCGATGGTCTCAACCGCACGTAACGCAATGACATACTCGTAACGGCGCCCATCACCCACCACACCCACTGACTTCACCGGCAGAAAGACGGCAAACGCCTGGCTCGTCTTGTGATACCAGTCGGCGTTATGCAGCTCTTCAATAAAGATTGCATCCGCTTCGCGCAAGATATCCGCGTACTCCTTCTTAACTTCACCGAGAATACGCACTCCCAGACCCGGACCAGGGAAGGGGTGGCGGTAAACCATGTCGTAAGGCAAACCGAGCTCGAGACCAATCTTGCGCACTTCATCTTTGAACAATTCACGCAGAGGCTCAACCAGTTCAAAAGCCATATCTTCTGGCAGTCCACCAACGTTGTGATGTGACTTAATCACGTGCGCCTTGCCCGTCTTAGAAGCAGCAGACTCAATGACATCTGGGTAGATCGTTCCCTGTGCCAGAAAACGACAATCTCTCAGCTTTGTCGCTTCTTGATCGAACACTTCAATAAAGGTGTTGCCAATAATCTTACGTTTGGCTTCAGGATCATTTTCTCCTGCCAGACGCGAGAGGAACATCTCCTCCGCATCCGCGCGAATAACGCGAACGCCCATGTTCTTCGCGAACATGTCCATCACCTGATCACCCTCGGCCTTACGTAACAGACCGTTGTCTACAAAGACACAGGTCAACTTATCGCCAATCGCCTTGTGCAGCAGTGCTGCTACGACAGATGAGTCTACACCGCCTGAAAGACCCAAAAGGACTTTGTCATTGCCGACCTGTTGCTGCACACGCTCGATCATATCATTGATGATATTAGAGGCTGTCCAGAGTGCTTCCGTACCACAAATTTCACGCACAAAACGCTCAAGTATCCGCAGACCCTGCTTGGTGTGAGTGACCTCAGGGTGGAACTGCACACCAAAGAGCTGGCGGATCGGATCGCACATAGCTGCGATAGGAGCAGACTCGGTGGCAGCGATACAGTGAAACCCCTGAGGCATGGTCACAACTTTATCACCGTGGCTCATCCATACATCGAGTGAGAGCACACCGTTGTTGGCAACATGATCCTCAATGCCCTCAAGCAGGCGACTTGGACTATCTGACAAACGCACCCGCGCGTACCCAAACTCACGATCATCCGAGCTTGCGACCTTCCCGCCGAGCTGCTCCGCCATAGTCTGCATACCGTAGCAGATACCGAGGACGGGTACGCCCAGATCAAATACAACCTGCGGCGCACGCGGAGAGTCTAGCTCTGTCACCGACTCGGGTCCGCCAGCGAGGATAATTCCCTTGGGGTTGAATGCGCGGATCTCTGCCTCATCCATATCCCAGGCGTAGATCTCAGAATAGACGCCGATTTCACGCACACGCCGTGCGATAAGTTGTGTGTACTGCGATCCAAAATCCAAAATCAGAATGCGCTGTGCATGAATATCCAGACTCATTTCAGTGGCTCCACCGAGGGGCGAATCAAGGCCCGTAAATAAAAAATGGGGCAGTTTAACTTACCCCACTTGGTTATGCGTTGCTTGCTCTTGCTACCTGATACGGTAGTTGGGAGCCTCTTTGGTAATACTGACGTCGTGCACGTGGCTTTCGCTCATACCCGCGTTGGTGATGCGCACGAACTTAGGTTCGGTGCGCATCTGATCGATTGTTGCTGATCCCGTGTAGCCCATTGATGCGCGCAGACCACCCATCAACTGGTGTACAACACCGGAGAGCGGTCCTTTACACGGCACTCGTCCTTCAATCCCCTCCGGTACCAACTTATCTTCCCCGGCTTTCGCGTCCTGGAAATAGCGATCAGAGGAGCCGGTTGAGCCGGACATTGCACCGAGAGAGCCCATGCCACGGTATGACTTAAATGCACGTCCCTGGAACAGTTCAACTTCGCCGGGTGCCTCGTCGGTACCCGCGAGCATAGAGCCCACCATGACAGCCGATGCACCTGCAGCGATCGCCTTGGCAATGTCACCCGAGAAGCGAATACCACCGTCGGCAATTAGCGGTACTCCGCGATCCTTCAATGCTGCAGCTACATTTGCAACAGCGCTGATCTGCGGCACACCAATCCCTGCAACGATTCGGGTGGTACAGATGGAGCCCGGGCCTATGCCAACTTTAACACCATCTGCACCTGCATCCGCCAGCGCAATAGCAGCTTCAGCCGTCGCAATGTTGCCACCGATGACCTGCACCTGCGGGAAAGTCTCTTTAACCCAGCGCACACGGTCTATTACCCCTTTTGAGTGACCATGCGCAGTATCTACAACAATCAGGTCCACACCCGCATCAACCAACGCCCGAACCCGAGCTTCGGTCTCTGCACCCGTGCCTACGGCGGCACCCACAATCAGGCGGCCACGGCTGTCTTTCGCAGCGTTAGGGTACTTCTGCGCTTTCTTCATATCTTTGACGGTGACCATGCCCGCCAGACCGAAGTTAGCATCCACCAAGAGTATCTTCTCAATACGATGCTTTCGCAGCAGCTCAGAGATCACAGACTCATCTTCGTCCTCACGCACAGTCACCAAACGCTCTTTGGGCGTCATAATGCTGTAGACCTTGGCATCCGCATCGCTCTCAAACCGAACATCGCGGCTGGTCACTATACCGACCAGTTCGCCATCATCAACGACTGGGAAGCCTGAAAAACCAACGCGATCAGATAGCTCACGTATTTGCCCTACGGTGGTGTCAGGCGTACAGGTGACAGGGTCTGATACGATACCTGACTCGTATTTCTTGACGCGACGGACCTCGTCAGCTTGCTGTTCAGGCGTAAGGTTTTTGTGGATGATACCGATCGCACCTTCCTGTGCCATAGCGATTGCCAAACGGCCTTCCGTGACTGTATCCATCGCGGCAGAGACCAATGGTATGTTCAGCTGAATGCCTTTAGTCAGGCGCGTTTTCAGCTCAACGTTTTTCGGCAAAACTTCCGAATAAGCGGGAACCAGCAGAACGTCGTCATACGTCAGTGCTTCTTCGACAACTCGCAGCATGGGTGAACCTGTCATTTTGGGTAAAATTTAAACGCGAAATTATACAAAAAAAGACCCCTCCACACAATCTGAAATAGTGCTTTGAACAAACAACGACTCAGCTTTCAGACTGTTATCGTTCAGCTTTGCTCGGTACTATGTACCTATGAACGAATACACAGCCAATGCCAACAAAGCGATCAGCGTCAGCGAGCTCAATCGTCAGGCGAAGTCTCTGCTAGAGCACTCTTTCCTATCACTCCGAGTCTGCGGGGAGGTCAGCAACCTGACCCGCGCCACCTCGGGGCATTGGTACTTCACTCTGAAAGATGAGCGCGCTCAGGTACGCTGTGCGATGTTTCGCGGTCGAAACGCCCAGGTAAGGTTTCGACCACAGGAGGGCTCTGCGGTTGTCTGCACCGCAAAAGTAAGCCTTTACGAGGGGCGCGGTGACTTCCAGCTTATTATCGAGCAGATGCAGGAAGATGGACAGGGGCAGTTGCAGCAAGCATTTGATCGCCTCAAACAGCGGTTAAATGCTGAGGGATTATTTGCACAGGAGCGAAAAAGAGCCATACCTTCACACCCCAGGGTTGTGGGTGTTGTCACCTCTCCTACCGGAGCCGCGCTGCATGACATCCTCACTGCTTTTAAACGGCGCCAGCCAGGTATAGCGGTCAACCTCTACCCAAGCCTTGTGCAGGGAGCTGAGGCCGCCGATCAGATCGTGGCTGCCATTGAGCTGGCAAACCGCCATGGCACAGCAGACGTTCTGATTGTCGGGAGAGGTGGTGGTTCGCTGGAGGATCTTTGGCCATTCAACGAGGAGAGGGTTGCGCGTGCTATTCTGGCTTCTGACATCCCAATCGTCTCGGCGGTGGGGCACGAAGTTGATCTCTCTATCAGTGACTTGGTAGCCGACCTTCGCGCCCCCACCCCAACAGCCGCGGCAGAGATGCTCAGCCCGGACCAGAACGCTATTCGCCAACGGTTGTCACAACTCGGTTCAGGCCTCGAGCAACGTATGCAGTGGCACCTGCGACGCCAACGCGAGCGTTTGATGGCGGCACGAAGGCAACTTCGCCACCCAGGAGACCGTATCCGGGAGCAACAACAGCGCTGCGATGAACTCGATATGCGTCTGCAGCGTGCAATGCGCTATCAAATTCGCAAGCACATGGAGCACCTACGCAACTTGAGCCAGCGGCTTGATGCGCAGAATCCAGCCCGTCAGATTGTCCGACAGCGACTACAAGTGAAAGATCTCCAAGTCCAACTACAACGGCGGATACAGACGCTCATTGAGCGTCGCAAACTTCTGCTGGGACAACAAGCAAGCCGACTCAATGCAATTAGCCCACTGGCCACACTTGACCGTGGTTACGCTCTGGCGCAAGCAGAGAACGGCTCACTGGTGCGCAGTTCAAGCGACCTGCAACCGGGCGATGAGCTTAGAGTTCGATTTAGCCAAGGATCAGTTGAGACCCGGGTCACCAAAATTTATCCAGTGACAGACAGATAAGGAGTCTACCAATGCTGCGTTCAGTCCTAATCACCCTCATATCACTTTGGAGCGCTGTGAGTTTTGCACTCCCACAGGAGTCTCGTGTACCCGGGGGTATTGCACTGATTGATCTGCCATCATCCACCTCAGCCCCAAAAGTTGAGTATCTGGGTCATCGTGTCATGGTGCTTCCCGCAGAGGAAGCAGAGGGTTGGGTTGCTGTGGTGGGTATTCCACTCAATGCGAAGGCTGATGAACAGCAACAATTGAGTGTCAACGGTAAACCGATTAGCTTTGGCATCGGCGACAAGGCCTACCCAGAGCAACGTCTTCAGATTAAAGAGCGAAAATACGTTGAACCTGACCCAGCTCAGGTTGAGCGCTGGAGACGCGAATCGGCAGAACAGAAAGCAGCTTATAAAATCTGGAGTGAACCCGGCGCAGTCATTACTCGCCTTGAAATACCCGCCGAAGGTCCTTACTCAAGTGCCTTTGGTCTGAAGCGTTTCTACAATGATCAACCCCGCTCCCCGCACTCGGGACTGGACATTGCCGCTCCCGATCGTTCTATTATCACTGCCGCTGCCCCGGGAGTTGTTACGGCTAAAGGGGAGTATTTCTTCAATGGAAACACCATAATCGTTGACCATGGTTACGGCCTGTCGACGATGTATTGCCATATGAGCGAGATTTCTGTCGAACTCGGACAGCGCCTAGAGACAGGCGATCAAATTGGTCTGGTGGGTAAAACGGGGCGCGCCACAGGCCCGCATCTTCACTGGGGCGTAAGCCTCAACAATACCCGTGTAGATCCATTACTGTTCGTTCAGCAAAAGTGATTTGGCTGTGGTACCCTGCCTCCTCATTTAAACCTCATACAGATATGGATTGACCATGAGCGACGTAAAACTGGAAACCGTGGAGCAACGTGCCAGCTACGGCATCGGCAGACAAATGGGCGAGCAGCTGGCTCAGAACGGTTTCAAGGGGGCCGATGTTGACGCTGCAGCGCTTGGACTAAAAGACGCATTCAACGGCGAGGCTCTGCGTATCGATGCCGAGGACCTGCAAGCTGCTTTTAACGAGCTGACAGAGCGACTTCGTTCCGAGCAGGAAGCTGAAGCCAAAGCTAAAGCGGCTGAAGGCCAGACTTTCCTGGACGAAAATGCCAAACGCGAAGAGGTTTCAGTCACTGATTCGGGGCTACAGTACGAAGTGATTGAAGCTGGCGATGCCAACAGCGATAAACCTGCGAAACAGTCGCGTGTTCGCGTGCACTATCACGGCACTTTTATCGACGGCCGTACCTTCGACAGCTCCTACGAGCGTGGCCAGCCCGCTGAATTTCCGGTCAGCGGTGTAATCTCAGGCTGGACAGAAGCACTGCAGCTGATGAACGTTGGGGCCAAATGGAAACTCTATATCCCTTACGACCTTGCCTACGGTGCGCAGGGTTCACCAGGCGGCATCCCACCCTATGCAACACTGGTATTTGACGTCGAGCTGCTGGATATCCTCTAAACAATGCAGTTGCACTATCACCGCAGTGGACAGGGACGTCCACTGGTTATACTCCATGGACTATTTGGTACCTGGGAGAACCTGGGCAGTAGCGTTAAAGCACTCGCCCAAGAGTGGGAAGTAATTGCACCTGATTTACGCAACCATGGTCGATCCCCTCACAGTGAGGAACACTCCTACCCCGCGATGGCAGAGGATCTACGTGAGTTATTGGACGCGTTGAAGCTCGACAGCGTCTCACTATTGGGTCACTCTATGGGCGGCAAAGTCGCCATGGAGTTTGCGATAAAAAATCCCGAGCGTGTTGATAGACTCATTGTGGTGGATATTGCACCAGTCGCCTATCCGGCGCATCACAGTGAAATTTTCACCGCCATTAACGCCATCGATCTACACCAGATTAAAAGTCGTTCTGAAGCTGATACACAACTCAGCCGTTGGGTAAGTGAGCCCGGCGTGCGCTCCTTTCTTCTAAAAAATCTTTACCGCGACGAGTCTGGCTTTAAGTGGCGAGCGAATTTCAATACCCTAGAGAGCGAGTACGCTAAGATCGCCTCTGCTCCAGTGGAAGGTGAGTTCAATAAACCCACGTTATTTATAAAAGGGGCTAGCTCAAACTATTTGCAGAGCGAATATCAACCAGCAGTGGTTAGTCGTTTCCCACAAGTAAAACTGAGAATCATCAATGACGCTGGGCACTGGCCTCATGCTGAGAAACCAGAGACCTTTATGCGTGTTGTACGTGGTTTTTTGGGGTAGATTGGAGCGCCCTCAGGCTGTCGTCTCGAGCACAGCACCAGGAGCATAGAGCTCCTCCAATACACCCAGTTCAGTTAGGCGTTTGTTGACCTCAACGAGGCGCTGGTTGACCTCTTTCAGTGTCTGCTGAAACTCCGCAAGAGACTCAGCAGCACGCTCTTTTTTCAGTGCAATGTCGTCCTGAACATCCTCGGATTCATCAGCAGAAGCCGTCAGCGTCTCTTTCTCATCTGGGGACTCAATGGCACTCTCCGCTCGCTCGCGCTCGCCTGCCCCCTGAGACAGCTCTGCCTGGGCTTCGGCAATCATCGCACGAGCCTGAGCAGCCACCTGTCGATCCTGGCCTGAGGGTTCAGCCGGTGCAAGCGCAGCGCGTAATATCT
>DATHZN010000082.1:0-14156 GCA_035458585.1 Marinobacterium sp. | reverse complement strand
TTGGTCGACCACTATGGGTGGGATGAACTGGGTGATCGCATCGATATCAACTGCTTTCAGGTGGATCCATCAGTGAAATCCTCACTGAAGTTCCTTCGTAAGCAGCAGTGGGCGCGCGAAAAGGTTGAGCAGCTCTATATCCAAACTTTCTGCGCCTAACATCAGATTTATTTAGCCGCAAGTTACAAGTTAGCTGGGCGGGATGCTTTGGGTTAATAGGGTGCCTAAAATTCGGTGAAAACGCCTTATTGGCCCTTAATCCTGACCCCAATCTCGGCGCTTTTGTGCGAGCTGGTCGCGCCAGGCCTCAGCGTCACCATACTCAAAGAACTCTGAAGTTCTGTGGTGGCTACCACGGGCGCGTTTAGCATGTTTGATTGGACACCAGAACTGCTCGGTGCGAGCGGTAATTTCCCGTGCGTAAGCTATGACGGCGTTGCCGTAGCCGCAATAAATACAGTTGAACTTCTCTATGGCGTTTAGGTAGTTGAGCAGATGTCGATCGATAACAAAGTAGTCGGCGCGCTTAACGAGAGGGATGTCGTAGACGCGAAAGCAGATATGCTGGTAGAGGGTCATCCCCAGATCTAAGAGCGCAAGGGGGATGATCATGCTGTAGATAACCGGTGCGGAGAGAATATAGCTGAGTTTCGCTCTGCGCAGATACTGCCATGAGCCGACCCTATAGCGACGCTGTAGTTCTGCCACCGCCTCCTCAAACCGAACCTTGCCGCTCTCAATATTGTAGTGAAAACGCGTTTTCTGCTCTTCGAAGAGTCGCTCCACTTCGTCTGAGACTGCATTTTCAGCCTCGCGTAGACGATCTAATAACTCCGCCAAGCGGGATTCGTTGGCCATTTACTCTCTCCCCTTATCATTGCTGACTGATTAAGCTTAGTTGAGAAGAGAGCGGGGGCCATTGTTAGGCCCGGGTTAGCTTATATTGAACCAGGTTTTCATACCCGACATCTGATGTTCGATCATGTGGCAGTGAAGCAACCACTTTCCGGGGTTATCCGCGAGCATACGTATAGTGACGCGCTCTCCCGGTGCCATCAGTAGGGTGTCATGCAGACTCCCTTGTGGGTAATTGGGTGAGGTCGATTCAAAGTGGTGGCCATGGACGTGCATCGCATGTGCCCAGCGCGTTGAGTTGATCAGTTCGATCTCCAGTGTGCTCCCTTTTGGCATATCAAACATTGGATCTTCGGGTATGTTGGCAACGCCGTTGAAGGCCCAGGCTTGCTGGCGCTGCATGAGTTCACGGCCATCCAGGCGTTCACCTTTATAGATCGCCTCTGGAAGCCAGCGCATCGCGCCTCCCTCCATCTCCAGAGTCAATTTAAGATCACTGGAATCTGGATTTGGCAAAGCTATCGGGTTAGCCGGTAGTCTACTCGGCGTGTCTCGTACTACAGCGGGACCTGTTCGTTCGCCTATGACCATCTGGGCTATTTGATAAAACTCACCCTGATGGATAAACCCCATGGGCAGTGTTGCACCCGGTTCATTCGGGATGTCCATAGTTAAGTCATAGCGTTCGGCTGGTGCGATATCGAGTGCACCGGGTATTGGCGAGACCTGAGGAAGGGGTTGGCCATCCTTCGCAAGGATCCAGCCCGGTACCGGTACCTTTATCGTCATCACTCTGGCGTTAGCAGCATTAATAAGACGCACACGCACTCGATCGCCCGCCGTAACTTCAAACCGGGCATCCAACTTTTTATTGACGGTAAGGACGTTGCCCAGTCGGCCGCTATGTGACCAGTCGTGCATGTTATTGAGTGAGTCGAGGTCGATCTGACCATCCTGCTTAATCCGCCAGTCATCAAGCATCATAACCAGATCCTGGTCGTACCCGGTGCTGTTTTCCTCCTCAACGATCAGCGGCAGATAAAGACCGCGAGCAAGCTGCTCTGAGGTCTGATGGTGGGTGTGAGCCCAGAAAGTGCCGGCGTCTTGAGGAGTGAATCTATAGACAAAGGAGTCACCGGGTTGTACAGCGTCTTGTGTGAGCCCAGTAACACCGTCCATAGCGTTGTCGATTCGCAGACCGTGCCAGTGCACGCTGCTGGGTTGGCTGAGCTCGTTGACGAACTCAATCTCCACCGGTTGGCCCTGGCGCAGGCGTAGTTCAGCCTCTGAATACTCCCAAAGGTTCGTCTGAGTCGATTCGTCCAGCATGTAACGCGAAACCTCCCGCGCCACCAGACGTATTCGTCTCACACCCGCAACGTTCTGTTCGGAGGCGATGACCAATCTGGGGGTCAGCGCTGCAACTGCAGTCAGCGTAAGAAATCGGCGTCGCGTCAGGTTCATGGTCGTTCTCTCGTTTTTTTGGATAAGTTAAAGATTACACCTGTCATCTGGCTGAAGCGGGCAACTGCGCAGTGTCAGATGTTCGTCATTAACTGAGCGTCGAAGAGTGCGTGCTTCTCTATCAGGCGCGCAAAGTGTAATTGCTGTTTATCAGTGGCTGGTGCGAAGCCCGCGAAAATACCATTCTGATGCTTTAGCTCTTCAAAGCGTAGTTCGGTGTTGCGGCAATAGACGCGTCTCTGCTTGAGTCCGCCAAGTTCACGATCCAGATGTTTAAGAATGTCGGCGGGACAACGGTTAACCGCAGTTGTCTCCTTAAAGCAAGCGTCTGCTATCAGGACATGGAGGTCGGTAGCGACGAAAAAGTAGAAGGCGTAGTGCAAAGATTTCACCTAGTGCAGATCGATGCTGTGAGCGCTGAGCTTGGCGAGAGGGATTAGCTCCAGCGTTTTTACATTGGTCGCCGCCAGATTCACACGGGGTGCGCAACCCGCCGCCTCAGCTTCTGCCCAACGCGAAGCGCACAAACACCAAGCGTCTCCGGCTTTGAGGCCCGGGAATTCGTATTCAGGACGGGGGGTTATCAGGTCATTACCGCGGCTGAGCGAGTATTGCAGGAACTCGTCGGTCACGATCGCACAAACCGTATGCGTGCCACGGTCGTAGGCATCAGTGTTACAGCAGCCATCACGAAAGTAGCCAGTTAGCGGATCGACACTGCAAGTCTGCAGCTCATCGCCCAGTACGTTAAGTTGTTTCTTTTTCATATATGAGGTTACGGATAAGGGGGCGCACAGGATCTCTCAGTGGCGCCCTTATGGGAATTTACAGATTGAATGAAGCGGTGACGACGTAGATGTTTTTCGCCAGAAAGACGAGCGGAGCCGTCAGTAGCACTCCGACGATTAGGAACACGCCAAAGCGACTCATTTTGCTTGGTAGTACGAGATCTTTGAGGACAATAAACACCATAAAGGCGATCAGTGCGAAGATCAGACTACTCGTAATCAACATGTTCATCTCATGAGGTGATAGATTCAAAAGTCGACTCCTTATTGAGCGGATAATAGTGGGTTTGGAAACCTAAATTTGAGCCCCGTGTACGCGGTTAACTATCCGACAGTTCATCGGATTTTTTAATCTGAAAACGGTTCTGCGGGAGTAGAATAGGAAAGCTAAAAAAGTGGGTAAGTACGGTGGCTCTGTTTAGTAAATTATTGATTATCCCTCTTTTATGGGTAGGCGTTAAATCCGCATGGGCCATCGATCAAGATTCGGCGCTATCGATGCGATACGAGCCACACGCGCAGCGTGTTGAACTTGAAATTCCCCTCAATCTTCTAATGCACAGACTGCCAGACATCCCCTCATTTTTTGATCAGCGGCACGAGGAAGATCAGAAGCTTAGGCTTAGTGCCAAACTTCCGGAGGTTAGCAGCCGAAACGCCCAGCTGGGGGCGAGCGACGGTGGAGCCTTTATATTCTCTGGTCTGAGTTGGTTAACTGACAGACTCAAACCAGGCTCCAGTCTGAGACTGGAGGTACCCGTTACGCACCGCGCACTCTCTACCGCTGAGCTGAGTGATGAACAGCTGAGTTCGAATTACTACAGTGTTACCTATCGGTTACCCGAGGATCTGGAGCGCGTAAATATCTTCTTTGGCCCTTACAGCATCACGAAAAGGGAGATTAGGATCACCGGCAAACCGATTGAGCTGAGAACCTACTTCAGCCCCGAAAATCAAAGGCTGGCGTTGCCCTATCTTGATGCTTTAGAAAATCACATAAGACGCTACTCACAGCAGATTGGCACCTATCCCTACAATCAGTTTTCCGTGGTATCAGCGCCGATCCCGGTGGGTTATGGGCTCGATCGGGTGACCTATATCAGCGAGCAGATTCTGGGGCATGGATATATGCTTGGTCGCTCTCTTGCTCACGAGGTTCTGCATAGCTGGTGGGGTTCGGGTGTCAGGGTTGATTATAACGAGGGTAATTGGGCTGAGGGTTTAACCACCTATCTGGCTGATTATCAGCTCGCAGAGGACTCCTCGGTCGGGATGGCAATGGATATGCGTCGCGATTGGCTGGCGGCGCTAGGTGATGCACGCGTGCTGCAAACGCTAAAAGATTTCCGCTCGTCGGCACACACGGGCGAGCAGGCGGTGGGCTATGGTATGAGCGCAATGCTATTTCACATGTTACGCCAGCGACTCGGTGACGGAGTATTTGAAACAGGTTTGCAAAACTTCTGGCGTAAAAACCGGGATAGAGACGCAGGCTGGGCGGATCTGCAAAAGGCCTTTGAAGCCGCCTCGGGCGAAGAGCTTGGTGGATACTTTGCTTCTTGGTTGAATACCACTGAATTGCCTTACCTTAGTGTTGATGTAACCGGTGATTGGAGCGAATCGGGGCGCTACAGGCTAGAGGTTAACGTCTCTCAGCGGCGTAAAACTAGTGATCCTGTCGCAGTACTACATGTCCCTGTTCAGATCGACCAGGGTGAGAATGTGTCGACGCGTTGGCTTGACCTAAGCAGTGACAACGCTGGCATGGTTATTGAACTGGAAAGGGCTCCGCTGGAGGTCGCTGTGGATCCGTATTTTGATATTTTAAGGGCGCTTACAGAGGGTGAACAACCACTGGTGCTACGCTCACTTGGCAGAGTTACTCAACCGGTGCTAGTGGCCGACGCTGCGTTTCAAACCTTGGGCGAGCGTCTTTTCAAACGGGCCATTAGAACAGTAGCGCCCCTAAAAATAACAACGCTAGAGGCACCTCTGCCACCTGCTGATGTTTTGGTTGGTGTAGGAAGTACCGTTGAGATCAATGCACTCTATCGCCGCTACTTTGCAAAGAACTTACCTAAGGTGGCAACGCAGGGCCGCTCGCGTGCTTGGGTAGAGAAGGATGGAAAGGGTCGACTTTGGCTGTTTATCTCTGCCGACGATCCTGCTTCTCTTGATGAGGATATGCGTTATCTGGGGTACTACGCCGGGCAGAGTTATCTCTCCGTGGCAGAGGGCGAACAGCCCATCTTTGGTCGTTGGCCAGCCCTTGTAAGTGAATTGCGCTGGCGCCCTGAATGAGGATTCCGCTGGACTCCAAAAGAGTCCCCTGTAACACTGTTTAGACTCTCTCAAAGCAAGGAAGAATAGATTCAATGAGCTACGAACTATCGGGCACTGTAAAAGTTATTCAGCAACCGCAAAGCTTCGCAAGCGGCTTCTCTAAACGTGAGATGGTCGTCACTGTGCAAGATGGTAACTACCCGCAGGATATCAACCTTGAGTTTGTAAAGGACAAAGCTGACCTACTCGATGCACTTTCGGTTGGCGACTCGGTCAAGGTATGGTTCGATATCCGTGGCCGCGAGCATAATGGCCGCTACTACAACAACTTAAGCGCCTGGAAGGTGGAAAATCTTAACGGCCAGACCGGCGCTGCGCCGCTGCAGTCATCCCCTCCTTTTGATGATGATCTGGACGACGTTCCCTTCTAAACCAATGAGGAAATGCGCCCTTGCGCTGTTGCTGTTTGAGCCTGGGTCTCTGGCAGCAGCACCTGCAATATCGCTGATCGACGCTCACTCCCATTATGAAGTGGCCTATGCCTCCCAATTGAGTTGCCCTGATGTGCTTGCAGCGATTGATCGCGCCGGTGTCAGCCGGATTGTACTGACGGGTCAGACCAATCGAGCCACGCTTGAGTGCTTTCGCCAGGCGCCTCAACAGGTCATTCCACTCTATTCAGTTTATGAATCGGCAGAGGATAAGCAGCGTTGGATGCACCGACCGGAGGTGATCGACCGGGCGCGAGCCGAACTTCAGCAGAGTTCATACGCAGGTATTGGAGAACTCCACATCTTTGCACCGGATGTGAAAAGCCCCGTACTCAGAGGATTGGTTGAGCTGGCGGCGAAGCATAAACTGCCACTGCTTCTGCATGCCGATGCGATAGTTGTGGATGAGGTGTTTCGCATAAACCCTCGTGCCCAAGTACTTTGGGCGCACATGGGGACCGATCCACAGGTGGAGCTGCTCGAATCACGCTTGTTACGTTATAAAGAGGGGCTCTATCTAGACACCTCTGTGCGGGATAGATGGTTATTGGGGAATCTGGTGGTAAATGGTCCCGAGCCAAACAGGCTCAGCAGGGAGTGGCGAGAATTTTTTATTCGGCATCAGGATCGCGTTTTGGTGGGAATAGACACCTTCAGTCTGAACCGTTGGCAGCGTTATACAGAGGTCAGTGACGAGATACGTCGTTGGTTGGCACAGCTTCCTCCGGACGTAGCTGCTAAGCTTGCCCATATCAATGCAGAGCGCATATTCAAATAATAAAAACAGCGGGGACCTCAATATGCTATTGCGCACCCTCTCGTCGATCGATCGTAATCAGGTCGTTGAACTCTTTAAACAGGTATTCACCGATGCCCACGGGGCTGATGCCGGCTTGGCTCTGAAGCAGTTGGTCAGGCAACTTGTTGATGCGAGCATGACCGCTGATGTGATGGGTTATGGTGCCCTGGACGATGAAAAACTGTCTGGTGCGATCTTCTTTAGCCGATTGAAGTTTGACGACCCGCATCAGGTCTATATGCTCTCTCCCGTGGCAGTAAGCACTGCTCGTCAAAAACGCGGTTTAGGCCAGCGCGTGATACGCCATGGACTAGAGCAATTGAGGTCTCATGGGGCAGATTTGGTAGTCACTTATGGCGATCCCGCTTATTACGGTAGATTTGGGTTCGAGCCGCTTTCACAGGTGCAGATTCGCGCTCCTCACCCTTTAACCATGCCAGATGGGTGGCTCGGGCTCGCCTTAAATGATCAGCCAGTACCCAGTATTGCCGGTACACCCTCCTGCGTTGCAGCGTTCAATGATCAATCCCTCTGGTGAGTCGCAGGCGACTGCAGGGCGTTTACTATTGGATTCCAGATTCAATCTGCTCTCTACGCTGGGGTCAAAGCACCTGTTCGATTTAAGCAACTGCTGCACTTCAACCAGAGTGTCTATTAGCGCTGGGCTATCGACGCATCAGTGTTAGCGCAAAGGTAGATGAGTCCGGGCCGGTCAGGCTCAATGCGTAGAGTCGACCAGCCTTATCAATGAGCCTTATGTGGGGGATTAACTCTCAGAATCCCAGTAAACAGCGGTTCTTGTGGCATATACCAGAATCGCCAATAGGCCGAACAGTAGATCTTGCTCAAGCATCATGTCGCCGCTCCTGTGTAGTTTTAGGTTCAGTCACTATTATCGCAATGGTTTGTTGCAGAAAAAATTGATCAATTTTTGTGCTATCGGTGAGCAAAAATACGCTTTTTCTTTCAGGATTCCACTCAAGAAATCTTCAATCTGATTAAATCGCTTTGCTAACATCCCGAGAAAAAGGGTGGAGCAGAGGGGTTTATGCTAAGCTACATATATGTCGTTTAAGACAAGTGGAGTAACGGATGCTAGACGACCCAGATATGATGAAGCGAGCGCTTAAACGTCTGCAAACCTATGCGCAGCGTATTGTTAATGCTGAGGGTGTTACTCAGAAGGTGGAGTTGCTGTCGCGTCTGCCGGAGACCTTCGACGATATCAAACTGGAGGTTTTTTTCGAAGAACTTACACCTCAGCAGACGCTTGAAGTGACCGAACACCAGATGCAACTTGGCTCGATTCTCTACTCGCAGACAGGGATCGCAAGTTCCATTAACGTAGATAACAGTATTTTTGTCGAAGATAGCCTCAAAGCCAGATTGATTGAGATCTGCGAGACCTACCGTTACCCCCGTGTTCTTGAGTTTACCGAGATTCGGCCGATGCCACCGGCTGATGAGATCAACCAGATATTCTTTGAACTAAAGCAACATGACATCACAATTGCACTGGACGATTTTGGAACAGGGTTCAATGGTATGTCGATATTTGCTGATTATGATTTCGATATAATCAAGATTGATCAATCAATGATCACGGGTCTGGAGTCGCGACCGCAGAAGCAGAAAATACTTAAGCACATCCGCGAACTCCTCGAGGCGCTTGATAAGCAACACGTGGTAGAGGGTGTTGAAACTCAGGCGCGATTAGATCACTTGATGGATTTAGGATTTGATGTATTTCAGGGTTATCACTTCCACAAACCGCAGCCTGTGGAGGATATAAAATGAGTCAACGCCAATATCCCGTAGCCAGCAATGACGCAGAGCGTGTGCAAACTCTTCACGATCTGAAAATTCTCGATACCTCGAGTGAAGATGCTTTTGATCGCATTACCGAGAGTATGACGCTGATTTTCGATATCCCTACAGCGCTCGTGTCACTCGTGGACGCCGATCGACAGTGGTTTAAAAGCAAACAGTGTTTGGGCGCGCAACAGACAGATCGCGATGTCGCTTTTTGTAACTACACGATTGTCCAAGATCAGATTTTTGAGGTGACATCACCTGAGACGGATGAGCGTTTTCGCGACAACCCACTTGTTACAGGAGAACTCGGCCTTCGTTACTACGCCGGCGCACCTATTATCGTCAGAGGCCACTCAATCGGCGCTCTGTGTATGCTGGATTACAAAGAGCGTGAGCCCCTGACAGAGGCAGAGCGCACAATATTGATGAATCTAGCCAACTTAGCATCGAGAATGATCAATGACCGCAGGTTACTGCGAGAGTCGACCGTTCTCATCTCTGAGTTGATGTCGGGCGAGGGCGAGTAGAGCTAGCGACATTTATCCCCAAAAGGGGTCTGACCCCTTTTACATGAGTTCCCAAAATGCCGCTACTAGCGGATTTTTTAGGCTTTTCTTCAGTGTGAAAAGGCCGATGTCGAACGGCTCTAGCACCGGATGTACGTCAAGAATCGCGACTCGCGCGACCAGTGGGCTGTTATCCAGCACAATTTTAGGTACCACACCTATCCCAAACCCTAGGCTCACCATGCTGACGATAGCCTCGTTACCGGCAACCTGCGCATAGATATTGGGTGTTATGCCCTGGTGACGAAACCACTCCTCGACACGGCCCCGTGAGACGCCCGCCTCGGATAGAATCATAGGCACTCTGGCCCACTCTGCGGTGCTCTGTGGCGAAGTAGTAGGCAAGTTTGGTTGAGGTTGTAGTGGTGCTATGAAGACAAGCGGCGACTCGGTAATTGGCTTGAAGGCGAGCCCCCGATGCACGTTATCTGGTCGTGCAGCAATAGTGACCTCCTCGTGTCCCTCGAGGATACGCGGCAGGGCTCGATCAGGGTCCCCGGTATGAAGCTTGATCTCAATCCCCGGGTGAACTGGGCGGAAACGGTTCAACAGATCGTAGAGAAAGGAGTAACTGGCTGTTACTGAGCAGTAGATACTGATCTCACCGTTTAACTGGCCCGAGCTATCGGTGAGCTCGTGGCGAATTAAATTCCACTGGCTTGCGGTATCTCGGGCGTACAGTAGGAACCGCTGCCCTTCAGTTGTCAGCTCAACGGTTCGATTGTCGCGATTGAACAGCGATACGCCGACCTCCTCCTCAAGTTGACGGATGTTGCGGGATAGAGCAGATACGCTGATGTTGCACATCTCGCTAGCGCGGCCGAAGTGCAGAGTCTCCGCAAGCGCTAGAAAGTGGTTGAGGGACTTAATATTCATCTCCCTAGTGTATCCCTTTCAGTCATATATTGCGAAAAGTGGGACGTTGTTTTGCATATATATCAATTTACGAAAGGGTTTGGCTTCTGTACATTGCTCTCTTTCGCGAATCATCTGCGCTGTTTGTGGGGCGGTTGGCTCGTAAATTTCACCAAAATTGGGATGTGTTAAGCATGGCTAACTACTTCAACACTTTGCCACTGCGTGAGCAGCTCGCTCAGCTGGCAAAATGTCGCTTCATGGAAATGTCTGAGTTCGCTGACGGCGTAGATGCTCTGAAAGGCAAAAAGATCGTGGTAATCGGATGTGGTGCTCAGGGTCTGAACCAGGGCCTGAACCTGCGCGATTCAGGTCTGGACGTATCTTACACTCTGCGTGCTGAAGCGATTGCGCAGAAGCGTCAGTCATGGAAAAACGCGACTGAGAACGGTTTCACTGTAGGTACCTACGAAGAGCTGATCCCAACAGCTGACCTGGTTCTGAACCTGACTCCTGACAAGCAGCACACGGCTGTCGTTAATGCTGTTATGCCGCTGATGAAAGAGGGCGCTTGCCTCTCTTACTCTCACGGATTCAACATCGTTGAAGAGGGTATGCAGATCCGTCCTGACCTGACTGTAATCATGGTTGCACCTAAGTGCCCAGGTTCAGAGGTTCGCGCTGAATACGTGCGTGGTTTCGGTGTGCCTACACTGATCGCTGTTCACGAAGATAACGATCCAAAGGGTGAAGGTCTGGCGCTGGCTAAGGCTTACGCTGTAGGTACTGGCGGTCACAAAGCTGGTGTTCTGATGTCATCGTTCATCGCTGAAGTTAAGTCTGACCTGATGGGTGAGCAGACTATTCTCTGTGGCATGCTGCAGACGGGCTCACTGCTCTGCTTCGACAAGATGATCGAAGAAGGTATCGAGCCAGGCTACGCATCAAAGCTGATTCAGTACGGCTGGGAAACGATCACTGAAGCACTGAAGTACGGCGGCGTGACTAACATGCTGGATCGTCTGTCTAACCCAGCTAAGATCAAAGCTTTCGATCTGGCTGAAGAGCTTAAACAGATCATGCGTCCGCTGTACAACAAGCATCAGGACGACATCATGGACGGTACTTTCTCACGCGTGATGATGGAAGACTGGGCAAATGATGACGCTAACCTACTCCGCTGGCGCGCTGAAACTGCTGAGACTCCTTTCGAGAAGACTCCAGCAGGTGATGTAGAGATCTCCGAGCAGGAGTACTTCGATAACGGTATCTTGATGGTTGCAATGGTTAAAGCGGGCGTTGAACTGGCGTTCGAAACTATGACCGCTGCTGGCATCATCGACGAGTCTGCGTACTACGAGTCGCTGCACGAAACGCCGCTGATCGCGAATACAATTGCGCGTAAGAAACTGTACGAGATGAATGCGACTATCTCTGACACTGCAGAGTACGGCTGTTACCTCTACAACCACGCTTGTGTTCCGCTGCTGGCTGACTTCATGAAAGGCATCAAGTCTGACGTGATTGGTCGCACTCTGGACGTAGAGGACAACGGTGTAGACAACGCTCGTCTTATCGAGGTGAATGCTGCTCTGCGTTCTCATCCGGTTGAGGCGATCGGCACCAAGCTGCGTGGCTACATGTCTGATATGAAGAAGATTGTTTAATTTCTATTAGAAATTAGATCTTCTAAAAGCCGGGTGCCTCGCAAGGAGCACTCGGCTTCTATGTTTAAGGGGCAGTAAAGGCCCCCGATGTCCTCTTTTTTGAAGTTCCGGTTAGAGTTAGGTAATCCTGATGGCTGCTGCAATTCGTTTAGAAAATTTGCTTGTTGATTTTGACGACCGCTTCGAACTGCGTGATGTCAACTGGACGCTTGAGCTCGACCAGCACTGGGTTGTCACCGGCACCAACGGTTCAGGTAAGTCTGCGCTTGCTGCAATACTGGCAGGGGCTGGTGATATCAAGTCCGGCAGCATCGCAGGTCTTCCTGAACGCGTAGGTTTGGTCTCATTTGAAGTGCAGAAAGAGCTGATTGCCCGGGAGTTGAAAAAAGATGACGCCGATATCATGGATGTGATCTCCGAGGGTACGCCCGTTCGAGAGATGATCTTTGACTATGTCGCGGATGCAGCGTTGGCTCAGCAGTTGGTTGTGAAATTCGGTCTCTCTCACCTGCTGGACCGTGCTTTTCGGAAACTCTCCACCGGAGAGACACGCAAGCTGATGCTTATCCGCGAGCTGTCAAACAAGCCGGATCTGCTGATACTGGACGAGCCCTTTGACGGTTTGGATGCCGATACGCTTGCGATGCTGCAGCAGCATCTGGCGTCGATTATTGAGACGACACCGATGGTGCTGGTGCTCAACCGCTTCGATGAGATGCCAGAATTCATTACGCATATCGCCTACACTGAGAAGCGCCCCGGTGATGCGGGTACGCTCTCTTTCACTGTTGATCGTAGCGATGAGGTGGCCTATGGCGACCTCTACCAACTGCTGCACCTCAAGACGACTGATCTGCAGGTGCCAGCCACAGATCCGGCACACTCACTGCCGCAGCTCGATTCAGCTCAGCCACTGGTGCGCCTGACTGACGTAAGCATCAAGTACGGCGATACAGTGATTGTCGACAAGCTCAACTGGATGATAGAGCGAGGGCAGCACTGGCAGCTCAGCGGTCCCAATGGCAGTGGTAAAACCGGTGTGTTATCGCTGATTACCGGTGATCACCCACAGTGCTATGTTAACGACATCTTCGTTTTTGGTTTTCAGCGTGGTAAAGGCGAGTCGATATGGCAGATCAAGCAGTTCATCGGTTACGTCTCCAGCGCTCTGCAGTGGGAATACCGCGTCAGCGTCAGCTGTAAGAACGTCATTATCTCAGGTTTCTACGACAGCATCGGCATGTACACCAAGTCGACGGATGCGCAAAAAGCGATTGCTGATCAGTGGCTTGCGCTTTTAGGAATGACAGATCGCGCTGATCAGCCGTTCAATAAGCTATCTTACGGAGATCAACGTCTGCTTTTGATTGCTCGCGCAATGGTCAAGCATCCACCGTTGTTAATTCTTGATGAGCCCTGCTTGGGTCTTGATGATATGAATCGCCAGCTGGTTCTTGCTCTCATCGAGAAGATCTGTGAAGCGGGTGAGACGACGGTTCTCTATGTTAACCACCATGCTGAAGATCAGATCAAAGGGATAGAGAACTATCTGGCGCTTAAAAAGAACAACTAGTTGGCTTGTTCGTGCCAGAGGAACGGTAAGCGGCGCGGGGGTACTAGTTCAAACGGGCGCACTTCCACGTGCGCCTTTAGGTTACGCCATCCCTGGCTGCAAATGTCTGCACTAGTACCCCCGCGCCGCATACCTTCTAGCTGGTCTTTTGGCTTCTCTGTCTGTTTCGGGATTTTTAGAGAAAGTAGTCCGTTTTAGGGTGGTCCACACAAGGGACTTTAGGGTCCAAGCATCCATAGATCCGACTGGAACAACTTGCGCGTAAAGTTGCAGAGCACATAGACCATTTCGATTATTGGCAGCCAAACCCAGCCAACGGGCTATGCACCATCAAAACCGGAGGGTGGATAGGTATGAGGATTTTGAATTGAAAACATTGGATGCGACAGCCAAAGGCGTTTACCTCATTACCGTTACCCCCTTCACCGATACAGGTGCTCTAGATCTAGAAAGCACAGATCGCATGGTGGATTTTTGTTTAGAGTCTGGTGTCACAGGTCTCACGGTGCTGGGTATCATGGGTGAGGCGACTAAACTTACGGCCGAAGAGTCTCGTCTGTTTGTTAAGCAAGTTCTTAGGCGTGTTGATGGCCGAGTACCCGTGGTGGTGGGTGCCTCAGCTGCGGGTTTTGCGCCGATGAAAGAGCTGACTCAAAGTGTGATGGACTTGGGGGCGTCTGGCGTTATGGTTGCGCCTCCGTCCACACTGAGAACGGACGATCAGATCGTTAACTACTTCGATATGGTCAGTGAAACCCTGGGGCCAGATGTACCCTGGGTGTTGCAAGACCATCCTGTCTCTACCGGCGTACAAATGTCTGCGTCGGTTATCCTGCGTATCATTAAAAACTCGCCCACCTGTGTAATGTTGAAGCATGAAGATGTTCCGGGCTTGGCTAAGATCTCCGCCTACCGAGCTGCCAGCGACAAGGGTGAGTCTAAGCGGATTTCGATACTGACAGGTAATGGCGGTGGTCTATTCCTGCCCGAGGAGCTTTTG
>DATHZN010000081.1:0-6918 GCA_035458585.1 Marinobacterium sp. | reverse complement strand
TTCAGCACTTACTGCAGGCATCATACTCAACTGCATTCCAATCCAATTGAGACCGAGTGTGAGACCGTCACTACTGGCAGGAGTACGGAGCTGTTGCGCCTCGCCGCCCTGCTCCATTACCCATTGCAACCCTGTATTGGTCAGCTGAACCCAGACAGCCGCATCGCTCCCAGTCGCCAATCGGCTGGTCATCAGAGCGCCAACATCGGGTTCCGCACGCAGATGCAGTGGATACTGATCTGCGACCCCCAGAGAGGCTGGCGTGGCGAGCGGGGTTTCGCTTCCAGCCGATTGGGACTGCAGATATCTCATCCATTCGCTCTGCTCAGCGTTCACCGGCTGGCCTGAGCGTATATCACTCGCCCAAATTAAAACCGCTGCAGCCACCGGCATGCTCTGCACTGCCAGCGTTATCGCTAAAGATCCAGCCTTAACCAGCTTGAATAACGTGCGCATCCAAGATCCTTTTTATAGAACGAATAAAATTGCCTCAAACTTTAACACACAATGGCTCAGCGGGGAGCAAACTGGTAAAATCTGGTGCCAATTACACTCACCCATACGCACACGCTGTTTTAGAGGTTTTACACTGATGTCTGACGCGCCAAACAACAAATCCATTAGCTATAAAGATGCTGGCGTCGATATCGATGCAGGTAACGCTCTGGTTGAGCGCATCAAAGGTGTAGCGAAACGTACGGCCCGTCCAGAAGTGATGGGTGGTCTGGGCGGCTTCGGCGCGCTGTGTGAAATTCCACAAGGCTACCGTCAGCCTGTCCTGGTATCAGGTACGGATGGGGTAGGTACAAAATTGAAACTGGCCATGGATTTGGGTCGCCATGACACGATCGGCATAGATTTGGTGGCCATGTGCGTGAACGATCTCGTTGTAGCGGGCGCCGAGCCACTTCTGTTCCTCGACTACTACGCGACCGGAAAACTCAATGTTGATATGGCTGCTGACGTGGTTACTGGTATCGGCGCCGGCTGTGAACTGGCGGGAGCCGCTCTCGTTGGCGGCGAGACAGCTGAGATGCCGGGTATGTATGACGGTGATGATTACGACCTGGCGGGATTCTGTGTTGGCGTCGTCGAGAAGTCAGAGATTATTGACGGTAGCCGAGTACAGGCCGGTGATGCGCTGATTGCACTCGCATCCTCGGGTCCCCACTCCAACGGCTACTCGCTAATCCGCAAGATACTTGAAGTGACCAATGCTGATCTTGAGACCAAAGTCGGCGGTCGTACTCTTGCAGATGCCCTGATGGAGCCGACACGTATCTACGTGAAGCCACTGCTCAAATTGATTAAAGAGTCGCGGGTGAATGCTTTGTCACACATCACCGGCGGTGGTCTGCTGGAAAATATTCCCCGCGTGCTGCCTGACAACGCTAAAGCCGTCATCAACACCCAGAGCTGGGAGATCCCCGAAGTATTTCGCTGGATCCAGAAAGGTGGCAACGTCGCCGATCGAGAAATGTATCGCACCCTGAACTGCGGTGTGGGTATGGTGATAGCCGTACCGGCGGTGGCTGCAGAGGAGGCTATGACTCTTTTGAGAGCCGAGGGTGAAACACCTTGGATCATCGGACAGATTGCTGAAGCAGCAGCGGGCGAAGAGCAGGTTGAACTCGTCGGTCTGAACTGATTTGATGAAACACGTTGTCGTTCTAATCTCAGGATCTGGGTCCAACCTACAGGCGATTATGGATGCTGCCGCCCAAGCCGGCAGCTACAAAATCTGTGGAGTGCTATCCAACCGGGCGGATGCTTTTGGCATTACCCGCGCACAGCAGGCGGGCATTCCAACCGCTGTCATCCAGCATCAGGATTATCCCGACCGCCAGAGCTTTGACGAACAGCTTATTAACCAGATTGACGAGTGGCAGGCCGACCTGGTGGTATTAGCGGGCTTCATGCGCATCTTGACTGAAGCGTTTGTGCGCCACTACTCCGGCCGCCTGCTCAATATTCACCCATCTCTGTTGCCCAAGTTCAAAGGTCTTAACACACATCAACGTGCCATTGATGCGGATGAGTCAGAACACGGTTGCACCGTCCATTTTGTCTCAGAGGAGCTGGATGCCGGCGCACCAATCGTTCAGGCGGCGACCGAGATTGGATCGGAGGATTCAGTCGAGTCGCTGCAGCAACGCATCCACAAACTGGAGCACAAAATCTATCCGCTGGCGGTTGATTGGTTTTGCAGCGGACGCCTGCAGCAGGTGGGTCAGCAAGCGGTATTAGATGGCTCGCCCCTGGGGCTGTCCGGCAAGAGGTTGGAGGCCTAAGGCATGATGCGCTGGCTGCTGATCGCTTTAGTGGCTCTGATGCCGATCAGCGTTTCCGCTCAGCTTCAACCCTTTGCGGCAACCTATAGCGCGACCCTTGATCTTCTCATCGACCTGCCAGTCGAGGCACGCCGTGAGCTGTCACGCAGCCCCCGTGGGCTCTGGCACTTTAGCAGTGAAGCTCACTCTGCTTTTGCTAAGCAAAGTGAGTCATCAACCCTCAATTACGAAGCAAACAGCTGGCAGCCCAAATCGTATAAGTTTCGGCGCTCAGTGTTTGGCAGAAGCCGCGAAATCAGTATCAGTTTCGACCCAGAACGTCAGCGCATTACAACCGTCGCTAAACAGGAGCCCTGGACGCAGCCCTACGAAGCCGGCGTGCAGGACAAACTCAGCTATCAGTTACAGCTACGCCAAGATCTCATCCTCGGCAAAGAGCAGCTCAGCTACCGGATCGCCGATGGTGGCCGTATCAAGACATACCGTTTCGTGCGCAGTGGCCAAGAGCGGCTAACAACACCAGCGGGTACATTTGACTGCATCCGCCTGCAACTGCAACGCAGCGATGGGCAACAACAGACGCTGATCTGGATGGCGCCTGCCCTGGACTATCTCACGGTAAGACTTTTACGCATCGACGAGTCAGGCCGCGAACATATTCTCAACCTAAAATCACTGGAGAGCCCCGAGTGAGTGCAACTATCGACTCTGTGCGCAAAGAGCTGGATAAACTGGAACAGTTAGCGCTGGACGAACCTGATCACCTTTTCGCCATATCCTATCTGCGTAGTCATCTGGATCTAATAAGTGAGGCACCGCTTGACTGCCCTCTGGCAGAGGCCCTCGAGCGAGCGGTTGAGAGCACATTTGATGCTGACAATATGTCTGCTTCAGATCGTAGCGAAGTACTGCAGCTAATTAGCAAACTGGCTTAGTCCACATAGTTTAACGTTGCGATCAGCGAACGCCCCCCCGCATGATCGCGATGCTCCCCCAGCCAAACGCCCTGCCAGACACCCAGTAAAACCTCACCCCCACCAACCGGGAGTAGCAAGCTCACACCGTTAAGGCTGCTCTTGATATGAGCTGGCATATCATCGGGTCCTTCATACGTATGGATATAGTCCGGATGGTTCTCCGGTGCCAGGCGGTTAAAAGCCCCCTCCATATCAATACGCACGCTCGGATCGGCATTCTCGTTCAACGTCAGTGATGCTGAGCTGTGCTGCAAAAACAGATGCAACTGCCCAACAGAGGCCGCCTTAATTTCGGGCAGAGCAACCATAATTTCATCGGTCACCAAATGAAAACCGCGCGAGCGTGCTTTGAGTCGAATTTGTCGCTGAACCCAAGCCATACCTACCCTCCCATGCAAATCTCAGCCATTAGTGTACATAATTTCATGTCCGAAAAATTGACTTTGATCGTCAGACGCTTATTATATTCCACAAAGACATATGCATATAACACAAACCAGGAGTTCAACATGACACCCATGGTTAAAACCTTTTTCGATGAACCGACATTCACTTTCAGTTACGTCGTATCAGACCCTGAGACTAAGCACTGCGCAATCGTCGACTCAGTCCTGGACTTTGACTACGCTGCAGGCAAAACCGATACAGCATCGGCTGACCAGATTATCGAATACGTTCAGTCTGAGGGTTTGACCGTGGACTGGATTATCGAGACCCATGTACACGCAGACCACATCTCTGCAGCCCCTTATCTTAAAGACAAACTCGGTGGGCAGTTGTCGATTGGGGAACATATCACAACGGTACAGAACGTCTTTGGTAAAGCGTTTAATGAAGGCACTAACTTCCACCGCGATGGTAGCCAATTCGACCACCTGTTCAAAGACGAAGAGATTTTCAGAATCGGCAATCTTGAGGGCCGCGCCATGCACACTCCCGGGCATACACCTGCCTGTATGAGCTACCTCATAGGCGATGCACTGTTCGTCGGTGACACGCTATTTATGCCTGATTACGGTACAGCACGGTGCGACTTCCCTGGTGGGGATGCTCGCACGATGTACACCTCCATACAAAAGCTCTTCAGCCTGCCTGATGAGACTCGCATGTTTATGTGCCACGACTACAAGGCACCTGACAGGGACCACTACCTTAACGAGACCACCGTCGGTGAGGAGCGAAAACACAATATCCACGTTGGCGAGGGGATTGATATGGAGCACTTTATACAGATGCGCGAAGAGCGTGACGCCACACTGGCGATGCCAAGACTGATACTCCCTTCGGTACAGGTCAATATGCGTGCCGGCCATATGCCAGAGCCTGAGGATAACGGCCAAAGCTACCTGAAAGTTCCGGTCAACCTCTTCTGATGCGCGACCATTGGGTCCGTGTCGAGGGAGCTTGACGAGCTCAGGCTGGTAAATACTAGCAGCTTAAGCCAATATCAAAGCTCCTACCGCTACACCGCTTACAACAATAATAAAAGGCACTGCCCCACGGAGAACAAATATGGATTTACGAAAATTAACACCCTTTCTCAGTGTTAGCGCACAAATCACCGCGGAGGATGTCGGCATAGCCGCCTCCATGGGATTTAAAACGCTGATCTGTAACCGCCCTGAGAATGAGAGCGAAGACCAGCCCGAGATGCAAGGCATCATTGACGCCTGTGAGCGTGAGGGCTTGGCCTGGCACTATCAGCCTGTCATATCGGGAAAGGTGACCGATGAGAACGCGGCTGAGTTTGGAAACCTCCTTAAGGAGGTACAAGGACCAGTACTGGCTTTCTGCCGCACCGGCACGCGTTGCACAACGCTCTGGGCACTGTCCGAGTCACACCATCTCGACACGAGCACTGTGTTAGAGACGGCCAAACAGGCAGGGTATGACCTGGCAGGTCTTCGCCCACGTCTGGAGGCCAGTCATCAGGCGAGCAACCCAGATGTAAAGATCCTAGGGCGACGTCATGAAGTAGTAATTGTTGGTGGCGGAGCTGGTGGTCAATCAGTCGCTGCCAGCCTACTCAAGCGTCGCCCCGATCTCGATATCGCTATCATTGAACCCCGTACCGAACACTACTATCAGCCGGGTTGGACTCTCGTCGGCGGTGGCGTTTTCGAGCGCGCTGAGACAATTCGTCCGATGAGCGAGCTGATGCCCAAAAGAGCAACTTGGATTCAGGCCGCTGTATCAAGCTTTGAGCCCGACCAACACCTGGTGATTTTGGAGGATGGGGAGGCCATTGGATACCGCACACTGGTTGTCGCACCTGGCCTCTCCCTCGATTGGGACGGTGTAAAGGGTCTCAGAGAAACGCTGGGGAGCAACGGTGTCACGTCAAACTACATGGTTGATCTGGCACCCTACACCTGGGAACTGGTACAGGCGCTGAAGAGTGGTAGCGCACTATTTACGCAGCCACCCATGCCAATCAAGTGTGCGGGTGCACCACAGAAAGCGATGTATCTTTCCTGCGATCACTGGCTCCGAAACAACCGTATCAACGATATTAGTGTCGAATTTTGCACATCGACTCCAAGCCTCTTTGGTGTGGCTGAGTACATACCCGCACTGATGGAGTATGTGAAGAGATACCAAGCATCGCTCAGTTTCAACACCACCCTTGTTGAAGTTGAGGGTGCCAGCAAGACGGCCTATTTCAGGCAGATCAGTGCGGAGGGTGAGGTCAGCGATATCGAAAAGAGTTTCGATATGCTGCACGTCTGTCCGCCACAAAAGGCGCCTGCTTTTATAGCCAACAGCCCGCTTGCCGATGCAGCCGGTTGGGTTGATATCAGCCCAGAGACACTGCAGCACGTGCGATACGGCGACATCTTCGCGCTTGGAGATGCCGGTAACTCTCCGAACGCTAAAACAGCTGCTGCTGTGCGTAAACAGGCGCCCGTAGTTGCGGAAAATATCATCATGGCGCTTAGTGGTGAGTCCCCACGGGCTGTCTACAACGGCTACGGCAGCTGCCCGTTAACAGTAGAGCGCGGAAAAATTGTGCTGGCAGAGTTTGGTTATGGAGGCAAGCTACTACCAAGCTTTCCTAAATGGATGCTAGATGGAACCCAGCCATCCACACTGGCCTGGATGCTCAAAGAGAAATTACTTCCGTGGCTCTACTTTGATGTGATGCTTGAGGGCAGAGAGTGGTTAGCTGCTCCTGAGGTTCTGCCGATGTCACCCAGCAAGCAAGCAGTGATGGATAGCCAAAATTAACAACCATCAGGGATGAAAATGCTCGATCGCTACCTACCCATAATGCAGTGGTTACGAACTTACAACCGCGGCACGCTAACGAACGACCTGGTCGCCGCGTTAATCGTCACCATCATGCTGATACCTCAGTCGCTCGCTTACGCTCTTTTAGCGGGACTACCAGCTGAGGTTGGTCTTTACGCGAGCATTCTTCCTCTTGTTGCCTACGCTATTTTCGGCAGCAGCCGCACCCTGGCAGTGGGACCGGTTGCAGTCGTATCGCTAATGACCGCCGCTGCGGTTGGGAACCTCGCACTGTCTGGTACCGCTGAGTATCTTGCAGCAGCGATTGCTCTCGCCTTTATATCGGGCCTGATACTGATTGTTATGGGCGTTCTGCGTTTAGGGATGTTGGCCAACTTTCTGAGCCATCCAGTAATCTC
>DATHZN010000080.1:0-42914 GCA_035458585.1 Marinobacterium sp. | reverse complement strand
CGGTCAGGCGAAACAACAACCCTCAAGTCTTCAAGAATGTTGAGCAATGAGTGGGCGATGGCGTTAACGTGCTGACGTTGAGATTCAAAGTCGATCTCTTCATCGCTTGTAATCATCTCAATCGAGGCGACAGGTGTCCGTAACTCATGCCCGATAATGGCGAACATTTCGCGCTGCCGCTGAGTTGCTATCTCCTCATTGGCAAGCAATTGCTCGAGCTGTCGCTGTCTCTCGATTAGGTCGGTGACATCAACCGAACAACCTAAAATCCAGTCGCGCCCATCAATCCTGACACGCTCTGCTCGGACTTGCACAACTCGATCCTTGAGCTGATGTTCGAAGATGTAATCTGTGGAATCACGCTGACAGACTAAACTCTCGATCATGCCTTTAATTGAGCGACGATACGCTTGACGCTCTTTTTGAGTCATGGCATCGCACAGGCTGTTTAGGGAGTAAGGTTCATTAGGTCGCAAGTTCAGTCCCGACCACTTTTGCATCACCTCATCAAAATAGGTCGCTTGTGTCTGTGGGTCGTACTCCCAGCGCGATAGGGTTCCAAGATTATTCAAAGCTTGTGCGTGAGCGAGTTGCTTCTCTATTGCCTGTCTGTTCAGCTCTTCATTCGTCACGTCCAGCACAGCAGCAGCGATCTGTTTAATTTTACCCGATTGAGCCCGATCAAAATTTAACTGCACGTATAGCCATCTGTATGCCCCTGAATCGTCGACGATACGGTACTTCATTGAGGTGTTTGAAACCCTGATCGGCAGATGCTCCATACTCTCTATCTCAGCGAGGACACCTTCGCGATCATCAGGATGCACACGGTTCAACCAAGTAGCAAAGGCCTCATCCAGAGCGATGGGTTTGTCATGCTCAACCCCCATCATTCTTCTGTATGCCGTGTTCCAGAAGACTTCGTTGTTCAGCTTGTTGAATCGCCACAACCCCAAATTCATGGCTTGGCTAGAGAGCTGAAGGTAGAGAGACTGATGTTTGAGATCTTCTAGAGTGACCGACAATTCTTGCTCGGCTTGTAATAAAGACCTTGCGGCTAATGCAGTATCTTCAACGAGTTTTTCAACCTCAGAAAACATACAGTCGGAGGTTTTGAAATCCAACTTTCGCGTGTTAACAAACGTATTCAGTGCACTACCGAGGTGGCGTAACGGACTTACCAGCTTGCGCCTGAGAAGAAAGAGCGGCAGAAGTGCTAGACCAAGGAGTATGATCAACGAGGTTATACCCACTATTTTAGCTGCAAGCACAAAGCGCTCTAGCTTCCTTTGATCCTGATCCGAAGCCCGTTGGCGATCCGATAAGAGGCGGTCAAGGGTGTCGCGAAAAGCATCCATGTAGGCTTTTCCCGCACCTGTTCGAACGAGCTCTATTGCCTGCATTTGGCCCGACGCAGGGTCTGAGGAGGCAAGTTTCTCGAAGGTCGAATCAAAATAAGCGTTACGCGAGCGTATTTGACTTACCATCCACTGCCAATCTGCAGTGGGGATATGTGGCTTGAGCGCGTTCGTTAACGAAGTCAAACGCTCTCCCGCTTCACGGTAGGGTTCAAGAAACGCCTTATCCAGCGTTAAGATATAGCCCCTTTGGCCCGTTTCGCGATCTGTTAGGGCTTGAAGTAGATTGGCTGCGGTTAACTGGACCTGGGTGTCGATTCTATATTGCTGGCCAGCTTCATACTCGGCCTTTTGAACCCAAGCATTAAGCAGAAAAACAGAGAGCAAGATCGTTGCTGTAAATACAGCATATGCCTTTAAGAAGTGCTCAACGCTTTTGATCATCATGAATGTACCCAACTTCTCTACATTCCTGCTCGTTTGGTCCGGCAACAGATGTGCCAGAACCCATTCTCGTGATGAAGCAGACGACAAGAATGATGAGCAGATCGGATGGCGCGGTCGAGACTCTCTCAAGGGCGTCATGACTCTTACAGGCAGGATCCTCCGTTATTAACTTAGAATCAATTGGAATAATTCCTAGTTTTAGGAAATATGGCTATTTTGGGTCTCAAGCAATGTTTAGCGGTGCGAGATATGTCTCTTTGGATTGCGAGCGACCTTGCAGACCAACTGCCAGTACTGGTGCAAGGTATCCAATACTTGGATTCGATTTTTAGTGGTTCCCCCCCCTTTAGTGACCTTCAACCGTCATGAATCTTGAATTCGCGTCTACAACGATTGATGCACGTTGACACCCTTTTCGTCGTAGGTTCTGAACTGATTCCGACCGTTCCCTTTAGCAAAATAGAGAGCTTGATCAGCTTCCCTGAAAAGGTCGCTGGTCCCCGATTCAGTCGATGACACCCCGATACTGACAGAGAGAAAGTCACTGCACTGAGAGCTTTCGTGATCAATTTTTAGTGAAGCAATTACATCCAATATCTCGGCGCATAGATGACGGGCGCCTTGCAAATCGGTAGACGGCAAAAGAATAACAAACTCTTCTCCACCATATCGTGCGACAAAGTCTGTTTCACGCGTTAGCGTGCTTTTCAACGCTGTTGCGACAGCCTGAATGACAATATCGCCCTGTTCATGTCCATATGTGTCGTTATATTTTTTGAAATAATCTACATCAACGATGAGTAGAGAGAGGGGTGCACCCTGCCGATTGGCTGTAGCCAACTCAAAAGCAAGTCGTTCATCGTATGCTCTGCGATTAGGAATGTTTGAAAGAGGATCCACTCGAACTAACCTTTCAAGCTCCTTATTTGCCCGATCAAGACTTAACTGGGTCAGTTTCTGTTCGGTTATGTCTATGTGGGTTCCGACCATTCGTTTCGGAACACCCTCAGCCTCCCACTCTGTCACTTGGCCAGTGTCATAGACCCACACCCAGTGACCATCCTTGTGTTTCATCCTTGATTCGAAAATATAGTAGTCAGTTTTTCCTGCCCAGTTCTCCTTCAGCAAGCGATCAGACTCACCAAGATCCTCAGGGTGTGCATATTTCAACCAGGTTTCTACACTGGTGGGTTTAAGCTCTTCAAGGGAATAACCAATGATATTAGCCCACCTCTCGTTGAGGGCCAGTTCTCCCGTTTGTACCTGCCAATCCCAGATCCCCACACCCGTCGCTTTAATTACCAGGTCCAGCTGTACTTTGTGATGCTCGAGTTCCGCTATTTTCTCGTTGAGGACCGCGATTTGACTTCTGAGTGCTTCGACACTCTCATTTGTGGCTGACATTTTAGATTCACCGGTTTAACGTTATCGATTGATAGTACTAATATTAACGCCATCGTCATTGCGTCTGTTGATAACCACGCTGAAGACAGTCTAGGTCGTCAAAGACAAACCTACCTCATCAGCACCGCGGGTACGCAAGGGCCTTTTCAATCACCACACCCTGGCCTGCATTGCATTAGCGTGGTTGAGGGTGTGTCAGCACGTAGGCAATCTGTTCTCTGAGCTCGTCAGTGTTTGTCTCTTTGTCGATCAACGCCCTGAGGCCTTGAGCCATCAAGGTTTCTAGCGTCGCTGGATTGACCTCGGAGGAGTAAGCCACAACAGGAATATGACGTGTACCCGAGAAACCCTTCAACAACTCATGCACCGCAGTGCCATCCACGTAGGGCATACTCAGATCCAATAAAATCAAGTCAGGTACAGTGCGAAGTGCCACGTTGAGTGCTTCAGTAGGATCCGTGCAGCTGTACACCTGATAAAAATCACCTAACTGCTCATTGAGTGTGGCTAACACAAGAGGGTCATCATCAATACAGAGTAGCCGCGATTTAAACATCAACAGACTCCTGCTCCATGCGAGCCAACTCATCCATCAGAGCATCTATGGTGATGGGCTTTGCAATAACACCATCGGCTCCTGATGCCAGTAACTGGTCTGTCTCAGTCCCCACAACGGCAGCGGTTACCGCCAGAATCGGAATTTTACAGCCCTGCGCACGTAGCGCTGCTGTGAACTCTAGACCATTCATCTCGGGCATCATCAGGTCGGTAAGAATCAGGTCAAAATTTCCCTCAGTCCAAGCATTTAACGCCAGTTTCCCATTCTCAAAACTGTAGACATTGGCTCCTCTATTTCTAAGTGCCTTCTCGGTCAACATACGCAACATCCGATCGTCTTCAGCCAATAGGATACGCATACCGTCGAAGCTTATACTTGCCTGTGCCTGTGCCTGTGCCTGTGCCTGTGCCTGTGTATCAGCCTCAACCTGTTCTAGAGGGAAGCAAGCAACAAAACAAGCACCGCCATGAATTTCACTGTCGTGGTACTCCAAACTACCGCCCAGCTCTTCACTGAGTTCACGGGCGATAAACAGGCCTAACCCAGTACCGTCGCATTGTGTATCTCCGCGACTAAAAGCTTGGAACAAGCGCTCAATTTGATCCTCGGGTATACCCGTTCCATCATCCTCGACACATAGTCTGACAAGAGATCGACCATCATCAGCCTGCATCTCAGTGACGCTTACCCAGACATTTCTACCCTGAGAGTGGAGAACCGCATTCTTGACTAAATTGGTCACTAATTGGCGAAGTGCTTGCTGGCGAAACCTATAGGTGGGCTCTATGCCAGAGAGACGAAGATGGACGCTAACCCCCTGCTCCTTAGCGAGCGGTACAACTGTATTCACGGCGCGCTCAACCACGGTTTCAGGAGAGCCCGCGCTGTCTTTCGTGCCTCGCGCTCGCTCAGGTACAACCACTGAGCGAAGATCTTCAAGAACACCGAGCAAATTGCGCGAAATATCACTGATGGTGTGGAGTTTCTCCTTATCCGATAAATCGTTTGCATCGGTCACCATCGCAATCGATGCCACTGGCGTCCTAAGCTCGTGACCAATGACCGCAAACAGTTCTCTCTGGCGCTCGGATGTCTCACGCAAGCTCTCAGTCCTCAGCATCAGATCAGTAACATCCTGTCGCGTCATCAGCCGCATTTGGCGACCATTGCGTTGATAACTGGCGCCCGTAAAAATTCTCGCCCAGTAGCGCGTCGATTCAGGACCATACCTAACTGCATAGGTCGCTTGTGCATTATCTCGTTTAAGGGCATCCCGAAGCTGCTCGGCCTCGGCGATCGAGAGAAGATTCTCGTTTAAAATTTGCTCTATCTGAACTCTGCTGCCGATGGCATACTCGGGATGGCTGCCCTCCAGCATAGTCGCCTCGTTCGATTCCACATCTATCTCAAACAGTGATATGTCCGCACAGCGAAGCGCCAGCTCCAACTGGTGTTGCTTATCTTCTGAACGTACAAGCGCTTCCGCCGTCAACTGTTGCAACAAGCGTGACCGTGACGTAACAATCGCAACGCTCACGACAATCGCCGCCAAGACACTCACTGCCAAGTTTATCTGCAGCGGATCCAAGCCCACAGCACTGACTTCATGCTGTAAATATTTGAGCTCCAGCGCAATAAAGAGATAACCGACGAGCGCAAATGTAACCAGTCTTAGAGATAGGGCTGCGACAGTAAGCGAGACCGAAAGCAGCACGAAGTCATAAAGCAGGGGCTTGGGAAAGAGGTGCATAACATAGGTGCAACCCACAAACCCAAGCACCAACAGCACGGGCAGTATAGGTTTTCTGCCCCTTGGCTCAGGATTACAGACCGCAACCAGTACAGGTAAGACGAATATATAGCTAGCCAGACTCGAAGCCAGCCAAGCACCCGCTCCATAAGCCAAAGGTACTCCATAGCGGGTGTTGAAGTAGAGCGTGATTACCAGCGCTGCTCCCCCAAGAATTGTCAACAGAGTACCACCGACCTTGAGGAGTTTAAGTGCGAAGCCTCTGCCATCCGTCAATGAACACCCCTGATTAACCATCCCGGAGAACAGGCAGGACGCTGCATAGATCTCAATAGAGTTCACAAACGTCATGGCAACACTATCCATCCAAGGCGTGTCGCCTATGTAATCAGCGAAGAAAAGAGCCCCGATGATGCCAAGAAACAGGCTAGGATCAGGCCTGTTAGAAGAACGGTAATGGGCATCCAGTGTTAGCCACAACACCGCTAGCGCGTTACTGGCCCAAAGCCAAGCAAAAGAGGTTGCAGTATCGAAGTAGATCTCTACAGATACCAGCGATAACGCGAATACTGCGACAGGCAGCAACCACTTATAACGGTTCGCCAGGGCGACTAATGTGTCGTTTCTCTGCATTGACTTACAAGACAAGTCAGCCATGTTTTGCCCCTAAAAATGATGCCGTTGCGTTAAGCGTCCAGTTTCGCGTCGCAATTTGCAATTAAAAAGTGTGAAAAACCCCTACTGCGCCACTGCACAACAGTAGACAAAACAGACCAGTGTCTACAACTGCGCAATTTTGCAGTCAGGGATAGCGTTAAATTCCAATCAAGGCTCTCTGTCTCTCTTTCTTATTTTTGATGAGTTTTACGTCTTCACCATAGCAAGAATCAAGCCAGTTTTTGGTTTGCGAGTATTGCTTAACCCCGGCGATTCCAACCATCTGGTTGAACAACGATGGTAATATCACGGGGTGAGCGTATTCGCAGATCCTCACCTAGAAAGTGATTTTATCTGGGCACAATCAAACAAAAGCATCGGGGTAACAAGCACCTAATTAATTTCGTCGGTTATCTACTGGTTTGTGAAGCGGGTTCGGAGGGCAGACAGTTGACGCTGGCGCATGAAGATTTAGACGGGGGTTCGCTGCATAACACCTGATTTGGCATGCAGCGGACCAAGTCCAGAGGGTGGCGTCGTTCCTTACCGCGTACATCTAAAGTAAGAGGTGCAGGCAAAGAGAGGGATGAATCGGCTAGACACAATCCGCTCAGGTCAGCGTGCGCCGAAACAGATCCACCGACATCCGGTACACCAGATGTGCCAGCTCTGGGTCGTAACGATCCCCCTCATCGCGCATAAAGGCGTGCTGAGCATTAAACTCATGCCAACTGTGGTTCACTCCCTTAGCTGAGAGTTCAGCATAGATTTTCTGGCGCCCCTCAACTGGAACATGAGGATCCTGGCGGCCAAAAACCATCATTAACTCTCCACAAATCTCGCCCGCGCGAGCCAGCGTATTGGCCCCCACTGCCGGCAAAGTATCTGAGTGAAGATCAGTCGCATATAGGCAGGAGGCGGCCAAAATACTGGGGTTCAGCGCCGCCCTAAACGCCAGATGCCCACCGATACAAACGCCCATGGCCCCGGCCTTGCCCGAATAGTGACTCTGCGTTGCAAGGTATCTCAGCATCGCCTCTGTATCTGTATCATGGGATTCGAGTGGCTTGGTAAATTTATCACTATTACCTTTCTCTTTGCCTAGATCGTCATACCCAAGCACGGTACCAACCGGGTTCAGCTCATGAAAAACCTCGGGTACTAACACAATAAATCCGTGCCCAGCCATGATAGCGGCGGCTCTGGAGATAGGCTCCGTGCGCTGGAAGATCTCAGAATAGAAGATCAACCCGGGGTATGTACCTTGTTGAGCGGGTTCGTATATGTAGGTACGCATCAAACCCGTGGCGGTTTCAATGTCTGTACTGCGCTGTTTAATCATCATGTTAATCTGCTCCCTATCGAGTCCGCTGCAGATGATGCTAAGAGAAGGCCCTGATTTCAAGGCTAAAAGAGAAGCGTTCCGATGGTATAAACTGCCCCAGGCGATTTGTTAACTTAGCTGCACCGTAACAAAAAAGACCCGCACAGCGGCGCAAGCGGATCGCACCTGGGAGGGCATCTGTTAATAGTGAACTATTCCGTTGCATCTAAAGACGGCGCAAAAGATACATCTGAAGTGCGCTTGACTGGAAGTCCACGAAGAACTATTTCTATTTCCTATGCATGGCATTCCTATTGCTAGCAAAAACCTTGTTTTACATTTCTAGTATATGAGTGTGACATGCATTTACGAACCGCCATCAAGGTATACATTGCTTTAACTACAGTGCTGATTTTGATCTTGGGAAGTCTGTTAGTTTTCGCAGAATCAAAGCATTCCCGAGCACAACAACTGTTTCAGGAACAGGTACGCACCCAACTGCTCTCTAAAGATCTTTTGCAAGCGCTAACTGATCGTGAGACAGGGCAACGAGGATACTTACTGACATTGGATCCTCGTTTTGTAGAGCCTTATATAGAAGGCGGATTAAAAATCAAAGGTTTGATTGAAGATCTTAAACCTTTAATGGCCATTGATGCTTGGAATGAACTGAAAAGGTTGATAGCCGAGCGAGGTGAATACTTCAATACGACCTTTCAGTTGGTCGGTGGCTTTCCACTTGATCAGCAACAGCAACAGCAACAGCAACAGCAAGCTATCGAACGTGTTCGCTCTGGTGATGGTAAGCGCTTCATGGATTCCATGCGTGAGCTTTTAAGACAAACCCCGCAAGAGGTTGAGCGATTGGCTAACGAGGCAGCCGCTCGCTATGAAGGTATCTCAGCCTGGACAAGCGTCCTTATCTACACTATTGCAGTCTCTGTATTCATGCTGCTAATTAGCCCCATTATCTATTTACGCAGAGCGGTTTTCGATCCGCTGTTGCGTCTTAGGAAGGGGCTTCGAGAATTGACAGGCGAACGAAAACCAATGGAGGTCTCAACAAAAGACTCCGCGCCTGAAATTCGGGACATCATAGAACAAACTGGCCTGGCAACCTCTAAGCTTATCGATTACGAAGAAGAGTTGAGAGGCAGTATTGATGAACTGAAGGCTGTACGTGATCAGCAAGATAAGATCTTCTCGATTGTAGGCCATGAGTTAAGAACACCTGCTTCTGCGGTTAAGATGCTTCTCGAAGAGGAGAAAGGTCATAACAATAGCCATTACATTCAAGAGGCCTATGTTCACTCAACTCATTTACTGAATATTCTGGAGGACATGCGCATTTCGACCTCAGTAGGTGCGATCTTGGAAGTACCGTCTGAATTTAATCATCATGTTAAAGTATTTCAGATAGTCAAGAGCACTATCCTTGCATTACAGCCTCTTGCAAGCCAACACGACTTCATCATTAATTTTAACGGCTCAAGGGCTCATAGGCTCGGGCATGATGGAACACCCAAGATCCTGCATCAGGTACTTCAAAACCTCATAAGAAATGCGATCCTTCATAGCGAGGGGTCGATGATCAACGTGTCGTTGGAGTTCGAGCATCTCGAATGCAACGCAACACACTTTACCATTGAAGTTCGAGATAACGGTAAAGGCATATCACCGCAGTTCAGGAATCGTATGTTCAAAGCATTTGAGCGTGGTGATACCGTATCTGATGGTACTGGATTGGGTTTAAATGTTGCTTATGAGCTTGCAAAAACTCAGGAGAACGGAAACCTTTCATACCGCGACAATCCAACAGGTGGATCAATTTTTACATTCGAGTTCACGCTTAATAAAGTGATTGATGCATCAGCATCAGCAACGGAAGAAAAAAAGATCAACTTCATAAAAGGGCTCAATGTATTACTTGTTGAGGACACTCCGACTTTGCGCTTACTCAGTAAAACTATTCTTGAAAGAGCAGGGGCGAATGTGCAGGCTACTTCAAATGGAGAGGAGGCGCTCTCTATTTTTGCTAGCTTCGAACCAGACTTGGTACTTACCGATATAATGATGCCAGATATGAATGGCTACGAGCTTACAGAGGCATTGCGAAAGGGTGGATATAGCATGCCAATTATCGGTGTCACTGGTGCAACAGTGGGTATGGAAGCCAAGCGTTTGATTGAAACGGGTGCTAACAGAGTATTAGCAAAGCCACTTACGATTGCAGGCTTGGAAGCGGCGATCAAGTCAATCCACGTAGAAGGCTTTAAAGCACGGGATTGAGCTAACGTTTCAGTCACAAAAACTAGAGTGAGTTATACGCCGCAACTCGTCTGCAATCGCTAAGTTGCTCTTTACTTGCGATATAGTTCCACATGCTTCACATTTATAGCCAGTTTGTAGCTTTCCTACACCAACATTCGTAAAGCGAGCGTCATTACCGCTGTTTGCTGGGGATATTCCGTAATTTTCACAGTTCGGATTCTGGCAAAAGTTGAGCTAAATACCAGCCGCTTCTGGCGCTATCCGTTTCTTGACTCTTTGATTCAATATTGAAATGACCTGCCGCTGCTAAGAACTCTACTACAATATAGAGAACCTAGGCCAACGGCAGTAATTAGATAAGAGCGGATGCACCCCAGGTGCGATCCGCTTGCACAGCGGCGGGTTTCTTGTACAGCAGCGAACTTAGTTCAGTGGCGGTACCGCCAGAATCCAGTTCTGCTCGGCATATGCAGCCTGCTCTACACCCCTACGTGACTGCAGATGCGAGCGTGCGGCAAGATCCATCGCTTTCTGGAACTCACCGGCAGCCAGTGCCTCTTGCGCTTCTTTGAGGTATTTGCTGTTATCGCGCCAAGCAAACCCAGTTTCCTGAACTTCTTTGTACTTAGCCTCAGCTGCCGCGATCAGCGCTTCAGCGTTAGCCTGGTTGGCAGGCTTTGATGCCAGCTCCTCTTCGATGTAATTGGTGTTATAAGTCGCACCATTCCACTCAAAGGTAGCGCCAGCTCCGTACATAGCGCGGTTCATATCAAAAGCTTCCTGAAATGACTGAGCCATTGTCAGAGAGCTTGCACTCAGGGCAGCGACTGCTGCGATCATTGCGATCTTTTTCATCAGTTCTGCTCCTTACTTACGTGAACCTGGGCCGTTAACCACGAGACCGTTAGACATGTACGTCTGGAAGTACTCAAGGTTGCGATACGTTTCGCTCTGAACCTTCAGATACTCGGAACGTGAATCGCGGTGACAGCCTTCGTAACGGCGGTGAATCGTACCGATATCACCCCACTTAGAGCGCACCACTGGAAAGTGTGTCGCTTGCCCAAGCGCTGGACTTGGCAGATCCGCCCGAACCAGACGGTTAGTTCCGGTCAGGTGACAGTCGGCACATGAGAGGTTCAACTGACCACGTTTCGTGTAGTAGAACTTCTTACCGTCTAGGTAAGCCGCTTTGGCCTCATCATTGGGTATATCGATGACAAACTCGTTTCCACGAGAGGTGTAAGCCATGTAGGCAGAAACCTGAGCGATTGGGCCTTTTTTCCAACCGTAGGGTTTCTCACCATTCTCAGTACGGCACTCGTTGATCGCCATCTCCAAGGTTACGACAGTCTTACGCGCATCATCCCACTTAGGGTAGTGCTGACGGATGCCAATACCGCCGTTCTCAAAACAGTCAGCCAAGCTTTTACCATTGGCAAACGGTGTATTAAACAGCTCTTCACCCGCCTCGAGATCGAGTTCATACGGTGGAAACTCTTCAATCTCCTCCCACTGAGCACGAGACGCTGCGTCAACAGCATAAATGCCGTTTATGTACTCATCGATCGGCGTGTCTGGGAAGCGGTTCTTCATGTAGTCTTGCAGTGCAATACGGTCTGCCTCTGGATCTACTGTATCCAGAGTCGCACCCGTTTTTGCAGCCATAGCCGATTGGCTCAGGGCTGCGACGCTCATAGCGAGCAGTGTCGTTTTTATAATTTTCATAAGTCCTCCGGGCTCCATACCCTGATTACTTGATATCGCCAGATTCAGTACCTGATGCGCCCGTGTTCTCTGTCCATGCGATGTCCAGCGTATCGCCTTTAGCGCCGCCTTCAAACTCGAATGCCAAGTAGGGGTTTTTAGAAACCGCCGTCCCCAGGTTAGCTTCAAATACAACTTTACCAGCGTGAGAGACCGTCACTGTGTCCAAGAACTGAGCAGGGATTCGATTACCGTCTTTGTCTTTACGCTGACCAGTCTCCATCTCATGTTTGGCCATCATTTTAACGTCAGTCTTGCCGTTAGAGGCTTTCGCTTTTACTCGAAAAAGTGCCATTGTGATAACTCCTATTAAACTCGCTGATTAACCGCCACAGCCACCGATGGTGACTTTAACTTCTGAAGTGGCGCTGTAGTTCTTGCCACCGGCTTTGACAACTGCAGTTACGTTAGTGGTTTTACCCATACGCACGCGAGTCGAGAAGTCAGCAGTGGTGCCTGCCGGAACCATAAACTGCGCAGCCAGAGGAGTCGGGTTATTCTCAATAAAGATCGCTATAGACTCGATGTCTGTCAGATCTGAACTCACTGACAACGGTACGACCGCACCGTTCTCTGCAATAGCAGGTGCTTTCAACATCACATTGGCGCTCGCTTCCGCGCTACCACCATAGAGGGCATTCATTGCTGATGCCTGATCTTTCGCTGTAAACGCATCTTTGTTCCACGCAGCCAACGCAACGCGTGGCATCAGTGCACCCATGCCCATCAGAGCGCCGCTTGCCGCGATCGCTTTGACAACTGTACGACGATTCATGCTCATTTTAACTCCACCTGCTCGTATCAGTACTGATAAATGTATTCGACGACCGCGTCGATTTCGTCTTCTGTCAGGATGTTATGCTTACCCATAGGCGGCATGATTGACAGAGGGTTTTTAGCCGTAGCATCCCAAATCTGAGCGCGGAGCTCAGCTTTATTGGGGTAGCGTGCTTTCATTGCAATAATCATAGGGCCCTGGTTTCCCGCCTGATTGGCGATTGGGTCAGGGATTTCATGACAGGCGATACAGTTACCGCGTGACTTACCGTGGTAAACGTCCTGCCCCTCTTTAATAAGATCTACATGTGATCCCGCCACAGATGCACTGGCTATGCCAAGCGTCATTCCGGCGAACGCGAGTGTTGATATCAACTTACGCATGGTCACTCCTTCCAAATGTTGTTGCGCCATATAGCGCTTTATTATAATAAACGGAGCGCCTTATTCCAACACTCCACACCTCGCCAATTACTGACTCGATTCTGCCATGTATGCAACGGCATTTGCTACCGCTTCGTCTGAGAGGTCAGAGCGGCCACCTTTGGCTGGCATCATACCGGCGTCGCCCGCAAAACCGTTGATCGCATGATCAACCATCTTCTCCATACCCTGACCTATTCGCGCTGTCCAAGCCCCTTTGTCGCCCACCTTTGGAGCTCCAGCAATGCCCGAACTGTGACACGCAGCACACGCCTGTTCGTATATCGCTTTACCGGCAACGGCCGCATCAGATAACGCCACTGGGCCAGAGGAGACCGACTCCTCTTCAACCTCGACGCCAAGCTCCTTCAGGCGCTCCATCTCCATCTTCTTCTCAAGCTCATGCTGAGCCTCGTGAGACGCTGCCGGCCCGTCTGCTCCCTCGATGAAGTGACCCACCGGGGTCACCCCCCCAATTGAGCCTACCACTTTCAGAGATGCAGGATCAGCACAATTTTCCATGCAACGGGGATTGTCTGCATCGGGTCTGGGGTCAATGAAGAAGTTAGCTTCATTTGGCATCTTAATATCGGCGAGATTCTCGTTGGTTAAGACGAAATCCTCATCGACCAAGTCGTTTAAGTAGAGCACGTAAGCTGAGATCGCGTAGGTCTCTTCCGGTGTCAGCGAGCGAGGAGCCGGGAATGGCATAGCTCTGTAGATGTAATCGTAAAGTGTGGAGGCGTAAGGCCAGTAGGAACCTACGGTCTTGGTAGGGCGCTCCTGTGCCAGCGTCCCTTTACCACCTGCCAGTACGGGCCAGCGTCCCTCACCCTCACCGAAAAGGCCGTGACAGGAGGCACACTTAGCCTCGTATAGCCCTTCGCCGTCTAACACACTTCCCTCACCAACGGGCAGCCCCAGACCGTCAGGGCGCACATCAATATCCCAACCGGCAATCTCTTCTGCCGTTGCAGTACGGCCGAAACCGAAGGTTTCGCCTGCGTGAGAAGCACCTGCAACCAGCGTTCCGACAATCGCCGAAGCGACCAGGGTAGGCTTAGCTAACTTGAACATTTTTAACCTCCCCAGTATTCATAACCTGCCAAGTGTGAATCGAGTTCTTGTGGTAGATCGATTCAACACCGCGCGCCTCACGCAGCTGTTTTAGCGTGGGTTGGACGTAGCCGGTCTCATCTACTGCACGCGCTTGCAACAACCAAGGCTGACCATCCCACTTGGTTACCAAACTGAAACGTGTTAGAGCTTTATCCAGCACCAGCCCTTTGAGGTTAGCCGGCGTCCATGAAACGCCACCGTCGAAAGAGATGTCCACGTGCTTGATCTTACCGCGTCCAGACCATGCGATACCCTCAATCTCAATCAGACCCGACCCCTTGATCGGGTTTTCAGGACAAGGAGAGGTGATCACCGAGTTACACTCCTGAACGAATGTGAATTTGCGCGCGCGACCATCGGCCATCAGGTCAGTGTACTTTGAGGTCTCTTCACGGTGGTACCAGGGCTTATCACCCACTTCGAGACGACGCAGCCATTTGATAGATGTATTACCTTCCCAACCTGGATTCATAAGACGAACGGGGTAGCCCTGTTCAGGACGTAACATTTCACCGTTCTGCGCATAGACAATCAGCGCATCATCAAGGCACTTCTCAAGTGGAATCGAGCGGCTCATGTGAGCACCGTCGGCGCCCTCGGCCAATACCCATTTACCCTCGGGCTTGACGCCTGCCTCCTCGAGAAGAACCTTCAAGGGAACACCGGTCCATTCACAGCAAGAGAGCATGCCGTGAGTAAACTGCAATGCCTCCATCTGAGTACCGCGCCACTCCATACCTCCGTTGGCGGGACACTCAAGAAACTTGATTACCGAAACTGACGGGAACCGCATGAGATCTTCCATAGTGAAGATCAGTGGGCGCTCTACCATCCCGTGAATGATAAGACGATGTTCATCCGGATTAATCGCAGGCACGCCGCCATGGTAACGCTCAAACACCAGGCCGTTGGGGGTAATAATGCCTTTGAGGTCTTGTAAAGGGGTCATCGAAATAGAGGAAATTGACTCAGCGGTCAGCCATGGGACTGTCCGGCGAACAACATGACTCTCAAACTTAGAAGGTTGCCCATATGGGTACTCAATAACACCATGACCAAGCATGCGGCTCCACGAGGGCTCGTTTGGTGGCAGGTTAGAAGAGTTGATCATTGAATCGGAAGCGTTGACGCTTCCAGCAACAGTTGCGGCAGCCATACCGCCTACAGCTGCAATACCCTTGCGGAGAAAATCGCGGCGATCGTTAACAGTCATCCCTTCGGATTCTGTCGCAAGCTGCTGCATTAGCTCGCGTGTCGATGGCCCTTTGATGATGTTTCCCATCAATGCCTCCCGGCTGTGTTAGTTTTATGATACCGGTTGGGATATTAGTTAACTCGAATATATCATTCAACAATAACATATGCTTATTACCAAACGATCTATAGGTACTTCACTTATTAGTAAACGTGCTAACTAAATTACCATTACTGTTATAACACCATACTAAAGATGAATAGAATTTAAACCCCTTCCACGTTAAACCTAGACTAATTGCCAAGGCCGACCATTTTAAAAGCGAGCGACAGAAGTGGAGTTAAATGGCTGGCAGGAGCTTTACGAAACGAGGTGCCGAGAGAGGCGACCTAAGATCGCCTCTCTTTTGATATGAATCGCCTAAGCAGCCGTTTCAGGCGCTCGTTTAAGAGAGATTTTGGATATCGATTTTTTCAACTACCTGCACGCCGGAGGCCTTAGCCTCATCTTGAGCATGTGAGGTCGTCAAATTCAGAACGCTCTGAGGATCTTCTATACCATGCGCATAACCCAACTTGAGACCTTTAAAATCAAAAAGTTTCTCGTCGGCAAGATGTGACGGCACGACATTACACATCGCTTTGAACATGGTCTCGATGCGGCCGGGAAACCGCTTATCCCAATCTTGGAGCATCTCTTTTATCAGCGCACGCTGCAGGTTCTCCTGCGAGCCGCACAGGTTGCAGGGGATAATCGGGTAGCCTTTCAGGTTGGCGAACTCCGCGATATCTTTCTCACGTGCGTACGCCAGGGGGCGAATTACCATGTTTTTGCCATCATCAGAGACAAGCTTTGGCGGCATCGCCTTCAGTTTGCCACCATGAAACATGTTCAGAAACATCGTCTCAATGATGTCATCACGATGATGCCCCAGCGCTATCTTGTTGCAGCCAATCTCATCGGCAAAGCCGTAGAGGGTCCCGCGACGCAGACGCGAGCAGAGACCGCAGGTTGTTTTTCCTTCTGGAATCACCGACTTGACCACGGAGTAGGTGTCCTTCTCAATAATATGGTACTCAATATCCAATTTATCGAGATAGGCTGGTAGGACGTGCTCTGGGAAGCCGGGTTGCTTTTGGTCCATATTGACCGCAACCAAATCAAAATTGATGGGCGCCGATTTCTGCAGGCTCATCAATATATCGAGCATCGTGAAAGAGTCTTTGCCACCTGACAGGCAAACCATGACACGGTCGCCCTCTTCTATCAGGTTGAACGCCTCTATCGCCTGACCAACCTCACGACGAAGTCGCTTCTGTAGTTTATTAAGGCGCAGTTTCTGTTTGCGATCGAACTCTTCGGTATGGGCCTGGGCTGTCATGCGATATCCGGAATAGATTGGAACGGCGGCGGATTATAACCAAAGTGCGCGATGGATACACTGAAGCCTATTCAAGCACAACCAAATCGGGGTTACGCCAGCCAATTTCAGTGGCCGTTAGCGGGCCGATCATCACATGATCCAGACTCGGGGGTAAAACCGCCCAACCCGGCACTACTTGCATTCGTCCACCCATCACCTCGGCGCGAGTCTGCGGAAACAGAGGCACCTGCACCGGATCAGCGTATCCATCGGGCCAGACGGGTTCTGCCGACTTGGGATCGTAGCGATCATGGGCTCCAAGCGTATGGAGCGCCTCATGCACAGCAACAAAATTATTGACCCCCTGCACGCGAGCATCAGCATAACCGTTCACCAAGCCGATACGCCCTTTCTGCAGCCCGAGCGAGTGACGGGCCACCTCCTCTGCCTCCAGCGAGTAGAAGTTCATAAACACGCGTATAGCATTCTCATTGGCTGAGAACTGCTCATTCAGGCCGACCCACAGGCGCATGCGCAGCCCCCACCAGAGTGACTCCAGAATACTCGGTTCATCAGGAGTCTCGGGTGGCTGCCCCTCTACTGGGGGTTGCAGCTCAACTCTCACTGGATGAGTGATACCGGTTCGGTAGCGCTGTGCTTCACGTATGAAGAACTGTTCAATATCGATAAAGTCGTCATGCGTTAACTGCGCCAGATACTCTGCCGTTTTGTCTGCACCATCGGCGTTAATCGGGTAGATCAGAAACTGCACCGGTTTTGACCAGTCTGGCTGCAGTGTCGAGCTCTGTAATCTGTATGCCAGGAAAACCAGCAGTAGTAACAGGACTACCGAGAGTCCCAGGGTCCGTCCCCATACTCTCACGACGCAAAGGCTCCCTGAGCAATCAGCGCTACAACCCAAAAACGCGCGGCCTTACCCAGCAGTATCAGCAGTGCGCTAAGCCATAGATTTAGACGCAGCCAGCCCGCCATAAGACAGAGTGGATCACCGACAATCGGTAACCAAGCGAGTAGGAGCGCCCAGGGACCCATTCGATGAATCCAGCGACTGGCACGTTGATGCGAGGCTTTGTCTAGCGTCCTGAGTGGATAGTAGTGTGCAATTAGACGCCCCATCGCGAAGGTGATATACGACCCCAGCGTATTGCCAAGCGTCGCCACGCCGATCAGCAGAAGCATTTGACTGGGGGCCTGCTGCAGCTGATATATCAGCAGCGCTTCTGAGCCACCCGGCAGCAGTGTGGAGGAGATCAGTGCGCTGGCAAAGAGCGTCCAGAGCGACTCCATCACCGCTGTTCAAGTCCTGCCACTAGACAGCGGAGCAGACCAATATCGTAAAGACCCGCGAGCTCCTGATGCACCTGCCGCAGAGATGCCCCCTGGGTTTCTCGACTCGCCAAGAGCATATCCTCAAGTCGCTGACGCTCCGGCAAATCAAGTTCAACCACCTCTTCCACCTCCAGTTGACCGTTGGTTATCAACTGCGCCAGCCGGTTATAAACCTGCTGTTCTGATAGGTGGATCTGTCGGGCGACCTGCGCCACATCCATACCTGCCTTGTACAAGGTATATATCTCTTCAGTTTGCCCGTCAGCCGCGACCTGCTGCTCATCCGCCAGGTGCTCTGAGATAACCTCTAGGAACGCGCTACCATACTGTTCCAGTTTTCGATCACCGATGCCGTTGATGCGGCGCAATTGCATGGAGGTTAGCGGTTTGCGCTCGACCATCTCCATCAGAGTGGCATCATGGAAAATGACGTAGGGGGGAACATCCTGCTCAGCAGCCAGCTCGCGCCGACAGGCGCGCAACGCCTCCCAGAGCTGGTAGTCTCCACCGGCCAGTTGCTGTTCAGGCTTACGTGCGGTTGAACTCGCCTTGGTTGCACGACGCAGGGGTTTAACGTCACGCCGTAATTCAATCGTCGACTCCCCTTTAAGCAGACTGCGGCAACTCTCACTCAGGTAGAGCGCGCCGAAGTTGTCAGGCGTAACGTGTAACAGGCCGCGCGCCACCAATTGGCGGAAGACAGAGCGCCAGGTAGTGCGATCAAGCTCTTTACCGATACCCCAGGTAGAGAGCTGATCATGACCTCGTTGACGGGCGCGGTCGGTCGCATCGCCGAGTAGAATATCGATAACGGCGTTGACGCCGTACTGCTGCCCACTGCGATACACAGCGGAGAGCGCCTTACGGGCGACCTCAGTACCATCCCAGGTCTCAACCGGTTCAAGGCAGTTATCACAGTTGCCACAGTCGGGGTGCTCAGGTTCACCAAAGTAGCTCAACAGCGCCCTGCGTCGACAACTGGTGATTTCGCACAGACCGAGCATCGCCTCAAGCTTTTGCCGTTCAATCTGCTTCTGTTCAGCACCTGCCTGACCACCCTCCAACATCTGACGCTGAAAAATCACATCCTGCAGGCCATAAACCATCCAGGCGTTAGCCGGCAGACCATCGCGTCCGGCGCGTCCTGTCTCCTGATAATAGGCCTCGACAGACTTCGGCAGATCAAGGTGGGCGACAAAGCGTACGTTAGGCTTGTCGATCCCCATACCAAAGGCGATGGTCGCGACCATAATCACCCCCTCCTCGGTCAGAAAGCGATGCTGGTTATGCTGTCTCAACTGCGGCGTCAAACCCGCATGATAAGGCAAGGCATTAAACCCCTTATCGGCTAGCCAAGCGGCGGTGTCCTCCACTCGTTTGCGTGACATACAGTAGACGACACCGGCATCTTTTGAATGTTCTGAGCGGATGAAGCTTAGAAGCTGCTCCTTGGCACGATCCTTCTGCGCGATGCGATAACGAATGTTGGGCCGGTCAAACCCCTTGAGGAATACCCGAGCGTGCTGTAGATGGAGCCTCTCTGCCATCTCCTGTCGAGTTCGTGCATCCGCCGTCGCCGTCAGGGCGATACGGGGCACAGCGGGGAATCGCTCAGCCAGTTGACCGAGTTGCAGATACTCGGGTCTAAAATCATGGCCCCATTGAGAGACGCAGTGTGCCTCGTCTATAGCAAAGAGGGCCAGTCGCGACCGCTCCAGTAGCGCCAGCGTGCGAGGCTGTAACAGCCGCTCTGGGGCAATGTAGAGAAGATCAAGCTGACCCTGAAGCAGCGCCGCTTCAGTCAGCTGCAACTGATCAAACTCAATTGATGAGTTGAGACAACCCGCCCTTATCCCAAGCAGCTCTAGCGCGCTCACCTGATCCTGCATCAACGCAATCAACGGGGAGACGATAATACCGGTGCCCTCTCGCACCAGCGACGGCAGCTGGTAGCAGAGCGACTTTCCACCACCGGTGGGCATAATTACCAGCGCGTCCTGGCCGGCAAGCAGGGTCTCTACAACCTGCTGCTGGGGATCACGAAACTGGTCAAAACCGAAGGTCTGGATGAGCGTTTGGCGGGCCTGTTCAATCATGCACGCTATTATCCGTGAAGCGCTTATCTAAGTCACTGTCAGCAGCGAGAAGATTGGCAGCAAATAGGCGTTTCGGGATACACTTGACACTCAACTCCAACAGGAAGCCCTCCAGCATGGCAAAGGATCTTATCTTGATCACAGAAGCAGAACTCGACACCCTCGAAGCCTTTCTTATCTCCGACCAGGTTTCAGAGACCGCTCTGGATCTGATCGGTGCGCACGGCTTACTCTGCGCGCTCAACATCGCCCCGACGCGCACACCGCAGTCTGAGTGGATGGCACTGATCTTTGATGGTGAACCGCAATGGCAGAGCCCCGAGCAGAGAACGGAGATTGAAACACTTCTGACGAAGCTTGATTCGACCGTTAGCAATGACCTCTCTGCTGATCAAGAGGTACCCTTACCCTTTGAGTTGACACTGGAAGTGGAGGATGAGGACGAGACGGCAGATGTCACGATCTGGTCTGAGGCCTTCATGGAGGGTGTCTTCCTCAACGAGGCCGACTGGTTTGAGCCTGACGAGGAGACTGTGGCTGGGCTGCTGCTGCCGATCATGGTCGCTTCTGAGCTCTTTGACGACCCTGAGATTCAGGAGATCCGAAAGGACCGCGCACTGAGCGAAGAGATGTGTGATCAAATTCCAGAGGTACTGATAGACCTCTACCTGCTCTACCACGCCCCAGAGAAGTAGATCGGGTCTTCACAGCGGCTACAAAACCTCGAAACTGTCGCCCAAATTGCAATGATGCACCGACAGTTTCTCCAGTCCTGAGATCTGCGCAACAGCCTGTTGCAGAAGGGTTTCATACCCCGGCTTAGCATGCATAAGGTTGAGGCGCAGCGGTCCGTCCAAACGTTTCAGATCCTCTGCCAGCGATGCGGTGTCGTAGTGACCCGCAATTGCCGCGATCTCCGCTTTACTCTCTGGGTATGAGAGTTCGATGAATAACTGATCCACACCGCCACGCTGATTGATGCGCTGCCAAAGTGTTTCGGTTGTTGCCGTATCACCACAGAAACAGAAGCTGGAGTCGCCCTTTGACAAAATGTAAGCGAAGCTCGGGATCGTATGATTCAGAGGGATGGATTCAACCTGCATGCCAGCCAGCTCAAAGTGTGCCTGCTCATCAATGGCCTGGTAGCGCAAGACTGGCGTCTCTTCACTGGGGAGAACAGCAAAATCGGGCCACAACTTCCAGTTGAACAGGTGTGCTCTGAGCGTCTCGATAACGGTTTCGGGGGCATAAATAGTTAAGGGAACACGGCGGTAGTCTATTGTGGAGGCTAACATCAACGCAGCACCCGCTATGTGATCGAGATGCGCGTGAGTCAGTAACAGACTATCGATCGCACACATCTGCTCTAGCGATAACGCGCCTACACCCGTACCGCCGTCCAATAGAATATGTGAATCCAGTAAAAATGAGGTAGTCGCACCACCCCCCACGATTCCACCTGAGGCACCCAGTACCTTTAACTTCACAGACTCTCCCGTTTACACCGACTCATAGAGTTCCAGCGGCAGGTTATCGGGATCTTTAAAGAAGGTAAACCGTTTGCCTGTGTAGGGATCAACTCGCACCTCCTCTACCTGCACCCTATTGCCCCGTAAATAGTTTACCCAGGCGTCTAGGTCATCCACCCCAAAACTGAGATGACGTAGCCCCTGGGCTTCAGGAGAGGATGGCCGTTCTGGCGCCCCCGGAAAGGTAAAAAGTTCAAGCTGAGACCCATCGGGCAGACGCAGATCCAGCTTCCAGGAGTGCCTCTCCTCCCGGTAGTTTTCAGCAATCTGCTCAAAGCCTAGAAGGTCCACATAGAAGGTTTTAGCAGCTCGGTAGTCAGAGCTGATAAGCGCGACGTGGTGCACGCCGCGCATCGCTGGCCGATCAGTAGCTGACACGCACTGTACCGTCACCAGACGTGAGGATACGCACACGGTCGCCGGGGCGGAACATCATGTTGTTCTGTACCTCCTGCACGACTGAAAAGAGGCGTCCGCCGTCCGTACGCACTACAACCTCTTGCCCCTGAACTGTCGTAGCGTTCTCTTCGATCGCCTGTCCCGCCATGCCGCCAGCAACAGCACCCAGTACGGTCATTATGGTGGAACCTTTGCCGCCTCCCATGCTTGATCCGGCGACGCCTCCGATGATCGCGCCCGAACCTGCGCCGACTATGCCGTCAGTTCGGCCTTGTATCACCACAGGTTGTACAGTCTCTACCACAGCATACTCAATCTGTTGCGGTTGCTGGACCTGATTACGGCTGTAGCTGCTGCCGCTAAGGTTCTTTTGTACACAGCCGCCCAACAGCAGACTAGCCGCCAAAATCACTATAACTCGTCTCATTTCAAACTCCTGTTTAGCGTTGATTCAATAATAGAAGAAGATTGGGTGACGCGCCGATTATACGAGGGATATTTCCGCTGTTTAAGGGCTAGGCGGACAGACCGAGCATGGCGCTAGTCTCGAACCGGTCGGAAAAGGCTAAACTCGGGTCGGCGGCGCGCTTCCGAATCTCTCTGAGCAGACTCAACTCGAGTCGAGGGCGCTGCTCTCGAATCTCTCTGAACAGACTCATCTCGAGTCGAGGGCGCTGCTCTCGCACATCCTTGTGCTTCGCAGCATAAGTGCGTCCCTGCACAAAAAACCCGCCCGACAGTGGGTTAGGGCTGTCTTGGGCGGGTGAAGTTCGAGAGCAACCAACAATGAATCTGACCTGGATCACAAACAGAGTTAAAAGCTGGAGCCTGCCGCAAAACAACACGCGGGTTAGAACGAGAGCGACAGGACCCAGCTACAGTTCGACCTTAAGTAATTTTTGAATCGATGGAATTGATCTAGGTCAACGCAAGCCCCAAACCACTCACTTTTGATCAGGTGAGATCACAGCTGCACCAACAACGCGCCAGGTTTGACCGAGGGATTCACGCTTCTGGACTGGCAGCCCTCACTCACTTCGCAGCCTTTGGACAAAAGTTGGCAAGCTTATTGCTGAGTACTAATTGAAATTATCTGAACAACGGTATTTTGACTGGTCCGATTCAAACTCCAGTGAACTACCGGAGATAAAAAATTGGAGGAGCTCATTATGAATGAGATCACTGTCACCCTGACCTCAAATGGTAAACTGGTCTGCGCTGAACGCGATAAAGTGCTGGTTTTCCCTCAGGGCAATGAGACTACGGAGAGTTTTCTGCGCCGTGCAACAGAACAACTCAAGGCATCAGCCCGGAACTACCAGCCCGAGTTTTGAGGGTTTGAAGTCCAGAAAGCCCGCATTAGCGGGCTTTCTCGCATTAGCGGGCTTTCTGTTATCTCTCTGCTGCGGTAACTCTAGACGGCACTCTTCAGCATGGCGTGCAGTTCGTCTTTAAGTTGCAGTCGGCGCTTCTTGTACTCCTCCTCTATTTCGGTGGTGACCGGCTCAACCTCGGCTTCCATCTTATACACGTCCCGAGTCACCTGATGGTACTGATCAAACAGTTTTGCAAAGTGCTTGTTGCTGACCTTCAGCGTATGAATCTGATCACGAAACTCTGGAAACTCTTTAATCAAATCATGCTGCTCTTCGCTCATCTGAGCTCCTTTTCAATCGCGTTATGTGTGACGTTCGAATGTAAGTATTATCTAACCCAGACAAATTGCTATTGACCTGAGTCAAATGCTTCTAAAATCGCAGTAAAAATAGACTTAACAGCGCTTTCCCTGTACCTTTTTGCACCTAAATTTTTAGCTGTACAGACCCCGAAATCATGGAAACATTGACGCTGGAACCTCGCAGCTTCGCCAACGGCGAAGTGCAACTACCAGGCTCTAAAAGCCTCTCAAATCGCATCCTGTTGCTGGCTGCCCTCGCTGAGGGTAAAACGACTGTGACCAACCTGCTCGACAGTGCAGATGTCAGTCATATGCTAAACGCTCTGACGGCGCTGGGCGTTCGTTACACTCTGGCCGATGATCGCCGCAGCTGTGTAGTCGAGGGTGTGGGTGGCGCTTTCAAAGCAGACAGTGCCCAGATGTTTCTGGGTAATGCTGGCACTGCTATGCGTCCGCTTACAGCGGCACTTTGTCTGGGCCAGGGCGAATTTACACTGACCGGCGAACCTCGCATGTATGAGCGCCCGATTAAAGATCTAGTCGATGCTCTACGGCAGCTTGGGGCCGATATTGAGTACCTCAAAGATGAGGGTTACCCACCTCTGAAAATCACTGCCAATGGATTGAAAGGGGGGCATGTCAGCATTCGCGGCAATATCTCCAGTCAGTTTCTAACGGCACTGCTGATGGCTGCACCCCTGGCACAGCAGGATCTTGAGATCATCATGGATGGCGAGTTGGTTTCGGTACCCTATATCGACATCACACTGCACACCATGAAGCTCTTCGGTGTTGATGTTGAGAACAACAACTACGAGAGTTTTGTTGTCAGAGCTGGGCAGCAGTACCGCTCTCCGGGAGAAGTCATGGTTGAGGGGGATGCCTCGTCGGCCTCCTACTTCCTTGCTGCCGCTGCAGTAGCCGGCGGAACAATCAGAGTTTACGGGGTCGGTTCCGACTCTGTGCAGGGGGACAAGGCCTTTGCTGAGGTTCTGCAGAAGATGGGAGCTCAGGTCACCTACGGACCAACCTGGATTGAGGTCACTAAGGGTGAGCTCAAAGGGGTCGATCTTGACCTTAATGCGATTCCCGATGCGGCGATGACTATTGCCACTGCTGCGCTCTTCGCAGAGGGTAAAACAGCGATTCGCAACGTCTACAATTGGCGTGTGAAAGAGACCGATCGTCTCAGCGCCATGGCGACCGAGCTACGCAAAGTTGGTGCGCAGGTTGTTGAAGGTGAGGATTTTATCGAGGTGACTCCGCCGGCAAAGATACAAGCGGCCGCGATCGATACCTACGATGACCACCGGATGGCGATGTGTTTCTCCATCGCAGCCTTTGGCGATGCACCGATCACAATTAATGATCCGGGTTGTACGCGCAAAACCTTCCCCGAGTATTTCGATCTTTTTGCCCAGGTAACTGAATAACGCAGCTATTTGACGCGGCTCTCTGACCAATCTGGCTCGCTTTGAGCAGCGCCCCACAGTGTCGGGGGCGCTGCGCTGCCCGCTAAGGCCGGTCACAACTAGTAACTCCTGCCCTTGCCCCTGCGCCTGCATTCTCAAGAGCCTCTCTACAGATACCTGACCGACTCTAGAGCTGGGGACAGTTTGTGGCCAGTCTCAAAGTGCCGGGTTGAGTTGAAGATTATGAGCGCTGATCAGAGAATCGACTTCGTAAAGCAGAACCTCCGCGCTCACAGGCTTAATCAACGCCGAGTGAACCTGCAGCCGGATCAGATCATCCTCTGAAACATCTTGCGGGTAACCGCTAATCATCATGACAGGCACAGAAGTATAACGACGAAGCTTATGTATTACCCTTGGCCCTGAGTCTCCGGGCATGCGTACATCGACAATAATCAGATCGGGCGGAAGGTGATCAATAATCTCTATCGCCTGTTCACCGTTGAGCGCGAAATGGACCTGATAATGATCACCCAGAACATCCCGATACTGGGCCAGTGTTACCGGATCATCATCAATCGCCAGTATTCTTCTCTGTCGTATCCCTGAACTCCGCTCATCACTACTCACTGGAGACTCCCCCTCAGGTACTTTCAATCCAAATCGAACTCTGCTTAATTTTTAACCAGATTAAAGATCAAAAGAGAGTTGAGGGTCAACCCTCCACTGCTCATCATCGACCAGATTTGATAAAGAGATGCCAACCAGCCGCACGCCTCGCATCAGCGGTAAAAACTTCTGCATCTGTGCCAGCGCGGCACACTTTAGCTCCTCAGCACTCTCAATCGGTTCGGAAAAACTTGCCTGTCGGGTATGCAATTCAAAATCTTGATACTTTATCTTCAATGTCGCGGTTTTCCCTCGCAGATTGATCCGATCAGAGCGCGCGAATACCTCTATAGCAACCTGCTCAATCGCCTGCACCAACGCCTCCTCAGTTCGGATATCCTCAAAGAAGGTGCGCTCAGCGCCAACGGATTTACGGACCCGGTCCACCCTGACGGGGCGATTGTCTATCCCGCGAGCGGCATTGTAGAAGTAGCTGGCAGCCTTACCAAAACGTGCCTGCAACTCTTCCCGACTGTGTTTGCGCAGGTCTGCACCCGTGAAAATACCCATTGCGTGCATACGCTCTGCCGTGCGTGGACCAACACCATGGATTTTCGCCACCGCGCAGTCTGCGATGAAATCAGATCCCTGGTCCGGGCGGATCACGAACAGACCGTTGGGTTTGCGCTCTTCGCTCGCGAGCTTTGCCAGTAGCTTGTTGTAACTGACCCCCGCGCTGGCGGTTAACCCAGTCTGCGAAAAGATGTCGGCACGAATCTGCTCGGCAATCAGCGTACCACTGCTTATATTCTGTTTATCCTGACTAACGTCCAGATAGGCTTCATCAAGCGCCAGAGGCTCAACAAGATCGGTGTGACGTTTGAAGATGGCACGAATCGTCTGCGAAATCTCGCGATAGACCTCGAAGCGAGGTTTGACGAATATCAGTTGTGGACAGCGCTTCTGAGCTGTTATCGACGCCATAGCCGAACGCACTCCGAATCGCCGCGCCTCATAGCTGGCGGCCGCAACAACGCCCCGCTTCGAACCGCCACCTACCGCCACAGGCTTCCCGCGTAGCTCAGGATTATCCCTCTGCTCTACGCTGGCATAGAAGGCATCCATGTCGACATGGATAATCTTACGATGTTCGACGCTATCAGACATCCGCCAGAGCTGGACTTAATGAGACGCCTTATCGTGCTTGGATCCCCCCATACACTTGGGAGAGGCAGGTGCAATCTCACCTTTCTGGCTCCACTCTTCGGAGGTGTAAAGGTGCATTGAGAGGGCATGGATTGGGTTCTGCATCAGATCCGACAGCAGTCCATATATCTGTTGATGACGCTGAATGAGTCGTTTAGCAGCGAAATCATCACTGACAGCGACCAACTTAAAGTGAGTATCCATCCGAGAACCCGAGTGCATATGACTCTCGTTTATAATCTCCAGATGCTCCAGCTTGAGCCCCTGAATCAATTTCTCTTCAATCTGTTGTTCAACACTCATAGAAAACCTCAGTCACGGTTGCGCTCCTCTTTTGCAAGTTGATGGAAGCGGCTGTGTATACGACGCGTAACATACCAGACTCCGCCGAGAATTACCGGCACAGAAATTCCAGTAACCAAGCTTTTATCAAACACTATCCCACTGCTGGCAGCAGCATCCGTAAGGTACTTCACCAAGCCCACTAGATAGTAGCTGATAGCGGCTACCGATAGCCCTTCAACCGTATGCTGCATCATCAGTTGTACCTTCGAACGACGATCCATCGAGGCGAGCAGTTCTCGGTTTTGATTCTGAATCGCAAGTTCGACTCTTGTACGCATCATTACGGACGTGCGATGAATACGCGTCGAGAGATCATCGAGTCGCTTCTGCATCGTCTCACTCGAGCGGACTGCCGGCGTCAGTCGACGCGTCAAAAACTCGCGCATCGTCAGGTGACCCGACACCTCATCCTCACGTAATTCATCCAAACGCGTCAGCATAATGTCGTGATACGCACGCGTGGCGTTCACCCGAAAGGCGGTCCTTGCCCGGTGCGCTTCGATTTCAGCTGCCATATCAGTCAGCTCTCGCAGGATACTGGCATCATCGTCACCGTTATCAGCCAGACGCTGAGTGAGCTTCACCAGATGGCTATCCATCTGCGCCAGCAGCGGGGAGAGCGCGCGCGCATCCGGAAAACCCAAGAGAGCCAGCATACGGTAGGTCTCAACTTCAATCGTTCGCTGCACCATACGCCCCAGTTGCGTACTAGATAAGGAGAGATTGAGCACCAAAAAGCGGCCATAGCCCCCTTCATGCAGGCGAAAGCTTGTCCATACCTGTGCTTTGCCGTGCATCGGGGAGCTGCCAACCAACATCTGATCATCAAAGGCTGGACGGACCTGGTCCGGCAAAGGGACGGGCTGAGGCGCCGCTTCCACACGCACATGGAACGCCGCCACTACAACGCCAGGCATCTGTTCTAGCCAGCCTTTGGGGAGACGGTCAAGAGCTGTGCGAGCGAATGGCAACTCCACAGGATTGGCTGAGCCGTCAGTAAATGTCAGACTGGTAAATTCGAGATGACGCTCCATCCGCACATCAAAGCTACCGATGGAGAAAGAGTTGAGAGCTCCCGAGGAGACACTGTGCTCTGCACCCAGTTCAGCCGAGAGCTTCTGCAGATGTTCTGTCTGAGCCTCCTTCGTTAACTCATCACTGAGCAACGCAAGGTGGGTGATGGAGGTACCATTCCCTATGGTGCGGAAAGGGCGCGAGTGCAGTTCATTGATCAGGGCACCGCGCTGCGGATGCCACTCCAGTTCTGATAGGGACTTCTCTTGGTGCATCATTGCTATTACCCTTTCAGATCGGCTCGTAACAAAGGCTCAGCACTTAGATCGAAGCTCATCAGCTGTATATCCAGATCAAACCACTGCTCAAATAACTCCGGCGTCAGTTCCTCAGGCCAGTGATCGCCAAACTCATCCCAGGCCTCCAACTCGTTGCGAAAGATAGTGCGCCAATGACGGTCAATCGCATCAACAAAGTCCTGCTCCTGCTCAACCTCATCGATTAGATAGAGCATCGCCTCGCGCCTAAGTTCTTCAAGCTCAGGCGCATCTTCGGTGTGGCTGGCAATCCATGCAGCGAAAGGCTGCCGGGGGCGGATGGATAAACCGGAGCGGTTCAGTAGTTTCATCTGTTATCCTAAGCTCAGGTAAAAGAGATTACGCGTTATAACCTTATTACAACTCAAAATTTAAAGCGATGATGATTCCAATTTTGTCTGAGCTCGAGAGCCGCCAGCAGTGGATCGCGTTTTTCCAACGTGAGCGGCCCTATGCTCAGATTCGTCAGCCCAACTGCCGTATCGATCTGCAGACCACCTATCTGCAGATTACCTGTTTTGGCGAGCAACCCGTACGCTTTACGCTGGGATCAAAAACCACACTCGAGCCTGTGTGGCAGATTATTAGCCGATGCCGCTGGTCACTGTCAGAGATTATTTCAGGCCTTGAGGGACTCGACAGCGGACCCAGCGTGCGCGATCGGCGGGTCAGTGACTGGAGTCCGGATCTGAGTGTGCGCCGTTCAATCCCCAGGGAGCGGCAACTCTACACCGAGGAGAGTCTGGGTGTCTGGCCCGACCCCGCGACGTTAAAGATCAACAGCCCAGAGCGGCTGTGCGCCCTGATTGCCTGGGATCAGATAGAAGCCTGGGAGAGCCACTTCAGCCCGGTCCAGTGGCTGCTTCACGCATCAGCGCATCAGGCTGCCTGGAAGGTGAGCGAGACAGCTGATGGCGTGGTGGAAATCACTAGTCCGGACCTGCCACTGGCGAGGTTCAAACCCAGGCACTAGCCAAGGCTTAGAAGCGTGCAACAGATGCGACTCTCTCGGTGGTCGTAGCGATACAGTCGCAAATTGCTTCGCGATGTCAGTTGCGACCTGCTCTTGAGGCAGGCCGCTCCTGATCGTTGATATTAGAGGTCGAGTTCCGAAGTAGCGGGTTCTGCTGTACCCAGATCCTCATCTTCGTAATCATCCGCCTCTTGCGCCATCAGCTTCTTGGGATTGTCCGAAGCGAGCAGCGCTTTACCCAGATCTGTTGGGAACTCCACGTCCACATCCACCACACGGCCATCGCGGCAAACGTTTACAATCGTGTCCATACAGGTCGAGAGCAGTGAATACTTCTCGTCTGGTGCAGCGATGATTGTCTGTAGCCCTAGGTCGCTCATGAAACCGAGCGAGGTAGTGGTGTTCTCTGAGTCCAGCTTGTTAAACGCCTCATCGAAGACCGACAGACTAAAGCCGCCTACCGGCTTGCCGTCACTTCCCTCTTTCAGACGGTAGGTCGCGCCGAGCGCTGCAGCCATTGCAACGTAAAATGGGACCTGGTGTTCGCCGCCGGAGCCGGTCTTGATGCGCTGCGTCAGCGTGGTCTTGCGGTTCCCATCAAGGTCCTTAACCACCAGTTCAAAGTTGTAGAAGTTACGGTAGTCTTGCAGCAGACTCGACTCACCCTCATCCTTGAGAACGTCATGGATACGCTCAAGCGCGCTCTTATGGCGTGAATCCTGATCAAACTTCATATCAAACAACGAGCCAACGTTCGCTGAATCCAAACTGGTGTAGGCCTCCACCAACTCCAGAATCTCTTTGAGTTCCGGGTTGGGTGTCATCTCAAAGCTGTACATCTCCTTATGGAACGGACGGTTCTTGAGGTGAGAGTTGAGTTCACGTATCAGGTCACGGATCTTGTTGATCTGATCATTGAGGTGAGCCACAAAGTCAGACCGGAAAGCCGATTCCGCTTCCATTCGCGCCCGCTCAGCTTTGGCGGTGTATTGAGCCAACTCTGAATCACGCAGGGACTCTACTGTCTGGTTAACATAGGCCTCCAGCTCTGCGTGCGTTGAATCGGGCCCCACCTTATCAAGATCCTGATGGCTGAGGCCGCCACCGTGATGGCGTGCCTTGTACTGAGCGACCCCATCGCGAACCGCATTCTTTTTGCGCTCATGTAGCGACAGCTCAGACTGCGCCTTCTTCGCCGCTTCAAAAATAATTCGCTCAAGCTCGCCGCCACAGCTCTCCTCGAGGTAGTCGCGTTTCTCCTGTGCCGATTGCGGATCGAACTCGGCGTCTGCCTCACACTTCGTGCGTGCCTCAGCATGCTCACTGAGATCTTTCTCCAGCACTTCGAGCTGCGCACCATCTCTGATCAGGCCAGTACGTGCCTTCTGCAACTTATCCATCAACTGCTGCTGACGCTGCTCGGTCTCCTTCTGCAAGGTGGCCAAATTGGCAATCCGCTGCTGGATACCCGAGTCATCATGATTCCTCAGATCGGTGATCGTCTGTTGATGGCCCTGAATCTGGTGTGTCAGTTGCTTGCGCTGCTGCACGAGATCAAACACCTTCTCATTCACCTGAGACAGGCCACCATCAAGACTGATCAAGGCATCACGCAGCTTCTCTAGAGACTCGTGTTGCTTACCTAAAAGGGTAAACTCGTTGATCATCTCATCGACCTGTTTACCCTGCAGCGCTAACTGATCACCGCGGCGACGAATGCCCATGATTGGGGTCATCTCATTGATCGCGGTGGTAGAGCCCTCAGTCTGTAGCATGCAGTCGTAGGTCAGTGCCCGTTCGTGACGCAGCAGTTCGGTCTCGGTCTCAACCGCCATCACGCCACCGAGGGCACGGTTCATGTAGGCCATGGCGTGTTCATTATCCGTATCGACGAACTGCACCAGTGTGCCCGGCTTAGAGCGGTTGGCCCACTCCGATGACTTGGTGGTGTTAATAATGCGACACCCCTTAAGGTGGCGACCTTTGCGCCGATAGAGGGTAATCGCCTCTTTAACGCGATCTGGATCGACGACCAGTGCCTCGCGGCGAGCTCCGAGGAAGGACTCAATGGCGATACGCCACTTATCTTCGGTAATGTCCACCAGTTCACAGATCGGCGTAGACTCGATACCGTACTCTGCCAACAGCTCCATCAGCTCGGCAGTATTACGACGTACTGGCGCTCTCCCCTGCTGCAACTGCTCGACTGCCGACTTCTGACTCTGAATATTGTTTCGCAGCTCCGAGATGCGGATAACCGACTCTTCAAAGCGGCGAGACACTTTGCGGCGTACTGCGTCGATCTGTTTACGCAGGGCATCCAGGAGGTTATCAACGTCGACTGGCTCATTGGGCCACACATCGGCCATCAGATTCTCGCCGGAGCGCCAGAGCTCAACAGCCTGATCGACAAGCGCACGGAACTCCTCCGGTAAGAGGTCGCGTTGATGGTTAAAACCGACGGCGGTGCGCATCAACGCATAGGATTTCTGAATACGCTCCTGTACAACGTTGAGTTCGTGCTGGTTCGCACGAATAGATGACTCCAGCGCGTTGACCTGATGCGCCGAGTCGGTGTTGTTGAGGGCCGCACGTGCGTCAGCCAGATCCTGCATCACCTGATTGAGCTGCTGAGACACCTCGTTTAGCTGCCCCTGAACTTCACTATCCTGCTCTTGCCAGGTCTCAAGGCGCTCCTGAGCCTCCTCCTTGCGAAGGTCAGCATTTTCAAAGCGGGTTTCATGAACCACCCACTCATACTCGACTGCATTCTTGAGGTTGCGGCTGATACCGCGGCAGAGCTCCTGCACCTTCTCCAGTTCGTCGATGCGATCTGCTACCTCTTTGGTTTTAGCCTCCATCGCGCGGTACTCATCGAGCGACTTTCGAAAAGCGCCCACGTGAACCACGTTCTCATCCAGAACGAACTCGCGGACAAACCGAGTGGGGCTGTCGATCGGTACAAACTTTAGAGCGTTCTTAAAGTTCTTGATGAACTTCTCATCGTCGTTTGGCATCGCCGCATCCTGGCTAAGATGGGTCACCAATTCGCGAATGTAGCGGCTCGCACGCTTCTCCAAGATCATATCCGGGCACTGTTTCAACAGTGAGTCACGCACTTCTGGCCAGGGGCGTGGCATACGCCCCCCACCCTGTTTGACAGTGAAATCATCCAGCGAAACCGAGAAATCAGGTAAGATAAATCGCCCGAGGATCTCCTCTTCAGCGCTCGCCGTGGAGGCGCTGATGGCGATACCGACACAACTCTCTCTAGCCGTCTCGGTGTCGAAGAAACTCATCGCCAGATAGGTGATGGAATCTTCGCGGGCACTGGCTGCCTTGCCACCATCATCGAGATAACCAAGACAGTAGGTGCGCAATGAACGCTCTGACTTTTCGCCGGCTGAGGCATTGAAACTTAGGTGACGCTTGTGTCCGCCCATCAGCACCGTCTGCATGGCGTCGAGCAGTGAGGATTTACCTGACCCGTTGGGGCCAACTATCGCTACGCTGCCTTTTATCGGTATCTCTTGAGCACCCAGAACGTACCAGTTGACCATTACCAGACGATTAAGCTGTTTCATCGTTAGCCTCCGCTGCCACCACTTTTCCTGAGGCAGTATTAACCCCTTGCGACTGTTCCTCGGATGACGCTGTCGGGCTATCAGCCGGCTCGTCATCGGTCTCCTCCGAGTGCAGTTCGAGGTCTCTGCTTTCGGTATCGCAAAGCGCTTCAAGCTGACCAACATAGTCATCCACCACAACCTGACGGATGGTTGGATAGATACTCAGGGGCACATTTTTCGGGTCGGTCTCATCCGCACGGCCGCGATCAATCAAGCCGTGGCGAGACATCAACGCCAGTATCTCCTTCAGCCGTGTTTCATTGGGGATCTCTTTACCTGTCAAACTGGCAAAGAGACTCAGCAACTCATCGCTGGTGGTAAATGCCAAGCCACCTTCAATCTCAAAGTTCTCCAGCTTCTGTTCGTATATCTGGCGCACGCAAAGAAGGAGAAGAGACTCATCGAGTTTGAGACGCATGACGCGCTCCTCCGCCTGAGGAATAATTCCCAGGTAGGCCTCATCGGGCTGGTAAACGAGTGACCATCCAATCGCCGCAAAAAGGTTGCGGAAGTAGTCAATATTGTGGGACACCAGAAAGTAGAGATCACGCTGCGCGGGCTTATCTGCGTAGACGAACTGATGGGTCAATATCTGGTTAGCAGCGCGAACAAAATCTTGCTCTGTCCGCTTCTCGTTGCGCTCAAGTACTTTTCGTAGATCACCAAGCATCAGGCGTTCCTGTGTATTGTAAAGCCACGGCACTCAACCATTTCGGCGACGCACACGTAGCTGTCATCAAACTCAATTTGGTAGCGTTGCGCGGTCTTGCGCGCTCTCTTACCCAGGGAATTCAGGTGGCGGACATAACTGAAACAGATGTAGTCCTCAATCGTCTCGATTGAGAAGTCAGTGGCAGCAACCTGCTGCTGTCCAGCATCAAAGTGACGTTCGAGGTAGGCTTCTATGCGGTCAACCTTCACTTCACGGCGTGCTTTCCACTCTTTAAATAGCTCACGCTGTCGCAAGACTCTCGGATCGATCTGCTGCTGTGTAATCACGCGCGGTTCGGTGACGACCCGCCGCCGTATGGGTGAGCGCACGGAGTTAGCGGCAATAAAGGCATACTCATCCATGGTTCGCGGCGGCGGAATTTCACGACCATCCTTGCGACCCAACTGAGTAATAAGCCGCGACAGACGTGAGGCCATGCCCGGTGTGGTCTTGTCCATATAGCGCACCGTGTCGGCGACGCGCTTCTCCAACTGGTAACGGAAATCATCGATCGCCTGCAAGCGCAGATCAACCGATTCAAAAATGCGGATGATACGGGTGATGTGCTGATGCACCATCGACTCTGCAGCGTCCGCATCCACCTCGTACTGCATCTGATAGTGCTGAGTCAGTTGTTCAAGTTTCAGAATATCGAACTGCAGATCACGTAATATCGAGAGGATCTGACGGCGGAACCGGAAGGGGTTATTCTTGGTTTTGAGCGTCTTGTAATCTGAAACAAGAATCTGTTCGACAAAGCGATCGAAGAAGCCGCGCACTATCTCCTGCGGGTTCTGGCTAGCCGACAGGCTGATCTTAAGTTCACGCAGCCCCAGCAACATGTCGGTCAGGTGTGCACTGAACTCCGCAGCCGTCTCAGCCGCCTCAGAAAGCGTAATACCACGCCCCAAGGGGTCGTTGATCGCAGCCTCAAGCGACGACAGCACGTTCAGAACAGCGCCACCGTAACTGCGCTTCTCAAAGCGTGCAATGGAGACCAACGAGCGCATTAGATAACTGACCGATGGCTGCAACAGCACATAGGTGCGGTAGATCTTCTGCTCCTCTTCCAACCAGCCCGTCTGCACCAGGCGACGGTAAATGCGGTTGGTGTAGTCTGCACTGCTGCTCGGCAGCTCAGTCTCTTCCTCAGATTCAGCCACCCAACGGCGCACACCGAGTCGCACCACCGCCCCCTCTATGGTTGAGCGAACCAGATCCTTAGGGATGAAGGGGTCTATCAGATCCTCATCGAAAAAGAGGTCCGAGAGTTCTAAGAGGACCGCTTGATAGACTTGGCGGTTCTGACCTGAGAGCGGAGAGAATATATCGTCAGGTAACTTACTGAAAAGCACTAGGTTTAAACCCTAAATTACCGGTGCTGCGCTGCTCGAGCTTACACCTTTTATAATGGTTAGCACACGATTCTAGCTTAAAAGCGCAGAGGGTATAAGGGGGCAGATCAGTCTATCAATCCCCGGTGTGCGATCCAGCAGCTGATGGCTATTCTCAAACACTCCGCTAACCATAAACTGTGGCGTTAGCGGCCGGCTTGGCTAAATTTATTCGTGCTTCAAACTCCGCAGATGCTTTACCTGCACTGGACGATTGATAGAATGCGCTAAGCTATAGAGCGGACGCAGGACGTCTATCTAGATCTAAGGCACCGAACTAGCCAAAGACGCTAGTCGGTTATTTTCACCACATTGATAAAGGCCCTGGTGGATGAAATTTCGTTTTCCCGTCATCATCATCGATGAAGATTTCCGTGCAGAAAATATCTCTGGTTCCGGCATTCGTGACCTTGCTGAAGCGATTCAAAAAGAGGGGATGGAGGTGACCGGCTTAACCAGTTATGGTGATCTGACCGCTTTCGCTCAGCAGGCTAGCCGTGCCTCCTGTTTTATTATCTCGGTTGATGATGAAGAGTTTGAAAGCGGTGAGTCTGAGGATCTCTCTGATCAGGTACTCGGCTCCATTCGAGACTTTATCGGCGAGGTGCGTAAACGCAACGCGGAGATCCCGATTTTTCTCTATGGTGAGACGCGTACTTCACGCCATGTGACCAACGACATCCTGCGTGAGCTGCACGGCTTTATCCACATGTTCGAGGATACGCCGGAGTTCGTGGCACGCCATATCATACGTGAGGCGAAGGTCTACCTCGACTCGCTCGCTCCGCCATTCTTCAACGCATTGATGGATTACGCCAGCGACTCCTCATACTCCTGGCACTGCCCCGGACACTCAGGGGGCGTAGCCTTTCTGAAGAGCCCGGTAGGGCAGATGTTCCACCAGTTTTTCGGCGAGAATATGCTGCGTGCTGATGTCTGTAACGCCGTAGAGGAACTCGGTCAGCTGCTGGACCATACCGGTCCGGTGCATGACTCGGAGTCAAACGCGGCTCGAATTTTTGGTGCAGATCACCTCTTCTTCGTAACCAACGGCACCTCGACCTCCAACAAGGTTGTCTGGCACTCAACCGTCGCACCAGGGGACATCGTCGTTGTCGACCGTAACTGTCACAAGTCCATCCTGCACTCAATCATCATGTGTGGTGCGATTCCCGTGTTCTTAATGCCGACACGTAACCACTACGGAATTATCGGCCCGATACCGAAGAGCGAGTTCGACCCCGAGACGATTCGTCAAAAGATTGAAGCAAACCCCTTTGCTCGCAATGCCAAGAACAAAAAGCCGCGCGTACTGACGATTACTCAAAGCACCTACGATGGCGTGCTCTACAACGTAGAGACCATCAAAGGGATGTTGGGCGATACCATCGACACGCTACATTTTGATGAGGCTTGGTTGCCGCATGCGGCCTTCCACCCCTTCTACAACCACATGCACGCGATTGGTGGAACTGAACCGCGTCCCCGCTCCGAGGAGACGCTGGTGTTCGCCACTCAATCGACGCACAAACTGCTGGCTGGTCTGTCTCAGGCGTCACAGATTTTGGTGCAGGATGCTAAAAATCGTAAGCTGGATACTCACCGGTTTAATGAATCCTACCTCATGCACTCATCGACCAGCCCGCAGTACGCCATCATCGCCTCCTGTGATGTAGCTGCGGCAATGATGGAGCCGCCGGGCGGTCACGCACTGGTAGAGGAGTCGCTGCTCGAGGCGATCGATTTCCGCCGTGCAATGCGCAAGGTCGCCAACGAGTTTGCTGAGGACTGGTGGTTCAAAGTATGGGGGCCGGAAAAGTGGGCTGATGAGGGTTTGGGCGATCGTGATGACTGGATTATCCACGACGAAGATACCTGGCACGGTTTCGGTGACATCAAATCGGGCTTCAACATGCTTGACCCGATCAAAGCGACCATCATCACGCCGGGACTCAATATTCATGGTGAGTTCGATGAGCACGGTATCCCAGCCGCGATTGTCAGCAAGTACCTGGCAGAGCACGGTATTATCATTGAGAAGACCGGTCTCTACTCATTCTTCATCATGTTCACCATTGGTATCACCAAAGGCCGCTGGAACTCGATGGTGACTGAGTTGCAGCAGTTCAAAGATGACTTTGATAAAAACCTGCCGATGTGGCGCGTGATGCCTGCGTTCGCGAAACAGCACCCACGCTACCAACGCGTCGGACTGCGAGATCTCTGTCATCAGTTACACGACATCTACCGCAAGTATAATGTCGCTAAGATCACTACAGAGATGTATCTGTCCAACATCGAACCGGCCATGACACCGGCCGATGCCTGGGCCAAGATGGCGCATCGTGATGTTGAACGAGTCTCTATTGACGAGCTTGAGGGTCGCACAACGGCGATGCTAGTTACTCCTTACCCTCCCGGAATTCCGCTACTCATCCCGGGCGAGCGCTTCAACAAGACGATTGTTGATTACCTCAAATTTGTTCGCGAGTTTAACAGCCAGTTCCCTGGTTTCGAGACCGACTGTCACGGATTGGTGCGTGACGATGAGCGCTACTACATAGACTGTGTAAAAGAGTAACGGGGCGCTTGCTGGCTCCCGGGGTTTCCCCGGGGCTGGCACCTCGTCAAAGTAGAACACTGACAACCAGTCAGTTGAGCCTCCCCCCTACTCGCTTCAGCAGAGACATCATGAAAGTCCAACAAAACCACCTTATAGATGCAACCAACGCCGGCCAGATCGCCAGTGATTTTCTCGCTGAGAAATCGGGTTTATCTAAGCAGAAGATCAAAGATGCGATGACCAAAGGTGCTATCTGGCTCAAGCGCCACAACAAGCCGCGCCGTCACCTGCGCCGTGCCAAGGAGGTTCTGCAAAACCGCGACAGGCTGGAGATTTTTTATGATGAGGCTCTCCTTTCCCGCAAAGTGGAGGGGGCACTCTGTCTGCATGATGCCAGTGGGTACTCTGTCTGGTTCAAGCCAGCTGGAGCTGTGGCTCAGGGCAATGACTGGTGTGATCATCTCTCAATTCAACGCATCGCGGAACAGACGCTTGAACCTAAACGCACCGCTTTTGTTGTACATCGCCTCGATCGTGAAACGGCCGGACTGATGCTGCTGGCACACTCTAAAGGAGTCGCGGCCAACCTCTCCGAGCAGTTCCAGAAACGAGACGTGACAAAGCACTACCTCTGTCAGGTACGGGGTGAGACACCGCTCTCAGGTGAGATCGATGCCAAACTGGATGGTAAAGCGGCTCAGACTCTCTACAAGCGGTTGAGCTACGACTCTGCGAGCAATACCAGTTGGCTGAATGTCGAAATACTGAGCGGCCGTACTCATCAAATTCGCCGGCATCTGGAGCAAATAGCGCATCCGGTCATGGGCGATCCGAAATATGGCCGTGGCAATAAAAACAGTCTTGGACTCCAGCTTTTCGCCGTCAAACTCGCATTCACCTGCCCCGTAAGTCGGGAGCTAAAGACGTTTGAACTGTCGCAGGAGTTCCTGCAGCAACACGGTTCAATCGCTTGCGAAACAATCCACTCTACGTCTTGATAGAGTTTGACTAACGACTTGATTGACTATTTTTTAACCAGTGAGCTTTATCAAACCGCTTATTTTGTTAGACTGTGCAGTTGAATTGCTAAACCCGGAGACGCTATGACACCTCGTAAAACCAAAGCAGAACTGCGCGCCGAGCTTAAAGCTCAGGTTGAGGCATTTATGCGCTCAGGTGGCGAGGTGAAGCATATCCCACGTGGCCAGAGTGGTGTTGCCAAGGGCGATCTAATTCGTCCAGTTTTTAACGACGGCAAGCCGCGGGAAACACGTACCGCCTGTGATGAGGTACTTAAACAGATCGATGCACGACGGATAGCAAAAGACAAACCTCGCCTGCTGAAAAAACTGCGCAAACCGCAGCGCAAAGTGATCTACGACGACTTTGGGGAGCCTCTGCGCGAGGTATGGGAGTAAACCCGAAGTTTACTGCGCTACAAACTCAACTGCATCAAACCAAGCCGTCGCCTGTTTACCCGTGTTGTCACCATCCACCATTATGGCGTACCCATGCAGGGTATCGACCTCAATTCCGAAATGGGTGTTGAAGTCCGCCTTGACGTTGCGCTGATGATGCTGCCAGAGGCTCGCTTTATCTTCACCCGAATCGACAGCGATCATTACCGCTTTATCCGTGTAGGCGTTCTTCCAGACTGTTCCCACCGGTTGGTTTGAGGACCAGACGTAATTCAGTGCAAGTGTCTGCCAGGGCAGAAAGCCGGTCTTAACCACCACGTAGAGCCTGGCAGGATAGTCATCGCCGCTCTTGCTCTGTTCATCATGAGACTGTCCGTAGGTGTTGGATATCTTCCAGCGCCATTTAAGAATGGGCGTCTGGGTTAGATCGATCTCCTCCTCACGATAGAGAACCGAGGCTGCGCCTTGAGTTTCACCTCGGATGCCGGTGCCATCACGCGCGTAATCGGTGTTGCCTTTGAATGAGCGCTCTTTGAAGTCTCGTAGGTCCATCGCCTGAATCGAGGTAACAAAGAGCAGCGACGATATGAGTAGGATGATCTGTTTCATGTTTCGAGTATTGCACCCCAGGTTGAAGCTTTCCTGAAAATATTTGCCCTCATCGCTCCCCCATGGGTTGTTGATCGGGTGCCTCGGTGGTCTGGCACAAATATCCCGCATCAAACGCGCCAGAGACAGGATCGTTCTATACTCTGAGAGTAGCAAAGAGAGTAGCAAAGTTGTGGTGATACTCACCACTCGCTGCAATCAGTGCCGACTTGGAGGCCGACTTGATGCAAGAGAGAGGATTGACTCGCAAGGAAGCGGCGCTGAGGCTTGAGAAGTTTGGCCCTAACCAGTTGCCCCAGAAAGCCCAACAGACGCTCATCTCAATTGCACTGCGCCAATTCAAAAGCCCGTTCATCTACGTACTACTGGCGGCTTCACTGGTCTCACTGGCACTTGGCCAGACCGTCAATGCTGTGTTTATCTTCTTTGTACTGCTGCTTAACGCCCTCATCGGTACCATTCAGGAGCACTCAGCCGAACGCTCCGCTGCGGCGCTGCGCAATATGGTGCCCCAATTTACCAACGTCATACGTGAAGGCATCAACCTCAGAGTGGAGGTGGCCCAACTGGTACCCGGTGACCTGGTGATGTTGGTCAGCGGCGACCGTGTTGGGGCCGATATGCAACTGGTTAAGTGTCAGGATCTGCTGGTTGATGAATCCATGCTGACCGGGGAGTCCGTCGCTGCCGAGAAGTCAGCAACGCCGCCAGAGCAAGCTGCAAAGTCGCTATCAGACCAGACTGACCGCCTCTTTGCTGGCACCATAATCACTCATGGGCGGGCTTATGCTGAGATTTTCGCGACCGGACTCCAGACTCAACTGGGGCAAATTGCCGAGGGGGTTACTCAGGAGCAGACCGCCAAGCCGCCGCTGATCAAGCGGATTGAGGCCTTTACACTGCGAATTTCAATTGCGGTACTGGTGATCATCGCTCTGCTATTTATCGTCACTCTCGCCCGGGGCGAACCTCTGGCCCAGGTGTTTTTAATGGGTGTGGCCCTCGCTGTCTCTGCTATCCCTGAGGGGCTCCCCGCGGCGATCACCGTTGCTCTGGCAATCGGCATGCGAAGAATGGCGAAAACCGGCGTTATCGTTCGTCGTCTGATTGCGGTTGAGTCGCTCGGCTCATGCACCTACATCGCCTCAGATAAGACCGGCACGCTGACAGTAAATGAGTTAACGATTCGCGAAATCTGGCTCTCTAGCCATTCACGCTATCGTGTTAGCGGCGAAGGTTTGGATGATCACGGCGAAATCGAGTCGTTGGATGAAAACGCTAACCCACAGGAACTGGAAGCACTCATTGAGTGCGCAAGTCTGACCAACGAGGCAGAGTATCGTCAGGTTGATGGCGAGCGCATCGCTAATGGCGATGGTGTCGATCTTGCGTTTCTAGTGTTAGCCGCCAAGTACGGTATTGACCGTACAGAGCTGCAGCACCGACACCCGGAATTACAGAGTATTCCTTATGAGTCTGAACGGGGTTTCAGTGCCAGTCTAAATCAGTACAACTCGAGTCCCCGACTGATGGTAAAGGGCAGCCTTGAGCACATAATGGAGATGTGTGTTGTCAGTCAGGAAGAGCAGGAGGAGATACAACAACAACTGATTGAGATGGCTCGCCGAGGGCTTCGTGTACTCGCCTGTGCCTCGCGAGAAGCAGATACCGGAGCTGATATTGAGACACAGCTGTCAGGCCTCAAATTTCTGGGCCTTGTGGGTATGATCGATCCGCTGCGAACTGAGTCTGCCGATGCGGTCGCCCAGTGCCGCGCAGCTCACATAGAGGTCGCGATGATCACTGGGGATCACCCCCAAACAGCACTGGCAATCGCTCGAGAGCTGAAGATAGCCGATCATCAGACAGAAGCGGTCACCGGTACAGAAATTGCGACTGCGGTTGCGCAGGTTGATGCCGGGGATCACCTCGCACTGAGCCGGCTAGTGGCTAGCTCTCGAGTATTTGCCCGCATTGAACCGACCCAGAAACTGCAGATTGTGCAGCAGCTTATCAGCGATGGGGAATATGTCGCCGTCACCGGCGATGGCGTGAATGACGCACCGGCGCTTCACAATGCCCATGTGGGGATCGCCATGGGCAAACGCGGCACCGATGTGGCGCGCGAAAGCTCTGATCTAATCATCACCGATGATAATTTTGCCTCGATAGTGGAGGGCATCAAGCAGGGACGGATCGTCTACAACAATATCCGCAAAGTTATCTTTCTACTCATTTCAACCGGCGTCGCGGAGATCACGCTGTTTATCCTGAGTGTACTATTCGGTATGCCTATTCCCCTCTACCCGATTCAGCTCTTGTGGCTTAACCTGGTGACAAACGGCATTCAGGATGTCGCACTGGCATTCGAACCCGCTGAGGGTGACGAGCTGAAACGTCATCCGCGCCCACCCAAGGAACCTATATTTAACCGTTTGATGATCGAGCGGGTACTGATTAATGCCATTATTATGGGTGGAATCGCCTTTGCCGTATTCGCCTGGCAACTGGATCAGGGTGCCAGCGTCGAGAGTGCACGCAACATTACCCTCTTACTGATGGTCCTGTTTGAGAACGTGCATGTGCTTAACAGTCGCTCAGAAACCCGCTCAATTTTCCGTATCTCGTTGCTAAGTAACCCCTTCCTGATCTTTGGCATGCTGGCAGCACAAGCGATCCACATTATTGCGATGCATACACCGGGCCTGTCTGATTTGCTGGATGTAGAACCTGTGAGTTTGCAGGTTTGGGCAAGCCTCCTGGCCGTGGCACTGATCCTGATTCTGGTGGATGAACTCCATAAACTCATCAGTCACCGCGCATTGAACACCCGGGTCAATTGACAAAACTCAGACCCAAAGCCGTTTGAAGCCTTGTAGAACAATCCGCCTATTTGCCGAGCACAAAGGCAATTATGTTGAGCCAGCAGGGCTACCAGCAGTATGCTCGGTTACTCCAGCTTAGAGTCGAGACTGACATGCCCGATACCAGAGTACTTATGACTGCACTTGAGAGGCAGGAGCGCGAGCTGATCTTTACGCAGTTCAATGAACAGGATGCTCACGCTTTGGGTGAGTCTATCCGTTCAGCTGCTCTGGCGCGAAACGCGCCGGTGACAATCGAAATTCGCACGCCTACGCGCCGCCTCTATTTTTCAGCGCTACCGGGGTCAACACCTGATAACGAAAAATGGGCGTACTTGAAGACCCAGACAGTGTTTCAATGTCACAACTCCTCCATGCTCGCAGGT
>DATHZN010000079.1:0-60318 GCA_035458585.1 Marinobacterium sp. | reverse complement strand
ATAACGGAGTGGTAGTTCAGTTGGTTAGAATACCTGCCTGTCACGCAGGGGGTCGCGGGTTCGAGTCCCGTCCATTCCGCCATCTTCTCTGAAACCGGTAGAGAGGATTATGTTGAAAAACACCGTACGTTTTGGGCGAATAGCTCAGCTGGGAGAGCATCTGCCTTACAAGCAGAGGGTCGGGGGTTCGAACCCCTCTTCGCCCACCAAAACGGAGTGGTAGTTCAGTTGGTTAGAATACCTGCCTGTCACGCAGGGGGTCGCGGGTTCGAGTCCCGTCCATTCCGCCATCTTTTTAAGATGGACCACGCCTCATGTCATGGGCGAATAGCTCAGCTGGGAGAGCATCTGCCTTACAAGCAGAGGGTCGGGGGTTCGAACCCCTCTTCGCCCACCATGACTTTCTTGCCTTCATTTCTATCATTCAGTTCGCTGCGCAAAGTTGATGTCTGATCTATTTCAATCTTTCGACCACCGTTTATTCAGGCGTTGCGGTCTTGACGTGGCTTTCTTACGGTTGGATCGGATCGATCCGCTGATAAGTGGTAACAAGTGGTTCAAACTGCAGCCGTTGCTTGAACGCGCTAATCCCCTCAAGCCTGTACTCAGTTTTGGAGGCGCTTACTCCAACCACTTGCACGCACTGGCGCGCTTCGGTCGCCAGCATGGTATCGACACCTTCGGGGTTGTACGCGGCGAATCCGGGCCGACTGCAACGCTTCGAGATGCTCAACACTGGGGCATGCGGCTGCACTTTATCGAGCGTCAAAGCTATCGTGATCTGCGCGCAGGCGATGTCGAGAAGAGTGCTGAGATCATCAATGAGCTCCACCGAATTTTTGGTGATTTTGATACCCTTCCAGAGGGCGGGGCAACGCAAGAGGCGCTGAAAGCATGCAGCAAAATCTGGTCCCTCACTCCCCCAAATTATCGGCCTGACCGCGTCATCGTGAGTGTGGGCACAGGGACAACACTCGCCGGTCTGGCACTGGGTGCCCCCGCTGACGTAAAAATTGAGGGCGTAGCGGCTGTTGGCGATGCGAGCTATTTGATCGGGGAGGTTGAAGGCTTACTTTCCGGGCATCGCCTGCGTCCCGGTGTTGAATGGTCGCTGCAGCCGGGAGTGCCACTGCGTTTCGCTAAACTCAACTCAGAACTGTCGGGGCTTTGGCAGCGGGCTGCTGATCTGGGTGTTGTGCTTGATCCGGTCTACACCTTAAGACTGCTGCATCAGGTTTTGCGCAAACTGCTTGCGGGCCATTACACTCCGGGGGAGCGGTTGCTGCTGATTCATACCGGAGGCCTGCAGGGGCTGCGTGGACAACAGTCGCGTCTTAATCGTTTAGCCTCTGCCCATTGTGGTCCCATCCCTCTATAATTCGCGTAATCATCTTCACTAGCCAGAGTTGGCCGAAATCTGAGGAATCACCTGATGGTAGAGTTTAAGAAGATCGGACTGATCGGGCGTCTGGGAAGTCGTACGGTCATCGATACGGTTAAACAGCTGGCGCGTTTTTTGGAAGAGCGCAGCCTTGAGGTTGTGGTCGATCATGCGATTGCTGAGTTGATGCCTGGCCATGGCTATCAGGTTGCGAAAGGACGAATGATCGGCGAAATATGCGATCTTGTTATTGTTGTGGGTGGCGATGGCTCGCTTCTTGGAGCCGCACGGGCGCTAGCCAGTACAGGCGTGCCCGTTCTGGGTGTCAATCGAGGAAACCTTGGGTTCCTGACGGATATCAAGCCTCACGAGGTAGAGGAGAAGGTGGGTGATGTCCTGGATGGACGCTATTCGGTGGATAAGCGCTTCCTGCTAGACGTGATTGTTAAGCGAAACGGTGAACCTATTGCTGAAGCGACCGCGCTGAATGACTGCGTACTTCACCCGGGCAAAGCGACCCGCATGATTGAGTTTGAACTCTGGATTGAAGGGCAGTACGTCTACAACCAGCGCTCAGATGGCCTGATTGTGTCAACGCCGACAGGTTCGACCGCCTATTCACTATCTGGTGGCGGACCGCTGATGCAGCCGAAACTGGATGCATTGGTGCTGGTGCCTATGTTCCCGCATACGCTATCGAGTCGTCCGATCGTGGTGGAGGGAAACTCGGAGCTCAAACTGGTTGTTAGCGAGAGTAACGAAACTTACCCCTCAATCTCTTGTGATGGTCAGATGAACATCGCGCTGGCTCCAGGCGATACCGTCACGATTCACAAGAAGCCACAGAAGCTCAAGCTACTGCATCCGCTAGACTACGACTTTTACCAAACCTGCCGAGAGAAACTTGGCTGGAGTTCGAAGCCTGGAGGTAATCTCTAGATGCAACTGGATCAGGGCGTTGACCTGATCGGCGATATTCACGGTTGTGCTGCCTCACTGAGGCTACTGTTGGAACGCCTAGGGTACACGCTTCATGGGGACGTATATCGTCACCCCAAGCGCAAAGTGATCTTTGTGGGTGATGTGTTAGATCGTGGGCCGCGAATTAGAGAAGCGGTAGAGATTGTCCGCGCCATGGTTGAGGCTGGACAAGCCGAGCTGGTCATGGGAAACCATGAGTATAACTATCTCTGCTATCGAACCCCGTCACGTGAGCGCCCCGACCGTTTTCTGCGTGATCATACGCCGCGTAACCAGCGTATTGTGCAGCAGACACTTGATCAGTACGCTAACCATCCGCAAGACGAACGAGAACTGCTTCGCTGGATTCTCGATATTCCGCTGTTTCTTGAATACGACAACCTGCGTGTGGTTCATGCCTGCTGGCATAAGCCGCTAATTAAGCGGGTGGCGACGGAGGTCTCCCCCGATGGGCGAGTCGACATGGATTTTGTCCATCGCTCAACGGTGCATGAGTCGTTTGAATACCTGGTAATGGACCGTCTGCTGCGGGGTACCCATATGAGGCTACCAAACAACGAGGTGATGGTGAGCAAAGATGGTTTCAGGCGCTCATTTTTTCGCACGAAGTTTTGGGCGAATGAGCCGCAAAAATTGATCGATGTAGTGTTTCAGCCTGACCCGCTGCCAGAGCATGTCGCTATGGAGCCCTTAACCGCCGCCAATCTGGTGCAGCTGCAGCATTATCCCAAGTCAGAGCGTGCTCTATTCATTGGTCACTTCTGGTGTGAGGGTACTCCGATGCCGGTCGCACCGAACATAGCCTGCCTCGACTATAGTGCCGTCAAATATGGCAAGCTAGTGGCCTATCGCTTTGATGGAGAAGCGCTTATTGACCAGTCCAAATTCGTCTGGGTGGATGTGGATCAGGAGTTCCCTCGTGACGGAGCGGCTGGATGAGACCGGTACTGAAGGTCCCATTGACGCGTGACCTGACCGGGTTCACCCGTTTCCTCTGGGCTCATGAGGTTCCACATCGCGTGACCGAGGATGAGAACGAGCAGACGCTATGGGTCTCTCCGCGCGTCAGTGCAGAACGGATAATCGAACTCTATGGTTATTGGGATCAAGGCGGTGATCTGGAACGCATCCAGGTGCATGCTAGGGTCGCGAACTCTGAGCTATCGATCTCGACACTGCTGCGCTTACCGGTCACGTTAATGCTGATTCTGCTCTCTGCAGCAGCGACGTTGCTGATCAATTTTGGTGCTGACGCGAACTGGTTAGGGCGTTTGAGTTTCGCCCCTTTCGATATTCGTGGTAACGAGATCTACTATTCGGACCTATCGGAAATACTGGAGTCAGGGGAGTACTGGCGCTTTATCACTCCGATTTTTATGCACTTCAGCCTCTTACATATACTGTTTAACCTGCTGTGGATCTGGGTAGTGGGGCGGCGCATCGAGCAGTTACAAGGGGGGATGTCGTTGCTGACGTTAACAGTATTCAGCGGTGTCGCTTCTAATCTGGCGCAGTACTATGTGTCGGGTCCGCTCTTTGGGGGGATGTCTGGTGTGGTCTTTGCAGTGCTTGCCTACACTTGGGCCTGGGACCGTCTGCGTCGACCAATCTTCTTCGTGCCGCCCGCGTTAATGGGATTTATGCTCGTCTGGCTGGCATTAGGCTACTCCGGTGCACTCGAGTTTTTGGGGTTGGGCGCTATTGCCAACACCGCTCATCTGATCGGTCTTGTGTCTGGTTTAGGTTGGGTCGGTATCCGAGTGTTGGTGCGCCGCTAGCAATCCGCCCTGTGGTATACTCCCGTACCTGATTTTGAACTTCAGAGGGATCCAAACTCGTGAATTATGAACGGATGATTGAGACCATGACACCGCAAGTGTATGAGTCTCTCAAGCTCGCGGTTGAACTGGGAAAGTGGCCGAATGGCGAGCGCCTCAGCGCTGAGCAGCGTGAAACCAGTTTGCGTGCAGTGATCGCCTATGAGGTGAAGCACGAGATGCCGCCGGAGCAGCGAGTCGGGTTTATCGATCGCACCCGTCCAGATGGTTCGCAGCACGGCAAAGATCCGCTGCAACCCGATGTGTTGCGGATCCTGAACGATGACTGACATTCAGATGCAGATGCAGCACGAGGGTGTATTGCAGAAAATGCGAGTGCATCTAGGGGAGCGAGTGGAGTACCAACTGGTTCTCGACGGTGCGGAACAGGGCCCAGTTTTGAATAACTACCTGGGTAAGCCGATCCGGCTTGAGTATCAAGGTGCGATTAACTGTCTGGCCTGTCACCGCAAAACCAAAAAAAGCTTTTCACAGGGTTATTGCTACCCTTGTTTCACCAAACTTCCACAGTGCGACTCCTGCATTGTGAAGCCAGAGACCTGTCACTACTCTGCCGGTACCTGCCGAGATCCAGCCTGGGGTGAGCGCAACTGTTTCACCCCACACGTAGTCTACCTGGCAAACTCTAGCGGTCTTAAGGTGGGTATTACTCGCGGTTCCCAGGTGCCGACCCGGTGGATCGACCAGGGGGCGATTCAAGCGCTGCCTATTCTGGAAGTGAATACCCGCCTCCAGTCCGGTCTTGTGGAGACGCTGTTTGCCAAGCATGTTGCCGACAAAACCAACTGGCGAGCGATGCTCAAAGGACAGGTTGATCGACTCGATCTGATTGCTGAGCGTGATCGACTGCTGAGCCTCTGTGCCAGTGGGCTGGAGGAGCTTCGAGCAGAGAATGGATTCGATGCTATCCGGGAATTAGATGCTCAGCCCCTTGAAATTCATTACCCGGTGATTAATTATCCTACTAAAGTCGCAAGCCTAAATTTGGACAAGGATCCGGTTGTAGAGGGAGTTTTGCAGGGCATCAAGGGGCAATACCTGATGTTGGACACGGGGGTCATTAACCTGCGCAAATTTGGTGCATACAACATTAAGTTCTTCGCCTGATAGGAGTGACGCTTGTGCGTGACGGTCAGCCTAAAACGATCCACCTGAGTGATTACCGAGTACCCGCTTACTTGATAGAGCAGGTGGCCCTGCATTTTGAGTTGGATGAAGAGGAGACGCTGGTGCGCTCGCGCCTGAGTGTTAAGCGCAATCCAGCGAGCCACGAAAAACATCAGCCACTGGTGCTCCATGGTCATCAGTCTCTGGAACTGCAACGCATCTGCATTAACGGTCAAAATGTCCCCGACCGTGAGGTTCACCGGGACGATGAGACATTGACGATCAGGCAGGTGCCCGATCAGTTTATCCTCGAGACACTGACGCGAATTAAACCGCAGTTGAACACGGCGCTTGAGGGTCTGTACAAGTCCGATGGTGTTTTTTGTACTCAGTGTGAAGCGGAAGGTTTCCGCCGTATCACCTTCTACCCCGACCGACCCGATGTGATGTCGTTGTTCGAGACAACAATCGTTGCTGATCCAGATAAATACCCGGTACTGCTCTCCAACGGTAATCTGCTGGAGGAGGGGATGACCGACGAGGGTAGGCGTTGGGTGAAGTGGCAAGATCCTCACCCCAAACCGGCTTATCTGTTTGCGTTGGTTGCCGGTGATCTGAGCCGAATTGACGATAGCTTCACCACGATGTCTGGCCGTCAGGTGAAATTAGAGATCTACTCTGAGCCCAAAGATCACGACAAGTTGGCCTACGCAATGGAGTCGCTCAAGCGTGCTATGCGTTGGGATGAGGACGTTTACGGCTGTGAGTACGACCTCGACTCCTACATGATTGTTGCAGTCGACTTTTTCAACATGGGCGCCATGGAGAACAAGGGACTCAATATATTCAATACAAGCTGTCTGCTTGCCAGCCCAAAAACGGCCACAGACGCTGCTTTTCAACGCGTTGAAGCTGTAGTTGCACACGAGTACTTTCACAACTGGTCAGGGAACCGAGTGACCTGTCGTGACTGGTTTCAGCTCAGTCTGAAAGAGGGCTTTACAGTTTTTAGAGACTCAGAGTTCTCCGCCGATATGAATTCGCGGACGGTAAAACGTATCGAGGATGTTAGCCTGCTACGTACCGCACAGTTTGCGGAAGATGCAGGGCCTATGGCTCACCCAGTGCGGCCTGAGTCGTTCATTGAGATCTCTAACTTCTATACGTTAACCGTATATGAGAAGGGTGCTGAGGTTGTACGGATGATCCATACACTGCTCGGTGCTGAGACCTTCCGCAAGGGGTCTGACCTTTATTTTGCACGCCATGACGGACAGGCGGTGACCACCGATGACTTTGTGAAGGCGATGGAGGAGGCTTCAGGTCGCGACCTCGGCCAGTTTAAGCGCTGGTACTCCCAGGCGGGTACACCACGCGTCGATGTGAGCGCCGTTTGGGACGCTGTTGACCGGCGCTACACGCTAACGTTTAGCCAGAGTTGTCCAGCTACGCCGGGTCAGACTGAGAAGCTACCCTTCCACATTCCGATTCAGTACGGGTTAATTGATGCTCGCGGGCATGAGATTGAGGCCGGAATGATCGAACTTAAGCAGGCTGAGCAGCGTGTCATTTTTGATGGTCTGGCAGAGGAACCCGTTCCGTCTCTGCTGCGAGGCTTCAGCGCGCCGGTGAAGCTCAGTTTTGATTACACCGATGAGCAGTTGCTGCATCTGGTACGTCATGACACCGATGGCTTCAATCGTTGGGATGCCGCACAACGATATCTTGTTAATCTCATGCAAGCTGGCGTTTCCAGTTATCCGCTCAATGACATCAGACTGCCAGAAAAACTGATAAATAGTTGGCGCGAACTGATGTCGGATACCGGACTTGATACGGCGATGCTAGCTAAACTCTTCACCCTCCCCACCGAGGCCTATCTCAGTGAGTTGGCTGAATTAATCGATGTTGAAGCTATCCACAATGTGCGCAAGAGCGCGCGACTTCAACTCGCGCAGACGCTGGAGTCAGAGTGGCTGGAGCTGTACAACCGTCTAGCCGTTGACGGTGAGTACCAGCCCACTGCGACACAGATAGCCGATCGTAGTCTCAAAAATCTGGCGCTAGGGTATCTGTTAGCAACAGGTAAGCCTGTTTACGCGGAGCTGGCGATGCAGCAGTTTGAACAGTCTGACAATATGACGGATGAGCAGGCTGCACTGATGTTGCTGGTGCACTCTGAGCATCGCGATGCGGCGCAGACAGCGCTGGATGAGTTCCGCGAGCGTTGGCAGGATCAGGCGCTGGTAATGAACAGCTGGTTCTCAATACAGGCGAGTGATGCGAATCCGGGCGCGCTTGAGCGTATCAAACAGTTGGAGCTTGATCCGCTGTTTGACGCGAAAAACCCCAATAAGTTGCGCAGTTTGATTGGCGTATTTGCAGGCGCCAACCCAATTCAGTTCCACGCCGAGGATGGTGCCGGCTATGAGTACCTGGGCTCCTGGATTCTGCGACTGAACGAGCAGAATCCTCAGGTTGCTTCACGCTTATTGACGCCGTTAACGCGCTGGAAGCGCTATCCTGAAGCCAAGCAGATCAAAATGCGCGAGCAATTGCAGCGGTTAATGGCGCAACCCAATCTGTCGCCCGATGTTTATGAAGTAGTCAGCAAAAGTCTGGCGTGAGAGAGAATAATGAATAAACCATTCAATACAGCGATTAAGTTTGACTTGCAGCAGAATTACCGTCGATACATGCGTTACGTTGATCAATACGGTATTGAAAACGATCAGCTGAAGCTTGCTCGGGCGTCAAAAGTGTGGATTGTGGCGCTGGTCTCACTCGTTTTCGCACTAGCGTCGGACTTCTTTTTGGGTGCGAGTGCCGCATTGTTTGGCCTCTACTTTTACCGTATTTTGGTCGCCTACATTGAGGTGACCAAAGCGCAAGAGGGGCGGGAGCAGTCCGAGCGTTGGTTCGCATCTCAGGGGCTCAAGTTCGAGGGGCGGGTGCTCTACTCACGGGATGACCATAAGTTAGAGAACCCACTGGATCCGTTTAATGATTCGTTGTACCGCTAGGGAGTCCGCAGCCCTAAGCTGCGGCTATCAGAGGGGATCAGACGGCGCGGTTGGCGAGGTAATTCTCGACCGTGTCAACGATCGCCTGTGTCTGCGGGTCAATTTCTAAGTTGATTCGATCACCAACCTTGGCGCGCCCAAACAGGGTGCGTTCAAGTGTTTCTGGAATGAGCCATACACTGAAGGTCTCATCCCTAACGTCGGTCATCGTCAGGCTGCAGCCGTTCAGCCCGACAAAGCCTTTGTCTAAGAGATAGCGTGAGTATTTTTGAGGACGTTCGAAGCTGATACAACAGTTAGTTTCAGTGCGATCAATTGCAGTGATTTTGACCGTGTCGATAATGTGTCCGGACATCAGATGTCCACCTATCTCATCACCGATTTTGGCGGCACGCTCGAAGTTAACCAGACTGCCTGGCGTCAACTCGCCAAGGTTGGTTAGACGTAGAGTCGAGGCGATCGCATCAAACCAGACTCTGCTCCCCTCAAACTTGCGAACCGTCAGGCAGGTGCCGTTAAGTGCAATGCTGGCGCCAATGCTGAAGTCGGTTCCGGCACTTGCCGGGAATTCGAGGTGCAACGAGATAAACTCATCGGCTGGCTCTATGCTTAATATTTTTGCTGTGCCCTGAACGATACCTGTAAACATCTGAAGCGATCCTCGAACGTAAAACTACTTTAGGCCTGATGCTACGCTCCATCCTATCACATAGATTCATCCCCTCCATCTTCTCTGCTGTGCTGGCCGAGTCGGAGCACAGAGCTGATATAGCGGCACCGCTGTATCTCCTATACGGCAATAGCGTCATTTAGCTCAGCTCTCTGGTCTGACCAACGTTTTGCGGCGTAAGAGTCATACCTCAAGATAACAAGGAGTGAGTGGTGCGCGTTTTAATTACTGGGGCCAGTGGATTTATCGGTTCTGCACTCTGCAAAGCGCTTTTAGAGCGTGGAGATGAGGTTGTCGCTTGGATGCATCGCAGTCAGCCCAAGACTCCGGGTGTTCAGAGCGTTAACTCGCTTGCTGAGTTGGATGCGCCTATCGATGCCGTCATTAACCTTGCAGGGGCTCCAATAGCCGATGCACGCTGGAGTGATGCACGCAAAACGCTGCTCAGAGAGAGCCGTCTGAACACGACTCGCTCTCTGGTAGAGTGGATAGGTCGCTTGGAGAAGCGGCCCGCTGTCCTGATCTCGGGCTCCGCAATCGGCTATTACGGCGCCACCACCCGTGACGAGGCCGTGACTGAGGGTAGTGCGGTACAGCTCGATGATTTTTCACACGCGCTCTGTCGGGATTGGGAACAAGCGGCGCAACAAGTGCAGCAGTATGGCGTTCGTGTCTGTACACTTCGAACCGGTATTGTTTTGGGTCGCGGTGGAGCCCTGGCAAAGATGCGCTTACCTTTTCTCTTAGGTGGTGGCGGCCCGATAGCCTCGGGTCGACAGTGGATGCCGTGGATTCATATTGATGACGAGGTGGGGGCTATCTTGCACCTGCTGGATCAGAGTGATTTGAGTGGCCCGTTTAATTTGACGTCACCCAATCCGGCAACCAACCGCGAGTTCGTCAAAGCCTACGCGGCCAGTATCAATCGGCCAGCAATATTCCCCATGCCATCCTTCGTTGTCTCGCTGATGCTTGGACGTGACGCAGGGAAACTGTTGACTGAGGGGCTTAGGGTTGTGCCTGAAAAGTTGCTGAAGAGTGGGTATGAGTTCAGATATCCCCAACTCGAAACGGCATTGCGGCAGGTCGAGACTAATCATTGATCAGGCGTGTGCCTCTTAGGGGCCCGCTTATCCGCTTCAAGTGTCTCCATTCGCTCTAGAGCGGAAATGGCTGTGTGAAGCTGATTCTCGATGCGCTCGAGTCTCGCTTCTAACATCTGGATTTTGAGTAGGGTGACCTGCTCTCGATCAACCATCTCTTTTTCATCTCGCTCGATAAAGAAGACGGAGAAACTGGCCGTCAGTAGTGAAAAGATGGCAATTCCCACCAGAATCAGCAGCATCCCGACGATACGCCCCTCTAAGGTGGTGGGCACGAGATCGCCATACCCCACTGTGGTCATCGTCACCCAAGCCCACCAGAAGCCATCAACAGGATTTTTAAAGGCTGGATCCAGACCTGAGATTAGGAAGGCAGCGAGAATCAGAAACCCCAGTGCAACGAGGAGCGTGATGCCTAGGTTGTGACGACCCAGAACCGAGCGCAGGTCAGCGGATAGACGGATGAGGATACCCAAAAATAGCAGTAGCCTCAGTGATCGCAAAATACCAGAGTTGAACTCGACGGCTCCAATCGTGAAGGGGATTCCAACACTCACAATCACGAGGCTTAGCCAGTTCTGGCGCAGGTAGCGACCGGGTCGATCGACGAGCCAGAGCATCAGCGTGAGTTCTGTCGCAAAGAAGCTCCAGACTACCCAGTCAGAGAGGGGCAGGTAGGATTGATTACTGACATCCGCTTGTTGATGGTACCAGTCGATTAAAATCCAGAATGCCAGAATCAATAGCGGCCACTCCAGCACCCGGCCCCAGCGCTGAGCCGCGTCGTTCTCGCGCGCATCAACACCCGCTAAACCGATAAAGCGCATTAATCTGTCATGTTGCTTGTGGTCGTTCACGCTTATCCTTAGAACCTGATCCTCTGTTAACGCAGGCTGCGTAACACTGGCATCTGAGTGGCTGTTCCTACTAAGATTAGTCCCAGTGGCGCAATTTGTTGAGTCTGAATCGAAAAATGGCGACAACACCTGAGTTTCATTTCACCAAAGCCAAGCAAGTAGTGGTCGACCTCAATATCCCCGAGGACGAATATCTGCGCGTCTATCGCGGTAGCGCGCGCACCGTACTGGCCTATAGTATCGATGGTCGTCGTGTCAGTTTTCCCGCCAACATCCTGCAACCCTATGTAACGCGAACCGGCATTCGCGGTCGATTTCGTATCCGGTTTGATGAGCAGGGACGCTTCAGTTCAATTGAAAAACTCTGACCGCTAGAGCCTCTCTGTTACAGCGCCCGCGTGATCGGGTATAATCGCGCTCCCTAGACGATATAGCTGGATTGGTAATGATCTACGACTTAGCCCGCACACTGATGTTCCGCATGGATGCTGAGAAATCGCACGACCTTGCACTGTCGACAATGAATCTGGCAGCTGAGTTTGGATTGCCAAAGTTGATGGGTGCTCGAAGGGTCGATGCGCCAGTTGACGTTATGGGTATTCGATTTCCGAATGCGGTGGGTCTAGCAGCGGGTCTTGATAAGAACGCCAGTGCTATTGATGGTATGGCGGCCATGGGTTTCGGCTTCGTAGAGGTGGGTACTGTGACGCCGCGGCCTCAGGCTGGCAATCCAAAACCACGTCTGTTCAGAATCCCCGAGCACAGCGCCATTATCAATCGTATGGGATTTAACAATCATGGCGTTGATCAGCTGATTGCCAATATCGAGCGAGCGAACTTCAAAGGTGTGCTCGGCATCAATATTGGTAAAAACAAAGATACGCCCAATGAAAGTGCAGCCGACGATTACCTTTTCTGTATGCGTAAGGTCTATCCCCACGCCAGCTACATTACCGTTAATATCTCCTCACCGAACACACCGGGACTGCGTAATCTTCAAGAGGGCGATAGCCTGAACCAGCTCTTGGATGCGCTGAAAAATGAGCAGGCGCGTCTCTGCGGAATTCATGGTCGCTATGTCCCCTTAGCGGTGAAAATTGCACCGGATATGGATGAAGCTGGTTTTGTTGCAACCGCCGGAGCGCTGAAGAATTTTGAGATCGATGCGGTCATCGCAACCAACACGACCCTGAGTCGTGACGGTGTTAGCGAATACCCTGTAGCGGGTGAAGCTGGCGGTCTTAGTGGTGCTCCAGTACGCAACCTCTCAACTCGTGCTATACAGACGCTGGCAGCGGAGCTAAAGGGTGCCTTACCCATTATCGGTGTCGGCGGTATTACAGAGGGGTTTGACGCGGTTGAGAAGATTGAAGCCGGTGCCAGTCTGGTGCAGGTCTACACCGGGTTTATCTATCGCGGCCCCCAACTGGTCAGAGAGTGTGCGGAAGCGATTCGCGATCGGGCCAGAGTCTAGCGGTAATGACCGCAGGTTAACAGAAATCGGCTCCCCTAGGGGAGCCGTTGCTAGTTGAGAAAGTTGAGTTAGTGTAAGGCAGGGTTTGCCTGTATTGCAGAAACGCCGGACATTCCGCTCCAATGAGCATCGCGACCCTCGCGCCAGCCGTTCATCCAGTAACTGCGAAGGTCCGTGGACGATACAGGGCAATCACTTTGAGATTTACCTTCGAGTCCAGCGGTAAAACCGCGCTTGTACAAAGTAGAGCTACGATCTCGTTTCTGTTTTCTCATAAACAACGCCTCTTTTAGTGATCTTACTACGGGAGTGCGGATAAACTCTTCACTACCGTTTGGCGGCAAGCAGGTTAACTGCTTACCTCTCTACTATTAACGTAAAACGTGCGTCTGTGTAATTTAAAAATGCTATCTAGTTTGGTGTTGCAATAAATTATTCAATTTCGCACTAGCAATATTGACCGGGTTTTCAGTAGCTTAAACGTACTCGGTTAGTGCAGATCCAATAGCTGAATTTTATTCAACGATTCGTCTGTAAATTCGGCATCAGAGGAAGGTTATGGAACTTTTTATCACCTGTCCCAAAGGGTTAGAGGAGCCTCTGCTAGAGGAGCTTAAACTTCTTGGCGCAACTTCAACCAAACTGACTCAGGCGGGTGTACGAGTGGAGGCCGATATGGCTTTCGCATACAAAGTCTGCCTCTGGTCTCGCCTAGCTAACCGCGTGCTGCTGCTGCTTGATCGAGTACCGGCTGAGGATGCCCAAGCCCTCTATCAGGGGGTATACAAAATCGATTGGCTTTCACACCTGCGCCCGGAAGGGACTCTAACAGTCGATTTTAATGGACACTCAGAGGCGATCAATAACACCCATTTCGGTGCGCTCAAAGTCAAAGATGCGATCGTGGACGCGGTACGGGATAAAACAGGTAGCCGACCCTCGGTGGAGCGGAAACGTCCGGATCTGCGGATCAATGTTCATCTAAAGCGCGGCGAAGCCCAGATCGCTATTGATCTCTCTGGAGAGAGTCTGCACCGTCGCGGCTACCGCCTGCTGGCAGGTGCTGCCCCAATGAAAGAGAACCTTGCAGCAGCAATTCTGGTGCGCGCCGGTGTCAGGCTGGATTCAGAAGAGGCACCCGAGCTGATACTGGACCCTATGTGTGGTTCAGGTACTTTGCTGACTGAGGCTGCCATGATTTTGGCGGATATTGCCCCAGGCTTAAAAAGGCGTCAGTTTGGATTCGACCGTTGGGTGCAGCATCAACCTGCATTATGGAATGAGATTCGTGAAGATGCTGTGAGGCGCCGTGAGCAGGGCATGGCGAAGCCCTTGCCAAAGCTCAGCGGCTATGACGCCGACCCGCAGGTGCTCGGGCATGCGCTTGCTAACGCAAGAGAGTTGGGTGTTGACGAGCTGATCAGCTTCGAGCGTTGTGATCTTGCTAGTCTGCAACCCGAGCATTTCGAACGCGGTCTCGTCATTACGAACCCGCCTTACGGTGAGCGTTTGGGTGAACAGTCTAGTCTGAGGTTTCTCTACGCCGAGCTGGGTCGTTTTTTGAAGCGCTATTGCGGTGGTTGGCAGGCTGCCGTTTTCACATCCAATCCGGAACTCGGCAAGGTGATGGGTGTGCGTGCTGAGCGTATTTATAAGCTTTTCAACGGTGCCCTACCCAGCCAACTGCTGATATTTGATATTTACGCTCACGCAGCGCAGGCAGAAGAGGGTGTGCTGCCGAGAGAGGCATCTACCGCTTTATCTGAGGCAGCCCAGATGTTGGAGAACCGCATTCGGAAAAACGTAAAAAATCTGTCACGTTGGGTGAAACGAGAGCAGATTGAGGCTTTTCGTTTGTATGACGCCGATCTGCCGGAATATGCAGTGGCGATTGATCGCTACGGTGATCAACTGGTGATTCAAGAGTACGCTCCGCCATCCACAGTGGATCCGGTCAAGGCCTTCCGCCGTCTACAGGATAGCGTCAATGTCGTTGGCAGAGTCTTTGAATGCGGTGCAGATAATATTGTACTGAAACAGCGCAAACGTCAGGCGGGTGCGGACCAGTATCAGCGACAGGCTCAACAGGGTCGCACCGATTTGGTGCGTGAACATGGGTGTCTGTTTGAAGTCAACTTGCGGGACTTCCTCGATACCGGCCTCTTCTTAGATCACCGGCCCGTGCGCCATATGATCCAGCGCAGTGCCAAGGGTAAATCTGTTCTGAACCTCTTTTGTTACACTGCAACGGCGAGTGTGCATGCAGCGGCTGGCGGTGCAGCATCTGTCACCAGTGTAGATATGTCATCAACCTACCTTGAGTGGGCCCAGCGTAACTTTGCACTTAACAAGCTGGAGGGCTCTCAGTATCAGTTTATACAGGCTGACTGTATGCAGTGGCTGGATCGCCCCCGTAAGGAGCGGTTTGATCTGATCTTCATGGATCCTCCAACGTTCTCCAACTCCAAGCGCATGCAGGATGTTCTCGATGTGCAGCGTGATCATCAATTTCTGATCCGCGCGGCTGCCGGTCTGCTAGAGCCCGGTGGCCTGTTGATATTCTCCAATAACTACCGTCGTTTCAAAATGGACTATGAGGGTCTGACTGAGTTTGAAATCAAGGATATCACTCCTCAAACGATTGATATGGATTTCAAACGCAACGCGAAGATTCATGTCTGTTATGAGATAAGATCGCGTCAAAGTTAATCTAAAATATTGTTTTTATTATAAAAAAATATTTTAGGAACGTATTTTGCTATTTTGGTGCAGCTCTCGATAGTCTGCATCAAAATAGTGCACCGTTGTTTTGTTTGTAACTCCTTGATTATGAATGAAATTGGCATTTAGACGCAGACTTCAATGGGCCCATTTAGGGCAGCCACAGAGCCAGCTACATGCACCACAAGAGTGCAGATGGATGTCAAAAGCGCCTTAGTGGTGCAAATTTAGGAGAATAAACGTGGAAACGGTAAACAGCGCGGTAGAAACGCTGATGCAGAGTGCTAACACACTCTTCATTCTAATGGGTGCCATCATGGTATTTGCGATGCACGCGGGCTTCGCATTTCTTGAGGTAGGTACAGTACGCCACAAGAACCAGGTCAACGCTCTTGTTAAAATCATGACTGACTTTGGCGTCTCGGCCGTCGTCTACTTCTTTGTTGGTTACTACGTCGCTTACGGGATCACCTTCTTCGATGACGCGGCAACTTTGGCAGCAAACAGCGGCTACGACCTTGTTAAGTTCTTCTTTCTAATGACCTTCGCGGCGGCTATTCCAGCGATTATCTCTGGGGGTGTGGCTGAGCGTGCCCGTTTTTACCCGATGCTGATAGCGGCTGCACTCTGCGTCGGTTTTGTCTACCCGCTCTTTGAAGGCATTATCTGGAATGGCAACTTCGGTTTCCAAGCCTGGTTGGAGGAGAGCTTTGGTGCGGGCTTCCATGACTTCGCTGGTTCCGTCGTCGTTCACGCTGTGGGGGGGTGGATTGGTCTGGTAGCAGTACTCATGCTGGGTTCGCGCAATGGTCGTTACCGCAATGATCGCGTCGTTGCCTTTCCTCCATCGAACATACCTTTTCTAGCGCTGGGTGCCTGGATACTCTGTATCGGTTGGTTCGGTTTCAACGTCATGTCAGCGCAGACCCTAGACGGTATCTCAGGTCTTGTGGCGGTCAACAGTTTGATGGCGATGGTGGGAGGTATACTGACAGCCACGCTACTGGGTAAAAACGACCCCGGATTCATTCATAACGGTCCGCTTGCTGGTCTCGTCGCTATTTGCGCAGGCTCTGACGTGCTGCACCCAATTGGTGCGCTTGTGGTGGGTGGTGTCGCCGGAGCGTTGTTTGTCTGGATGTTCACGCTGGCGCAGAACAAGTGGAAGATTGATGATGTACTGGGTGTGTGGCCTCTGCACGGTATTTGTGGCGTGTGGGGTGGTCTTGCGGCCGGTATTTTCGGTTCAGAAGCTCTGGGCGGCCTGGGCGGTGTCAGCTTCATTTCGCAGTTGATTGGAACGGCCGCTGGAGTCAGTGTTGCGGTCGTTGGCGCTCTGATCGTCTATGGTCTGGTACGTGCAGTTGCAGGCATTCGCCTCTCCGAAGAGGACGAGTTCCGCGGTGCTGACCTTAGTATTCATAGCATCGAAGCTTCGTCTAACGACTAAGCCACTTGATTAAGCCACTTGACTAAGCCTCTTTGGATGATACGCAAGGCAGCCTAGCGGCTGCCTTTTGTTTCTCTTCCCGAAGCGTCTGGTTGTTGTATGGGTTGCATAACGCCTGGACTCGGGTACGCTGACGCCAGTGCGTGGTGATAATTCTCGGGAGTAAGCATGCTGGGTAGCGACATAATACAGGTAGTTGAGCTTGATACTCGTTGGCCAACGCTTAACCCTTTTCTCTTCTGTGTCTATCATTATGATGCTTATCCGAGCGGCAACAGCGCAATGGAGCCCGATTCGTCCTTACTGCGCGGTCGCGATATCGGGAGCGACTTCGATCCAAGTAATCCCTGGCGTATGTATCACGGACGCACAGTGCCGGGTTTTCCGGCCCATCCGCACCGTGGTTTTGAAACCCTAACGATCGTTCGGGACGGTGTCGTTGATCACTTTGATTCAATGGGCGCCACTGGGCGTTACGGTCAAGGCGATACCCAGTGGATGACTGCTGGGAAAGGTGTACAACATAGCGAGATGTTTCCTCTGATTCACCAAGATGCCCCCAATACCCTTGAGTTGTTTCAGATTTGGATCAATTTACCGGGGGAGAAAAAATTCTCAGATCCCCATTTTGTGATGTTCTGGAAGGAGCGTATTCCACATGAGGTATTCATCGACTCAGCCGGATGTAAGACCCAGGTTGAGGTGATAGCGGGTGCCTTGGGGGAGAGTCGTGCTATTGATCCGCCACCAGACTCTTGGGCGTACGACTCAGCGAATGGGGTGGCCGTTTGGGTCATTGATATGGCTCCCAATGCTCGCTGGCTTTTACCATCGGCAGGTGAGGGGTTGAATCGTGTCCTCTACTTTTATCAGGGTGACAACCTGATGATCAATGAGACAAAATTACCGTCGATGCGTGCAGCAGTAATCCGCTCTGATCGTCCTGCCGAACTTGTAGCGGGCGCAAACGGGGCTCGGATTTTGATGTTGCAGGGCAAAGCGATTAACGAGCCCGTGAGCCAGTATGGTCCATTTGTGATGAATACTCAGGCGCAGATTCAACAGGCGTTCAGAGATTATCAAACAACCGAATTCGGTGGCTGGTCCTGGGGCCGCTCAGACCCCGTACACGGTGCCAAACAAAGACGCTTCGCGCGCTTCAGTGACGGTCGCGAAGAGCAACCAGACACCAATAATGATTAGAGATTCCGTTAGGAGAGATTCAATGAGTGTAGAGGGAGAACGCGCTATTCTTGCAGGGGGGTGCTTCTGGGGAATGCAGGATTTGATCCGCAAACTACCCGGCGTGCTCAGCACGCGGGTAGGATATACCGGCGGCGAGAACGATCATCCTACCTACCGCAACCATCCGGGTCATGCCGAAGCGATAGAGATTATCTTTGACCCCGATACGATTAGCTTCCGCAGGTTGCTGGAGTTCTTTTTTCAAATACACGATCCCAGTACCCTGGATCGCCAAGGAAATGACCGCGGCACCTCCTACCGCTCTGAGATCTTTACACTTAGCGATGAACAGCGCCAGGTAGCATTGGCAACGATCGACGATGTTAATGCGAGTGGACGATGGCCGGGGAAGGTAGTGACCCGTGTGAGTCCAGCCGCAACTTTCTGGGAAGCTGAGCCCGAGCATCAAGATTATCTTGAGCGCTATCCGCATGGCTACACTTGCCACTTTCCGCGCCCTGACTGGGTTCTCTGAGTCGGTTAAGACAAAAAAGAGAGCCGAGGCTCTCTTTTACTGTCGATCAGTCGAGTGTCTATTAGTGGTGGTGGCCGCCAGCACCATGGACGTGGCCATGATCAAGTTCTTCCGCAGAAGCGTCGCGGATCTCAACAACCTCGACGTCAAAGTTCAGTACTTGACCGGCTAGTGGATGGTTTCCATCCAGAGTGATGTTGTCTCCTTCCACCTTGACCACCGTAACAGGTTGTTCTCCCCAGGGTGTCTGCGCCATAAACTGCATACCAACGTCTATCTCGTCGACGCCCTGGAACGCGCTGCGATCCACCTCTTGTACAAGCTCTTCACGCAACTCGCCGTAACCCTCGCCGGGCTCAACACTCACCTGTAGCGAGTCGCCTACCGTTTTACCAAGCAGAGCAGCTTCTAGGCCCGCGATAATATTGTTTGCACCGTGCAGGTAAACCAGTGGATCCTGTCCCACTGAGCTGTCCAGCGTTTCGCCGTCAGTATTGGTAAGAGTGTAGTGAATGGATACGACTGTTTTCTCCGCGATCTGCATCGGGTTGCTCCTTGGGGTTAAGTAAGGGCCCTATGCTAGTGATCAGTCAGTGCGGGTGCAACATTTGTGGAGAATTTCTGCGCCCTCGAAGGTGTCGCGTGACTAATCGGCATGGGGTTAAATTGCGTAAACCCTAGGGTAACTACGAACAGGAAATTTAGGTATGCGTAAGTGGCTATTAGGGTGGTTTATTGTGCTAGGACTGTTCTCAACAAAGCACGCAGTGGCTGAGGGTCAAGCGCTCTTGGATTACAGTGTACGTAAGTTAAATGAAGATACCAGCGTTAATCTGGCACAGGAGTACAAGGGTAAGGTGCTGCTAGTGGTCAATACTGCCAGTAAGTGTGCTTTTACGGGTCAGTACGAGGGGCTTGAGGCGCTTCACTCGAAATACCAAGAACAAGGCTTCGCAGTGTTGGGTTTTCCCTCGGGTGATTTTGGCGGTCAGGAGTTCTCACAAGAGGAAGCAGTCCAAGATTTTTGCCGCACCACTTATGGCGTAAAATTTCCGATGTTTGCCAAATCACACGTGCGGGGCGAATCTGCAGATCCGTTCTGGAAACATCTGATTGCGCAGAGCGGTTCCGCACCTAAGTGGAACTTCCACAAATACCTCATCGGGCGGGATGGGCGAGTTATTGATAACTTTGCTAGTTTCACCGGCCCCAACTCTTCAAGTCTAATCAAGCGCTTGGAAGAGGCCCTGTCAGCTGAGACGCCGGCAAGTTAAGGAGTAATATGCAGAGAGTTGCAATAATTGGGGCCGGCCTCGCCGGTGCGGTGCTAAGTGAGCGTCTACTGGCCGCTGGCGTCGAGGTATCTATTTTTGAAAAGAGCCGTGGCACTGGCGGACGCCTAGCGTCGGCCAGGCTTGGAGATCTATCTGGCGACTTGGGTGCTTCTGCAATCGATTCTCACAGTGAAGCATTCACGGCCTGGTTGACGCACCAGCAGCAACTGGGTCGAGTGCAGAGTTGGGTGCCCAAGGTGATTGATTTTGATGGAGTTGAACGTCGCTCAGAGCTGCTTTGGGTGGGGGTTGATCGTAACTCAAGTTTGACGAGAGCCCTGATTGAAGGTGCCAAACTCCATTCCGGTACGCGTATTGGCACTGTCTGGTCTGACAGGGAGGGTGTGTTGCTGCGTGACGAGCACTCGGTCAGCCTCGGACACTTTGATGCTGTTATATGTACTGCTCCAGCACCCCAGGCGGTGCCGCTACTGGAGGCAGTACCACGTTTCTCCCATCTGGCTGAAGAGGCGGTGACGGACCCAGCCTGGGTTTACCTCGTGTCGCTGGATCGCCTTCCTGAGCGCTTGAAGACGGCGGATGTTGTAGAGACTGGGCATCCGTCCATAGCTCGGATAGTGGTGGACTCCAATAAACCGGGGCGCAGTGGCGTGGTTCTGAAACTTGAGATGGAGCGCGATTGGTCGGAAGAGAATATTGATCTCCATGCCGAGACCGTGAAGTCTGAAATCCGCAATCTGCTAGAAGATTGGCTGGTGGAGCGGCTTGAAATTGGGTCTGAACGAATACACCGTTGGCTCTACAACCGTTCGTATCAGCCGGATCCTAGCACTCTTGCGCTATGGGATGCTGATTCCGGTATTGGTGCTTGCGGCGACTGGATCGGAGCTCCCGGACTGGATGGGAGCTTCAACAGCGCCAACCATTTGGCTGATTTGCTGTTGACGAGTGGACAAAGTGCTGCCTGAGGCTTGGTCTACACTGAAGGGGAACCCCCCTAAGGAGGATCTCTGTGTCGGTGTCTCTACATCAAGCAGCCGAGGATACACTCAGATCGGTTGAGTCATTATTGTTGGGTAAGCGCGAGCAGGTGGAGCTCGCGCTGATCACTCTATTTGCCGGCGGCCACCTGTTGCTCGAAGATCTGCCAGGCATGGGCAAAACGACCCTGGCGCAGGCGTTGTCGGCCAGTTTGGGGTTGGAGCATCAACGCATCCAATTTACCAGCGACATGCTGCCTGCTGATATTCTCGGAGTCTCTATCTTCGATAGCCAGAATGCTGAGTTCAGGTTCCATCGTGGCCCCGTATTTACACAGTTGCTGCTGGCCGATGAGATCAATCGCACTACCCCTAAAACACAGTCGGCGTTGCTCGAAGTGATGGAAGAGCACCGTGTATCGGTCGATGGTGAGGTTCACCGGGTTGAACACCCGTTTTTCGTTATAGCGACGCAGAACCCAGAGACACAGTTTGGAACCTTTCCGTTACCGGAGTCTCAGCTGGACCGGTTTCTGATGCGTGTCTCGCTTGGATACCCCAGTGCTGAGGTTGAGCGTGAGATTCTAATGCTGGGTGATAGCCGCGCCCGCATGCCCTCGCTCAAACCCTGTCTCGACCGCTCGCGCTTGTTAGCAATTCAGGCTGAGTGCCGGGATGTTCACGCCGCACCTGACCTGATTGACTATTTACAACGTCTGCTGCAGTACACGCGTGACGCTGAGGCGTTTCATACGGGTGTCTCACCCCGAGGTGGTTTGGCCTTGTTGCGCGCGGCCCGCGCGCGTGCCTGGCTCAAGCAGCGTAAATACGTGGTACCAGAAGATCTACAACAGCTGCTATTACCAGTATTCGCCCATCGAATACGCTCGGCCGATGACAGGTCCGATTTCACCGCCGAGCGTTTGATCCAGCTCTTATTGGAGGAGGTTGATGTTATTCGCTAAGTCGCGTGCCAGTTTGCGTCAGCGATTCAGACATCGACGTGATCGCTGGATCGCCCGGCGCCACCCCCCGGTTCACTCAGAAGTTATCGATAAGCGGCGCATCTACATATTGCCTACGGCTGCTTGTGCGGGTTTTGTGTTACTGCTACTTGTTCTGATGCTGTTGGCTATCAATTATGAAAATAACCTGGTGTATGGACTCACTTTTTTGTTAGTGGGTGTACTGCTGGTGTCGATGGTGCATACCCACAATAATCTTCGCGGTATCCGGCTAAGTGCCAGAGGGTCTGATTCGGTTTTTGCCGGGGAGAAGAGCCGCTATCGGCTTCACCTTAAGGCGCCTGAGCATGCTGTAGTAGGTGTTTCGATGCAGTACGAGGGCGGTGACGAGTTTGTTCTTACTCTCGACCCAGAGGCGGAGCGAACAGTTGAACTCTCGGCTGCCTCTGGCGAACGTGGTCTGCATCGCCCCGGTATTCTGCGACTTGTCTCGCGCTACCCTATGGGATTGTTTGTGGCCTGGAGCTACGTCAATCTTGATCAACATAGCTGGATCTACCCGCGACCTGAGGTCGGTGGCACCTTGCCAGCCTCGGCTATGCAGAGCGATACGGGGGCTTTGTTGGGCGAGGGTACCGAGGAGTTCAGCGGGCTTAATGAGTACCAACCGGGCATGCCGCTTGGAAGAGTTGCCTGGGCGACGCTCGCCCGAGGGCTGCCTCTGCAGGTCAAGGAGTTTAGTGATATCCAAGGGGAGGCGCGTTGGCTCCGTTGGAGTTTCTGGCCGGAGCTAGGCGGGGAGGCGCGACTGAGTCGGCTGTGCCACTGGGTCCTGAAATTAGAGCGCGAAAACAAAGCCTTTGGCCTTGAACTACCCGCGCGTAGACTGGAAATTGGTGCGGGTCGTTTACACGCTGAGGCGGCACTGCTTGCGCTGGCGCAGCAGGGTGTGAAGGGGCCTCAATGACTAACTGGCTGACACCAAGGGCGCTCAATTGGCAACTGGCCGGAATCTGGGCAGCTGCCATACCTCATCTGCTGATTACACCCCCATGGGTGAGTCTTTTGTTGCTCGCGTGCACCGGGGTCCGAATTCAGATCTACCGCGGGATCTGGCGGTTTCCGCATTGGAGCCTGAAGCTGGCACTACTGCTAATGTTGGCTGTCGGTCTTGTGATAAGTTTCGATCGTTCAGCTCTGATGCGTGGCACCCTTGCTCTGCTACTTGGAGGGGCTGCTTTTAAGCTACTGGAGATCCACACTCGCCGAGATGCCTTGGTGCTGATTTACCTGAGTTACTTCATCATCGCAACCCACTTTCTCTTTGAGCAAGGAATACTCAGCGGGCTCTATGCGTTAGCCAGCTTTGCTGTAGTACTGGCGGCTCAGGTAGCGCTGTTTGACCCGCGCATGCGCGCACCCCTGCCCAGTATTCGCAGCACACTGAAACTGATGTTGCCAGCACTACCGATGATGGTTCTGCTATTTTTACTCATCCCTCGCATCGGGCCTCTATGGAGTGTTCCACTGGACTCATCTGCCGCAAAAACGGGGCTCTCTGACAGTGTATCTCCTGGGGATATATCATCGATGACCCGTTCAGATGAGCTGGCGTTTCGCGCGGCCTTTGATGGTCCCGTACCTGCCAGTCCCCAGCGCTACTGGCGTGCGCTCGTTTACTCTGACTTCGATGGGCGCAGCTGGCAATTGGGTGAGCGACGTGCTGCGCCACTCGAGCCAATGGGCGAGTCAGTGCCCAGTTTCTCCTATGAGGTGATCATGGAACCGAGTAACCGCCCCTGGTTACCTGTACTTGATATGCCCTTGAGTGTTCAGGGTGCGGACCTTCGTGGAGCGCGTCAGGCCGTGACTCGAGCCCCAATTGATAAACGCGACTCATATCGCGTTGTATCAGCCAGTCGCTACCAGCTTGCGCCAGAGTTGACTGAGCGTTCGCGGCAGCGGCATCTGGCATTCCCGCCTGAGCAAAATCCACGTACACAAGCGCTGGCGCTACGCTGGTGGCAGGAGAGCGGAGGGAGTGTTACAGATTTTGTTCGCCGTATTGCGCAGCATTTTAATCAATCCTTTGTTTACACATTGCAACCCCCGGTTCTGGGGCCCAATTCAGTTGATCAGTTTTTATTTGATACCCAACGTGGCTTTTGCGGCCACTACGCTAGCGCGACCGCTTTGCTGTTGCGTGCTGCCGGTGTACCGGCGCGGCTCGTGGGTGGTTATCAGGGGGGCGAATATAATCCAGGTGCCGGTTATCTCAGCGTTCGTCAGTGGGATGCTCACGCTTGGGTAGAGTATTATATGGAGGGTGAGGGGTGGGTGCGCTTCGATCCCACGGCTGCTGTCGCGCCAGAGCGTATCGAACAGAGTGCTGAGCAGCTGTTTGCAGACCAGCCCGGTTTCCTTGCGGACCGTCCACTATCACTCTTGCGTTTCACAAACTCGGGTTGGTTACTGGAGATGCGCCGGGCGATCGATGCACTGAATTTCTCTTGGCATCGATGGGTACTGAACTATCAAAACCAGCAAAGTGACCTGTTGCGCTCACTGCTTGGTGAGATTACGCCGCTGCGCATGGCGTTGGCGCTGTTGCTGCCCGGTGCCCTCATACTGGGTTTTGTCGGTTTTAACCTACGGCCGCGCAAAGCACGAGATCAACTCACCCGCGCGCGCCAGGCCTTCGAAGCGCAGGCCGCGAGGCTCGGCTATAAGCGGCAGCCGAAACAGACGCTGGCACAACTCGCTCTAGAGCTCAAAAACAGATACTCTGACTTGAGCTCAGGGTTGGAGCAGTTGGCCCGTCTCGATGAGCAGCTGCGCTATGCCCCCGAGGTGGTTGAGCGTCGCCAGTTAATCAATTTGTTGAGTCAAAACGCAAAAGCGCTGCGGCGTGTAAAAATTAGCAGAGCTAAGGGTTAGGTTGGATGCAGGTTCAGCTGGCGGATAACGCCGAGTTTAACTATCGGGTTGAGCGCAGTGCCAAGCGTCGCACGGTCAGTATTCAGATCGATGCGGGGGAGGTGGTGGTTCGAGCTCCCAAAAATACTGATGAGCTCTGGATATCCCGATGGGTACACAGCAAGGCAGATTGGATCTACCCGCGTTTATGCCGCCAGCGCGATCAGTTACGAGAGCATCTGACCGACCCATGCAGTGGCGAGATAAAGCTCTTTGGTCAGACGTATAAACTTGAACACAGCTCCCGCACTCTCTTTGCAGAGCAGCGAATTGACCGTCTACGCCGTCTGATATTGTTAGGAGGGCGAGACAGTTTTGCCGACAGCAGCCGCCTGGAGCAGCGTCTCAAGCGCGTACTGAAAGAGGCGGCCAAGTCCATACTTACCGAAATGACCGAGCAGGCGGCTCAGGATACAGGGCTCTATCCCAAGAGCGTCAACGTGCGCCATTACAAACGTAAATGGGGGCAGTGCTCGTCTGCGGGTGAAGTCACCTTAAACTGGCGAATTATTCACTTACCAACCAAAATTCAGGAGTACGTGATTGTGCATGAGCTCTGTCACCTGCGGGAGATGAACCACAGCTCCCGCTTTTGGCAGTTGGTTGGCCAGCACTGTCCTGAGTATCAAGAAAGGCGTGACCAGTTAAAACAGTACGGTGCCTATCTGATGTGGTAGTGAGGACGTCCACTGCATCGGAGCGGCCCGATCGGAGAAGTCAATGAGTCTCTATCGCAGTATCGAAAAGACCCTCTTTAACAGCCTCACCAAGAAGATCGTCGGTAACCTAGTTTTCGTCTCGATTCCTCCAATCACAATTTCAATTGCGCTACTGATACTGCTGCCAAGAGAGGGCGAAATATTTGATGCGACTGCAGCCGCATGGGTTAATGGGTTACTCTACTTCGCCATCTTTTTCTCCGCGACTGCAGGCATGTTTACCGTTTGGTTTATGCGTCACCTTTTTCTCAAACCGGTAAAGGCGATGATTGACGTGCTCCATGGTGTGCGTGACCGAAACGGTGATATCTCGGTCAGCCTTCCTGTGCAGACTCAGGACGAGATTGCCGAAATGGCACTGGCGTACAATGGCTTTGCAGACAGTTTAAAAAAGATGATTGCTGAGACGCGTCGTCGCTCGGTGCGAGTTGCGCTCAGTGCGACGCGCGTTCGCAAAGTGACCCTCGAAGCGGGAGAGGTCGCTGAGCGGCAGGAGTCGCAGGCACAGCAGGTGTTCCAATCCAGCTCTGAAGCGACTCAGGCAATTAGTGAGATTGCCAGCACGACACTGGCGATTAATGAGCACAACTCAGATAACCTAACACGCGTGCATCAGTCCGGCGATGAGATGCGTAAGGTGTTGGAGCAGATCCGTGCGATTCGAGAGCAGGTGACGGGTTTTCAGAACTCTGTCGATCAGTTATTAGCGAACTCGGCCAGTATGACAGAGATCGTATCGACGGTTCAGGGCTTCTCCGACCAGACCAACTTGCTGGCTCTAAACGCCTCGATTGAGGCAGCGCGTGCAGGCGAAGCGGGCCGGGGGTTTGCTGTGGTCGCCGACGAAGTACGCACTCTGGCGCTCAAGGTTAGCAACGCCACCGGTGAAATTGATGCCAGTATCAACAGTATGAAAGGGCTGGTGGGAAGCACGAATGAGAGTGCTAAGCAGATTCTCGGGTTCGTTGAGAATACAGAGTCTTACATATCGAATACCAGTCAGAACTTCGCCACGTTGATCGCCCAATTTGAGGCGGTGGGTGGGCAACTTACGGGTATTAGCGCGGCACTGGATGAGCTCGCCTACACCAACAAAGAGTCCCATAACCACGTGGCTGAGATTACACAGATGTCTGAGGGTATACGCACAGAGATGGCTGAGTCGCGCAGTTATTCGGACCAGTTGGAAATGGCAACTGAGGAGACTCAGGAGCTTCTTTCACGCTTTATTATCGGTTTTGGTGGGTTTGAAAATATGATTCAGACCGGTCGGCGCTGGGCTGATAAGGTAAGTGACGCGCTGGCCAGTTTGCAAGCGCAGGGGCTAGATCTGTTTGATGAGCAGTATCAGCGCACCAATGAGGGTCAGCAGCCTGAGAAATATGATCTCCCCTATACTCAAGCTTACGAGGCGTTATTGCGTCCGATGTTTGATTCCTTTATCTCTCAGCGCCCCGAGTTTATCTACGCAATTGCAGTGGATAGAAACGGCTATGCCCCCGCGCATCACACCAAGGTCTCGAATCCAATTACCGGAGACTTCTCGGTAGATAATCTCAAAAGCCGTCATCGTCGCATTTTCGCAGGTAATCGTGCAGAGAAGCGCCGTGCCAGCCATACCGAGCCCTTCTTGCTACAAACCTTTATTCGGGACACAGGTGAGGTGCTTAATGATCTGTCGATCCCGCTTTACATTAACGGTAAACATTGGGGGGGGCTGATTATGGGCTTCGATCCTAAACAGCTGTTAGATGAGGAGTAAAACGCAGCTTGGCAACCGGACTTTTAAACTCTTCGTTAAAGTCGGACCCTCTACTCCCCGCTGTAGTCCCTGAATACGGATTAGCAGAGCGGGTTAATGCTCTGCAATCAGACGGTGAATCAAGCCTCTTAGCCCTTCAAACGCCAGAGGCTTATTACACAGCGCCGAGACGCCAGCGTTTTCGATGGCAGCTAGGTTTGATTCGTTCTGTTCCGAGGTGATCATCAGCACAGGAATACTGCTCTGGCTGCTGTCGGTACGGATGTGCTCAACCAGCTCACGTCCATCGACCTCTGGCATGTTGTAGTCAGAGATGACTAGATCAAATTCATGTTGAGATATCTGTGCCAGCGCTTCTGCACCATTGGATGACTCAGTGATGGAGTGTATGCCAATCGATTCCAAAATCTGACGAACGTAATGGCGTGACATCCGACTGTCGTCGACCACAAGGACACGCAGGAACTCAAACTCCTCATCCCCTTCAGAGTGCTGAGCGTCAATATAGGCAAGGGTACTCGCCAAGGCTTTACCCAAATCTTCCTCTTTGAAAGGCTTAGGCAAAATTGCGATTGACCCTGACTGGCGTATCGGCTCGAGGTAGCGATAGTGTGTTTCTGATGAGACCAGTAAAAAAGTGATCTCCTGCAGGCGTTCATCTTCGCGCATGCGGTGTAAAAGATCTGTACCTGTCATATCCGGCAGGTGCATCGAGGAGACCACCAGGTCAGGCGTCAGCGTTTGCATACGTTGCAGCGCCGGCTCAGCGGAGTCAAACTCCTCGACATCAACAACGCCCTGCCGTTCAAGGGCAGCGAGAATGAGCTTACGTTGCATACGTGAGGGTTCAATTACAATAGCGAGCAGATCACTTACGTTCATCAGAATTTTCCTAGGATCGGTGGCAATATGTAGTCTAGCACCGAATATCGAGCCTGCGCGGTGCATTGGGGGGTGATTCTGGTAAACTGCATTTTGAGATAAATTAGTGCTCCGCAAGGAGAAGTGTGAGGTCAGGTGAAGTCCTATCTGTTTACCACCGAAGATGGACGCGGCGGCGTTATACTCTGTGATATCAATACGATGGAGGAGGTTGTCCCTTATCTGCAGCGGCGGTTTAAGGGAGTCGTCAGGGTCGAGCAGGGGCACCGGGAATGGACTGCGAATGGCGGATTTGCCCAATTCACACCAAGACCCATATCTGAAATTAGTCTAGGGGGCGAACCGGCTAATTTGGAGCCGCTAAATCGAGACCATATGAACGACGGTGAAGCAACAGAAGAGTCTGCTTCACCGACAGGATCGCTGTTTTAAGTGGCGCGATTTTATTGACGCTTGCGGCGCTCTTCGCGAATACGCACAGGCTGTAACGCAACCTGCTCACGTTGAGCCTTAATGCTTTTGAGGCCTAACCAGACCAGAGCTCCAAGAGCCAGTGTTACTACTACGAACGACATAAGTGCCTCCATCGGTTATCTCCTATCTGTGTCCGTCAGAACCATTCGTCGCGCTGCTTGCGGCGTTTAGGAAGGTTCGGAATGATCAGCCCTATAATGACTCCTGCCAGAGCGATGATGCCACCATGTGTCAACCAGCGCATCAGGTTGGACTGATCCATATTCTGTAGTTCAAATTGTAGATCACGAATTTGTGTGTCGCGCATCACGACTTGTTCCGTGAAACTCCTATTCTCAGCTTCGAGTGTATTAACGCGAGCCCTCAGCAGTTGGATCTCTTCCGTCTGCTGTTTTACCTCGGTCTCCCGGTCGGCTAATGTCTGCTGAAGAACGGGCAACGCCTCAAGGGCACTGCGACCTTCAGCAATATAGCGGGTTGGTACCCAGCCATCTTTGCCCGACTCCAGGCGCACTTTGGTGTAGTCGCCAGACTTCTCGAGGATCTCTACTGGCTCGCCACTGCGCACTCGACCACTTATACGATATTCGTAGCTGGGACCAGAGTGCATGAACAGTTGTACATCATCTGCGATGAAAGCAGCCTGAACAGAGACACTAAAAACAAGGCCGGAAAAAATTGACAGTGTAGAGAGACGTTTCAACATAAATAACTCGTTAGCCTGAGTTGTGGATTCAAAAAACTGATGCTGGACAAATAAACTATACTCAGCTTAATGAGTCCTACCTGAATAGAAATCAATTAATAAAAGCTATTGTAGCCTTACTGGAGATGGAAACGAACCATGCCTGAATTTGATACCTTAATGCAGACCTATATTCTTCCTTGGGGAGTCAATATCGGTCTGGCGATTGTCATATTTATCTTTGGTCGCTGGTTAAGCAAAATACTCGGGAGAGTACTGGCTAACGTACTTAGTCGTACCAAGTTAGACCAGATGCTGGTGCGCTTTGTACTCTCAATTGTTCAGGTCCTGCTGACGCTGGTTGTTGTCGTGGCGTCACTGGGGCAACTGGGAGTCGATACGACTTCACTTATCGCCCTAGTGGGTGCTGCTGGTCTGGCTGTGGGATTAGCTTTGCAGGATTCGTTGAAAAACTTTGCTGCAGGGGTGCTACTGATCTTCTTTCGCCCGTTCAAAGAGGGTGATTTCGTTGAAGTCGCCGGTGTTTCAGGTATCGCTGAGAGTATCACGATTTTCAACACCGTTATGCGTACTGGTGACAATCGCGAGGTGATCGTGCCCAACGGCTCAATCTACTCAGACACGATTACCAACTATAACCGCCGTCCTACTCGTCGTGTCGACATGGTGTTCGGTATCGGCTACGACGACGATCTTCGCAAAGCCAAGGAGCTGCTTATTGAGATCGTCAAGTCGGATCCACGTGTACTGCCCGACCCGGAACCTGTTGTAGCCGTAAGCGCGCTTGCCGACTCAAGCGTTAACTTCATCGTGCGCCCTTGGGTGAAGACAGAGGATTATTGGGCAACATACTGGGCCGTAACAGAGGCGGTAAAGTTACGCTTTGACGAGGAGGGTATCTCTATTCCCTACCCACAGATGGATGTTCATTTGAAGAGAGAGGGCTAGGGCTCTCTCCCGAAAAACAGTGCTGCCCCGATGGCACGCAACCCAGCTCTGTGATTTTACGATTTAAAGCAGCACCACACGGCCTTAGCTGTGCCGTATGGAGCGCTTTTTTGTGTTTATGGCGAGCCTGATCAGGTCAGTTGTTTCAGACCATCGCGCAGTCGTGCTCTCAGGAAAAGGAAGTGCCAGCGGTGGCCGCCAACCTGACGCCAGAGCATCGCAGCGCGAATGCCTGAAAGCAGAAGGGCGCGAATCCGTGCTGCGTTATCGTCATTCTGAAGTTGCCGCGGATCTCCCTGAACCTGAATGCGGAAGCTGAACTGGCTAACAGTGTCCTTGTACAGCTGATCCAGCCCGCCAATGATCGCACTGTGAGTGTATCGACTGGGGTAATCAGCTGGATCTTCACCATTTTGAGTATTAAAGAAGTAATTAGCTTTTTGCTCCAACTGCTCGAGTCGCTCGCCAATAGTATTTAAAAATTGCGGATTCTTTTGCAATTTGCGCTCTAACGCGATCATGCTGAGCGCATATCGCGTGATGTTGGGCGTCAGTGTGCTGCCCTTTTTATCGATGGTCTTCTGCAGCTCTTTAAGGCCTGTGCTTAGGTTATATTTGAGCTGATCTCTCCCGCCAAAGACGTCTTCAGTCGCTTTTGGATTGGTGACAAACAGACTGGCAATACTACCCTGCAGGGCATCCTGCGCCACCAGCCCCTGGCGGGCTATCTGCTCAACCAGCGCGGCTGCCTGAAATACGCCAGCTAGGGCAATGGTCTGATCAACAGATGCTCGGTACATACTTCTTACTTCCAATATAGATCACGTGAGCTGTATTCAATTACGCCGCCACCGAGGCAGAGGTCGTCGATATAGAGAACCAGAGACTGGCCGGGTGTTACGGCCCGCTGGCGCTGTTTGAAAGTGACTCTGTAGCCGCCTTCAGCCGATTCAATTAGGCACTCCTGATCCGATTGACGGTATCGCACCTTGGCTCTGCAGTGCAAAGGCAAGGGGGGCGCTTCACCACTTATCCAGAAAATTTCACTGGCAAACAACCAGTCTGAATAGAGCAGCTCATTCTCCTGTCCCTGAACGGCAATCAGTTCGTTGGCCTCAAGATTCTTGCCAGCGACGAACCAAGGCTCCTCGGGGTAGTTAGCTAAGCCACCGATGCCTAAACCCTGACGCTGCCCAAGGGTGTAGTACATCAGTCCCTGGTGATCTCCGATCGGGTCGCCATCAGGTGTAACGATTTTACCCGGTTGGGCGGGTAAATACTGTTTAAGAAAGTCAGTAAAGCGGCGTTCGCCGATGAAGCAGATACCGGTGCTGTCCTTCTTTTTGGCAGTGGCGAGCCCAAGCATGTCAGCAATTTCGCGCACCCGTGGCTTCTCAAGTTCACCCACCGGGAATAGCGTCATTCCCAGCTCTTCAAAGCCGACCTGATGCAGGAAATAGCTCTGATCTTTGTTCGGATCCAACCCTTTTAAAAGCGCAGCTCGACCATTGAGGTCGCCGCGCCGTGTGTAGTGACCGGTCGCAATCAGATCGCCTCCAAGCATCTGGGCATACTCAAGAAAGGCCTTAAATTTGATCTCGCGGTTGCAGAGAATATCAGGGTTGGGTGTGCGTCCCGCTTTGTACTCTTCGAGAAAGTGTTCAAACACATTATCCCAGTACTCCGACGCGAAGTTGGCGGTGTGTAGGTGAATCCCCAGTTTGTCACACACCGCCTGAGCGTCAGCCAGGTCTGTCAGGGCTGTACAGTACTCAGTACCATCGTCCTCATCCCAGTTTTTCATAAACAGACCTTCAACCTGATAGCCCTGCTGCTGCAACAGATAGGCTGAGACAGATGAATCGACGCCGCCGGACATACCGACGATTACCTTTTTCCTGCTGTTATCGCTCATGGGACTTGGTCGTTAATCCTTTATAAAATCAAGCGGGTAGGATCTCCCCGCTAAATAGTCATCAATACACTGCAACACTAGTGGTGCCCTCAGATTGGGGGCTGCGGCCACCTCGTCGCGAGTCATCCAACGAGGACCTATAATCCCCTCATCCAGAACCGCTTCCGGTATCGCTTTAGGTGCACTTGCAATAAAGCAGACCCGGTGAAAGGTCAGACTGGCATCTGCCGTGCGGTAGACGTAAAGACCCAAAAGCGATCTGGCTTCAACCTGGTATCCGGTCTCCTCCAGAACTTCGCGTAGCATCGCTTCAGTGAAAGTTTCATTCTCCTCAAGATGACCGGCGGGCTGATTTATCAGACACTTTCCTTTGATCATCTCCTCTACCATCAGGAAGCGACCATCTTGTTCGACGATCGCAGCGACGGTACTGCGCGGGGTCCAGCGTTCTGTTGTTGTGGGTTCTGACATCAACGGTTTATCTGTTTAAAAAGAGGGCATATGATAGCAGTTTTAACGCCCGCGGGCGGATCAAATTAGCGCAGGAATGACCATATATGAGCGATTATATCGAGGTAACTCAAGCGAAGCTTGATAGTGCTAACGCCCTGGCCTGGTTAAAGGCGTCGCCCGAAGGTGTTGGCGCACTGGTCAGTTTTACGGGTTTGGTGCGTGAGCTTGAAGATGCGTCGCTCAAGTCAATGGAGCTCGAGCACTACCCGGGGATGACGGAAAAGGCATTGCAGCGCATCGTCGAGCAGGCGCGTGAGCGCTGGCCCCTCAATCGGGTTTGGGTGGTACACAGGGTAGGCCAGATGACTCTGGCAGACGAAGTGGTTCAGGTGGCGGTCAGTTCGGCACACCGAAAAGCAGCCTTCGAAGCGGCGATTTTTATTATGGATTACCTCAAGCGCGACGCACCCTTCTGGAAGCGTGAAGTGAGTGACCAGGGTGCGGTCTGGGTCGAACAGAAAACGACTGACTTAGAGGCTGCCAATAGCTGGGATACGGGGCAGGGGTAAGCTAAATCTCAGCTAGGATGGGTGATCTCTCGTGTCTCTACTCTGGTCAGTCAGCCCCTTCTCGCCCTTTGCTTCGGTGGCTGGAATGAGTTTTCGCCCGCCCCTTGCCCCGTGGTTTAGTGCCGACCCTCTGGTCCGTTTTTTGGTTGCGAGGCGTGTTTGAGATGCGGGTGGGGAGGTGAACCTGCTCGCGGCGCCAATCGCCCGGTTGTAGTTGATCGAGCTGCCAATTTCCGATAGCCACGCGAATCAGACGCAAGGTAGGGAAGCCGACCGCCGCGGTCATGCGTCGCACCTGACGATTTTTTCCTTCAGTGATGATGAGCTCTAGCCAGCTGGTGGGTTGGTTCTTGCGCTGACGTATAGGCGCCGAGCGCGGCCACAGGTTGGGCTCGCTAATTCGCCTGGCTTGGGCAGGTCGGGTGCGACCGTCCTTGAGTTCAACGCCCCGGCTCAGGTGTATTAACGCCTCGTCGTTGATTTCACCCTCTACCTGGACCCAATAAGTCTTGGGTAATTTGAATTTGGGGTTTGCCAGGCGGTGCTGCAGATCGCCATCGGCGGTCAACAGCACGAGTCCTTCGGAATCGTAATCAAGCCGGCCAGCGGCGTAGATATCCGGGATGTCGATGAAATCTGCCAACGTACCTCTCCCGTCCTTATCGGTGAAGGTGGAGAGCACATTATATGGCTTGTTGAGTAGGTAGATATCAGACAAGAGGATCCTGTTGGAGGCCGCAGTCTGCTCTGCCTCTATTTAATTTGCCGGGCTTATATTGATCGCATGAATGCCTTTGGGACCATCCTGAACCTCAAAGTTTACCGGTTGCCCGGCTCTTAGAGACCTATACCCCTCAGATTGTACCGCCGAGAAGTGAGCAAATATCTCGCCTTCTATATTGTCAGAAATAATGAAACCGTAACCTTTGGCGTTACTGAACCACTTGACTGTTCCCGTGTGCATCGCACCAACTCCATCTATGCTTTGCCGCCGCCCGATAAAAATCAGGGGCAATTTACATTTGGGCTAAGTCCGTTCGGCCCCATCCTTCGTAAACGTCTTGCGACGATCACAACCTCAAGAATAATCATTCGACAAAGCGAATCAAGGGGTAAGCTGATCAAAAACATCAACTTTTTTGCGAGATCTTTTTCGTATCCGAGATTTTTGTTGATGAGTATGGAAGCGCCATTGCACGAAGTGAGAATTTTGCATTGAGGGGTTGTATAGCGGGATCAATATCTCCATCTATACTGAAGAGCGTGAGCCGAATATGTACACTGGACGCTTCGCTTGATGTACTAACGTTAAATAGCAAAAGATGAATTTATTCGGCATGAAACTAGGCAACAATGTTTTGAACCAACAGGACGACGAGAGTCAGGGCCCGGAGTACAACCCGTTAACAACGGTAGCTGAGGCTAAACCTGATCTTAAACGTCCATCGATGTACCGTGTAGTGCTTCTAAACGATGACTACACACCGATGGAATTTGTGGTTGAGGTGTTGATGATCTTCTTTGCCATGAACGAGGAAAAGGCGACACAGGTAATGCTGGCGGTCCATCAACAAGGTAAGGGCGTTTGTGGTATTTACAGTCGCGATGTGGCTGAAACCAAGGCGACACAGGTAAATCAATTTTCACGACAGAACAAGCACCCATTGCTCTGCGAAGTAGAGAAGGTGTAAGGGGCGAAATATGTTGAACCGTGAGTTAGAAGAGACCCTCAGTACCGCGTTCCGCGATGCGTTGCATCGGCGACACGAGTTCATGACGGTAGAGCATCTTTTGTTAGCACTGCTTGATAATCGTCAGGCAGCCGAGGTGTTGCATGCCTGTGGCGTAGATTTCGACCGCTTGCGAGAACAGCTTAAGCGATTTGTTGAAGAGACTACGCCGCTCTTGCCAGAGAACACTCCGGAGGCTGAAACTCAGCCAACACTCGGTTTTCAGAGGGTATTACAACGCGCCGTCTTTCATGTGCAGTCCTCAGGTAAATCTGAGGTGTCGGGTGCCAATGTTTTGGTGGCAATCTTCAGTGAGAAAGAGAGTCACGCTGTCTATGTACTGCAGATGCAGGGCGTGGAGCGTCTGGATGTTGTCAACTTCATCTCTCATGGAATTTCAGAGATGCACGACAACGAAGAGCGCACGGACGAGACAACCGAGACTCAAGAGGAGTCTGCTAATGACGCTTCGAGCCCTCTCAAACAGTACGCGGTTAATCTAAATCAGCAGGCTGCCGAGGGGTTGATCGATCCGCTAGTTGGTCGTGACTCTGAAGTTGAACGTGTGGTGCAGATTCTCTCTCGTCGACGCAAGAACAACCCGCTCCTGGTGGGTGAAGCGGGGGTCGGCAAAACAGCGATTGCCGAGGGTCTGGCGAAACTTATTGTAGAGGAGCAGGTGCCGAGTGTGATTGCTGACTCGGTTGTCTACTCGCTTGATCTGGGTGCTTTGCTGGCCGGTACCAAGTACCGCGGTGATTTTGAGAAGCGATTAAAGTCGTTGCTCAATGAGATTAAGAAGAAGCCTCACTCCATTCTGTTTATCGACGAGATCCACACAATTATCGGAGCTGGTGCTGCATCCGGTGGATCGATGGATGCATCAAACCTGCTCAAGCCACTGCTCAGTTCTGGGCAGATACGCTGCATAGGTTCGACCACCTTCCAAGAGTTCCGCGGAATTTTTGAGAAGGACCGTGCATTGGCTCGTCGTTTCCAGAAGGTGGATGTAATGGAGCCAAGCGTCGAGGATACTTATCAGATTCTGCGTGGGCTTAAATCGCGCTTTGAAGAGCATCACGAGATCAAGTACGAAGATGAGGCGCTGCGTGCAGCGGCTGAGTTGGCCGAGCGGTACATCAACGAGAAGCATCTGCCGGATAAAGCCATTGATGTCATTGATGAAGCGGGTGCTTACCAGAGACTGTTGGCACCTGAGAAACGGGTTAGCTCAATTGGCGTCGAGCAGGTGGAAGCCATAGTGGCCAAAATCGCTCGTATCCCGCCGAAGAGCGTCTCAACATCTGATAAACAGCAGCTCTCCAAACTCGACAGTAGCCTGAAAATGGTGGTGCTGGGTCAGGATGAGGCGATCGATACGCTCGCAGCTGCGATTAAACTGTCACGTGCCGGCTTGAAAGAGCCCAATAAACCGGTGGGTAGCTTCCTTTTTGCAGGTCCAACGGGAGTCGGCAAAACTGAGGTGACCTCCCAGCTAGCCCGGATTATGGGTATTGAGCTGATCCGCTTTGATATGTCTGAGTACATGGAGCGTCACACTGTGTCACGTCTAATAGGCGCGCCGCCGGGCTACGTGGGATACGATCAGGGTGGTCTGCTAACCGAAGCGGTGACTAAGAACCCACACGCCGTGCTCCTTCTGGATGAGATTGAAAAGGCCCACCCCGAGGTGTTCAACCTGCTGCTGCAGGTGATGGACAACGGTACGTTAACCGATAACAATGGCCGCAAAGCGGACTTCCGCAACGTCATTCTGGTGATGACCACCAACGCGGGTGCTGAAGCGATGAGTCGACCCAGTATCGGCTTTACTCATCAGGATCACTCGACGGACGGTATGGAGGCACTGAAACGCCTGTTTACGCCGGAGTTTCGTAACCGTCTGGATGCGGTTGTGCAATTTAAAGCACTGTCGCTTGAGATTGTCCGTGGCGTCGTCGATAAGTTCCTCACCGAGCTGCAGGCGCAGCTGGATGAGAAGCGCGTGCTGATTCATGCGACACCAGAAGCGCGTGACTGGCTAGCTGAGCACGGCTACGACGAGAAGATGGGCGCGCGACCAATGCGTCGTCTGATTCAGGAGAAGATCAAGAAGCCGCTGGCAGAGCTTATTCTCTTCGGAGAGCTAGCTGAAAATGGCGGTGAAGTAGAGATCAGGGTCAACGCCGAGGGTGAGTTAACGTTGGATATCGAAGAGGTGGTCGCTTAGGCGACCACCTGATCTGGAGTCTTGGCTTAGCGAGCGCGGTAGACGATACGGCCCTTGTTAAGATCGTAGGGTGTTAGTTCTACCTTAACTTTGTCGCCTGTCAGAATACGGATGTAATTTTTGCGCATTTTGCCGGAGATGTGTGCAGTCACAACGTGACCATTTTCCAGTTCTACACGGAACATGGTATTCGGAAGGGTATCAACTACCGTTCCTTCCATCTCAAAAGCTTCTTCTTTAGCCATTCACTCTCAACCTTAGGTGATTATCGTCTGCAAGGGCGACAACTGACGTGACAGCTGAATAACTAACCCTAGCGCGGAAAGCGGCATATTTTGCACTAATTAACGGCTAATGTGAAATAAATAGTCTGTTTTCTGAACAGTGCTCTGTTCAGAGTGATTCTGAACGCTCATCATCGCCGACCCGCACCCACACGCCCTGGTAGAGTTTCTCCATGGGATAGTAACGTGCCTTATAACTCATCTTGCGGCAGGCTTTAACCCAGTAACCCAGATAGAGGTGCCCACCCCGATGCTCCTTGAGTTGCATGAGTTGCCAGAGAACAGCAAAGGTACCGATACTACGGGACTCCTCCAGTGGATCGTAAAAAGTGTAAACAGCGGATGATCCCTGTAACAGGGTGTCAGAGACAGCGACTCCGACTAGCCGATTCTCGCGATTGCGAATCAGATGAAACCAACTCTCTTGGTTGGAGTCTGCCAGAAAGCCGCTGAATTGGCTGGGCGAGGGGGGGTACATGTCACCGTCCGCGTGGCGTTCGCGAATGTAGCGCTCGTAAAGATCGTAGATCTCGGCGGTTAGCGTGGGTGCGATGGTCTCCACATGTAGGTCACGGTTTTTGTTCCAGATCCGTTTCTGTGATTTTGACATCTTAAATTCGTAAGCTGGGATACGCACAGATATGCAGGCGTTACAGGCGAGGCAGTGTGGCCGGTAAATGTGTGTACCACTGCGGCGGAAGCCCATATCAGTTAACTGCGCGTAGATGTCTGCATCAATATCCGCCTGGGGGTCAACGAAGAGCGTGCGCGCGCGCTCCTCTGGCAAATAGCTACACTCATGCTCTGGTGTGGCAAAAAACCTCAGTGTTTGCAGCGTCGACAACTATGAACTCCATACTCTTTGCTCCCAGATCGGTTGGCTTGCCTGTTGATGGCAGCTCAGGAGCAGATGCTCAAACTCAACCCTGTCTATCTCAGTTGCACCCAGCGAGTGGAGGTGCGGGTTGTAGACCTGACAGTCAATTACAGCATAGTCTGCCTGAAGCAGCTTTTCAGCCAGATGATAAAGACAGATTTTCGAAGCATCAGGAATTCGTGAAAACATCGACTCTCCAAAAAATATTCGGCCGATTGCCAGCCCGTAAAGACCGCCAACCAGACACTCATCAACATAGAGTTCAATGCTATGTGCGATGCCACGATGAGCCAGCTCGGTATAGGCGCTGACGAACGCAGGGCTTATCCAAGTGCCATCTTGAGAGGCTCGCGGAGCCGCGCAGGCGCGCATTACCTCAGTAAAACACTGGTCTACGCGGACCTCATAATCGAGTTGACGCATGCGCTTGCGCAGCGATTTCGAGAGATGAAACTGATCAGGGTAGAGAACGCAGCGGGGTGAAGGGCTCCACCAAAGGATCGGTTCTCCCTCGTTGAACCAAGGGAAGATCCCTTGTGGATAAGCCTCTGTCAGCCAGTCTGCATTGAGAATACCACCGGCTGCCAGCAGACCATTGGGCTCTTCCAGAGCCCATTCAGTGGGCGGGAAAGCGGGCGTGCCCGGTTCCAGCCAGGGGAGCATCTTACTTCTCGAGAGAGTCTAGGTAGCGCTCCGCGTCCAGCGCAGCCATACAACCAAAGCCCGCAGAGGTGATCGCCTGGCGGTAGATGTGATCACACACATCACCGGCTGCGAATACACCCTCGATGTTGGTTTGAGTCGCATTCCCTTCAGTACCGGAGTGGATCTTCAGGTATCCGTTCTCCATCTCCAACTGACCGCTGAACAGTTCAGTATTGGGTTTGTGACCGATCGCAATGAACACGCCCAACGCATCAAGCTCCTGGGTATCGCCGGTCTCTGTGCTTTTAACTCGGATACCGGTTACGCCGCTAGCATCCCCAAGAACTTCATCTAACTGATGGTTCCAGAGAATGTTAACGTTGCCGTTCTTGGCTCTATCGAATAGCTTATCCTGCAGGATCTTTTCGGAGCGTAGCGAGTCACGACGATGGACCAGTGTCACTTCTGATGCAATATTCGATAGATAAAGCGCCTCTTCGACCGCAGTGTTACCACCACCGATCACAACGACTTTCTGGTTACGGTAAAAGAATCCGTCACAGGTAGCGCAAGCACTGACCCCTTTGCCTTTGAATGCCTCTTCTGAGTCGAGGCCAAGATACTGGGCTGATGCACCCGTACAGATAATCAGTGCATCACAGGTGTACTCACCCATGTCGCCGACCAGACGGAAGGGGCGGCTCTGCAACTCAGCGGTGTGGATGTGATCAAACACAACCTTAGTATCAAAACGCTCCGCGTGTGCCTGCATGCGCTGCATCAGTTCTGGACCCTGAACGCCATCGACGTCGCCTGGCCAGTTGTCTACGTCGGTTGTCGTTGTCAGCTGACCACCGGCCTGCATACCGGTAATGACAATGGGATTAAGGTTGGCACGTGCAGCGTAAACAGCAGCTGTGTAGCCCGCGGGCCCTGAGCCGAGGATAATCAGACGGTGGTGTTGCGCTTCGCTCATGATCTGTTGATTCCGGTCGTTTTTTGGTTGTTCACTAGTGTGGGGCCGACGCCAGCGCAATTCAACCCCAGAACAGTTGTCATATCGCTAACTGAAGGGTCGCTAACCCATTTTGGGCAAGACCTTCGAGGCCCGTTTATGCTATTTTGAGGTCCATTCATTCGTGGTGGAAATAAGGGATCATCGTTGAGTCGACAGGATAGCCACTCATCACCAACATTTGCACAGCAGCTGAGCAGAATCGCACGAGAGTCGTTGCTGGTTTTGGCGATTGGCGCCAACTTACTTTTGCTGCTCGCTCTGGTCAGTTACGATCCACGCGATCCGGGCTGGTCTCACTATGCCTATCAGCCCGAGGTGCGCAATTGGGTCGGAAATGTTGGTGCCTGGGTGGCCGATTACTCGGTGGCCTGGTTGGGTGGTGGTGCGTTCCTGTTGCCACTGCTGATCATTATTCCAGCCTGGCGTTGGTTGCGTCGGCGCCAACTCGGGACCCTCCATCAGATACCGTTTATTGTGCTGCGCCTCTTTGGTGCGACGTTGATGCTGCTCTCCATTTCAGCATTGGCCTCCTTGCATTTTTCAAACGAGTCACTGAACTTTCCATTCTCGGCTGGTGGCTTGTCAGGGCAGGCGCTTAGCGATTTTGCGGTGCATTGGCTCAACCTGATCGGGGCCACGCTGGTGCTCTGGATCGCGCTACTAATCGGCTTAACACTCTATGTCGATACTAGCTGGACGCGAGTGTTGGAGGGCCTTGGTGACGCTGTTCTCAAAGCGGCGAGTCGATTGAGCGCTCTTTCGCGACCGGTCGAGGCCGGCAGAGTTCAGAAAGAACAGCGGCAGTCAACGCCTGTGGGCGCCGAACGTCCAGTGGAGGTTCGTAAGGTGGAGCGGGTAGAGCCGCAGCTCGAAATGCCGGCCGCTGAGCTAAAACCGGCAGAGTCATCGGCAGAGTCATCGGAGCCCAGATCCTCGGCTACAACCGCTCCGAAGGAGACAGGATTAGCACCCCAACCACCAGCAGCCGCTTCAACCGAGGATAGCCCACCCTGGGATGAGCCTGCGGACGCCAAACGCAACGTTAAGATTGTTCCACTCTCCCAGACGCACAAGCCGCTTGAGAGCGACGACGAACCCGATGCCAAATCAGCGGCAACGGCAAAAATGAAATTGCCGAGTTTGGAACTGCTGGACCCGCCGGAACTTCAAACCGATCAGGGCTACACAGAAGAGGAAGTGGAGCAGCTATCGCGCTTGCTGGAACAGAAACTCAATGATTTCGGGGTTGTGGCTGAGGTGGTTGAGGTCAACCCTGGACCCGTGATCACCCGCTTCGAGATACAGCCTGCTCCGGGTGTAAAGGCGAGCAAAATCTCGAATTTAGCGCGCGATCTGGCGCGTTCAATGGCCGTTGCTGCGGTGCGTGTGGTGGAGGTGATCCCTGGCAAGTCGGTCGTCGGTATTGAGATTCCCAACCATTCGCGCCAGATGGTACGCCTGTCTGAGGTACTTAACTCGAAACCTTATCTGGACGCCGCCTCTAAATTAACGCTGGCGTTGGGGAACGATATCGCTGGCAACCCAGTGGTGGCCAACCTTGCTAAAATGCCTCACTTGCTGGTCGCTGGCACAACTGGCTCCGGTAAGTCAGTCGGTGTTAATGCGATGCTGCTTAGTCTGCTCTACAAAGCGACTCCAGATCAGGTCCGCTTGATGCTAGTGGACCCGAAGATGTTGGAGCTGTCGATCTATGATGGCATTCCCCACTTGCTGACCCCTGTCATTACCGATATGAAAGAGGCGGCCGGCGGACTGCGCTGGTGTGTTGCTGAGATGGAGCGACGCTACCGTCTAATGGCGAAGGTGGGTGTACGTAACATCGCCGGTTACAACGATAAGGTCCGTGAGGCCGCCGCGGTTGGTACGCCATTAACGGATCCGCTATGGAACCCCATGGAGCTTGGTTTGCCCCCATCGGAGCCCGCCCCTGAGCTTGAGACGCTACCCTATATTGTTGTGGTGATTGACGAGTTTGCTGACATGATGATGATTGTTGGCAAAAAAGTTGAGGAGTTGATTGCGCGTATTGCTCAGAAAGCCCGTGCGGCCGGTATTCATTTGATTCTTGCCACGCAGAGACCATCGGTGGATGTGATTACGGGCCTTATCAAGGCTAATGTGCCGACGAGAATTGCTTTTCAGGTCTCCTCGAAGATCGACTCGCGTACGATTCTCGACCAGTCCGGTGCTGAAAATCTTCTCGGTAACGGCGACATGCTTTATCTACCTGCCGGTACCTCTGTACCTAACCGCGTGCACGGCGCTTTTGTTGGTGACGATGAGGTGCACCGTGTCGTTGAAGCCTGGAAGGCGATGGGCGAGCCGGTATTTATTGACGCGATCCTCAATGAGGGTGGTGCTGACGCAGGGGCTGGCGGTGGCGGCGGAAGCCTGTTCGATGATGAGGCGGATCCACTTTATGATGAGGCGGTTGCTTTTGTCACCGAATCTCGTAAGGCCTCTATCTCATCGGTGCAACGCAAATTGAAGATCGGCTACAACCGCGCGGCGCGTATGATCGAGACAATGGAGGCTTCGGGTGTAGTGACTGAGGCCGGATCTAACGGTCAGCGTGAGGTGCTGGCGCCACCGCCGCCAAGGGATTAAAGATGCAACATTTTCTGTTTAGCCTGCTTTTCTCTTTCACAGTCGCGCCTGCACTGGCCAGTGAAGCGGCACAGGCGTTAGCCGAGAGACTCAACGCGCATCAGCGCTTTAGCGCTGAATTTCAGCAGTACACTCTGGGCGACGGTAGTTCGCGCGAGGAGTTGAGCAAGGGGCGTATGTGGATAGATCACCCCAACCGCGTTCGCTGGGAGACGACAGACCCCTTTCCGCAGTTAATTGTGGGTGACGGCGAGAATCTGTGGATCTATGACCCTGATTTAGAGCAGGCGACGCGCCGGTCCCTCTCGCAGGACTATGCTTTTACGCCAGCCAGTGTGCTCGGGGCCAGCCAGGCTGAACTGCAGGAGCGATTTTTCGTGAGTGAGATAGAGGCGAGCGGTGTAGACGCACTGTTTGAGTTGCGACCCAAAGCCTCTGAGAGTGCTGAGTTTGAGCGCCTGCGAATGCTCTTTGGTGCACGCGCTCTGACCGAGATTTTGATCGAGGATAGTCTCGGTCAGCGCTCGCTAATCATGCTTAAAAATACAAATTTTCCTGAGCAGATCGACCCTAAGCGTTTCACCTTTACGCCGCCGCCCGGAACGGATCTGATCGAGGCGGCAGCCAACTGATGGATCTGTTTAGCGCCAGTTCAGTTGGCTTCGAGCCTCTTGCCTCGCGTATGCGTCCGCGCACGCTGGAGCAGTATCTCGGACAGGAGCACCTCTTTGGTGAGGGGAAGCCATTGCGCCGTCAACTGGAGCAGGGCAGTATCCATTCGCTCGTTCTCTGGGGTCCACCCGGTGTTGGTAAAACGACACTCGCGCGACTGATTGCTGAGTACGTCGATGCTGATTTTATTGCTATCTCCGCTGTAATGGATGGTGTTAAAGAGGTGCGGGCAGCGGTGGAGCGCGGTCGACATAATCGTTTGCAGGGGGGGCGCAAATCGATCCTGTTTGTCGACGAAGTGCATCGTTTTAATAAAGCGCAGCAGGATGCATTTCTTCCGGTCGTAGAAGAGGGGACGCTGATCTTCATCGGCGCCACCACTGAAAACCCCTCATTTGAATTGAACAACGCCTTGTTATCGCGAGCGCGCGTCTACCCGTTGCGCGCGCTCAACGAATCTGCACTTTTGGCGATACTCAAACAGGCGCTGCGTGATGCTGAGCGCGGTCTTGGTGAGCGCCCACTTGAGTTCGAAGATGGCCTGCTGGAGCTGATCGCGCGTACGGCTGATGGCGACGGTCGACGAGCACTGAATCTTCTGGAGATCGCAGCCGATCTGTCGGAATCACGGGGTGATCGTGAATATGTTAGTACAGCCGCACTGACGGAGGTATTGGGGGCGGGGGCTCGCCGCTACGATAAGGGCGGTGATCTTTTTTACGATCAGATTTCGGCATTTCATAAGTCGGTTCGGGGTTCGAGTGCAGATGGTGCACTCTACTGGTGCTGTCGTATGCTGGATGCCGGATGTGATCCCCTCTATATCGCAAGACGCCTGGTCGCTATCGCCTCGGAGGACATCGGCAACGCCGATCCGCGGGCGATGCAGGTGGTTTTAGCAGCCTGGAACGCGTTTGAACGGGTGGGACCAGCCGAAGGTGAGCGTGCTATTGCACAGGCCGCTGTCTACTGTGCCATGGCACCAAAATCCAATGCGCTTTACCGAGCCTACAACCAGTGCCGCGCGGATGTCGCTGCGGATCCAAGCTTTGACGTCCCGATGCACTTGCGAAATGCACCAACCAAGCTGATGCGCGAGCAGGGTATGGGAGATGACTACCGCTACGCCCACGACGAGCCGAATGCTTACGCAGCGGGTGAGGTGTATCTGCCCGAGGCGATCAGTGAACGCCGCTACTACCAGCCAGAGAATCGGGGACTTGAGATTAAACTGGGTGAAAAACTCGAGCGTCTGCGTCAGGCGGATGAGACCAGTGTTCGAAAGCGCTATAAGGGAGGTAAAGCCCATTGATGCACATCATCAGTGTAGCCTTGGGTGGCGCGCTGGGTGCTCTGGCGCGTTACTGGTTGAGTGGTTGGCTCAACTCGGGTGATGCAAAGCTACCCTGGGGAACGCTCAGCGCCAACGTGTTGGGTTCACTGCTTATGGGGGTGGCGTTTGTGTTGATATTAGAGAAAGCTAAGCTCGCACCCGAGATGCGCCCGTTACTGATGACAGGATTCCTTGGAGCCTTCACCACATTCTCAACTTTTTCGCTTGAAACACTGACCCTGATACATGAAGGCCATATAATCACGGCCCTCTTTTATGTACTATTGAGCGTCATTTTGTGCATTGCGGCACTGGCTCTCGCGGTGAGCCTGACTCGCATGCTCTAACCTGCTTAAAGGAATAATTTAACCGATGCTAGACCCACGCCTCGTCCGAGATAATCCGCATGAGATTGCTGACCTCCTGAAGAAGAAAGGCTACGAATTCCCGCTGGAAGCCTACAACACTCTTGAGGCTGAGCGTAAACAGGTTCAGGTTGAAACTGAACGGCTTCAGCAGGAGCGGAACAGCCGTTCTAAGTCGATCGGGAAGGCCAAGGCCTCGGGCGAAGATATAGCGCCATTGCTGGCAGAAGTCGGTGCATTAGGTGATCAGCTCGATGCCGCTAAAGAGCAGCTGAGTCAGATTCAGGCAAAGCTTGACGACCTTTTATTAAGCACACCTAACCTTCCTGATGCGTCGGTACCTGCGGGTGCGGATGAGGATGACAATGTTGAGGTGCGGCGCTGGGGTACACCGGCTGAGTTCGACTTTGAGGTACGCGATCACGTCAGTATTGGTGAAGGTCTCGGGGGGCTCGATTTTGAAACTGCCGCTAAGCTCACCGGCTCCCGGTTTGCCGTGATGACGGGTAACTTGGCTAAGCTGCACCGCGCACTGGCTCAGTTTATGCTGGACACACAGTGCGACGAGCACGGTTATACAGAGATCAATGTGCCTTTTATGGTGAATTCTGAATCTTTGGTGGGTACAGGACAGCTACCGAAGTTTGAGGAAGATCTATTCAAGGTCCCCTTCGGTGACCGCCATTACTACCTGATCCCGACTGCCGAGGTACCGGTCACTAACGTTGTGCGCGACTCTATTGTCGAAGCGGATAAATTACCGATGAAGTATGCCTGTCATAGCCCCTGTTTCCGCTCTGAGGCAGGCTCAGCAGGGCGTGACACGCGTGGTATGATACGTCAGCATCAGTTTGAGAAAGTTGAGATGGTGCAGGTAGTCGCGCCCGAAACCTCCTGGCAGGCGCTGGAAGATATGGTTGGTCATGCCGAGGCCATTCTGCAAAAGCTGGAATTGCCTTACCGTGTAGTCGCCCTCTGTGGCGGTGATCTCGGCTTCTCATCAGCGAAGACTTACGATATCGAAGTCTGGCTGCCAGGACAGCAGAAGTACCGCGAGATCTCCTCTGTCTCCAATATGACCGACTATCAGGCCCGTCGTATGATGGCCCGCTGGCGTAATCCAGAAACGGGTAAGCCTGAACTGGTACACACACTTAACGGCTCTGGTCTCGCAGTCGGACGCACGCTGGTCGCGGTACTGGAAAACTATCAGAATGCGGACGGCAGTGTCCGCGTACCCGAAGTACTTCGCCCATACCTGGGTGGTATGGAAAGACTCAGCGCCTGATGTCTCAGCAATTTGATCTGGTCGTTGTCGGTGGTGGCATGGTGGGTGCTGCGATTGCCCTAGGACTGGCTCATACGGGGCAGCGAATCGCGCTGGTCGAACATCAGATCCCCGACCCTTTCGATGCTGATCAGCCCATTGATCTGAGGGTTTCAGCCCTGAGTCCGGCTTCCATAACACTGCTCGAGTCACTGGACGTTTGGGGCTCTATCCTCAGTTGGCGCGCCTGCCCCTACCGGCGAATGCGTGTTTGGGAACTGGATGAGGATGGTGAGGGTCTGCAAGCAAGACTCGCCCGGCAGTTGGCCACAGAGTTCAACTCAGACGAGCTGGGTTTGGCTCAATTGGGCTACATAGTTGAAAACCGTCTGATTCAGCGAGCCCTGATTGAACGCCTCCAACAGACCGATGTGGAGTTAGTGACCGAGCAGGTATCATCGGTAGACTACTCCCCGGGTGCGAGCCTGGTTGAGTTGGACAGTGGCGACACCCTTGTCGCCCGCCTGCTGGTTGCGGCCGACGGAGGAAACTCTCTGGTACGCACTGCCGCTGCGCTGGGCGTGCATCAGTGGGACTACAGTCAACAAGCGATGGTCATTAATATCACGACCGCAGATGGCCAACAGGATATAACTTGGCAGCAGTTTACTCCCAGCGGACCACATGCACTCTTACCCTTGCCGGGCAACCATGCGTCGTTGGTCTGGTATGAATCACCCCAAAGGATCAAAGAGTTACTTGCGCTCTCTGACGAGGCGCTAATTAGGGAGCTCTATGAGCATTTTCCCGAACGTCTCGGTGAGATTCGTACGATTGATGCACGCGGCGCCTTTCCTTTGCGCCGGCTCCACGCTCTGCAATACTACAAGCGGGGTGTCGTGCTTGCAGGTGACTCTGCTCATCAGATTAATCCACTCGCAGGGCAGGGGGTCAATCTAGGGTTTCAGGATGTTAAAGCGCTTGTGAATGCGCTCTCTGATGCGCTAGCTCGAGGTGAGCGCATCGACGCCACTGAACCGCTCGCCGCCTATGAGAAGAGTCGTCGAAATGCCAATCTACTGATGATTCAGGCCATGGATGCTTTTTACCACGGCTTCAGTAACGAGAAGTTGCCCCTCAAACTCGCTCGCAATCTGATTCTCGGTCTCGGCGGTACGTTGACACCCCTGCGTAAGCAGATAATTAAACTGGCGTCGGGACTCTGACATCCGCTGCCTCTGAGGAGGTGTCACGCAGGTCCAGTCTCGAAATAAGCTCGCTGTCTGCTCTGATGCAACTCCGCTTCTACTCTATTTATCCGCTCGCTTTGATTCAATTGTTGATCTCTTATTGTTGGCCTGAAAATTGCTTAGTTAGAGTTGTGAGCTGGCGACGGAAGAGCCAGTTTTAAAAGCGACTCCCTGACCGGTGGATCAGAGTTACGGAGAATGATGGGTAATTATGTTTCAGATGGCCGGTGCATCGAAAGCGTCTCTATCAAAAAATAACTCAGACTCTCACTCTCTGATCGAAACTCATGCTGAGGCACGAGAAGCGCTTCTGCGAAACCTCACACTGTTGAGTAGTGGCACTTTCGTTCTGCTGTCGATTGCGCTCTGGTTAACATTCAATGTCGGCCACCACAGTCTGATGATCTATGAGCCTATGCAAAGCGGGTTCATGAAGGCAGTTGCAGGTGCGTTGATTGTCCTCTCGGCCCTCTGCTTTTATCTGGTCTTACACCATAGCGAACGCGTGCTCGCGGTTAGTAGACTCTTTTTGACACTGATGCTGTTAATTCAGGCGGCGGCTATTTACCAGATGGGCACAGCGCCGCTTTTGGTAAGCGGCCATCTTTTGCTGATATTGCTATTAGCATCTGTACCCGCGCGGTTTAGCCTAGCGTTGGGAATGATGTATATCGCATGCTTATATATATTTGCGCAGGTGTTCACCCTTGGGTCACCTAATCACCCTATCGATGTCCAAATCTTCGCATCTATGGCGATTCTGCTCTGGCCATTGAACACTCTGATCCATCAGGGTTTGCCGAAGAATCAGTTCAATTCCATCGCTTTGCAACAGCTTATGCTGGCTGGCGCACCTATTATGGCGATCGCTTATCTTCTCTCTTCACCCGCTCCGAGCGCTTACTTTTTAATCAACTCAGCGCTATTTGGGTTGCTTGCTTATTGGCTAGGGTCGATAAAAGAGACCACCAAGATTTCAGCCATTGTTGCACTGAGTCTCGTTTTAATACTGTTGACTTACAACATCCTGAGTTCAAACGGTTCAACACTCTACATGTTGCCGATCTTTACTCTGATTGCGTCCTTATGGTTATCGCCTGTTCGTGCAACTCTTGTGACGGCATACGCCGTGACTCTCTCTGTTTTAAGCTTTGATGCATGGGATGGGCTGGTCCTCGGGGGCGCTGTTGCAGCCATACTATTCGCTGGAGTGCTTACTCTAGGATTGCGTCCCATCAGGAGCCCAGAGGAGTCTCAACTGACGCCTGAAATTGTCTGGCCTAATCTCTTGAATGCGCTGCTTGCAACTTCAGTTTTATGTCTTGCACTCGGAATACCTTTTTTAACCGGGCTAGCCACTTTCGAGAGTACGGAAAATGTTTACCAAGCGTTGCTGCTCTCATCTGTTTTTGGTTATCTCTCGTTTTGCTTCGTCTATGAACTTCTCAATCAACGCTCGATTCAAAATCGCAAACTTGCCCAGATAGCGGCCTCTCAAAAAAGGCTAGTTGACCATTTAGACAGCGTCACCTTCAGCGGACGTATAGGTACAGTTCAATACATTGCTGGAAGTTCCACATTAGAGGTGGGCGGTGCGTTTCGGGAGATATTTGAGTTTCCGCTAGACGAGTACCCTGAACTCAATATTGAGCAGGGGCTGTCGCGTTACACGCTGGAATCGCGATCCCTGGCTGAGCAAGCTCTCGAAGATGGATTTGAGGGCGAACCTTTGAAGCCCATTGTGCTTGAACTCTCGCTGCCGCAAGCGGGGCAGCGTTTTGTGGAGCGCAGAGGCTCATTGCAGCTTATCGACGGAAAGAGAACACTGAACCTGATTTACATTGACCAGACAGAGTCTGTACGACATCAACGAGAGCAAAAGAGGCTCGAACGTGCTCAGAAGATGGCGCTAAGTATGACCAAATCGATCGTGATCGATCTTAACGTCGAGTCCGGCATGGCGACTATTTTGGCAGGTGATTTTGCAGGCGGACGCCGGGCAGTACCCTTCCTGCTGGAGGACGCGTTTGCCCATCAATTATCCAGCGAAGATTTGTCGAAAATGGTTGCTTTCCTCAAGCGTCGAAGAGAGCAGATCACGGTGAAAATTATTAACCCAGGCACTGACAAGAGCCCCTTTTGGGCGCGCTTTAGCATCGGTTCCGATTTTATGCAGGATGGTGTAAAGCATGTGTTAATTACTCGGCAAAATGTTGATATCGAGCAGAATCTCCGGGCTAAAAGTGAAGCTATGTCACGTCAATTATCGCTGGCGCTGGAGACAGGGAAAATATCGGCTTTTGAAGTGGATATTGTCACCAACTCGGCCACCTTGATTGCAGGTTACCACCCGACGCTTAAACCCGCAGATCAATTTAATTTTATAGAGTTGAAGCAGAGGCTAGTCACACGCGAGGCTGATATTGACCGCTTGCAGAACCTCATCCGCGGCGACATGCGAGAAGGGGAGTTTCGTCTGGTCGATTCTGATGGAGCCGTGGAGCATTGGGTGCGTTTGATGGCGGGTAAAGAGTACGTAAGCAATAACCGATTGAAACGGCTGATTACCCGGATTGACATAACATCAATTAAAGCAGCGTTCGAACAGCAGCGCCTGGCTCAAGAGCGCCAGCGGGAGCTCTTTGCAATTATTGGACATGAGTTGCGTACTCCGGTCTCGGCGATCGAAATGATTGTTGCCGACTCTGATCTGAGGCCGGAGGATAAAATTGAACAGATCGCTGGCGTGGCTGAGTCCTTATTGAGTGTACTCGAGGATATGCGCTACGTTGTACAGCCCGAACGGGCCCTGACCGCCGAGAGGGGCGAGGCAGTTCCCGCTCAGATCGTTAAGCGTGCTGTTGGTATGTTGCAGCCAATCGCGACCCAAAAGCATGTCAGGCTTCATCTCGAAATAGATAGCGCATCACATCAAAGATTCTACTTTGCTGCGCAATCTCTGCGACAGACAATAACCAACCTGGTAAAAAATGCGCTGATACACGCGCAGGCGCAGAATATCTGGATCAGCCTGAAATTTGAAAATGTTCTGGCAAAACAGCCTTCAGCGACGTTGGTTGTCGAAGATGATGGCAAAGGGATTAGCAAAACGGATCAAATGTCTCTTTTCGAGGCGTTCCGGCGGGGCGATACAGACGCCGATGGTACAGGGCTTGGACTCTTCATTGTGTCCGAGTTGGCAACGCGTATGAACGGTCGTATTGAATATCAATCGGGACGTTTTGGGGGGGCTCGCTTTATTATGACGTTTCCGCTACCCGAGCGGGTCGAACGGGATCCACTGTTGCGACTGGACCCCGCACTTTTCCTTTCAGGTAAACGCGTTCTGCTGGCTGAGGATGATCGCATGTTGCGTTTGTTGAGCGAAAAGATGATGTTAAAAGCGGGTGTCAAGCTCACCACTGCTGTCGATGGGGAGGAGGCGCTGGCGCTTTTTGACACAGATGAATTTGACCTGGTAATCACCGATATAATGATGCCGCGGTTAGATGGATACGGGCTTGTTTCAGCCTTGCGTAAAAGGGGCTTCAAAGGTCCTGTGCTTGGGCTAACTGCCGCTGTAATTGGGGAGGAGACCGACAGACTCAAAGATGCGGGTGCTGATATCGTGTTGCCCAAGCCTATCAAGTTGGATAGGGTCGTGGCGGCACTGGAGGAGCTGCAGCCTTTGATCACTCTCTCTTAATCTGGCGCAGTCGCAGAGTTGCGGGGTTGAAGATGGAGGAGAGCAACCCAATCTCCTTAGCATACCTATCAAAAGTGGGAGGAATGAGTATGTTTAAGAGACAGACTTCGGCGCTCTTTCTCGCCTGGCTATTGAGCGCTGTCAACGTTTCAGCTGCGCTACCTATTTCGGATTCTCAGGGTAAAGAGCTACCTACACTGGCGCCCATGCTAGAGCGTGTGAATCCAGCGGTGGTGAATATTGCCACTTTCTCAACGCGCCGTGTTGGCGTGAACCCCTTGTTGAACGATCCCTTTTTTCAACGCTTTTTTAATCTACCACGTCAACAGATGCAGCCACAGCAGCGTAGAGCGCAGAACTCTGCGGGCTCGGGTGTGATTGTTGATGCGGCAGAAGGGACGATCATTACTAACTTTCATGTCATCAAAGGTGCAGACGAGATTCAGATTTCGTTGACCGATGGGCGTAGCTATGAAGCTACACTGGTGGGAGCGGATCCTGAGGTTGATATAGCCGTATTGGATATTGAAGCCCAGTCTCTTACACAGCTCGACCTGCGCGATTCCGATGAGGTGCGTGTGGGCGATTTTGTGGTTGCCATCGGTAACCCTTTTGGTCTCGGCCAAACCATCACGACGGGTGTTGTCAGTGCGCTGGGGCGCTCGGGACTGGGTATCGAAGGCTATGAAAACTTCATACAGACTGATGCATCAATCAACCCAGGTAACTCGGGAGGTGCCTTGGTGGATCTCAACGGCAACCTCGTCGGTATCAATACCGCGATAATCGCGCCCGGTGGTGGCAATGTGGGCATAGGCTTTGCGATTCCGGCCAACATGATGAGGCAGGTTGCTGATCAGATTTTAGAGCAGGGTGGTGTTTCACGCGGTCAGATTGGTATCTCAATTCAGGAGATTACCGCAGATCTTCAACGAGCCTTCCAGATGCGCAATGGCGAATCAGGTGTGTTAGTAACCGGTGTAACACCCGACTCTCCCGCAGAGCAGGCGGGTGTCAAACCGGGGGACGTTATTCTCAGTGTCGATGGTAAGGCAACCCCTGATATTGGTCAGTTGCGCAATCGCATTGCGTTCGCGCCTGATAACCGCAGTGTTCCGCTGCTAGTGCTGCGTGACGGCCAGCGGGTGGAGCTTAGCGTCCGTGTTAGCCATAGCCTTACTCAGCAATCGAATGAAGATCTGCATCCGCTGCTTGAGGGTGCGCGCTTCCAAAACGCTGCCGATGGACGCGGTGTTCTGATTTCCGGTCTTGCACCGGACTCGAGAGCTGCGATGGCAGGACTCCAGATTGAAGATCGTTTACTCAGTGTGAACCGCCAGCGTATCAACAATGTCGAAGCGCTGAGTGAGATGTTGGCGGGACGACGCGGAGAGCTGCTGTTGCAGATCCAACGGGACCGATCCGTCTTCTATCTGGTACTGCGATAGCGAGTATTGGCGATCTTAGCTAAGTGTGCGACTATGGAGCTAACCAATTGAAAAACGTCATGTATGTCGCAAAAACCGATCGCTGCACTTGTACTTCTGTCCGCGCTGTCACTGGGCGGATGTACGCTTTTCGGCTCTGAGTCTCAGCCTGTCGCCTCGGCGCCGTCGCAAGCGGTCACCGCAGAGGGGAGCGGTGAAATCGCCGTGAGTGAACGGGTTGAGCAAACAGAGCCCTCTGCTGGATTGCAGTTAGGTGCTTTTCGCGAGCCTGAGAGAGCCAGCAGGGCAGTGTTGAGGTTGCAGCAGCAGCATCCAATTGTTTTTGAAAACCGCACCCCGATCATCCGTGCAATCGAGCGAGATGGCACTACACTCTATAGAGTTATACTGGGTCCTTTTAGTGATACAGAGATAGCCAGAGCCTTTTGTAAGCTGCTCCAGCAGCGCGGAGAGGTCTGTTTTGCAACGCAGTTTGACCGCCTCGACATACGAGTCGATCTGATAGCCAATACGGAGGATTGAGATTGAAAGGCGTGGTATTCAACATCCTCGAAGATATGGTTACCGAACGTGGTGGTCTACACCTTTGGCAAAAAGTGCTCGATAAAGCGGGTGTTGAAGGCGGATATACGGCTGTGGCGACCTACGGTGATGAAGAGCTGTTTGAGATTGTTGGTGTCGTAGTAGAAGAGCTTGGGCTGCCGGCGGAAGAGGTGATCGGTGCCTTTGGTGTCTATATGTTTGGTCAGTTAGCCAGGCGCTACCCGGCTTTCGTTGATAATTGCGATGATTTTTTCAGTTTCCTTGAAAGTATCGATTCAGTTATCCATCTTGAGGTGAGAAAACTGATGACGGAGACGCAGCTGCCTAGCATTGAGTGCATCCGCCAGAGTGAGACGGAGCTACTAATCAACTACAGCTCGCCTCGCAAGCTTTGCATTCTTGCTGAAGGGCTGATTTACGGTGCGGCTGAGCAGTATGGAAAGAAGATAAAGATTGATCATCCGGTCTGTATGCATAAAAGCGCCGACCACTGTGAGTTGCGAGTCTCCCTAGCCAATGAGTGATGAAGCTGAACTCTATCGCCGCGCCTATGAACGTGAGCGAGATGCCCGAAAAGCGGCTGAGCAGGTGGTTGAGGACACAACCCGGGAGCTCTACCGTAAAAACCAGAAGCTTGAAGAGTCGTTGAAGCAACTCAAAGATCAACAACGTGTTCTGATTCAAAATGAGAAGTTGGCGATGCTTGGGACACTGGCCGCAGGTATTGCCCACGAGATTAATAACCCGATGGCGTTCGTCCATGCCAATCTCGAGTCACTGGCGGACTATCTGGAACCCTACCAGGAGCTGGTGGAAAAACAGGCAGCTGCGCTGAAGCTCGCGCCTCAGGAGCAGGCAGTCGCCAGGGAGGAGATCGCTCGCCTGATCGAAAGTGCAGACCTCGAATTTTTTCAGGAAGAGCTACCCGACCTGATGAGCGATACCCGGGAGGGTCTAGAACGTGTTCGCGAAATAGTGGGCAACCTACGAACATTCGCGCGTACTCACAGCCCGGAACGGCGTAGTGCAGATCTCGTGGCTGGGATTCAGTCAACATTGAAATTGCTCAACTCCCAGTTTGGAACCGACGTCAGTGTGATGCAGAGTCTGCAGCCCTTGCCTCTGGTGAACTGTAACATCTCCGAACTTAATCAGGTTTTTCTCAACCTGCTGGTTAACGCAGGACACGCGCTTGAAGGGCGAAAAGGGGCAACAATCAGCATCTCTACCCGAGCCGATAAGAAATTTGCGTATGTTGAGATTGCAGATAATGGCTGTGGCATGAGTGATGCTGTCAAGGAGCAGATCTTCGTACCGTTCTTTACCACCAAACCTGTGGGTAAAGGGACAGGAATGGGTATGTCGATTGCCTATGGAATCATCGCTGAACATGGTGGTGAGATTCATGTTGAGTCTCAGGAGGGCGAAGGTACTCGCTTTATCATTAAGCTTCCGATCGAGGGTAGCGAGCCGTCTGTTAAAGATGCCGTTTAGGCATCTCTATCGAGCAGCCAGTTTTAATAAATATTTTTTTATTAACTGATCCAATAGTCCAGTTGTTCGCAAACCCGCGTCATAGCTACACCGCTTAGACTTCCCACCCTACGGACCAGTTTTCTGGACGAAATTCAAGTATTGAAATAAAAACCAATCTCACTATATTGGGGGTTCTTCACGGCTGAAGACACTAGATGTTGTGTTTTGTCTGAATATTGAACAGCCAGATGACAGTTGCGACAGTCTCTGGGTTTGCACGTTAGTAGCCACTAGCATGACATCAAAAAACACGTTTTTCGTAGCGAACAAACAACAAAGGTCAGAGTAATGCAGCAAGATCTGATGGTCACCAAACGCGACGGTCGTAAAGAACCGATTGATCTGGAAAAAATCCACAAGGTGTTAATGTGGGCAGCAACAGGTTTGGAGACCGTTTCCGTCTCGCAGATTGAGCTGAGTGCGCATCTTCAGTTCTTCGAAGGGATCAGCACCAGTGACATACATGAGACCCTGATCAAGTCAGCCGCCGACCTAATCTCGGAGGAGGCACCAGATTATCAATATCTGGCAGCACGATTATCAGTTTTCCACCTGCGCAAAAAGGCATTCGGTAGTTTCGAACCTCCGCATCTTCGCGAGCATGTGGAGAAGATGGTGAATGACAAACGCTACGATAAACACTTGATCGAAGACTATACCGCCGAAGAGTTCGATGAGATGGATGACTATCTCAAGCACGAACGCGATATGAACTTCAGTTACGCCGCAGTTAAGCAGCTTGAAGGCAAGTACCTTTTACAGAACCGGGTTACAGGGGCTATCTACGAGAGCCCACAGCAACTCTACATGCTGGTTGCTGCCTGCCTATTTTCTAAATACCCGCGCGAGTCTCGACTCGACTACGTAAAGCGCTTCTACGACGCCTGTTCAGAATTCAAACTTTCACTGCCGACCCCTATCATGGCGGGCGTTCGTACGCCAACGCGCCAATTCAGCTCATGTGTGTTGATAGAGACAGGCGACAGCCTCGATTCAATCAATGCAACAGCTTCGGCGATTGTTAAGTACGTGTCTCAGCGTGCAGGCATAGGGATCAATGCCGGCCGTATTCGCGCACTGGGTAGCCCAATTCGTAATGGAGAAGCATTCCATACCGGCTGTATACCTTTTTACAAGCACTTCCAGACAGCCGTTAAGTCCTGTTCTCAGGGTGGAGTGCGAGGCGGGGCGGCAACACTGTTCTACCCAATATGGCATCTCGAGGTTGAGTCACTACTGGTTCTTAAGAACAACCGCGGTGTAGAAGAGAACCGCGTGCGCCACCTTGATTACGGCGTACAGATCAACCGCCTGATGTATCAGCGTCTCATCAAAGGGGGAGATATTACGCTGTTCAGCCCACATGAGGTCCCTGGACTTTATGATGCTTTCTTCGCCGACCAGGAGAAGTTCGAGAAACTCTACACAGAGTACGAGCAGGATCCAACGATTCGGAAGAAGACCATCAAGGCGGTTGAGCTCTTCGGTATTCTGGCTTCGGAGCGCGCATCAACAGGTCGTATCTACATCCAGAACGTTGATCATTGTAATACGCACAGCCCGTTCGACCCCAAGGTGGCTCCCGTGAAGCAGTCCAACCTCTGCTTGGAGATCGCCCTGCCAACGAAGCCACTGCGGCACGTCAATGATGAAGAGGGTGAAATCGCTCTCTGCACCCTGTCCGCTTTCAACCTTGGCGCCTTGAATAGCCTTGACGAGCTGGAGAACCTCGCCGACCTGATTGTGCGTGCACTCGATAGCCTGCTGGATTATCAGGATTACCCCGTACCAGCTGCGTACAATGCGACTATGGGTCGGCGCACGCTGGGTGTGGGGGTAACCAACCTTGCTTATTACTTGGCGAAGAACGGTGTGAAGTACTCTGATGGCTCTGCTAATGGTCTGGTGCACCGCACTTTTGAGGCGATTCAGTACTACTTGCTGAAAGCCTCAAACGGTTTGGCAAAAGAGCTAGGGGCCTGTCCTAAGTTTAACGAGACGACCTACGCTAAGGGTCTGTTACCGATCGACACCTACAAGCGTGAAGTGGATGACTTCTGTGAAGAGCCGCTGCACTACTTCTGGGAGACCTTACGCGAGGATATCCGCGAGTTTGGTCTGCGCAACTCCACACTCACTGCGCTGATGCCCTGTGAGACCTCCTCACAGATCACTAACTCAACTAATGGTATCGAGCCACCGCGTGGCTATGTGTCAGTGAAGTCGAGCAAAGATGGTGTGATGAAGCAGATCGTACCTGAGTATCTTGAGTTGAAGGATAAGTACGAATTGCTCTGGAATATTCCCAATAACGAGGGTTACCTGCAGCTAGTGGGAATTATGCAGAAGTTTGTCGATCAGGCGATCTCAGCCAATACGAATTACGATCCAACGAAGTTCCCGAACGACAAAGTACCGATGAAGCAACTGCTCAAAGATCTACTGACAGCCTACAAATACGGGGTCAAAACGCTTTACTACCACAACACCCGTGATGGCGCGTCGGATCAGCAGGATGATCCCGGATGTGAAGGTGGTGCCTGCAAGCTCTAAGCTGGCAGCCCTAAATAGATGGATTTTGCAGGTCGGCCAAAGCGCCGCCTGCGTAAACCGATAAGAAGTTTAATGGAGTGGTTCCAGTCATATGTCTTACTCTACTTTTAGCGCTAGTTCACATGACGCGACACTCGAGCCGATGTTCTTTGGCCGCAGCGTCAATGTGGCTCGTTACGACCGTCAGAAGTACCCGATATTTGAGAAGCTGATTGAGAAGCAGCTTTCGTTTTTCTGGCGCCCTGAAGAGGTCGATCTGAGCACCGACCGTAAGGACTTTATGGCGCTGCCGGAGCACGAGAAGCACATCTTTCTCTCCAATCTCAAGTACCAGACACTTTTAGACTCGGTGCAGGGACGTTCGCCTAACATGGCGTTTCTACCGATTACATCACTGCCAGAGCTGGAGACCTGGTTTGAGACCTGGGCCTTCTCAGAGACTATTCACAGCCGCTCATACACGCACATTATTCGCAATATTGTGACCGAGCCATCAACTGTGTTCGATCAGATTGTGACTAACCCTGAGATCGTTCGTCGAGCCGAGTCGGTGACGCGCCTGTACGATGAACTGATTGAATTGGTGAACATCCATTCAGTACACGGTTCAGGCACTCACAAGATTGACGGGAAAATCTACGACACCTCTCAGTACAATCTGAAAACTAAGCTTTTTCTGACGCTTGTTTCGGTTAATGTACTCGAAGCTATACGGTTTTATGTGAGTTTTGCCTGCTCATTCGCTTTTGCAGAGCGTGCCCTGATGGAAGGTAATGCCAAGATCATTCGCCTGATCGCACGTGACGAAGCGCTGCACCTGACGGGCACTCAGCACATGATCAATCTTATGCAATCGGGTCGCGACGACCCAGACTTCAAGCAGATTGCGCAAGAGTGTAGACCGCAGGTAATTGAACTGTTTCGCGAAGCCGCCGAGCAGGAAAAAGAGTGGGCTGAGTATCTTTTCAGTCAGGGGTCGATGATCGGACTGAATGCGCGGATTCTGGGTGACTACGTTGAGTACATCACCAACGTCCGTATGAAAGCCATTGGTCTGGAAGAGCTCTTCCCGGTGCGCAGTAACCCACTGCCGTGGATGAACTCCTGGCTGGTTAGCGACAACGTGCAAGTAGCCCCACAGGAGTCGGAGATTAGCTCATACCTGGTTGGTCAGATCGATAGTGAAGTCGATACTGAAGACTTTGGCGATTTCGATCTTTAAGGGCGAGTGTGATGTCGGGTATTCCACGCATCAAGGTTAATCACCATCACACCTTCTACTATCAGTACGAGTTCTCACTCCTCGATGCACTGGAAGCACAGGAGATCCCCGCTCAGTATAACTGTCGCGGCGGCTACTGCGGCATCTGCAAGGTGCGCCTGATTGACGGTGAGGTAGAGGAGGTACAGGATGTGTTGGTCGATCTGGCCGATGACGAGATCCTTGCCTGCAGTTGCCGCCCAGCTGGTCATATCGAGATAGAGCTGCCCGAGTAGCGCCTCGTTTAAGCCGAAAAAGCATAAAAAAGCAGCCTTTAGAGGTTGCTTTTTTTGTTTAATGCACAGGCTTGGTGCACTACACAGATTTTTTGTTTTATTTTTACAAAAACTCGCATTTGGGTAGTTGACTTATTTAAGTAATTGAAAATAAAGTGATTTTTAGTTTTGGTGGTTTTTGAACCAATTTGCTGAATCCCTTTTAAATACTAGCTTACAGCCACTCATCCCAAATTTACTAACAATTTTATCCACATGTAGCGTGGATAAGTGAGTTCAGTGGATAAGTTTTGCGTTGGGGCCTATTTTCAGGTTGCCCGGCGTAGCCAATTGGACACGCCATCATGCATACTGGCGCAAACATCTGATATCGGAAAGTAGCGATGACACTCTTGCCACATGAACAGGTTGAAACAGGTAGTAACCCCGAACTGAGTGTTATCTGGTTGCACGGGCTGGGTGCGTCTGGAGAGGATTTTGTGCCCCTGGTGCCCGAGCTTGCGCTACCACCTAACTCGGCCGTACGTTTTATCTTCCCGCATGCTCCTGAACGTCCGGTGACGGTTAATGGCGGGTATATCATGCCCTCCTGGTACGATATCTACGCTATGGATATCGATCGTAAGATTGACCAGGAACAGATCTTAGTCTCCTGCGCTCAGGTTCATCAATTTATCGAACGTGAATTGGCCAGCGGGATGCAGAGTGAGCAGATTGTTCTTGCCGGATTTTCCCAGGGTGGTGCTGTCGCTTATCAGGCGGCCCTCAGCTATTCAAGGCCCTTGGGCGGTTTGTTGGCGATGTCGACATACTTCGCAACGCCTGATCTTTGCGAGGATGTCGATGCTCAGAGAGACCTTCCGATCCTGATCCAGCATGGCCGGTTTGATTCGGTAGTGCCCGAATCACTCGGTCAAAAAGCTTGTGTGACGCTGACCGGACTTGGGCTAGCGGCGGACTACCAGAGCTATGCAATGGACCACGAGCTCTGTCAGGCGCAGATAGACGCTATCGCTACCTGGCTGACAGAGCGGTTACCCTCTAAGGCTTGAACCGGTAGACCGGCGCTGGTTGGTTTGGCCGGTAATAGATTGCCATCTGCGTCGCTAGTCGAGCAAGCGTCTGCTGCCGGTTTCCGGGCGAGGGATGGGTACTGAGGAACTCGGGCGGGCTACGCTTATTGAGCTCCCCCATTTTCTGCCAAAGGGTGGCGGCGGCAGCAGGATCGTAGCCAGCACGTGCAGCTAATTCCATACCCATACGATCTGCCTCGCTTTCACCTGTGCGGCTATTAGGTAATCTTATGGCCAAAGCTGCAGCCAAGGGTGCGCCACTGAGTGCCAATTGCTGGTACTGGGTGTCTTGCGTTGCTACACCAATCGCCATCACGCCCAACTGAGTTGCCATGGCGACCGACATACGCTCTGCAGTGTGGTTGGCGAGGGCATGCGAGACTTCGTGGCCGATCACCTGAGCCAGCTCATCATCGGTCGGGTTTAGTTTCTCTAAAAGGCCGGTATAGATCGCCATGCGTCCGCCAGCCATACACCAGGCGTTAACACTGTCTGGATCATCAATTAACCGGATACTCCAGTCCCAGTTTTGGCTCTCTGGGAAGGCTGTTATCGCCTGATAGACAATTCGGCCAGCTATCTCCTGAACACGCTTTACCTGCGCCGGATTCGAGTCTAGCTTGCCCTCTTGTTTGAGCGGAGAGAGGATCTCAGTATAGGCCGCTGCTGAGGCATTGATCGCTTGTGAAGGGGA
>DATHZN010000078.1:0-14982 GCA_035458585.1 Marinobacterium sp. | reverse complement strand
TCCTCTTTGATTGTCTTCTGGTTAGCAATCTGGGGTGCTGTCGGTGTCGCCTACTTTATTTGGCGCTATGTCGAATCCGCCAACCGCCGGGTCTACAAACTCGCCACTACAGATCAGGCGACCGGCTTGGCCAATGACTATGCGCTGCGTGAGTTGATGGAGAATGGGTCGTTATTCTCAACCGAGCGCGATATGAAAATCGTAGGGATGCATCTGCGCAACCTCTCGAACATTGCCTCAAATACAACGCTCAAGCTGCTTAATCAGTTACTCTCCGAGCTGGGGCGAAAGCTTACATCTGGTATGGGGGAGGATCAGTACCTTGCACGCTTAAACGACGGAACGATTATTCTGATTGCACCAGAGGATCAGGTACCGGTTTTCGAACAATTTCGCCAGAGTGTCAACGAAGTGCAGTGGGTCGGGGATTTTCAGTTTACTCTTGAGCCAACGGAAGTGCAGCTGAGTTATCCAACAGACGTTGATAGCTTCGAGAGCCTTAGAACAGCTGTCTCTCAACTCGTGGCCTCTGCGAAAAAAATGCGAATTCCCGTGCTGCGCTATGATCAGAGTCTCATGGAGCGATCAGATAAACTTGACGACTACGCCTCTGAAATTAGTCGTGCTCTGCATCAACATGAGTTCGAACTCTACCTGCAACCCAAGATAGACATGGACGAGCGAGTGATAGTGGGTGCTGAAACCCTGATCCGTTGGAATCACCCGCAGGATGGTTTGCTCGCTCCGGGTCTGTTCATGGATGTTGTTGTACACAGTAATCTTCGCAGTCAGTTTGCCACCTTTGTAATTGAAGAGACGGCGCTGATGGCGAAAAAGCTGAGAGCTGAGGGCTACATGATACCTCTGTCATTCAATCTCAGCGCCGATGATATTTTTGACGCCAATGTTCAGGCTACCCTTGCCACGGTAGCTAAGAGTCTGGATCTGCAGCAGGTACCTCACCTTGAGATTGAGCTAATAGAGGCGCAGACCAGTATCAATATCGTTCGTATCAAAGAGGCGCTGCGCCTGATTAACTGGTTGGGTTACACCGTTGCATTAGACGATTTCGGTACCGGTATGAGCTCTCTCTCTTACTCAAATGAACTTCCCGTGAATACCATCAAGATCGACAAATCTTTTGTCGACAGATTACTGGTGTCTGAGGGAACGGAACCCTCCATTCGTGCAATTATGCTATTGGCAGAGGGTTATGGTTTCAATGTGGTCGCGGAGGGTGTGGAGACGCAGGCGCAAGCTGAGACACTGCGCACGCTGGGTTGCCGTGTGGCTCAAGGTTATTTCTACTCCAAACCCGTACCCTTTGATGATTTTAAACTGCTCTGCAGCAGCGCGGAGCTGAGTTGCTCTTCCGCTGCTGGATCAAACACGGCCTGAGATCGACTCAGGCAGTGACCGCTGCTTTGTGATCCTCCAGTATCATTGCGGAACCCTTGGCTGCGATCATAATCGTCGGTGAGCTGGTATTGCCTGAGGTGATAGTCGGCATAATTGATGCGTCGACCACACGCACTCCGTGAAGACCGATTATACGTAGTCGGCTATCAACAACCGCCATTGGGTCGTCTGTCTGACCCATCTTACACGTGCCAACGGGGTGAAAAATAGTCGTGCCTACGTCGCCTGCTGCGTGCGCCAGCTCTTCATCACTCTGGTACTGGGTGCCGGGTACAAACTCCTCCGGTTCAAACTGTTGCAGAGCCTGCTGCTGCACAATCTTACGCGTCAGTCTGAGGCTATTGGCAGCTACCTCGCGGTCATGCTCTGTGGAGAGATAGTTGGGGGCAATTTCCGGTGCACTGATTGGGTCAGTATCACTGATCTTGACGCTGCCACGAGAGGAGGGGCGCAGGTTACAGACACTGGCCGTAAAGGCTGGAAACTTATGTAGCGGATCACCAAACTTATCGAGGGATAAGGGCTGTACATGGTACTCAATATCCGGAGTCTCAACCTTGTCGTCGGAGTGCGCAAACATCCCAAGCTGACTGGGTGCCATTGTTAAAGGACCCGTTTGGAAGAGCGCAAACTCCAGCGCCATCATCGCTTGGCCCCAAAGTGAGTTGGCTGTCTGGTTGAGCGTCTTAATCCCTTTGACTTTAAACACAGTACGTAGCTGCAGATGGTCTTGCAGATTCATGCCTACGCCAGGAAGCGCATGCTTAACCTCAATACCTTTGGAGGCCAGAAAAGCAGGATCTGCGATCCCGCTTCGCTGAAGGATGGCGGGCGAACCAATGGCACCCGCCGACAGAATGGTCTCCACCCTGGCGCTCGCTTTACAGCGTTCACCTTTAATCAAACACTCTATGCCGGTGACTCTCTTTCCATCCAAAATCAGTTTGTCTGATAAAGCGCCAGTCTGGATGGTTAAATTGGGACGTGAGCGCACTGGGTCAAGAAAACCACGCACACTTGACCAACGCCAGCCACGTTTCTGGTTAACTTCAAATTTGCTGACGCCTAGGTTATTACCCGTATTGAAGTCTGGATTAGTGTCGATACCGGCCTGATTCGCAGCACTTTCAAAATGGTCGAGGATCTCCCAGCTGAGCCGCTGCTGTTCGACTCGCCACTCGCCGCCTGAACCATGGTTATCGTTGGCACCGCGCCAACTATCTTCGACCGATTTGAATACCGGTTTCACGCTCTCCCAGTTCCAGCTACTGTCGCCGCTTAGTGCCGCCCACTCGTTATAGTCACGCGCCTGACCTCTGAGATAGAGCATGGCATTGATCAACGTACTCCCGCCCAAACCTTTGCCGCGGGCATAGATGATAGAGCGACCATTGAGTCCCTTCTCTGGTACCGTTTTATAGCACCAATCGGTACGCGGGTTGTTGATACAGTAGAGGTAACCCACCGGGATACGTGTCCAGATCCACTTCTCATCATTGCCCGCTTCTAATAGAAGCACACTGACATTTGGATCCTCGGACAAGCGATTTGCCAAAACACATCCGGCAGCGCCGCCACCCGCGATTACATAATCGAATTGGCCCAAATCTCTCATCGTCACTCCTCTAAAGGGGTCAGACCCCATTAAGTCATATTTGTCGCATATACAGCCGTGACAGTCCGGCGTTATAAGAGTTTCCTTTGTAACTCACTGTAAAATGCAGATCCAATCAATTATTCTTCAATCTGTTATTAGAGATTTTAATATCTATGGATCTGAATAGTCTCAATACCTTCCTTGTGGTTGCACAGGAGGGGAATCTGACAAAGGCGTCACAACGCCTCTGTCTAACTCAGCCGGCGTTGAGTCACCAATTGAAGAAATTGCAGGCCGAACTCGGCGTGCAGTTACTGCAACGCGGATCCCGTGGGATGCAACTCACAGAGGAGGGACTCAAGCTTCTACCGGCGGCCGAGCGAGCAGTGCGCGCGGCGGCCGAGTTCTCCGCCTCCGCTAGCACGCTTAAGTCAGCCCTGGGCGGGCATCTTAAGTTGGGCTCGATCATTGATCCCGGATTCCTGCGGCTTGGCCGGGTGCTGAAGTTGTTGGCATCTCAGCACCCTGTTTTACGCTTTGATCTGACTCATGGAATGTCTGGCAGGATCTCGCGCTTACTTGAGCAGGGGACGTTAGACGTGGCTTACACTCTAGGACATCCGGGTCTGCCCGAGTATCAGGCGCAATTTGAAGTGCTTTCGCTAACGCAGTTTCGCTATCGGGTGATCGCACCCCCGGGTTGGCAAAGCTTGGTGGCGGGTAGAGGTTGGCACGAATTGGCCAGCCTCCCCTGGGTCTGGACGCCCGAGGACTCAGCGCACAATCGATTTTTGACCGCACGCTTCAGTACTGCGGGAGTAAGGCCGAATATCGTTGCTCAGGTCGATCTGGAGCCCTCAATGGCTGATTTGGTTCGCTCTGGCGTTGGTCTTAGTCTGGCACGCGAGAGTTTGGCGCTAGAAGCCGCGCATCTTGAGGGCGTTGTTATTGCTGATCAAGTATCTGTAGAGGCCGAGCTTGGCTTCATATGTCGCAAGGAGCGTCGAACAGAAGCGGGTGTGCAAGCTGCATTTTCTGCAGTTGAAAGTGTCTGGCGCAGCGACTTAGGCTGAGATTTAGCTCGCTTCAACCTTGAGTTTCTGAGCTTCTACTGCCCCGGTGGGCTCAGACGTTTGTTGGTCACACAGCTCGAATTGCGGCTCAGCACTGGGCTTGCCCCAATAGAAACCCTGGGCGTAGTCGATACCAATGTCGCGAAGCAACTCAATTACCTCCAGATCTTCGACATACTCCGCAACGGTCATCTTTCCGAGTGAATGCGCAATTTGATGAATGGCTCTGACCATCCCTTCATTGGCTTTATCGTCGAGGATATTGACGATAAAACTACCATCGATCTTCACAAACTCTACCGGCAGACTGCGCAGATACTTAAATGAGCTGAATCCAGCACCAAAGTCATCCAGAGAGAAGAGGCAACCGAGTTCGCGAATCTCCTCTACGAAGGCGATGGCGGTATCAATGTTCTCTATGGCGGCAGTTTCAGTGATCTCAAAAATGGCACTGTGCTTGGGGATCTCATAGGTTGATATGAGCTCACGAATTCGGGCAAGTAACTCCTGATTACCGATGGATCTCCCGGATAGGTTGATACTGAGCTTTAGGTTCTGACCAATTTGACGGTGATCATGAATCGCCTTGAAGGCATTGGTAATGACCCAAAGGTCAATATCTCCCATCAGACCGTTGCGCTCGGCCAGCGGGATAAATTCAGCAGGTGAAATAGGCTGGTGCCGGGAGTCACGCATGCGTAAGAGCACTTCGTGAAAGGCAATCTGATGATTGTGTATATCGACCAGTGGCTGGAAGTTGAGAGATAGGTCATTTCTATCGAGCGCTCTGCGAATCTCACTTAACAGGTTGTATTCACTCAGATTACTACGACCCGCGCTGTCATCCGGCGCAAAACAGTGGAGTTGATTGCCGCCAGCGCGTTTAGCTACATAACATGCTAGATCAGCTTGACGTATTGCCTCGGAACTATCTATGTCGCCGTGCTCGATGGTTGTAAGACCTGCACTCAGCGTGACATCGAAGGCGTGCTGATTCCAGCGAAAGACGAAGCGTTTCACCAGTTGCAGTATCTGATTGGTTACAGCGACTGCGTTCTCGTGCTGCGTGTTAGGGAGTAGCAGGGTAAATTCGTCTCCACCAACGCGTGCAAACAGATCGGTATTACGCAGTCGAGAGCGAACAATACGCACTATATCCTTAAGGAGCTGGTCTCCGGCCTGATGTCCGGCCGTGTCGTTCACGATTTTGAAGAGATCCATGTCAAAAAACACCAGAGAGCACGGGTTCTGGCGAGTGGTTTGCTCCAATGTCTGTGCGAGCGCTGCGTTAAATTGATGCCTGTTGGCGACACCTGTCAGCAGATCATGTTCGGCCAAAAATTTGATCCGTTTTTGGGTGCGATGACTCTCTGAAATATCGCGAAACACCATCACGGCCCCCACGATACGACTACCCTCCATTTTAATGGGTGAAGCAGAGGCTGAGAGAATAAACTCCCGGTCATTATGCTGTACGCGCGCCCGGGATTCGTGTACCAAGCTGGTCTCACCACTCTGCAGGCAGGCCTCGAGTGGCGTCTGAACCTCTGTCTCGTAAGGGCCCTCTATCAGGCCCAGGATCTCAGATATGTGCATATTCTTCGCGGCTTCCTCGGGTACCTCAGTCACCTTGACAGCAGCATCGTTGAAAACCTCGATAAATCCGAGACGGTCTGTCGCAACAACGGCATCCGCGATGCTCTGCAGCGTCACCTGCGAGCGCTGATGCTCGTACTCGATGGTGCGCTTGCTCTCAATGAGCTTTACGAGCGTTCGACGATTATTCTCCAGCTCACGGTTGAGTAACGAGAACTGCCCCGTGCCTTTTGCCTGCCAATTACAATGCAGTGCTACCATTCTTCCCAGCTCGGGAATGGCCTGGGATTCGAATCTGGATGCAAAGGTTTTAAGCTGAAGATTTTCTCGTATCTGCTTCCATTTGAGGGGCGCCATTGTCGGGCTGGTGCTCCGACTCGCGTGGGCTAGAATTTGGCGCAACTCCTTTAAAGAGTTGTCTAGGAACATAATCAGTTCAATCTCATCCTCACCGCTGGTGGTCAGGTTAAACTGACGTTGGGTAGCACGATTTGCCACGAGTATACGCCCTTCCAGATCGACGAGTAGGAAGATGTCGGGAATACTGTCTATGAGCTTTTTTAACGTGCCAAGGACCACTCTCTGTTAACCCTCGTAGTATTCGATGCCGCGCAGAGCGTCGCCATTTGTAGGAGGTGAGAGATAGACCACGACTTCACAGCTGCTATCGCCCGCTGCAATCGTCTTGTTGAGAACAACTTTGGCGTAACCGTTATTCTCGGCGGTAATCGTGCCAAAGACGGTAGAGGTCATCATACAGAGTGACTTACGACCGATTACTTTGTCACCGAATGGGCAGGTCGTGTTAGTCAGAACGATCTTTTGATCGTCGAGGGAGGCTAGCTCAAAGCCACCTTCAATGCGGGCTTTCAGATCAACCAGGGCCCGCGCTATCTTATCAACAGGCAAACGTTGAGTTTGAAACTCACGCCGATACTCTGTGTTGAGCCAGTCACCTATTTTCTGCCCAACAAGGCTTATGTAGCCAGACGCCTCTTCCAGACCAACTAAATCTTCGAGTGTCCCGCTCAGTTCGCGCAGGAGATTGCGCAGAAATATATCCCGATTCAGTTCAACTGACAGTTCCTCGGCGTTCGTATCCAGCATAAAAAATTCCTCTCAGGCCGATTCCCTGGCGGTCAAAGATTGTGTTCGGCTCAATGAGCGGTGAATTTAAAGCGTAGTAAACAAAAGAGAGATTTGGTAAAGACAGTCTTGGAGTTAGGCGCTTTTCGTCATGAAAAGGGTTCATCTTCTGACTGGCGCTACTAATAATCAACTACTTGCGACGCGGCTGATTAAGAGTAAAATCGCGCCGTCTACGGCAACCAAGTCACACTAAATGCGTCTGATCTCTTGCGATCCTCTGCGTACCCTAAACTTTCCGCCCCACACCAGTTTGAAAAGCGAGCAACTGTTCGATAAGCGCCAAGAGTTAATCGAGGCTGACTGGGTCTTGTACCCTCAATACTGGCAAGTGAATGTGCTCAGCTTTGCGCTTAGAAAGCGAATATTCCCGTCGCTGCCAACCTATCTGATTGGCCATAACAAAATAGAGATGTCCCGCGCGTTTGAGTTGGTGGCACCCACTCATACACCCTGGACATTGATTCGCGCAAATACCGAGCATCAGGCTCAGGAGGTTTGGGACTCTATGGGCCTTCCGTTTGTTGCAAAACTGGTGAAGTCCAGCATGGGCGAAGGGGTGTTTTTGATTGAAAATTTCGCTGATTGGCAGCGTTACTTGAAGGTTGCCGATGTCATTTATGCACAGGAGTATCTGCCAATCGATCGCGACTTAAGAATTGTCTGGATTGGTGATCAGATTGCAGGGGGATACTGGCGTCTGCAGTCGCCTGACGGATTCCACAACAATGTCGCGCGGGGAGGGCAGGCAATGGCCGGACCTATTCCGACTGCGGCGACAGAGTTGGTGACGCGTATAGCTAGGGCCTTGGGTATTGATCATGCCGGTTTCGATATCGCTATGGTGGATAATCATCCCTACATACTTGAGTTTAATCGCCTTTTCGGTACACAGGGCATCAACACGATGATCGGTGACACCAGTCCGATCATACTCGATTATCTTCGGCGTAGAATGCACGAGGATGAACCCCCGCATCCACGCGCACCCGATCGACGAGGTGCCTTGATTGGTGCTAGGCGAGTACGTCGACGTCCGGCTCGCGTCGCTTAGCGCGGCTGAATTGCCAAAGTGTCTTCAAGCCTCTTATCTGTGAGGGCACTTTGAGTATTGCAGCCCCAAGCTATACGGGTGGTATCTTTTCTAAAGGCGTTATCTAGAGGATTGCAGCGTTTCCAGCAGTTGCGATTCGGGCAGTGGGCGTTCAAGCAGATAACCCTGGGCTATGACCTTGCCCATGTTGTTGAGCGCATCAAGTTGTTCTTGTGTTTCCACTCCTTCTGCAACGACCTCGAGGTTCATACTCTCCGCCAAATTTAAAGTAAAACGCACGATATTCAGGCAGTGATCATCGGTCAGCATTTTTTGGATGAAGACGCGATCTATCTTGATCTCCGTGGGTTTGAAACGCTGGATGTAATCCAAACTGGCGTACCCTGTACCAAAATCGTCAATCGACACACCGAAACCCGCTGCACGTATATCGGATAGCATTTGGTTCGCTTCAGTTTGGTTCGCCATAAAGGCGGTTTCAGTCACTTCTACAATGAGCAGTTGTCGAGGTATGAGACTGTCATTACAAGCCTGTTTGAGTCGCTCAATAAAACGACTCTCCTGTAGTTGAATGCCAGAGATATTGACCGACATCGTCAGCTCGATCTGAAAATCATGTATGAGTTTGCTTAGCGTCAGACAGGCTTGTTTAATTACCCAACTCCCGATTGGTTCTATTAATCCGTTGGCCTCTGCAAGTGGGATAAACAGGTCGGGTCCGATTGGGCCTCGGTCTTTCATGTGCCAGCGTAACAGAGCTTCAAGCCCTTTGATTTTTCCTGTCCGACCATCAAATTGTGGTTGGTAGTAGAGCTCGAATCCACTGAAATAATTATCAACTGAGTTGCGCAGTGCGTTCTCGATCTCCATATGAAGCACGATGGAGTCATTCATCTCGCTGCTGTAGAAAAGGGCGGGAGTATTGCGGTGTTTTTTCGATTCGAGCAGTGCAATATTGGCAAACCTCAAGAGGTTGGCCGCATTGCGTGCATCTTTGGGATAGAGTGAAATGCCACAGTGGATTCTCAGATGCTGCTCCACCTCCTGAAGGTAAAAGGGTGATGACATCACATCGATAAGCCGCTCTGTGATCATCTTGGCTTTGGGCAGATCGCACTGTCGTAAGCAGATCAGAAATTCATCCCCGCCCCAGCGCGCCATGTAACCACTCTCCAACACGACGGAGTTAAGCCGCCGAGCAACCTGTTTCAATAGCTGATCGGCCTCTTCGTGGCCGTAAACCTCATTGATGTTCTTAAAACCAGCGATATCAACAAAGATCAGTGCTGCGTCACCGCTCTCCGCGTCAGCCTCTTTAAGAGTTATCTCTACAGCGCGGATGGCTGACTCGCGGTTGGGTAGCTTGGTCAGAGTGTCATAGTTACGCAAACGCTCTAGGCGTACATCCTGACTTTTTTGTTCGGTAATATCCTCAAACATTGCGATGTAATGTTGTGTCGCTCCCTCGTCGTTGGTCAGTGCGATGATTGTCAAAAACTCAGGGTAGATACGGCCAGATTTATGTCGATTCCAAATTTCACCGCGCCAACTTCCATGCTCAAGTAAACTGACATTCATCGCATTGTAAAACTCCTTAGAGTGGCGACCAGAGCTGAGCAACGATGGCTTTTGTCCCAGAGCTTCAGCTTCGCTAAACCCGGTAAACTCTGTAAAAGCTCGATTCACCCTGACAATTCTTCTCTGATCATCGGTCACCATGATGGCGAGACGGTTATCAAAGAACATCCGATCGGCAAGGATCAGTTGCTGGTTTTTTGTACTCAGATCATTGATGAGCTTTGCCAGAGAGCGGACAAATCGTGCCACTTCCGAGTTACCCTGCATTTCAGGAATTTCCGCTTTGGTCTCGCTCTCTCGAATTCGGTCTGCCAACTGTGCCACCTCCTCCAGTGGTTTGAGCGAGCGCTTGACCGCAAGCCACATCAGCAGAGTAAACACACCAAAAACAACCAGTGAGATCAGAATTAACTGCCGGGCTAGTACCTGTGCGGGTTCAAAAACGGCATCAATGGGTTTGCGGGCTACAACCGTCCACCCCAGTGACGCGCTGTTGACCGGCGCATCTGAATGCATAGCGACAGTGAGGTACTCTTTACCATCCGGCCAGAGTGTGACCCGCGTTGATAGCTCGGCCTGATCGCTTAGGTGGCTTTGGAAGAAGAGCTCCATCTCCTCCGGAGCTACTTCAAGATGGAAGTCGCTATCCAGTATGAGACGGCCCTGAAGATTAAGAACGAGGATTTCGACATCCGGATCGTTTAGTTGCGAGAGCATATCAATCTGGATCTCACGCGCCCAGGCCAGGCTTAAATGGGTACCTAGCACGTATAGCGTTGTGCCACTGTCATCCTTAATGGGTGCGGAGATATCGACCAGTCTCAGAGGGGCGAGACTCTCGCTCTCCTGTGGTAGGAGCTTAGCCAGTAAAACCGCTTCGTGAGCATCGCCAAAGTAGGTCCCTTTTTGACCCTCGATAAACCAATCACGTTGCGCTACGCTGGCGTTAATCAGCAGGTTATCTGCGTCCTGAATAATTGTACCCTGAGTGTCGACCAGTCCAACCCAGGCGTAGTGTGGATAGGCGTCTTTGACATACCTGAGTAGCTCGCTGATCTCTTCGCTACTCAGCTCTCCTTGCTCCAAGGAGGGGAGTTCCACAATGAATTCCACTTCCGCCGCGCGCGCTTCCAGATCCTCGCGCAAATTGGCTGCCATCCGCGTGGCGGTGTTGCGCAAAATGGTGGTTTGGTCACGCAATACCTGATCGCGCGTCAGTATGAGACTGCTCTCGGTGAGCGAGATGGTGCTGACCAGAGTCATTCCTAAAATCAGAATAACCAGTCGCATTTTGAGACTCATATTGCGCATGAACAACAACTAAAAGGCGATGTGACAAATCTAAAATTAGTTGAGCTCTTTGGGGAACGCAAAACTGAAGAGAAAATTGTCGTCACTCTTTTCAAGCTTTAAGCCTGATTTAGTTTCCCGCGTCTGACTCCTCAGACTCTTGTTGCAGTTGCCACATCTTGGCATAGCGACCGTTGGCACTAAGCAAGCTCTGGTGGGTGCCCTGTTCCACTAGTCTGCCGTTCTCCATTACCAATATCTGGTCAGCATCAATAATTGTGGAGAGGCGATGCGCAATCACGAGGCTTGTATGGTCGCGTGTAAGTGTCTCGAAAGCGTTAAGGATGGATCGCTCTGTTGCACTATCAAGCGCCGAAGTCGCCTCATCAAATAAGAGTATTGGTGGGCGCTTCAGTATCACCCTAGCAATGGCAATGCGTTGTTTTTCACCGCCCGAGACTTTAAGACCACGCTCTCCCACTTTGGTCTCAGCCCCATCAGGAAGTGAATCAATAAATTCATCAAGATTCGCCAGATGAATAGCCTCACGAATCTCCTCTGCACTGGCCTGTGGACGTCCATAGGCAATATTATTAAAGATGCTATCGTTAAAGAGTACCGTGTCCTGAGGGACAACCCCGATCGCTTGTCGCAAACTTAACTGACTGACAGTGTTGATAGGTGTGCCATCAATGCGAATTTCACCGCTTTGCAGGTCATAAAAGCGAAACAGTAGACGCGCCAGTGTTGATTTACCTGAGCCGCTCGGCCCTACAATAGCCACTTTCTGGCCGGGTTTGACGCTAAAACTTAGGTCTTTGATGATCGGACGGTTGCTCTGGTAAGCAAAATTAACCTGATCAAATTCGATGCCACCCTCTGTGACACTCAGCTCTGCAGCGGCTGGCGGGTCCTGTACGCTGGGCGTGCGTTTAAGCAGTGCAAACATATTTTCCAAATCGGTCAATGCCCGTCGCACCTCGCGATAGACCATGCCTAGGAAGTTGAGCGGCATAAAAAGTTGCAGAATATAAGCATTAACCATGACCAGAGAGCCGAGTGTAATGGCCCCGCTAGCTACATCACGCGCCGCCATCCACAGCAGAAGGATCATGCCTACCGCGATGATCAGAGCCTGGCCCGAGTTCAATAGCATGAGTGTCATGCGCGTCTTTAATCGCGCACTCTCCCATTGCTGCAGGTTTGAATCATACTGCTGAGCTTCAAACTCCTCGTTATTGAAGTATTTGACGGTCTCATAGTTGAGCAAACTGTCTATTGCACGGGTGTTAGTTTGAGAGTCGAGCTGGTTTGCTTCGCGAACAAATCGATTACGCCACTCAGTGGTGAGGATAGTGAAGTAGATGTAGCAACTCACGCACACCAAAATGATTAATGCATACCAGACATCAAAGTTGATCAGCAAAATGGCCGCCACCATACCCAGTTCAATCAAGGTCGGGACAATATTGAATACGAGCATTCTCATTAGGAAGCTAAAGCCATTACCACCACGGTCAATATCTCGCGATATACCTCCCGTCTGGCGTGATAGGTGAAATTCGAGCTCGAGTGCGTGCAGATGTTTGAAGACCCTCAGAACCATGCGTCGCATAGCCCGCTCGGTGATACGGCTGAACACCGCATCGCGGGCTTCAGCGAAAAAAACTGATCCGAAGCGGAGTAGCCCATATGCGACGATGAGCATAATTGGCACTAGGAGTACCGGGTTCTGTGTCTGATCCAGCCCATCAACGATCTGTTTGAGTACCCAGGGCATAGTGACCACGGCCACCTTCGCCAGTATCAGCAGAATGAGAGCGACACCCAATCGTGCGCGAAACTCCCATAAGTAAGGCCAGATGGTTTTGAGGACATCGAAAGCCTGAGACATCCCTGCATTGTGTATGTCAGAAGTTCGAGAATTAGATGTAGAGGGTCTCAAAAGTGTGTGCTCCAAATTGAGTACGAATCTCAAGTATGAGGTTGGCTTCATCATAGCCAACTCTGCGATCAAAGCGTGAACAAAGTTCAGCTCCAATATGTTGACTGGTCGCAAAGCAGTTCGCTTGTAAGAGGCTAAGCCTCCTCAAAAAGAGAGGCGTATATCGCTAGAGCAGTTGCTAGGCCAGAGGGTCTGCTTGTTACTGCGGACTTCAGCGACCAACTAGTCTGTCGGTGCGAATACGTAGTCTTCAGGAGCAGTAACACAGACAGCCTGTACTCCTCGGTCGAAGTAACCCTCATAGGCTTTGGCTTCGACTAGAAGCCTCTCGCGTCGATCAAAACAGTCGGTGATTTTTATGAAAAAACCCTCTGCCGATGCATCAACCTCTCCAGAAGAGAGGACTGTAACCAGTATGAGCACATATCCCATATCGCCCTCTTACGCGCTGGCGTCCGTTTGTTCATTCGACTTTAGTATGGTTTAGGCTACGTCTAAGTGAAGGGAAACGACCAGAAAAATAGACGAGCATTTCTACGGGAGAGGTTGAAACCCCTTGTGTCAAACAGCTAATCGGCACTGGTGCCAACATACTCAACCAACCACTTACCAATTTGGCGGGCAGTGATGATTTCGACTGGATGGTCTGAGCGGACGACGTTTTGCGGCATGGAGGCAAACTTCGCATCCTCAGGATCTTGCACTAAGGTGATACCGCCAAGATCATAAAGTACCTGCGCACCGCGCATTCCATCATTGAGTGTTCCGGACAATACCACGGCAATCGCGTTCTCTCTGTATTCGGTGGCAGTAGTAATAAACAGTGCATCTATTGAGGGACGAAAACCGGAGTTATGAACCAGTTCTGAAAGTTGGAGTTTGCCGTGTGAAAGTAACGCATGTTTAGCGCCGGGTACGACGTAGACAACACCCGGTTTAGGTTCGACCCCTGAGCGGGCGTCACAGATCTCTATATCAATCGATGAAACGAGGTCGAGTGCGCTGCGTAATGCCGATTCAGGACCGCTATGTACTGCAACAATGACGGGTGCTGCAAAATTGGTGGGTAGTTCTGCCAACACCTCCCTAATGGGTTCGATACCTCCGGCTGAGGCTCCGATTACAACAATTTTTCCACTCACTACTCGGCTCCTATGCTGTTTTAGTAAGCGTGGCACAGATTAGAAAGTTAGCTTAACGATCTCACTCCTCCTCGCTCGTTAACGTGCCGAGGACACTTTAATCACACCGGACCTGTGCATGCCGGAAATCGATGGATATCAGCCAGCACGTTATTTTTGTATTCAGCCCAATACTGCTAATGTACCCACTCTGGTTTTGAGTTCGTTTATAGACAAGGATACACAACCGCGCTTGCAGGTGCTTGGGCGTGTTAAGTTGATGAGCAAACCCATACAACCGCCAGAATTGTTGGCTGCAGCACGCTTAGCAATGCAGCTATAACCGACGCTGAGGGCGCCCTTATGGCTGTAACAATCAACGAAACTTCCTGGCCTCAGTTGCAGCGCCTACGCTTCATTGAGCGTCAGTTACTTTGGGAGCGTGAAGTCACTGTCAGTATGCTGACCAGTGCATTTGGGATTATGCGGCCTGAAGCGCTTGAATCGGTTAACACCTACATCGAACTCGCGCCAGAGAATATTCGCCCGTTCGAGCCCTCGGATCGCAGTTATAAACCGACCGCCGCCTTCAAGCCGAAGTTGATTCCTGACTCTGCCGACTCGTTGTTTACCATCGCGCGGCTGGCAGCACCATCCAACCCAGACTTCCACTCGGTACCGGTACTCAACCGCAGTACAGCACCGGGTACGCTAGCCGCTATCCTGACCGCTATTGAACACCGTATTCGATTTGAGGCGGTCTATGTCTCGATGCAGAATCCCAGTGGAACGACTCGCAGTTTGACCCCTTGTGCAATTATTAGTGCCAGTAATCGGCTGCATGTGCGCGCCTACTGCTGGGAGCGCCAAGGGTTCCGCGACTTCGTGTTGAACCGTTTCCGTACCATACCGACTTTAAAGTTCGGTGAAGCTGACCTGTTGCCTGCGGATACAGCCTGGGAGGAGAGCCTTCAAGTTAGGTTGATCGCCAATCCCAGCCTTTCCGATGAACAGCAGTCACTGATCGTGGAAGATTTCGATCTAGCTGCGCTTGAGCCTTTTCAGATTCGTAAAGCGCTAATTACCTATTTTTTGCAGGCTAACTTACTGCCTACCAGTGCTTCAGAGTTGGAAGAGGCTAGCCAAATGCCACAGCGCTTCCC
>DATHZN010000077.1:0-10156 GCA_035458585.1 Marinobacterium sp. | reverse complement strand
GGTTTTCGAAGCGCTAACCGCAGGGTGCGTCGTGTCGCTTATAGGTTTAGAATCAACATTAAATTCACGCACGCAGCGCGGAATGCAAATGCTTTTGGAGTCCGGCACTGTTGATTACAGCACAGCATTCAACTCTGCCCTCAAGGTCTCTCCCTTAGCTGAGGCAGAGCGCTGCGCCCAAGTTCTATTGGATCGTAACTTTTTATGAAGGTTGTTCAGGTACTTCCTGCACTTGAGCTAGGCGGCGTTGAGCGCGGCACATTGGATATTGCTAAAGCTCTAGTGGAAGAGGGCCATGAGTCGGTGGTTATTTCGGCAGGTGGTCGTCTGGTGCAGCAGCTCGTCCAAGAGGGTTCGCGTCATGTTACCTGGGACCTTGGGAAAAAATCGCCATTGACCTTTTTAAAGTTCTGGTCAGTCAGGAAATGGTTGCGTGAGGAGTGTCCTGACATTGTTCACGTTCGCTCGCGCATGCCTGCTTGGGTTGTATGGTTGGCCTGGAAAGGTATGCCAGAAAATGATCGTCCGCGCTTTATAACGACGCTCCACGGGATGCACTCAGTAAATTGGTATAGTGCGATTATGGGGCGGGGTGAGACCGTTATCTGCGTGTCAGAGACCTGTAAACGATATCTTTTAGACAATTACTCCGAACCTCCAGAAGATAGGACGGTTGTCATCCATCGCGGCATTGATTCAGGGGAGTTTTCCAGAGGCTACCGACCTGATTCAGACTGGTTAGCAAAGTTTTCAGAGTTATATCCAAATGTTATTGACCACAAACTGGTCTGCTTTCCCGGCCGAATTACTCGATGGAAAGGTCACCTCGAGCTGGTAAAAGTTGCGGAGAAACTGGCGGAAATGCGACAGGATTTTAGGTTCCTTGTCGTTGGTAGCGATCCTAAAGGGCATTTTATAGAGGAGTTTAAACAGGCAATTACGACTAAAGAACTCGATAACTATTTCATTTTCTTGGGAACTCGAAAAGACATGCGAGAGCTTTATGCTATCTGCGACGCTAGTCTCTCGCTGACGACAACGACAGAGGAGTCTTTTGGACGTACGGTGGTGGAGAGTCTCGCTATAGGGACACCGGTTATTGGTTATGGGCATGGTGCTGTGTCTGAAACTTTAAGTGCGATGTTCCCGTACGGAAAGGTTGCAGTTGGTGATGTCGATAGTTTGGTGCTTAAGTTAAACCGCGTGTTAGATGGTGAATACGTACATATCGGAGAGCTTAAATTTACTCTCGCAGACATGCGTGCACGTACCTTGGAGTTGTATGCCACCGCGCTCAAGCAGTGAATCAGGCTCTGTAAACAAGCCACACGCGTTGTTTCAAGCTATAACAGGCCTTCTTGTTATCATTTATCTAGGCTTTATTTTGCAGTATGGGGCTCGTGTTTCACTCATACTGTTGACCTTGATGGCGTTTACTACGCTGCCTCTTTTCATATCAAAAAGGGTTTTAACCGTTGAGACAGTAACGGCGAATCCAGCAAATAGATACATTCTAGGCGCTTTTCTCTTTTACTCTCTAGTTTGGCTTATTGATGTTCTTGTGTCAGATCGAGCCGATGTAAGCGAATTAGAGCGGCCAATAAAGGTTCTAATTTGCGTTGCGCTTTTTCTATATTTTTCGGTCGTGCGAGTCGACGCGAAATTTCTATTGATTGGATTGTGCGCCTCCGTTTCCGTTCTCGCTTTCATGCTTTATCAATCCTTTGGTACCGCTGAGGATAATCGTTACGGCCTTGGTTTGAATCAGAATGCGCTAGCCTATCTGATAACCGCAGAGGTGCTATTACTTTCAGCACTCTTATCAGTCTACAAGAAGGTTTGGGTGAGAATTTTCATTTCGGCATTCATTGTGACAGGATTTGTCGTCAGTCTTTACACTGGATCACGAGTGATATTCCTCTGTTACGGCGGCTTTCTCATTATATTTTTATGGGTACACCGAAGAGAACTAACACTTAAAGGTGTCACGGCTGCTGCTTTTGTGGCGTTATTCGCGCTGTTCTTGGCTTGGAAGAACGATTCAATAAGCTCAAGATTTATAGAAATCAAGCCTGAGATTGAAGCGATATATTCAGGGGACTATTCAAGCTCGCTGGGACATAGAGCGGGCTTATATAAACTTTGGTTTATCTCCATCGAGGATCGTTTTCTTTTGGGGGCGGATGATCTGGAGCTAAGCGACATGGCTGAATTAGCGCAAGCCCAAGGCCTGATTTCTCTTGTGGACAGAGACTGGTTAGCAAGCTACTCCCACTTTCACAACGAGTATTTAAACACTTTAATGTTTAGAGGCATACTTGGTCTGTTATCTCTGGTATCGGTTTTGGCAATACCTTTTTTCGTAACGGAGCGCGATCGTAAGCTGCTTTTGAGTGCAGTGTTAACACCACTCCTACTCGGGGGGTTGGTTGATTCACCCTTTACAGGTGGAACCTACTTGGTATTCGTGTTTGTAATGGTCGCTCTGGTTGCCAATCTGCGCATCGGTTCGCCTAGGAGTGACTCTCAAGAAGCCTCTTGAACTCTGCTGAAATTGTGTCGTTTGAATATCGCTGTAAGCTCTTCAGAGCTCCATTACGAATCGTCTGCCAGTATTTTTTGTTGTCAATAACGCAAATCAATTTTTCTGTAATACTAGTGCTCGTAAAGTCTCTGGTAATCCAACCTGATACTCCTTCGGTAATCAGCATGCTTGGTCCCTGAGTAGGGGTACTGATAACAGGAACGCCAGCTGCCATGGCTTCTAGAATAACGATACCGAAGGTTTCGGACAGCGAAGGAACTACAAGCAGGTCGATTCCTTCATAGAATGATGTCTTATTGTCCACCCAACCGCGAAATTCAGCAGATATCCCAAGACTACCGGTCAGCTCTTCCGCTAGCCTTCTTTCGGGTCCCTCGCCAGCAATGATCAGTTGAATACGCTGTCTCAGGATCGGGTTTTGGCACGCCTCAATTAGGGTTAGTACGCCCTTTTCGCTAGTCATGCGTCCCAAAAATCCAACTCTGATCTTTGAGTTTGAATCCGCGCTGTCGCTCATCGTTTGGATGGACGAAAGTGTATCTATTTCGATTCCGATGGCCGGTAAGAAATACAGCTTTTCTCTCAAAAATCCTCTCGATGCAAAATTGTCTATCATTTTCAATGAGTTGCAAACAATCGCGTCAGCTCGCTTAAGTCGAGACAACTTATCGCTACCACTAAACGCGATGACACGAATGTTTAAAAGTTGTGCAGCAAATGTCAGGTAATGAACAGCACGAGAATTAAAGCCGATCAGTAAGGAGGGTGGTGTCAATCTCAATTCAATAAATAATTTGATGAAACTCAAAACATCAAAGTACCCGTGCGGATGAAAAGGCCTTCGTTTGATACTGGGACTTAGGTTTTTAAGGTAGGGCGCTTTGCGTGGAGTGACAGCGATTACCTCATACCCTAGCCTCTGCGCTAAATTAGCGAAGTAGACGAAGGATTCTTCAAGCCCACCCCTCTGTTTCGATATTAGCGATATGACAACTCTCTTACTCAAGGTGATGCCCTTTGATGCCTAGCTCACGAGCCATGCCAATTCTGAGGGCGCGACCAGCACTCAAAGCAAACGACATCACGAGCCCCTCAACACCAACAAAACAGAGTCGCCTGAAAAAATAGTTTTTAATAAAAAAAAATATCGGATCGAAGAACAAGAGAAGAGCTGAATTAGACCGACCTCTGCGGACTCGCTCTTTTGCTTGGAGTTCACTGTAGATTGCAATCTTGTCCCACATATGGCGGAAAGACTTAAGCGAAATGTGTGCAACGTCACCGCATAACTTTACCGGCACTACACCCTCTCTAGGGATCACCTTGTCATGCACCGCACTGTTACTGAACCCTGCCGCCTCTCGATGGTAAAGTCTCGGGGTCCAGTTTGTTGGAGCGAATAGCCGTGGCTTAAAGGTTTTTGAAAGGTGACTAACATGACGGATCGCCAGCATGTAAGCCGAGGGTAGAGGGGGCTCTGGGCGGCTGAACAAAGCTTTTAGCGATTTAATCACCGAGGGCAGAAGTATTTCGTCGGCATCAAGGTTTAAAATCCAGTCGTTACGGCACTGATTCTCTGCGAATACTTTTTGATCGCCAAATCCTGTCCACGCTCGGTGAAATATCTTGCACCCAGCCTCGTTTGCGATACCAAGAGTTTTATCACTGCTACCGCTGTCGATTAAGACAATCTCGTCGACTAAATCTTTAAGGGGGGCCAAAACTAATGGGAGGCGCTCCTCTTCATTAAACGTAATGATAGTGACTGAGATAGGTAGCTTATTCATAGCCTGCCATAGTTTGATAAACGGTTTCTACATTGTTGACCATCGCATTTAGCGTGAAACTTGTTCTGCATCTCTCAATCTCGGCGGTTTGTATATCTTCGGTCTCTTGCTTTAGCTTGACCATCTCCATGATTTTCGCCAGTGAGGAGGGGCGTCTGTCGCGGCAGATATACTCTTTTGGAAGTATTTCATTGGCGACCGGTACGTCAGTAGCGACAACCGGTGTACCGCACAACATAGACTCGAGGAAAACGTAAGAGAAACCTTCACGATGTGAGGTGATAAGCGTGCCGTTGGCGATTTTCAGCAGGTGTGGAACGTCATTGCGGAAGCCCAGGAACTGGACTCTGTGGCTAATACCTAGTTGTAAAACTAAGTTCTCCAAAGCCTCCTTCTCCGGACCTTCTCCTATAATGATGGCTGCGTGCTCATCAAGTTCTGCTAATGCCTCAATAGCTAATTCAAAACCTTTAACTTTTGCAAGCCGGCCGACTAGGGCCCAAATAAATGTTGAATTGGGCTTTGGCGTCAGAATATCGTTTGGTCGAGTGTGATCTTGAGGTAGATCCATGCCGTTATAGACGAGGGTAGTTGCAATATCCTCACTGCGAAGCCTGTTAGTAATTTGCTGACTAACACCGATACAGTGATCGAGTTTTCTATATGCGCCAGCAATTTTCTTTAACCCGTGAACGGTCGCGACTCGTTTGGCGCTACCTAGACGAGGTATGAGTCCCAGCACGAATGTGGCTTTAGTTCCGTGACAATGGATGATATCCGGAGAGAAGTTGAGGATTTCCCGCGCTATTCTGCAGATCAGCAGCGGGTTGTACCGTGATAATTTCGAAGATATTACATGTTTACAGAGGTTTGCCACTTCGGTTTTAGGGTAGTTCTCCCCACATACCAGTTTTACCGAGTGACCACGAGCGCACAGATGTTCGCTGAGTTCGAGAACGTGTTTCTCCATTCCACCAAGATAATCTGATAGAACAACCATCAGAATCCGACTCATGTTTGCATGCTCTTGTATAGATAACTCTTTCCCTCTGGGTGTGTCTTGAAGCGCCTGTGCATCCACATGTATTGTGCTGGGTCGTAACGTATACCCACCTCTAGTTCCTGATTCACGCGCGTAGCATTTGCACGGTCATCGTCAAGAGGATAGGGTTCCACGGGTGGGTGAAGAACAAGATGATACCACCCATCTGCTTTACGGTGATGCGTCAGTAGGATTAATGGCGATCCGCTCACCTTCGCAATTCGGCTTGTTGCCGTAACTGTTGCCGCCTCAACTCCAAAAAAAGGCGCGTAGACGGAGTTGTTCGGCCCAAAGTCCTGATCTGGCGCATACCAGACAATCTCGTTAGCCTTCAGAGCACGTATGAGTGTTCTGAAGTCAGACCGGTCTATCAGCCGCTTAATCGAACGCAATCTCCCTTTCTGGATAAAAGACTCCATAAGCGCATTATTGTGTGGACGATACATGGTGTTCAAATCATAGTAGAGCGAGAACAGCAGCCCCCCGAGGTCGAGTGTTGAGAAGTGGGCACCCAGCAGTATCACCCCCCGTCCCTCAGACAGAGCGGCATCTAAATGTTCACGCCCCTCCAGAGTCACGCGTGAGCGAAAGCTCTCTCTGTCGGACCACCAAGCCATCGCAGTTTCAATCAGACCAATCCCATTATTGACGAATACATCTTTGACCAATTGCTTCTGCTCTTTATCCGACAGTTCGGGAAAGCAGAGCCTTATGTTGACTGTAGCTACGTGTCTGCGAGATTTTGCAAGCCGATATATAAGCTGCCCAAGGAGCGCGCCAATTCGAAGTTGCCACCGAAATGGTAGGGTGTTGATAACGCGCAGTAGCCCCAGGCCTATCCAAGTTGGCCAGTATTTTGGGGTTAGGAAAGCTTTGGTTTTAGGGGCCATCGGTTAACTCAATCTTCCGGTAGGTGGAGTTTAAGAGTCTGTTCTGCGGAGAGCAACCGCATCTCAACACTCTGGTGTATACTGAGCCCTTCGTTACGATGAGAGCCCAGTCGAGTGCAGACATCTCCGCCTTCACAGTCTAGTTTTCAATTGTATAAGCGTTTACTTAGCTATGTTGGCCCCTACTGGTGGGGTTTCGTATTAAGTTTTCTTGCTTATGCGGTTTACGGTGCATCGCAAGCTGCTTCAGCCAAATGGCTCGAGATGGTTGTTAACGCAGTCGAGGATGGTCAATTTGACCAGCGCTATCTACTGGCACTAATGGTTGTGGGTATATTTGTGATGCGTGGCGCGGGAACCTTTATTGGTACCTACGCATTGGCCTATATAGCGCGCCAAGCGATTCACGGGATTCGAGTGGATCTATTCAATAAGTTGCTCAACCTTCCAGTCGCGTACTTCTCACACAGCTCTTCGGGTCAGATGCTCTCCAAGCTCACTTACAATGTCGAGCAAGTGACTGAAGCTGTGACAGAAGCAGTGAAAGTTGCGCTGCGTGAAGGCCTGACCGTAATAGGTCTTTTTGGTTACATGCTCTACATAAACTGGAGGTTGACACTGATCTTTGTCGCGGCAGCACCCTTTATTGGTGTAGTCGTCATGGTTGCGTCCAGACGTATGCGGCGCCAGGGCCGGAAGATTCAGGAGAGTGTCGGTGATATCACTGACGCAGCATCGGAAGCGATCAAGGGCCATCAGATCGTTCGAATCTTTGGTGGTACGGATTTCGAGCAGAGTCGTTTTGTTGAGGCGAGCGAACGCAATCGCCGTCAATTCATGAAGATGACGGTTACTCAGGCGATTAATACGCCTGTTATACAGTTTTTGGTGGCTTTGGCCCTTGCGGCCCTTATGTTTGTCGCAATGCACCCTGAAGTCATGGCGGGTATGAGCACAGGGGGGTTTGTCGCATTTCTTACGGCTGCGGGTCTGATTACTAAGCCCCTGCGACTTCTAACTGATGTGAATTCCAAAATTCAGAAAGGGATTGCCGCATCCGAGGCGGTTTTCGCCATTCTCGATACCCCAGACGAAGTCGATCGGGGTAGTCGAACAATAGGCGAGGTGCAGGGTGAGCTCGTCATGCGCAACCTAAATTTCCGTTACGCCCCTGATCTAGAACCCGCACTTAAAGATATAGAACTGAAAATCTCCGCCAATACAACCGTAGCGCTTGTTGGACGATCTGGCTCTGGCAAATCGACTCTCGTTAGTCTTCTGCCGCGATTCAATGACGGTTGGGAGGGAGAGCTTAAGCTAGATGGTGTGCCAATCGAGGAGTGTACGCTGGAGAGTCTGCGTCAACAAATAGCCTTGGTTAACCAGCAAGTTGTTTTGTTTAACGGCACAGTGGCCGAAAATATTGCCTATGGAGCGATGGCTAACGCCTCCCGCGAGGAGATTCTGGCTGCCGCAGAGGCCGCGCATGTCACGGAGTTTATTGATCGCTTACCCAAGGGGCTGGATACTGAGATTGGCGAGGGTGGTGTGCTCTTATCGGGTGGACAGCGTCAGCGAATTGCGATCGCCCGAGCCATTCTTAAGAATGCTCCAATACTGATCCTTGATGAAGCAACCTCGGCGCTCGATACGGAGTCGGAGCGTCACATTCAGGCGGCTCTGGATGAGGTTGTTAAAGGGCGCACGACACTCATTATTGCTCATAGACTATCAACCATCGAAAAGGCCGACATGATCGTGGTGATGGATCGGGGGCGGATTATAGAGACGGGAACACATACGCAGCTGTTAGCGGCAAACGGTGCCTATGCGCAGCTTCATCGCATGCAGTTTAGTGACGAGGCTTGAGCTTGGCACTGGCACTCTACTCCACGCTTTTTCGTTTACTGTTACCGCTGTTTGCGCTTCGCTTGTTGATAAGAAGTCGCAAGGCTCCTGCTTACCGTACTCGTATGTTGGAGAGACTAGGTGTCTCAGAAGCCGTAGTTAAGCAACCGCTATGGATTCATGCGGTGTCGGTGGGTGAGGTGATTGCGATCTCTCCACTGGTTGAACGTTTGTTAGCGGCCCACCCCGAGATCCCTATCTTGGTGACGACAATGACACCCACCGGAGCCGAACAGGTAGCCCAGAAGTTCGGTGTTCGCGTGGCTCATCGCTATATTCCCTGGGATACTCCGGGTGCAGTTGCACGGTTTTTTAATCGGCACCGGCCGCGGGCAGGGATAATTGTTGAGACTGAGCTCTGGCCTAATCTCCTCAGTAGCTGTAAGCAGAGGTCTATGCCTCTGCTGTTGGCCAACGCCCGGTTATCCGCAAAATCACTGCGCGGATACCAGCGGCTCTCCGGGTTAACCAGTGTTGCGCTTAATGCGTTGACTCATGTCTGTGCGCAGCATCAGGCGGATGCAGATCGATTTGTGGCACTGGGCATGCCAAAAAAGTCTGTCAGCGTAGACGGCAGCATTAAGTTTGATTTGAGTATCCCCGAAGAGCAGCTGTTGCTTGGTAAGAGCTGGCGCAGATCGCTTGGAGCGGAGCGTCCGGTCTTAATAGCGGCGAGTACCCATGAGGGGGAAGATGAGATTGCGCTTCGAGCTTGGAGAGTCGCTTGTAATAACAAACCTAGGTTGGCGCTGATTCTCGTACCGCGACACCCTGAGCGTTTTGACTCGGTATTAAATCTCGCCAAACGGTTCTCTTCGCAGGTTGGGCGCCGGTCTTCGGGAGAACCTCCCTCTGCTGAAACACAAATATGGATCGGCGATAGTCTTGGTGAGATGTTGGCTTATTACACGGCTGCGGATATTGCCTTTGTCGGTGGTAGTTTCTCAGGAACCGGTGGGCACAACCCACTCGAGCCAGCGGCGCTGGGTAAGCCGATTGTCATGGGACCCAGTAGATACAATTTTGCTGCTATTTCAGACGAATTGGAGCAGGCTGGAGCGCTCTATCAGGTAACAGACGCAGCCGATCTGGCGCAGCAATCGTTGCGCCTTTTGGGCAGTCCTAACTCTGCCAGAGAAGCTGGTCTGCGTGTTGTTCAGCAGAATCGGGGCGCGCTTGATCGGCTCTGTGTCAAGGTCGAGCAGTACTTGTTAGTTTGAAGCTTCGGGCGATGCTAAAGGCATACTCTGAATCAGTCAGAATATCGACCTATACACTATACGGCAGGTGTGTAGGTGGGATGTTCTGTGCCGTGCCGAGCACCTGTGTACTGCCATCTGCCTAGGCAAAATCTGAATGACCCAGTGCTGCCTCTAACGAAGTATCTTCAGTGGTTTAACCGAGTCTTTCTCCAGCGGTACGGTCGATCAAAGCCGTTAGAATAACTCAATATTGGTGAGTCAAAAGCGTCCTGACGTACGCTTTGATTCAAGTATTCCGCCGAAAAGCTTCATAAATTCAAACCTTGGCTTATTCAACGATCAATCGCTGCTGTGGTCGAAGTTTCCTAAGTCAACGCCAACAGCACTTTGCATTTAAAGCGTCTTGAACAGATAAAAACTGATGTATCAGCGGTACAGGCACCTGAACTCAAACTTTGGCTCCTTAGATACCGCTGAAGTCGATCTCTTCTTCGGTCTGATCAGCGAACGCAGCAGCGAGATGGTCTCGCAGAGTAGAACCGTCACTATCAAGAACCCACTGCTCGGTGGCTTCGTCATAGTCAAAATGTAGGCCCTGTGTACGTGTAGCAACCCAGAGCTGCTTCACGGGTGGCTGGCGCGTCAGGATAATCTGGCTGCGGTCGGGGCATTTAATCACTAACATCGCGCCGTTATTGTCGTAATCGAGATCAGACTCAGCGTCGTCCAGCAGCTCTTCGATCTGGTTAAGGGTCTCTTCAACACGGCTTAGGTAGAGGGCG
>DATHZN010000076.1:0-28995 GCA_035458585.1 Marinobacterium sp. | reverse complement strand
AACTTCTACGGAGCAGAGCATGGCTGATCGCAAAGCCCGCGTCTCTCGAGACACTCTCGAGACCCAGATCACCGTCGAGATTAACCTCGATGGCACAGGTCAGTTTACCGCCGAAACCGGCGTTCCTTTCCTTGACCACATGATGGATCAGATTGCCCGTCACGGCCTGATTGATCTGGACGTTAATGCTAAGGGCGACCTGCATATCGATGACCACCACACAGTAGAGGATATCGGTATCACGCTGGGTATGGCGTTCAAACAGGCTGTGGGCGACAAAAAGGGTATTCGTCGTTATGGTCACGCTTATGTGCCTCTTGATGAAGCGCTTTCTCGTGTTGTTATCGACTTCTCTGGCCGTCCAGGTCTTGCCATGGATGTAGAGTTCGTGCGCGGTTCTGTGGGTGGTTTTGACGTCGATCTTTTCAGCGAGTTCTTCCACGGCTTTGTAAACCACGCCGGCGTGACGCTGCACATTGACAACCTGAAGGGTAAAAATACGCACCACCAGGCCGAGACCATCTTCAAAGCCTTTGGGCGTGCGCTGCGTATGGCGCTAGAGTTTGATCCACGTGCTGAGGGTATGATGCCATCCACTAAGGGCTGCCTCTAAGCATGAATCGTATTGCTGTAATCGATTACGGTATGGGCAACCTGCACTCGGTCGCCAAAGCGCTGGAGCTGGTCTCCGACAATGCTGAGGTGGTGCTGACAGCTGATCCGCAGGTAGTGCGTAGTGCTGATCGTGTGTTGTTGCCAGGCGTTGGTGCGATTCGTGACTGTATGGCGGAGATGCGCCGTCTTGGTGTTGATGCCGAAGTGCATGAGGCGATCCAGTCGGGTAAGCCGTTCCTCGGTATCTGTGTAGGCTATCAGGCGCTGACCGAGTTTTCGGAGGAGAACGGCGGTGTTGATTGCCTGGCGGAGTTCGGTGGTCGCGTAAATTTCTTCGGGAAATCGCTTAAAGATGCGGCTGGCGAGAAACTAAAAGTACCGCATATGGGTTGGAATCAGGTTAACCAGACTGTTGATCACCCGCTTTGGCACAACATTGAGCAAGCCACCCGCTTCTACTTTGTTCACAGCTACCATGTTCATCTAGCCGATAAGGGCCTGGTGGCGGGCACCTGTGAGTATGGTGTGCCTTTCGATGTGGCGCTGGCTAAAGACAACGTCTTTGCCGTGCAGTTCCACCCCGAAAAGAGCTCCAAGGCTGGTCTGCAGCTACTTCAGAATTTTGTAAATTGGAACGGCCAGCCGTAAGCCCCGTTCAAGCGTTAGGAAACTAAGTTCAATGCTGATTATCCCCGCGATCGATCTAAAAGATGGTAAGTGTGTACGCCTGCGTCAGGGCCGTATGGATGACTCAACAGTCTTCTCTGATAACCCTGTTGATATAGCCGCTAAGTGGGTTGATGCCGGCTGTCGCCGTTTGCACCTTGTCGATCTAAACGGCGCATTTGCTGGAAAGCCCGTCAATGGCGAGATCGTGCAGGCGATTGCCAAGGCTTACCCAGATCTGCCAATTCAGATCGGGGGTGGTATCCGCTCAGCTGAGATCATTGAAGCCTACCTCGCGGCGGGGGTAAGCCAGGTGATTATCGGTACGAAAGCGGTAAAAGAGCCGGACTTTGTCACGCAGATGTGTAAAGCCTTCCCGGGCCACATTATTGTTGGTTTGGATGCTCAGGATGGTCGCGTAGCGATAGATGGCTGGGCTGAGGTGACAGACGTGATGGCGGTTGATCTGGCGAAGCGCTTCCGTGATGACGGCGTCTCGTCGATCGTCTACACCGACATCGCCCGTGACGGCATGATGCAGGGTGTCAACGTTGAGGCCACTGTTGATCTTGCACAGCAGGGCGGCATCCCGGTGATCGCTTCGGGTGGCGTAACTAATATCGAGGATATCCGTGCACTGGCAGCAGTGGCTGATAAAGGCATTTTTGGCGCCATCACTGGCCGTGCCATCTACGAAGGTACACTGGACGTTGCTGAGGCTCAGGCGCTCAGCGACCAGCTAACCGGTAACTAATCAGGACTCAAACATGGCACTGGCTAAGCGCATTATCCCCTGTCTGGATGTCGAAAATGGTCGCGTTGTTAAGGGCGTGAAGTTTCTCGATATCCGTGATGCTGGCGACCCAGTCGAAGTGGCTCGACGCTACGATGAGCAGGGCGCGGACGAGATAACCTTCCTCGATATCACCGCCAGCCACGAAGGGCGTGACACCATGGTCCACACCGTCGAGCGTATGGCTTCGCAAGTGTTTATCCCGCTGACCGTTGGTGGTGGTGTACGTACCTGTGATGATATTCGCACGCTGCTCAATGCCGGTGCCGATAAGGTTTCAATCAATACGGCGGCCGTATTTAACCCAGAGTTTGTAAAAGAGGCGGCTGAACGGTTTGGCAGTCAATGTATTGTTGTTGCGATCGATGCAAAGCGCGTCTCCGCATCGGATGAGCCAGGGCGTTGGGAGATCTTTACTCACGGTGGCCGCAAACCAACAGGGCTTGATGCGATTGAGTGGGCGTGCAAGATGGAAGCGCTTGGTGCGGGCGAAATCCTCCTGACATCGATGGATCAGGATGGAGTGAAGAGTGGATATGACCTTGGGTTGACCCGTGGTGTGTCAGAAGCCGTTAACATTCCTGTGATAGCCTCAGGCGGTGTAGGTAATCTTGATCACCTGGTAGATGGTTGCATCGAGGGTAAGGCTGACGCTGTGTTGGCCGCCAGTATTTTCCACTTTAACGAGTACAGTGTGCCACAAGCCAAGGCTTACATGCGTGAGCATGGCATTGAAGTTCGCCTGTGATAGGCACAACTCACGAGACTCTGGAGAGCCGTATGATTTCAGAAAACCGATTTGAACAGCAGATACGTGCGTTAGAGCCTTGGCAGCAGATGCTCTTTGCGACAGCACTGACTGAGCGTATGTTCCTGAACTTTGCTCTCTTCTCTCGCCTGATGAACTTCGGTGACCTAGATCGCATGGGTAACCTTTTGAACTCTATCTGGGAAGAGCAGACACAGCGCGGCACTAAGGTGAATTACGAAGTTCAACTCAATCATGTCGAAGATAACATCGTCGATTTAGACGAGTATGACATGTTTGGTGCCATTCCTGCGCGAGATGCCATGATGGCTCTCTTCTCTACTATTGTGTTGAAACTCGAGCAGGAGAGCGATGAGGCTGTCGCCGTTTCCAACCTCTCGTACGACACGATCGGCGCCTACATCGAGTTTGCTGAAGCGGATGATCAGATGTCGGACGAAGAGTTGGTGCGACTCATCAATATGCATGATCTTATGCAGGACGAGGACGCCTTCCAGGAAGAGCTGCTGGAACGTCTTAAAGGTGCCAAATTCAAGCCGGCTCTGGTTGAAGGGATCCGCGAACTGGCGGAGAACCAGGGTGTATCCAATATTGGGATTAGTGACGAAGAATAATGCTCAAGCTCGGTCTCACCCTTCTTATTGTTCCAGCCGTCGCTCTGATGGCGGGTTATATGTACGAACAGAATCAGATTGAAGCTTGCGTACAGGCTGGTGGTATCTGGAACTGGGCCGCTGAGCGATGTGAAGCCTCCGGAGATTACCCATTTGTCCCGTTCATGACGCGCTACCCCTACCTAGTGAATGGCGGCATGACGCTAGTGGTGATGGGGTTGCTGGTGACGCTGGTTGGGCTCTATCGTCCCAAACCACCCAAGAGAGAGTCGTGAAGAAGTTTTTTTTAACGGCTCTACTCTTGTCATGCGGGGCCGGCTTCGTCTGGTTTAAGTTCTACAGTGATGCATGGCTGGCAGAGTTTAACAGTGAGCGCCAGACTTCTGCCCTCGCGTTCCGCGAGAAGGGACAGGCATTCGGTGCTCAGACGACACAGCAGGGCTGTTTCGACCAGGCGCTGAAAAGTGTCGAGGATTGTCGCTCACCCATTTGTATGGTTGATTCTGGTAACTTCCTGCGCGGTTGTTTCGAAACCAGTGCCCCAACAGTGGATTTCTGTGAAGGTGTACCCGCTTATCAATCAAAGATTACAGAAGAGGAGAAGTCCTGGGCACGCTACGGTTGCTGGGATATCAATAATAAAAGTGATGGTTGTCGTCTTCTTAAACGCCAGCAACAAGCGCTGTGTAGCAATATTGAAGTTGAGGTCAATTGATGAACCAACTGCTCTTTACTGTCGAGCCTTTTCTCTTCTGGGGTGGGCTGGTGGTCTACATACTTTCTGTACTGATGTACGGTAACCGAACCAGTGACTGGAACGCGATTTTGCGTTTCTGGCAACCGATGATTCGCTTCAGCTCGCTGGAGTTCAAGATCAACCGCTCTGGCCTGTCCTTGATGATTCTGGCTGTTGTGATTCGTATCTACTTAAACTTTTTTGCATCATGAATGGAAACAATCCGGTTGCGGGTAGCGCCTACTTGCTGCGTGGACTCGCCTACTTACCAACCCCTGGTATTCGCTCGTTCGTCATCATACCGTTAATGATCAACCTGGTGCTGTTTGCGACAGCTATCTATCTGTTGTTTAGCAACTTCTCCGCTTGGGTACAGTTCCTGATCGACCTGTGGCTTCCTGACTGGGATTGGCTCAGCTTTCTGGAGTACCTTCTTTGGCCGCTGCTGGCCGTGCTCGTGGTGATTGGCGTCTACTACGGCTTTTCGGTGGTGGCCAATTTTATTGCAGCACCCTTTAACGGTATCTTGGCAGAAAAGGTAGAGCAGCAGTTAAGGGGACAGGTAAACTCTAACTTGGATAGCTGGCAGTCGGCTCTGAAAGTGATTCCACAATCACTCGGCCGCGAGTTGTCGAAGTTAGCCTACTACCTGCCACGGCTACTACTACTCTTCGTTCTGAGTTTTATTCCGATACTCAATTTGGCTATGCCATTTATCTGGTTCGCCTTCGGTGCATGGATGATGGCGATTCAGTACTGTGATTATCCGATGGATAACAACCGCGTGAGTTTTAAGCAGATGAAATTGCTGCTGGCACAGCGCCGGTGGTCATCCCTCGGCTTCGGATCGCTGGTACAGATGGGAATGCTGGTACCGCTGCTTAACCTATTGTTGATGCCGGCTGCGGTCATCGGTGCAACGATTTTCTGGGTTGAGCAGTATAGAGACTAGCAACGGGTCACACGATCCGCAGGGAAGGTGACACTGAAGCGGCTGCCTTCACCCACTTTGCTGGAGACGCCAAGCTTAGCGTTGTGTCTCACCAGTACATGTTTGACGATTGCCAGGCCCAAGCCGGTGCCGCCGCTGGCGCGGGAGCGCCCTTCATCAACCCGGTAGAAGCGCTCTGTGATGCGTGGTATGTGCTCTGCAGCGATGCCCTCACCCGTGTCGGCTACTGTGAATAGTGCACCTTGTTCTTGCGCGGCGACATTAATATCGATGCACCCCTCGGCAGGGGTATAACGTACAGCATTGAATATCAGGTTGGAGAGAGCACTCCGAATCTCGGCCTCGTTACCGAGGATATCGATGCCGGGTTCAACACTGAGGCTGATCTGGTGATTCTGTTCTGCGGATACCTCTCGCGCCTCATCGCAGATGGCCTCTAGCATTTCAGCCAGGTGAATGGGTTTGCGGCTCTTGTTTTCGGCACTGGTCTCCAGACGCGACAGTGTTAACAGGTCAGCAATCAGTGCAACCATACGGTTGCTCTGCGACTGCATCGTCGATATCGCCCGAGCGATAGGGCCCTGAAGCTCCTGCCCCTGAAGTGTCTCGAGATAGCCATGAATAACAGTGATCGGCGTGCGCAGTTCATGTGAAGCGTTCGCCAGAAAGGTCTGCCGCATCTGCTCGAACTTCTCTTGTTCGGTAACATCGCGTGCAATCAATACACGCTCACCCTTGCCGAACCAATGAATACGATACTCCAGCGTGCGTTTGCCGTCGGGAGACTCAGACTTCAGAGGCCTATCGCTTTGAGAGTTCTTATAGAATTCGAGAAATTCTGGCTGCGTGAATATCGTCTCCGGATGTTTCATCTTTTGAGCGATGCTGAGTTCGAGAATATCGGCTGCTGATCTGTTCCACCATTCGATACGATTTTTCTTATCGATAATAACAACAGCGTCTTTCATCGCCTCTGTAGCTGCCTCGAACTGGTTCATATCCTCGTGGACTTCATCAAACTCTGCATCTGATTGGTCGCGATACTCGCTTAGGTAGTGAACCAAACGTCCGAGTTCTAAGGGGATGTCAGGGGTCGGCAGACTGAGCTGACTTTCAGCCCATTGACTCAGTTTCGAGAGCCAGAAGATCGTCAGAAGCGCCCAAAGAGTGAGTCCTGCAAGCGTACCGTAAACTGGATCAAATTTGATACTCAGTGCGATCAGCGCGCCAACGCCGGCAAAGATAAACAAAGTGATAAGTTGGCGTAGGAGCGAGCTGAGAGATATCAAGGGTTAGGCCTTGGTAGAGAAGCGGTAGCCTGTGCCGCGGACTGTTTGGATGAGTTTTTCGTACTCCTTCCCGACAGCTTTTCGCAAGCGACGAATATGGACATCCACTGTACGCTCCTCTACATAGACATTTCCGCCCCAAACAATATCAAGTAGCTGACCGCGGGAGTACGCACGGTCCTGGTGGGTCATGAAAAAGTGCAACAATTTAAATTCTGTGGGACCGAGATTGAGTGACTGTCCAGCAGCATCAGAGACCCGGTGAGAAACTGGATCGAGGATAATCCCACCAATTGAGATCGCACCCTCATCTGCGTCGGGAAGGCTGCGACGCAGCACCGCTTTGAGTCGGGCAATCAGCTCCTTGGGAGAGAATGGCTTGGTAATGTAGTCGTCTATCCCCGCTTCAAGTCCTTGCACTTTGTTATCTTCATCGGCCTTGGCCGTTAACATGATAATGGGCAGGTCTTTGGTAGTTGGATCTGCACGCAGACGTCTTGCGAGTTCGATACCGCTGGTGCCTGGCATCATCCAATCAAGTAACATCATGTCCGGCTTTTCGTCGATGACCATCGCGTGCGCGGTCTTGGCGTCACTTGCCTCGAGCGTATCGTAGCCGGCCAGCTCAAGGGCCATGGCAATCATTTCACGAATAGCGGATTCATCATCAACGATCAGTATACGTCGTGCTCTACTCATGCTCATTCTCTGATTAGTTTTGATTGCACCATTTAATGATGCTTTTGTTACAGAAAAATGACAATTTGAGTTACCAGTATGACGCAACTAATCCTAAAAGCACGGCCAATCCAGCCTGATGGTTGTTTAAGAATGCTTTGAAGCAGCCATCACGACTCCGATCTCTGATTAGCCAGTGCTGGTAGACAAACAGAGCAATAGCAACACCTAGGCCAAGGTAAAAGGGGAGGCTCAAGCCCTCGAGTATACCTACCCAGAGCAAAATCGCGATTGCGAGGATCTGGAGTATGCCGATAGCCAGCCGGTCGTAATGGCCGAAGAAGACAGCGGTCGACTTGATGCCGATCTTCAAATCATCGTCCCGATCGACCATGGCATACTGAGTATCATAGGCGACGGTCCAGCTGATCTTTGCCAGATAGATGAGCCAGCCGGTCAACGTGACCTCCTGCAGTGTTGCTGTGAAGGCCATTGGAATGCCCCATCCAAAGGCCATTCCCAGCACCACCTGAGGGAAGTGAGTGTAGCGCTTCATAAACGGGTAGCTAAAAGCCAGTAACAGGGCGACCGGTGCGAGAAGAATGGTCTCTCGATTAGTCAGCAGTACTAGGCCAAAAGCGATCAGCATGAGGACAACAAAAAGAGAGATCGCCTCTGTACTACTAATGCGACCTGTCGGCAGTGGTCTTGTGGCAGTGCGCTTAACATGGCCGTCCACCTTACGGTCAGCAAAATCGTTGATTACGCAGCCTGCGGAACGCGTCAGCCAGACACCCAGAGTAAAAATTACAATTAGATCCCAATGAGGAAAGCCGCCGGCAGCAATCCAGAGCGCCCAGAGTGTGGGCCACAGGAGAAGGTAGGTACCGATGGGTTTGTCCGCTCGCATGAGCTGCCATGCGGCCTGAAGTTTATCTGCACTGATCACGGAGTAGCTCTGAGAATGAACATCTCCGGTAGTATGATGCGGGCGTTATGTGAAGACAACCAATCGGCCCGCAGATATTCGGCTTAGAGCAGTTCCGATCAGTCGCGGACGATCTCTTTGATCTGACCGGTATCCATGTGGCGTACGTCAGCGCCGCTAACCTGATAGATAACATGCTCTGCCAGATTGCAGGCGTGATCGCCAATGCGCTCCAGTGAACGAAGCACCCAAATCGTCTTAAGCACATTACTGATTGCGCGAGAGTCCTCCATCATAAAGGTGATGAGGGAGCGCATGGCGGATTGGTACTCCTGATCAACTTTCAAGTCACATTTCACCACTTCGTAAGCAGCCTCGGTGTCGCTATCAGCGAATGCTTTCAGCACCTTGTTGAACATCGCTTTGATCAGTTCGCCTATGTGACGAATCTCTTGCAGTCCTTTGGTGCCGTTATCGCTGTTGACCAGATCGAGCGTCTGTCTGGCTACGCGGGTGGCCTCATCTCCTATACGCTCAAGGTCAACCAATGCACGTGTGATCGATATAATCAGGCGCAAGTCGATGGCTGCCGGCTGACGCAACGCGATGATCTGCGTACAGTCCTGGTCAATCTGTCTCTCATAATCATTGGTTTTATGGTCGAGTTCTAGGACCTCCTCCGCGAGCTGCTTGTTCTGCGTTAGCAGCGAGTCGAGTGCATCTTTGATCTGCCTCTCTACCAGTTCACCCATTTCGAGAAAGTCAGCCCGTAGCTTACTCAGCTCTTCGTTATACTGCTTAGAGGTGTGTTGAGAGTAAATTCGGTCCGTATCTTTCATTTGATTTCCTCGTCCCAAAGTCCGGGTAATTGACGTTTCAAAGCAGTATTTCACTCAATTGTTAGAGTTTTATTACAACGTGCGCGCTGGGTAGCATAAAAGTCAACGAGTGGATTCTGGGCGTTGGGCTAGGCTAAGGTAGAAGGAAAGAATATGATAGTGATTCAACTATCCGGATCCGGTAGGTCTGTGATTTCCAATCCTTTTTGGACGATGCGATGCAATTAAACGAGAAAGAGTTGAGTTGGCTCTCATTCAATGAGCGCGTCCTGCAGGAGGCTGCGGATGAGCATGTACCAATCATTGAACGAGTTCGCTTCCTCGGTATCTACTCGAGTAACCTCGATGAGTTTTTCCGTGTTCGAGTAGCTGACCTGCATCGTCGTTTACGCCTCGAAAGAGCAGGCGCTGTAAAACCCTCGGGGATGTCGGCTGAAGAGCTGGTACACCGTGTAAATGAGGAGGTACAGGAGCAGTCTATTCGTTTCCACAATATCCAGATTGAGGTGATCAAAGGTCTCGCTCGACGAAAAATTTTCCTCGTCAACAACGATCAGTTGAATGAGAAAGAGGGTGCTTGGCTGCGAAAGTACTTCAGGGATGATGTTTTGCATCACATCACACCTATCCTACTGAAAGAGACAACGAAGCTCGCCGACGTCATGAACGACGAAGATGCCTACCTGATGTGCGCATTACACAAGGGGTCCGCAACTCAATATGCACTGGTACCCATCCCGTCGGAGCAGACCAACCGCTTTGTGCAGCTACCCCGTATTAAAGGGCAGCGTCGAAAGTCGATCATCGTGTTGGATAATGCGATTCGCTACTGTATCGAAGATATATTCGACGGTTTTGTCGAGTTTGACACGGCCGACATGTACTCGGTTAAAGTCACTCGAGATGCCGATTACGACCTTGAAAGGGACGTTGAACTCTCCCTGCTGGAGAAAATGTCACAGGGTATCAAGCAGCGTGACACTAACCGCCCGGTTCGCCTCGTCTACGACGAGATGATGCCCGAAAACATGTTTCAGTATATGTGTGAAAACTTAGGTCTGGAGGCAGACTCGGAGACGACAGCAAGTGGTCGGTATCGAAATTTTCGCGATTTTATCGGTTTTCCAAATGTTGGGCCGCGCTACCTTGAGAATGAGAAGCTCCCAGCGCTCAACAGCACCCAGTTTGATCAGGCTGAGAACGTCTTTGATGCAATAACTAAAAGCGATATCTTGCTGCACTACCCCTATTATAAGTTCCGTTACCTGATCGATTTTGTGCGTGCAGCCTGCTTTGACCCGGCCGTCATCCAAATTCAGGTGACCGTTTACCGCGTGGCCAACAATAGCCAGATTCTTAAGGCGCTGATTGAAGCGGTGAAGAATGGCAAAAAGGTGATCGTCATCGTAGAGCTCAGTGCACGCTTTGATGAGGAGGCGAACATCGAGTGGGCACGTGAGCTAACGGAGGCGGGTATCGTAGTCGAGTTTGGTGTCGCATCCCTCAAGTGTCATGCCAAAGTTATTCACGTTCTGCGACAGGAAGCTGAGCAGCAGGTTGCCTACGGTTACATCAGTACAGGGAATCTCAATGAGAAGACTGCCAGGACCTACACTGACTTCGGGCTGTTCACCAAACACCCGGAGATAACCGCTGAGCTTGCGCAAGTTTTCGACTTTATCATCAACCCCTATAAAAAGTTTGCTTTCAATCATCTGTTGGTGAGTCCCAACTTTAGCCGTGAGCCGATTTATAAACTGATCGATGATGAAACTGAGGCAGCGCGTGCCGGGAATCGCGCGGAGATTTTTCTTAAGGTCAACAACCTGGTTGATGATGGATTGGTCAACCGGCTCTATGAGGCGAGTCAGGCAGGTGTAAAAATTCGCCTGATCGTACGAGGGATGTGCAGTCTGCTCGCTGGGGTACGGGATTTGAGCGAAAATATTGCCATCATCAGTATCGTTGACCGATTCCTTGAACACGCTCGTGTCGCACTCTTTTATGCCGGTGGTAAAAGACTGACTTACATCACATCGGCGGACTGGATGACTCGTAATATTGATCATCGAATAGAGGTTGGCTGTCCAATACTGGACCGCAATCTTCGCAAACAGATTAGAGATCAGATGGATTTGCAGTGGCGTGATAACACCAAAGCTCGAGTGTTGGACCCACAACAGCGTAATGCCTACGTTACCCGTGGCAACCGCAAAAAGATCCGCTCCCAAATAGCGATCTATGAGTATCTCAAGCAGTTGGAGAAGTCACGTGACTGACAAACCGGCAGTAGAGCCCGATTCACAGCACTTCGCTGCGATTGATCTGGGGTCGAATAGTTTCCACATGCTGGTCGTGCGCAAACTGCATGATGATGTACAACACCTGTTTAAACATAAAGAGCGGGTGCGCCTTGCTGAGGGGCTTGATGCGAGGCATAACCTTTCGGATGAGGCGATTGAGCGCGGGGTTGCTGTACTGAAGACCTTTGCGGATCGATTGAAGCCATTTGAGAACTGTGTTGTCAGGGTTGTGGGTACTCACACACTGCGAATCGCCCGCAATCGCAGTGAGTTCTTGTCACTGGCAAGACAAGTTTTTCCCTACGACATTGAGATTATTAGTGGTCAGGAGGAGGCGCGCCTAGTGCATTTGGGTGCCTCAAGCTCAGAGCATCTTGCGGGTAATACGCTGGTGATCGATATTGGCGGCGGCTCCACAGAGGTGGCTCTTGGTACAGAGCGCAATATGGAGCTGGGGCGGTCTCACACCATGGGATCGGTCAGTTTTACCGAGGCATTTTTCAAAAAGGGTGTCGATAAGACCGGTTACAAGCGGGCAAAGCTCTATGCTCAGCAGCAACTGGAGCGTTTCTCGGCGCAGTTTTGTGGGCTCGGCTGGAAACAGGTCAGGTGCACATCCGGTACGGCTCAGGCGATTGCTATGGCGGGCGAAAATCTTGGATTTGAGCCGAAGCAGATCAGCGCTGAGTCGGTGAAAGCGCTGCGAAAGTTGGTAATAAAGGGTGAGTTGTCGGGTAAGGTGCTCAAGGGCATCAGCCCGCAACGAGCAAGCATCTTCGCGGGTGGTTTAGCGATTCTGGATGCCGTTTTCTCAAGCCTCGAGATCAACGAGGCTCTCTTTTCGACCAGTGCTCTGCGAGAAGGACTGCTAAGCGAGTTTATTGCATCCAGCGGTCAGCTTGATACGCGTACCCGTTCAATTCGTTCGCTAATGGCGCGTTATCATGTTGATGTTGCGCACGCCGAACGGGTTGCAGAGACCGCACTTAAACTTTGGCGCCAGGTAGCGCCGGAGCTACGGCTGCCGCTTTTCACTAAGCGCTATCTACAGTACGCGGCTCTGACACATGAGATCGGTCTCAATATCAACTCGAGCGGACTGCAAAAACACTCGGCTTATATTATTGAGCACTCCAATCTGGCGGGCTTTAGCTACGACCAACAGCGTTTGGTCGCGCTGATGGTGCGTCTTCATCGCAAAAGGCTCAAACGTTCTTTGGTAACCAATCTTGGGATTGTCTCCAAAAAACATGCCATAGCGCTCATTCTGTTATTACGCATGGCGGTGTTATGGCACCTCAGCCGCAACCCGGATACGCCAGAGGTGCCTCGTATGGAGTTTGATGGTGACCGCCTGACGCTGTTTATCGATGCAAATGTAGGTGACGAACACCCCCTGTTGATTGCCGATCTGGAACGCGAGGAGGCCTACTGCGATCAGTTTGGCATCTCTACACGACTGGAGTTTCTGCTCTGAGGCTTTAGCCAAATCGACCCGTGATGTAATCCTGCGTCAGCTTGTGGGCCGGGTTGGTGAAAATCTGCTCAGTCTTACCAACCTCAACCAGGTCGCCCAAGTGAAAGTACGCGGTGCGGTCGGAGACTCGCGCGGCCTGCTGCATCGAATGCGTGACGATAACGATAGTAAACTGCTGCTTCAGCTCTTCGATAAGCTCCTCGATCCTGGCAGTTGCGATAGGATCCAGTGCAGAACAGGGCTCATCCATCAGAATCACCTCGGGACTAACGGCGATGGCGCGGGCGATGCACAAGCGCTGTTGCTGCCCCCCTGAGAGACCTGTACCTGGCTGGTTAAGACGGTCTTTCACCTCACCCCAAAGCCCCGCTTTGTTGAGCGAACTCTCAACTATTGCGTCCAGTTCCGCCTTGTTGCGGGTGAGACCGTGGATACGGGGTCCATAAGCGATGTTGTCGTAAATCGACTTAGGGAAGGGGTTAGGTTTTTGAAACACCATGCCGACTCGCGCGCGCAACGGCACAACATCAACAGAGGGTGTGTAAATGTTCTCACCGTCCAGCGTTATCTCGCCCTCTACGCGACAGATGTCGATGGTGTCATTCATACGGTTCAAACAGCGCAGGAACGTTGATTTACCACAGCCCGATGGGCCTATAAACGCAATCACTTCTCGCTCACCAATGTCGATAGTGACGTTATTAAGCGCTCGCTTTTCGCCATAAAAAACATTGACCTCACGTGCTGTCATTCGTGGTGAATCAACGTAGACGTTACCAACGGTCTGGGATACATCTTGGGTATCGATCATCTTGTTATACCTCTGTGTTACCAACGACGCTCAAGCTTCTTACGAAGCATGATCGCAGCGGCATTCATGATAATTAGGAATGCGAGCAGTATGATAATCGCCGCACTGGTTTTCTGAATGAACATACGCTCAGCGAAGTCGGCCCACATAAAGATCTGTACCGGTAGTACGGTAGCCGGGTCCATAAAACCCTCCGGTATATCCACAATAAATGCGACCATCCCGATCATCAGTAACGGGGCTGTTTCACCCAAAGCCTGCGCCATACCGATGATGGTGCCAGTCAGCATTCCTGGTAGTGCCAGTGGCAAAACATGGTGGAAGATAGTCTGCATCTTTGAGGCACCTATGCCTAAAGCAGCGTCACGGATACTTGGTGGTACTGCGCGAATGGCTGCACGTGAGGAGATGATGATGGTTGGAAGGGTCATCAGCGCCAGAACGATACCGCCGACCAGCGGGATAGAGCGAGGCATACCAAAAGCCACGATAAAAATCGCCAGACCCATAATGCCAAATACCACAGAGGGAACCGCGGCCAGATTGTTGATGTTGATTTCTATGATTTCGGTAAAGCGATTCTTCGGAGCAAGCTCCTCCAGATAGACCGCGGCTGCCACACCGAGTGGAAAGGCAATCGATATACAGATAAACAGGGTCGTTAATGATCCAATTAAGGCGCCTTTTATACCCGCCATCTCGGCATCGCGAGAGGCTGAACCGAAGAACAGGTAGTCACTGAGGTGATAGCTTATGAGTCCCGCCTCTTGCCACCGGTCCACAATCGAGATGGTATAGTTATCAATCCGGCGATCCTCCTCGGGCGTCTCACGTTGGATGAAACCGCGCATAAAAGAGTCGATATCGTCATCAACGGCAAATTTGATCGACTGGGTGGTCCCTAACTGGTCTGGGTTTGCCTGGACGTACTCGATCAGTCGAATACCTGAGCCAGAGGAGTACATTTTGCGCAGTGCTCTTTTCGTTTTTCGCCCCCCCTCTTCGCCAATGGAGCGCAGAGCAGCCTCCAGGATTAGTGCGTCCGCATCACCCGAATAAAGTGACTCGACTGAGAGATCTCCCTTGGGGTCCAGGCGTTCCTGATTCAGCTCCACATCCAGTGTTACGTAGTACTGAAATAGCCCCGGTACGCCTTTATGTAGGATGCCACCGAATAGTACGACAAGGAAAAGAAGCGCTAACCCGATGGCCGAGGCACCCATCAGTCGAAAGCGAGACTCTTTCGTTTTACGCAGCTTCAGAGAGGCCTGTACACGGGCAGTTGCCTCTTGCGGGGATAATCCTTTGAATGCGTTATCAGTCATATTGTTCTCTGTACTTCTTAACTATCTGCAGCGCGAAAAAGTTTAGGCCCAGCGTGAGAATGATCAGCATGGTTGAGAGGGCAAAGGCAGAGAGTGTCTTAGCCGACTCAAACTCCTGATCACCCACAAGAATTGTCACGATTTGTGAGGTCACTGTGGTTACTGCATCCAACGGGTTAAATGAGAGGTTGGCTGCCAAGCCAGCGGCCATTACAACGATCATGGTCTCGCCGACGGCGCGTGATACCGCCAGGATGATAGCGGCCACGATGCCGGGCAGTGCTGCTGGTAAAACCACCTGACGTGTCGCTTCACTTTTAGTGGAGCCCAATCCATAGGCAGCATCGCGCAAGGATTGTGGTACTGAGTTGATAACGTCATCCGCGAGTGAAGAGATGAATGGGATGATCATGACTCCCATGACCAGACCTGCTGCCAATGCCGACTCTGAGGCGACGGTTAGCCCGAGGGCTTCGCCTATGTTCTTGATCATCGGAGCGACGGTGAGCGCTGCGAAGAAACCGTAGACGACGGTTGGTACCCCAGCGAGTATCTCTAACAGGGGTTTGATGGTGGCGCGGGTTTTGGGTTTGGCATACTCGGCCAGGTAGATAGCGCTGGCCAGTCCCACGGGGACGGCCACCACTAATGCAACGGTTGAGATAAGGAAGGTGCCGACAAACATTGGCAACATGCCGTAAACGGCCGTACCGCCCCCTGATCCGGCTCGTTCAGCTCCTTCGAACTGCGGATTCCACTCGGTGCCAAAGATAAACTCCGTGGGTGGTACCAGTTTGAAGAAGCGAATAGTTTCGAACAGCACTGACACCACAATCCCTAGCGTTGTCAGAATAGCGATTGTCGATGCAACAATTAACGCGCCCGCAATGATGCGCTCGACACCGTTGCGAGCCCTGAAGTTGGGACTAATTTGACGATAACTAAACAGGCCGCACCCGAGCGCCAGTCCTATTACAAAGAGACTTTTCAGCCAGGTCGAAGTTGAAGACCAGGTCATCCATGCATCACTCGCCTGAACCAGCCAAGCTTCAGGTTCGCCAAAGCGCACGCCCGCAACAAGATTCTCCACCTTAGCCAGTGCGACAACCTCTTGCGAACCACCGGCGGCAAGTACTTCAGCCGGGTAGAAGTCACGTACCCAGTGCTGGAAGAGCTGGATATCGACAATTGACCAGACCAGTAACACCAGCGTGGCCGGTACTAGTGCCAGCAAACCGGTCCAAAGTCCGTGATAATTTGGCAGCGAGTGAAAGGTCTGACCTGCAGCGCGGGCATGATCAACCCGTCTCTTGCCGGCAAAATAGAAAAGTGCACCAATCGCTATCAGTAATAAGAACAGTGATGAGAACGCCATTAATCGATTCCGGATAGTCAAAATCCGACCTGCTAAACAGAGGTCGGATCGGTTTTAATGCGCTGGGTATCAGTCCAGAGTATCGGCTGTAAGCACAGGCAGGTTGACCATGCGTTCGGCCATCTCCTCACGTTCAGCCTCGGACATCGGAATCATCCCAGCATCGGCCAGAATGCCATCCTCGTCCCAGTGTTTGGTCCATTCGTTCATGTACTCCTGAATGCCGGGGACGACGCCGATATGCTGGTGTTTAACGTAGAAGTAGAGCGCGCGCGCCGCTTTATAAGATCCATCCGCGATCGCATCAAATGTGGGTAAGGAACCGCTCAACTCAGCGCCGCGAAGAGAGTCGGAGTTCTGGTCTAGGTAGGAAAATCCAAAGATACCGTATGCGGTAGGATCCTCCTGCAGCTTCTGAACGATCAAATTATCCTGCTCTCCCGCCTCAACGTAGGCGCCGTCAGTACGCATCGCTCGACACTGCTTCTTCTCCATACCAGAGGCTTTCAAAGCAGCCAACACATCCTCGTCATTACTGCAGTATCCTTTTTCGTTGACGATCTCTGCGTAGGAGGCGCGGGTACCTGAAGTTGTTGGCGGACCATACACCCGAATAGGTACCGCCGGATAAGCCGGGTTGATGTCAGACCACTGTTGATACGGGTTGTCCACCATCTTGCCATCAATCGCCACCTTAGCGGTCAGTGCCTTACCCAGATCTGCAAGGGTCACCTTTAGCTCAGGTCCTCTCTTAGCGTTCGCAACCACAATACCGTCATAACCGACTTTGATTTCGGTCAGCTTTACGCCGTTGTTTTCGCAGTACTCCAGTTCACCTATTTTCATGCGAGACGAAGCATTGCCGATGTCGATGAACTCAGTACCAATGCCGTCACAGACCCCTTTCTTACCCACCGATGATCCGCCCGACTCAACCACAGGCGTGTTGAACGCAGGGTTACGACCTAGACGCTCGGCAACGATAGTTGCAAATGGGAGTACAGTCGATGAGCCAGAGATGCTGACATTGTCTCGCGCCAAAGCTGGGGTGCTCAGAAGAGATAAGGTTGTAACGCTTGCTGTTGCGACACGAAGAAACATTCCGGTCTCCTTAGTTATCGAATCGATCCGTAGATCGGTTATCTGATCTTGTGGAAACTATTAGAGATTCTTTGTGTTACAGCTCTGTGACAGGGTTATGACAATTTAATGATGAGTATAAGACGAAAAAAGCCCCACAGGAGGGGGCTTTTTATCGGTGAGGAGGTCAGATCAGACCATAACACCGCGGATTACGAAGAAGAGAATCGCCGCCAGTGTGCCGGACGCTGGAACAGTAATGATCCAGGCCGCCGCAATTTTGTAGACTGCTGAGCGCTTCACCAACTCCTGCTTGTAAGCCTTCTTGAGCTGTTTACGCTCTTTTTTGCTCAGCTCAGCAGACGCTGTTTTTTTCTTCAGCTGCTTAAGCATCGCACCTTTCTCTTCGATAGAGGCGGTCTCAAACGCAGCCAGAAACTCTTCAACCTCCTCCTGATCCGCTCCCTGGTGGTGAGCTTTGATGTCGTTGATCATGCGCGCATGGCTCGATTTGAGGTACTCACGCAGGAAGCCGACACCGAATACACCCCCTACAGCGATGTGAGTAGAGGATACAGGCAGACCCAGCTGTGACGCGATGATGACCGTGATCGCCGCCGCCATAGCGATGGAGAAGGCACGTGTCTGGTCGAGTTCGGTGATCTCAGTGCCGACAGTTTTGATCAGTTTGGGACCGAACAGGGCCAGACCTAGAGAGATACCCAGGGCACCGATCACCATTACCCACAGCGGGATGGTGGCTTTGGTGGAGACACCATGGTTCAGAATTGCATCGTTGATCGCTGCCAACGGACCCACCGCGTTGGCCACGTCGTTCGCACCGTGTGCAAAGCTCAGAAGTGCCGCGGCAAAGATCAGGGGGATGGTAAAGAGTTTGTTAACACCTGTCTTATCGTTGTCCAGGCGGTCAGACGCTTTGGCCACAAGTGCTTTGACCACGAAGAAGACGGCAACGGCAATCGCCAGACCGATCAGCGCAGCTGTGACAAAATCTAATTCGATGATCTTCTTGGTGCCCTTGAGTGCAAGATAAGTGCTAAATGCCCAGGCCATCAGCATGATCAGAATGGGCACCATCTTCTTAGCGGCGATGCGCATGTCCTGTTTGTACGTGATGGTGCGCTTAATGAGATACAAGAAACCGGCTGCAATTAAACCACCGAGTACAGGGGAGATAACCCAGCTTGCAGCGATAGCACCCATCTTGTCCCAGTTAGCGATACCAAAACCGCCGGCCGCGATACCCGCGCCCAGAACGCCTCCCACGATTGAGTGCGTGGTGGAGACCGGAGCGCCTACGTAGGTTGCGAGATTCAGCCAGAGAGCACCTGCCAAAAGAGCGGCCAACATCAACCAAATGAATGTATCAGAGTCGCCAATCGCCTCAGGGTTGATGATGCCTTTCGAGATAGTGCTAACAACATCACCACCTGCAATCAACGCGCCTGCTGCCTCGAAGATCGCAGCGATGATAATTGCGCCTGTCAGCGTCAGAGCTTTTGACCCTACTGCCGGACCGACGTTGTTGGCCACGTCATTGGCACCGATGTTCATCGCCATGTAACCACCGACAACGGCAGCAACGACAAGGATGAAACCGCCATCCACACCCTCTATATGTGTGCCGATGTAGAGAATGATACCGACCATAAACAAGAGCGCGTAGCCGATGCGCATTATGTCTTGGCGACTGGAGGCTGCTGCTTTCTCCAGCTTATTCATCTGTTTAATGTCCAAGAGAATCTCCTCTTGCTTGGTTTAGCGGGTTTGCCTAGATAAGTAGCCATCTACTCAAGTGCGCGCTATTAGATGATAGTTTTGTTACAGAAATGTTACATGGCTGTAATTTTACCTTCGGCATTTTGAAACATTTACACCTGCCACCGCCAACTTTTGGTCATGAATTGTGCGCATGAAGAGGTTGACGTATCCGCAGGTGAACTTTTTCCTGAATAAATGTTGGCGTTCAGAGAGGGATGTTGAGCGGCGTGATGACTTGCAGTTGCTGTGGCTTTTGCATCGCTTGTGGGAGTCGGATTCCCTGCAGTTTCAACAGTTGCTCACAGGCGAAGCGCATATCGATGTTGAGATCATGATAGAGGACTGCGCTCAACCGCTCCTGACGCAGCAGGGTGAGGTTGTCTCGATCGAGATCATGACCGATAAAGCTCTGTATACCTCGTGCCGCTGAGTCAAAGGCATCCAGGATTGCCTGATTGGCACCACCGACAGAGTAGACTGCGTTTATATCCGGCACTGCTGCCAGTTGCTCTTTGATTGCAATGAATGTCTCATTATACAGCCCAGCACCACTGTGGAGTCGGGTAATCTTTGCTTCTGGTCGGCGAATGTTCAGCGCCTCAATAAAACCAAGCTCGCGCTGCTCTTCGCCATGAAACCTCAGGCTACTCACCGAAATTAGTGCATGGAGCGGCACTTCGGCTGAGATCCATTGATCGGTCAGGTAGGCTGCTGTTGCACCGGCGCGGATGTTGTCCAGGCCGATGTACGCGTCTCGGCTGTCGGGATCAAGATCGGTCACCAGAGTGACGACAGGCACGCCCTGACCACGCAGGCGACGGACCATGTTATTTAGCGGCTCTGTATTGGGGACTTTCAACATCAGACCCTGACTGCCCTGTTTAGCGAGTCTATTAAGCGTGTTTAGTAGCGCCGTTTCGGACCACTGCTCAGCGAGATGGTACCGAACCCGGACCACGGCCGGTTGTAAGCTGTTGAGTTGCGACTCCAGCGCAGCGGTCACAGCATCGCTGAATCGTCTGGGTGTCTCCATCACTAGGTCGAAAATAAAGCGCCTGCCTTTTAACCCCAGCACCTGTTCTTGTTGAGTGAGTTCATGCAGCGCCTGCTCGACACGCAGTCTGGTCTGTCGACGGACGCCGGGCCGCTGGTGAAAGACTCGATCGACAGTCGCCAGACTGACCCCCGCCTGTTGCGCGACCTGTTTCATGAGAAATCGGTGGGCCATGCTGTTTCCTGAGGTGTTTTTGAGGTTTTTTATGCTACCCACAGGTTGATGTGAAGCGCAAGATAAGTGGAGCAAAGGAGTTTCATATGCCTAACTACAACACCTACCTCGACCATCAACAGATTGACTTGCAGCCTCTGCGCGATCTTCTTGCCACGCAGACGGATATTGAATCTCTACCCTTTGCAAAGAGCATTGAGTCTCAGGTTGTCATCTACTCTGCGCCGGCGCTTCGCCGGATAATTCACGAGGCGCCTGAGACGCTAGCGCAGATAAAGAGTGAATGGCATTGGGTCTGGCAAGAGGGCCCCGGTGTTATGGTCATCAGAGACGCCTTTGACGCTGAGGTTGTGAATGAGGCGACTGAAGCCTTTCGGCTTCTCATTGCACGTGAGCGGGGCGACGCTCGGGGTGATCACTTTGCTAAACCAGGTGCCAATGATCGCGTTTGGAATGCGCTGGAGAAGCTAGCGTTGCTTGATCCTGGGCTCTTCGCGAGATACTACTCAAATGATATGCTGGCCTGGACGTGCGAAGCCTGGCTGGGTCCCGCCTATCAGATAACCTCGCAATTAAACTCGGTTAATCCGGGTGGTGAAGCTCAGGTAGCTCACCGGGATTATCATCTGGGATTTATGACACCCGCGCAGGCAAGTCTCTATCCTGAGGCGGTTCACCGTCTCTCCCCTCATCTGACGCTTCAGTCGGCGATTGCCCATGTCGATATGCCTATAGAGAGCGGACCGACTCTGCTGCTGCCGCATTCACAGAAGTTCGCTCAGGGTTATCTGCTAGCCGACACCCCTGAGGCGCAGGATATCTTTAGTCAGCATCGCGTGCAGTTGCCACTGAAAAAGGGCGACCTTCTGCTCTTCAGTCCAGCGCTCCTTCATGCCGCCGGTTCCAACATCAGCAAAGATATCAAGCGCATGGCCAATCTGCTGCAGATCTCATCTGCCTTTGGCCGAGCGATGGAGACTGTGAACCGTTTGGCGATAACAAGGCTGGTCTACCCTCAATTGTTGGCGCTTAAACAGGCGCAGACTCTGAGTATGCAGCAGATTCAGTATGCGGTCGCTGCAACGGCAGAGGGGTATGCATTTCCGACCAATCTTGATCGCGATCCGCCGATCGGAGGATTGGCGCCAAAGAGCCAGCAGGCGCTTATGATGGAAGCACTCGAGGCAGAGTGGAGTACGGAACAATTTGATCTGCTGCTAGATGAGTATGCTGAGCGGCGTTTGACAGGCTGAGTGTTGTTAAGAACTTTTGGGTCTGCTTGATGTGTGACTCTTTTAGCTCTTTGGATTTTACAAATAAAAAAGGGGCCTGGTTGGGCCCCTCCGTCTGTACAGGGTTTACAGACTGACGCGAATTACATCAAACCCGCTTCTTTGTAGTACTTCGCTGCTCCTGCATGCAGAGGTGCAGATAATCCATCCTGAATCATCTCTTCTTTCTTCAGGTCAGCGAAGGCTGGGTGCAGTTTTTTGAAATCATCGAAGTTTTCAAATACTGCTTTTACAACATGATAGATCACGTCTTCGGGTACAGCTGTAGAAGCGACGAAGGTTGCGCCAACACCGAAAGTGCTAGTGTCGTTGTCGCTACCAGAGTACATGCCTCCAGGAATGGTCGCCTTGCGGTAGTAGTCGTTTTCGTTGACCAGCATGTCCACTGCAGGACCTGATACTTCGACCATAACGGAATCACAAGAGGTGGTAGCCTCTTTGATAGAGCCACTCGGGTGACCGACCGTGAAGACCATCGCATCGATCTTGTTATCACACAGCGCTTTCGACTGTTCAGACGATTTCAGCTCTGACGACAAGGAGAAGTCGTTCATAGTCCAGCCCTTAGCCTTCATCAATACTTCCATCGTACCGCGCTGGCCAGAGCCTGGGTTACCTACGTTAACGCGCTTACCTTTGAGGTCGTCAAAAGTTTTGATGCCTGCATCGGCGCGAGCTACGACAGTGAATGGCTCGGGGTGAACCGAGAAAACTGCGCGTAAATCTTCAAAAGCACCGTTTTCAGCAAAGCGATCGGTACCGTTGTAAGCGTGGTACTGCCAGTCTGACTGCACGACACCCATATCCAACTCACCCGCACGGATCGCGTTGAGGTTGTAAACTGATCCGCCAGTACTCTCGACTGAACAACGGATACCGTGCTCTTTACGATCCTTGTTTACAAGACGGCAGATAGAGCCACCTGTTGGGTAGTAAACACCTGTAACACCACCGGTTCCGATAGTGACGAAAGTTTGAGCCTGTGCTGGTGCTGCGCTCAGCATGGCAGCCAGACCGGCACCCATCAGGGATGTGCGAAGTTTAGTCATATTTACGTCCTCTTAGTTGAGCTTTGCTTGTTGTTGTTCATTATTCGATCTTGGTTGAAGAACCAGTCTGCGTGCCTGTGCTGCAGTCGCTGGTGTCTGTCCCTCGGTTACTATAGCTTCGTGCAGTGCCGCCACCTGACTGGCATTGCTCTTGGCCGGTTCTCCGTTGGCTGTGAGTAAGTTGTTTTCAAAACCGATACGTGCGTCGCCCCCCTGGCGGATTGCTGTTTTGAGACACTCCAGCTCCTGTGAACCAAAAGCGCAAACAGCCCACTTCGCCCGTAGACCTGTGCTCTGCGCCAAGAATGGATCAAGGTCAGTTGGACTCGATTGCTGGCCTTTTGCATAGCGCCCGAGTACAAACAGTAGATGATGTCTATCGTGCGGGAGGGCACGTAAATCCAACAACTCTTTATAGAATAGTAGATCTTCAGCAGAGTAGAGAATGTACTGAGCGAGAATGCCCTGGTCAGCGACCCAGTGGAAAAAGTCGCTAGCTTCGGCGATGGAGGCCTTGCTTGGAATCAGTTCGCGCAGCCCGAAAGAGGCCGCCTCAGGCTTGAGCACGTTGATTAGGTGCATCTGTTCTTTGGGCTGGTAGAGTCCTATAGCCTCAGTAGTCATCTGTACAATCAGGCGATCGCCTACAACGTTTTTCACTGCGTCGTAAGTACGGCGGTTATCATCGATTTCCAGTGAGTGGCGGCCTTGGGCGGTGCGCGCGTGCATGTGAATCATCGCAGCACCGGCGTCGGCGCACTCTAGCGCTGTCTGAGCAAGCTCAGCAGGAGTAATCGGCAACGCCGGGTGATCCGCTTTCATTCGCCGAGCACCGTTGGGTGCGACGATGATCAATGGGCTATTCGTCTCAGGATGCATTAGCAAACTCCCGAGTTACCTGGGCAGTCTGGCTATCGATCGACTGGCCAAGCTTCGCGACCAACTCATCTATCTCGTTTGGCCCAATGATGTAAGGCGGCGCTAATAAAATATGATGTCCACGTTTGCCGTCAATGGTGCCTGACATGGGATAGCACATGAGTCCCAGCTCCATCGCTGCGCGTTTTATTCTCGTGTCGAGTTTGCTAGCGGGATCAAAAGGCTGTTTAGTCGTACGATCCTGCACCAACTCGACACCTATAAACAGGCCTCTGCCGCGGATATCACCCACATAGGGGTTGTGTTCAAACTGATCATGCAATCGCTTCATGAGCAGTTCTCCGGTGGGTGTAACCCGCTCTAGCACAGCCTCTTTCTCAAGTGCATCCATCACTGCCAGTGAGCCAGCCATCGCTGTTGTATGCGCTAGATAGGTGTGACCGTGCTGGAAGAAGCCTGAACCGGACGAGATGGCTTCGTGTATACCCTGTGTTAACAACATGGCGCCTATGGGTTGATAGCCTGCACCCAGCCCTTTGGCAATAGCAACGATGTCGGCCTCAATTTCGTCCTGCTCATGGGCAAAAAATGTGCCCGTGCGGCCGCTACCACACATCACCTCATCCAGGATCAGCAGCACGCCATACTGATCGCAAATCTCGCGAATGCGTTTGAAATATCCTGCAACGGCTGGCACAGCGCCCGCAGTTGCACCCACCACCGGTTCTGCGATAAAGGCGATCACAGTGTCGGGTCCAAGCTCGAGTAGTTTCTCTTCTAACTGATTGGCAACGCGCTGACCATACTCGTATTCTGTTTCATCGGAGCGTTGGTCGCGGTAAGCGTAACAAGGGTCTATGTGATGTGCGTCAATTAGCAAGGGAGCAAAAGGTGCCCTGCGCCAGGCATTGCCGCCAACCGCCAAGGCTCCGAGCGTATTGCCATGGTAGCTCTGGCGGCGCGCTATGAAGTGTTTACGCTGAGGTTGACCCACTTCCACAAAGTACTGGCGAGCGACTTTCAAGGCCGACTCCATCGCTTCCGACCCACCACTCACAAAATAGACGCGGTCGAGGTTCCCAGGAGCACGGGCAATGAGCCGATCGGCCAACGCTTCAGCAGGTTCAGACGTAAAAAACGAGGTGTGAGCGTATGCAACCTTGTCTATCTGAGCATGCAGCGCCCGACGCACACCTTCATGGCTGTGCCCCAGGCAGGAGACAGCTGCGCCACCGCTGGCATCGAGATACGCCTTGCCATTCGTGTCGAAGAGATAAACACCCTCACCTCGGGCAACAGTCGGTAGGGGATTGTGGCAATGACGATGGAGTACGTGGCTCATGTTGGTCTCACAAATTTAGTTAAACGAAGTATGGTGACTTCCTCAACGCCATCAAACGATATAATCTCAAGCGATATGACAAAAAGTCATAGGCAGAGAGGCGACAATGCCAGGATCTTTACCACCGCTTAAAGCACTGCATACATTCGAAGTTGCTGCCCGCAGCTTGAGTTTTTCACGCGCAGCAGATGAGCTCTTCGTGACCCAGGGAGCCGTCAGTAAGCAGATTAAGTTATTGGAAGAGTTCCTAGGCAAAGCACTGTTTGAGCGAACTGCGGCGGGTCTGGTATTGACTGAAGCGGGCCGTGAGTATCTGCCGGGCGTAAGCGAGTCTCTGGAGACCATCCGAAAGATTACTGCGCGTGTGCAACAGACTCAGCAGGAGCGTAATAATTTAGTCGTAAACCTTATTCCGTCGTTTAGTAGTCTCTGGTTAATCCCGCGACTGGCGCAGATGCATCGAGAGATCCCTTCACTCAACCTCACACAGATCGCCGGAGATGGGCCCTATCGTTTTGATCAGAACAGCGCAGATATGGCAATACGCTGCCTGCCACTGTCGCGCTCGTATGAGAACGCTGAACTACTGGTTCACGAGACCTTGGTGCCCGTGATTCACCCCGCCAGATTGGCGCGTCACCCGGTGGAGACCCCGGAGCAGTTGTTAGATCATCCACTGCTGGTACACATCACTCGCCCTCAGCTCTGGGGCAGTTTCCTGAATCATTTGAATTTGAAAGGGGATCGAGTGCCCGAATACCGGCATGGGTTGGAACACTTTTACATGTTGCTGGAGGCGGCTCAGCAGCAACAGGGTATCGCGCTCATACCGGACTTCATGGCGCAGAGTGCGCTACTACGCGGAGAGTTGATCTCGCTGCTCGATATTCACTATTCCAGTGGCTACGGTTACTACTTTTTGACGCCCAACTTTCAGACGCAGTCGCAACTGGTGAGCCAGTTTAGGCAATGGCTTAAGCAACAGTTACTAGCAGGGCTGTAAATTGGCAAAACCGACGACAAGCCACTTTACACCCTCATAGTCGAAATTGACCTGTACTCTCGCCTTGGGCCCTGAGCCTTCGAAATTGATCACCATACCCTCGCCAAACTTGGGGTGCATCACCCGTTGCCCGAGGCTGAGCTGGGTATCAGGTATATCGTTACCACTTCGATAGTCGCCAAAGCCAGAGGGGGCCTGCTCCGTGAATGGACGACGAACCGACGCATTCAGCCGTACCTCCTCAACAAGCTCAACCGGAATTTCAGAGATAAAGCGTGAGGGGCGGTTGTAGTTGGTCTGCCCATGAAGCTGGCGACATTCGGCATAGGTAATGAACAGCTTCTGCATTGCGCGTGTCAGGCCAACGTAGCAGAGCCGGCGCTCCTCTTCGAGTCTGCCGGGCTCCTCGGCGGACATGCTGTGGGGAAAGAGTCCCTCCTCCATGCCCGCTAGGAATACCAGGGGAAACTCCAAGCCCTTGGCCGAGTGCAGTGTCATCAGTTGGACTGAGTCGGTGTACTGGTCAGCCTGTGCATCGCCCGCGTCCAGTGCCGCCTGATCTAAAAAGGCAGCTAGCACACTGGTCTGCTCTTCGCCCTCCATATTCTCCCAGTTCTGTTCGAACTGGCGTGCAGCCGTGACAAGCTCCTCAAGGTTTTCAATGCGTGACTGCGCCTTTTCACCCTTCTCTTTCTCGTGGTGGGCTATCAGACCAGAGTAGCGAATGACATGCTCGGTCTGCTCGTGCAGCGCAGCGTGTTCGGTATCCTCTGCCAGTTGGTTGACCAGATCGAGGAACGCCTGGAGTGCATTGCTGGCGCGTCCAGGAAGTTTCTTATGCTCCACAATTTCATTCGCGGCACGCCACATAGAGACTGATTCGGCACGCGCGTACTCGCGTAAATCCTCGATTGTACGAGTCCCTATGCCTCGGGTCGGTACGTTGATAACCCGTTCCATTGCGGTATCGTCATCGCGACTGGCGATCAGTCGTAGATAGGCAAGGGCATTTTTGATTTCGAGGCGATCATAGAAGCGTTGACCGCCATAGATGCGGTAAGGCATACCCGCTCTGATTAACATCTCCTCTAGTACGCGTGACTGCGCATTTGACCGATAGAGGATGGCGCTCTCATCCCGGCGATTACCCTCATCGACCCATTTGCTGATCTGATCAACAATAAAGCGAGCCTCATCCTGCTCATTAAAGGCGGAGTAGAGACTGATCGCCTCACCCTCGTTGCCCTGGGTCCAGAGCTCTTTACCCAGTCGTCCCTGGTTGTTGCGAATGACGGCATTGGCGGCATCCAGGATGGTGCCAGTAGAGCGGTAGTTCTGCTCCAGACGAATGGTACGTAGGCCGGGGAAGTGGTTCGGTAGATTCTGAATATTCTCAATACGAGCGCCGCGCCAGCCATAAATTGACTGGTCATCATCGCCGACCGCCATCAATTTCTCCTCGCCCTCACACAAGAGACGTAGCCAGGCGTATTGAATCGAGTTGGTGTCTTGAAATTCGTCTACCAATACATAGCGAAAGCGCTCACGGTAGTGTTTGAGCAGGTTCGGTGCACGGTCGCGCAGGAGCTCCAGACACCGCAGCAGCAACTCGCCGAAGTCGATCATGCCACCACGGTCACAAGCCTGTTCATAGGCTTCGTAAACTTTGATCAACGTATCCTGAACCAGATCTCCAGTGCGCTGCAGGTGTTTAGCCCGCAGCCCCTCATCTTTCTGTGCATTGATGTACCACTGCATCTGTTTGGGTGGCCAGCGCTGGTCATCAAGCGCCATCTCTTTACAGATGCGCTTGATCAGTCGCAGTTGATCGTCACTGTCCATAATCTGAAAGTTTTCGCGCAGTCCGGCATCCTGCCAGTGCGCGCGCAAAAGACGGTGTGCCAAACCGTGGAAGGTACCAACCCACATGCCGTGTACGTTAACGTTCAGCAAAGACTCGATTCGGCCACGCATCTCGCGAGCGGCTTTGTTGGTAAAGGTGACTGCCAAAATAGAGTAGGGTGAGAGCTGCTCGGCCTCGATCAACCAGGCGATACGATGAACCAGCACGCGTGTCTTACCGGAACCCGCACCCGCCAGCACTAGCAGGTTAGATATATCTGCTGAGACGGCATCGCGTTGCGCATCGTTTAGGTCATCAATGATGTGAGTTACATCCATGGGGCCGAACGTCCAAATTTACCTGAATGGGCGTACAGTATACCCGATCAGTCGGGACAGGAAACTGCTCAGTTTAGGCTTGTAATTTTAAGTCGAGTTACCGACACTCATACTTTGGGCAAAAAAATTGGCAGGTCGGCGCAAATGGCACTAGCAAAAGATCGGCTTGGCGGCGACGCGGTCAATATCAGTCGCGACCGGTCGGCGGATAATTCAGCGCGAATCGAACGCTATGCCAAACAGCCTGAGCTGGGTCCGAGGCTACTCTTTTTTAGCGGTGGCTCCGCCTTAAATGCAGCTGCTAGATACCTTAAGCGCTTTACTTACAACTCCATCCACCTAGTCACGCCTTTTGATTCTGGCGGCAGCTCGGCTAAGCTGCGTCAGGCCTTCAACATGCCAGCAGTTGGGGATATGCGATCTCGCATGATTGCACTGGCTGACGACTCTTTGCTGGGCCATCCCGAGGTGATTGCACTGTTCAGTCATCGTTTACCAAAGCAAAAGAAGAGTGCTGCTCTGCGTGCTGAGGTTGATGAACTAGCCAATGCTCAGGGTGAGTTAATCCTTGCTGTGCCCGAGCCGATGAGAACGCTGGTGGTAGAAAACATCAGACAGTTTCTACAGGCGGCGCCAGAGGATTTTGAGTTCAGTGGCGCGAGTATCGGAAACCTTATTTTGACGGGGGGTTACCTGCGGCAGAACTCTGCGCTCGATCCTATCGCATTTCTGTTTTCGCAGCTGGTGAGCGTTCGAGGTATCGTGCGCACCATTACCGATGAAAATCTGCATTTAAAAGTAACCACGGACTCTGGCCGAGAGGTGGTTGGCCAGCACCTAATTACCGGCAAAGAGGCTCCGGCCTTGGGTGAGTCGATAACCGATATTGCTTTGGTGGATCAGGCTGGCAGGCCAGCCTTATCGACCCTGGCAGCCTCACGCGAGGCACTGATTGCCAAGGCTGAACTGATCGTCTTTCCTCCCGGTAG
>DATHZN010000075.1:0-51627 GCA_035458585.1 Marinobacterium sp. | reverse complement strand
TAGTTGGCAACACTGAGCGAAAACTAGAGCCAACGCTCTAACAAGGATCTCAGTTGTTCTTGTTTAAACGGTTTAGCAAGAATGTCAGTCATACCCACGCGTCTGTAATTTCGGATGTCCTCGGGTTGTACATTGGCAGTGACGGCAATGATGGGCAGGTCACTCAGGCTAGGCTCTCGGCGGATCATCTCAGTCGCCATAACTCCGTCTAACACTGGCATTTGTATGTCCATCAATATCAGGCTGATTGCATCTTCGAACTGGAATAACTTCTCAATAGCCTCGCGACCGTTAATCGCAGTTACAACTTCAACCCCAAACTTTTTACACATCGACATACCAAGCATCAGATTAGTGGCTGAATCGTCTACCAACAGAATCTTTTTTCCAGCACTCTCTAGCGGCGGTGCACTCGCCTTTTGGTCGCTCTGATCGCCTGCTCCAGAATTCTGAGGAGTTGAGGCGGACAAAGGAAGTTGCAGGCTGACTTTAAACAGGCTGCCGCGTCCAATCTCTGACTCGGCGGAAAAGGTGCCCGCCATCATCTTGACCAACTGTTGTACAATGGAGAGACCAAGACCCGTGCCGGGGTACTCTTTCTGACTCGATTGCTGCGCCTGAGTGAATGGTTGAAGGAGTCTCTCCCACTCAGCCGTGTCGAACCCCACACCCGTATCTTTCACTTTCACTGTCAGTATGCCGTAGAGCCCATTTTGAGGTGGGTGCCATTCGCAGCTCACACGAATAGAGCCCTGCTCAGTGAACTTAATAGAGTTCCCGATTAGGTTAGTGATAATTTGTCGCAAGCGCACGGGATCTACTTCAACGAATGTATTTTCACAGTTGGCAAGTTCACAACTTAAATCTAATCCCTTCCTCTGTGCCAGAGCACGCATTGAGTCAACGCAGCGACTGATCGTAGCGTAGATGCCAGTTGACTCGGGGCTCATAACAAAGGTTTTTGCCTCCAGCCGAGAGAAATCGAGTATATCGTTGATGAGCAGCGTTAAATGCTCGGCACAGGCGATGGCAAGATCGATAGGCTTAAGGTCATCCGTTGAGAGCCGTTCTGCATCCCTGACAAGACTTAAGTTCCCAACAATTCCATGCAGGGGGGTGCGTACTTCATGACTCATGTTTGCAACGAATCTATTTTTAGTCTCAATGGCCTCTTTGAATCGATTTTCAGACTCGACCTCGGAGGTTATGTCAACGACCGCAACTAGGTAATGTAGATCGCTAGGGAGACCCACCTGCGCTAAACCAATTCTAACTGGAATTCTTCGTCCATTTGCAGATCGCAGCGTGGAACGTTTCCACTCGTGCAGAGCAGGAGATTTGAGTGCACCACTCAATATCTGAGACAATTTCAGGTCAGCAAGGACAAAAAGGTCCAGTGAACAGCCTGATAATTCTGATCGACTAAGACCAGCCAGATTAGCAAAGATTGGGTTAACCTCTTCAATAATTAGATGAGTATTTACCAATGCCAAGGCTGTTGGTGAAGCATCGAACATCAGCTCGTACCTTATTTTGGCATCGTTAAGTCTCGCGTTTGTCAAAATCAGTTCATCGTTCTGTGCACGCAACTCTACCTGATGCGTGTTCAGTTCATCGTTCGCAATTTCTAACCTTCTGACTCCCAGATCGGCGCGTTCAGTCGCTTGGTGTAAAGCTGTTACATCCAAAATAACGCCAGATACTTTTAGCGGTTCACCCTGTTTTGAGCGCTCATTTATCCGCCCTTTAACCATGACCCAAATCCAGATACCGGAGGCGTGTTGCACACGCACATCGACACTGAAGAATTCGGACTCGTCGGCCAAATGGGCCCTCATTGCGCCCACGAGCACCTGACGATCTTCCGGGAAAAGGCGCTCTTGCCAGTCTCCCAACTTCATATAGGTATCTAAGCTCCGATCAACTTCTGTGACATCCTCTAGAGGGCTAGAGTCTGATGTTTCTGACTCCAAGGAGCTAGCGGCTAGGGAGTCGGAACCGCTTAAAATATAACGGCAGCGTTGGTCAAATCGAATCATATCGGTCTGTGGATTCCAGTCCCACAAACCCAATTCAGCACCCTCTAGAACCAGTTGAAGGCGGCGGCGATTCGCTTTGAGTTGATCTGCAAATTTCCTAAGTCTGCGAAGCTGTCTCTTCTCTCGTGTCAAAAAAAACGCACCTACCGCAATGATTACAGAGACCGAAATCGCGATAGTCGAAATGATAAGCTGTTGCTGCTTCGTCATACCTGGAAGGCTTAGATTAAATATCTCAGCATCAGGTGGTAGGCGAAGATCATATCCTCCATGACGATAGAGTTCCGCCTGATTGACTACCAGATTAGTGACGGGGTAATGGCTCTTAAAAACACCCAGGGCGGCGAAGTCGACTGCAGCGTTGATGGCTTCCGCACCCGCCCGCTGAGGAAGAAATGCATATCCCGCTACACCGCCGAGTTTCACTAGGTTGTACCAGAGGGAAAAAATAGGTGCCTGAGCCTCATTCTTTAATTGCTCAACAATCTCGCCGGCTCCTAGCCCATGGGCGCCCTGATACTCAGTTATTGGGAGATAGAAAATACTGTCATTCTGGGGAATCTTCGCAACTTCTTGTAGCAGCGCCTGCGGATCATTAGGTGTATCCAGCACCAACACATCTTTAAAACCGGCGGCACTCAACTCATGTTTAACTATCGCTAATAGACGTGACTCTTGAGAGACGTCTCCCCTGATAATCCAAACGCTATCCGATCTGTCACCAAGTGATAGAGCTAATTGCGCAGTATCTCGGACCCTTTCTGCGTGATCCTGTCCTAGTCCAAGCTCATAGTTGGCCTTCGGGCTGATCACGGAACTGAGGTTGATAAGCGGTTTAGAGGGATAGTTCGTTCGCACCCAGCGGTAGTCGTTAACCCACCCAACAATAACGACGTCCGACTCGTCGATTGCGCTGCGGGCCCTCGCCTCCCAGTTATCGGCGGGCACAGCGTTCCCAGAATCGTCAAATATCGATTCGATAACACTTAACTCTACTCTCTCACTGTAAGTTCTCAGAGATTCCTGCATGCCCGTACTGATACTCTGTGAACGAGAATCAGATGCCGGAATCTCATTTATGAAAGCGATATTCACTCTGTTGAATTGAGTTGGGGATTGCGCAGCCAAAGCCGCCTCTGCGTTCACCGTGAGCAAAGAGAGCAAGATCGAACACAAGATGTAGATGAAGCTGAGACGATAATCTCGGACCAAATAGCTAGGTTTCAAAATCAAAATCCGATTTCTGGAGTCACCTATTACGGAACACCTATCGGAAAAAAATCGAAATGTTCTGTTTTCAAGCAACACAGCTACTCCAAACTCACAGCTTTTCTGCCGGTTTCAGAGCCTGGCCGGATGACACTAGGTCAATGCGGACTCACTCGAGAACTACTCGTGCGTGATAAGGCGAGTGGCGCAAAACGCAACTAACGATTGAGGGCGAAGCCCTTTCCTAACTTTTTATCTCAAAAAGAGATACAGACCTTAGGCTCAGCAAACTTAAACCTACTAACAGCACCTTTTTTATAGACCAATACCAAAACAACTGCAATACAATGTTGGAAGTGAGAGGAACTCATATGCGGCGCGTTTCCATTCGGTCTCGTCCATCGGATTTCGCTGCATACAAGGCTTCATCCGCTGCATCAACCAACGCCCCGGGTTCTTGCTCTTGATCCGGTATCCCGGTTGCGACACCAATACTGACCGTCACACGATTACCTACACCCGAGGCTTTGTGAGGTATTTTTTGTGCTCGGACTCCCTCAAGAGCTCTCTGTGCAAGACTTGCAGCATCATCCATTGATACACCGGGCAACAGAACAACAAACTCCTCACCGCCATAACGAAAGACCTGCTCGCCGGCTCTGCAAAAAAGACCTTCCAGCACCTTAGCGATTCTCTCAAGGCAGCGATCACCGGCCGTATGTCCATAGGCATCGTTGTAGCGCTTGAAGAAATCGATATCGATAAAGAGAAGCGCAATTTCACTCTCTCGACGAGACGCTCGTCGCCACTCTTCGAGGAGCTTCTGATCAAATTCTCTTCTGTTCCATACTCCTGTTAAGGAGTCGTGGCTCGATAGTTCCGCCAGCAGAGTTAGGGAACTGATCTGTCGCTTTACCAGAAGCACTACCAGCAACAGCACTAAACTAACGGCCAGGAAAATGGAGAGAATTACAATGGTGTGCCAGCGCCAGTCGGATAAAATTCCAGTCAAAGATAACGATATGACACTGACCAACGGGTACTTGTCGCTTACTCTGTAACCGATTACACGCACATCACTTGTAAACGGGGAGAGTTCCCCTTCAAAACTACCAACACGTGAAACTAGCATATCATTGAGTATGGAGTTTTGACCTAGGCCAGTCTCATAGAAGTCATCGGAATAGGGGTAGCTGTAAATACCAGAACCGTCTGTTCTGATAAGGTTAATTAACCCAGAGACAGGGAGTCCTAATTGTTGGTACATTCGGTCAAAATGCTCAAGATTGAGGTGCACACCGACAACTCCCATGAACTCTCCCGCTTCGCTGGCTAAACGCTTAGTCAAGAAAACCCGGCGTTCGAGTGTCACCTTTGACACCATAGGCTGACTGATAAACACCTCTTCGGTGGATGACGCCTTGTGGTGTTTGAAGTAGGGCCGGTCAGATGCATCGATTTCAATGACTGGATGCGAGACAGTATTGGCGACGTTCTGACCATCCTCACGCAACACAAATAGATGCCCAAAACTGAACTCAAATTCACCACGGCGTAGTAAGGCATGATTGCGGTTGAGGATGTCATGGAGGTCGGAGGTGGTGACTTCCATCAGCGACGGCTGTAGCTTTATATATTCGGCGATCTGCAGTAAAACCAGTTCAGCCACGTGAATACTCGCCTCAGTCTCCTTGCTGAGTGCGATAGCAAGCCCCCGCACGCTATCCTGCGCGCCCTTTATCTGCAGTTCGCGTTCGTGTGTAAGACTCTCATATATTGATAAGAACAACAGCGTTATTGTGACCAACACTCCATAGGTCACGTACCGCGCGATTCGCTTGTACTGATCAGCCATTCGGTGGCACCCATTTTTGAATTTGCGAGAATCCTGTCAATCATTGCAATCACACTCAGTTAAGTACACTTACCGCGCTAAAGCCAATCGAATACAGAAAGAGAGCGCCTCATCGGTTTTGATGAAGCAGCGTCGCAGCAATAGATTTAGCCGCAAACGCGTTTCGAAGTGGCCAACCCGATAGATCCGAGTAAAGCCTGAGTCAACTCACGTGGCGATGAGCAGACATGCACTGAGCCAAAATTACTAGCATGAATAAGGCACATGTGCGGCGTTGTTCAAATGTCGCAGATGGTTCTATAGTCTAATTTACGGAAAACATCCCTCAATCGCGGCCTCTTATTGGTTTGGGTTTTATCTGAAGTATTAGGATGTGGTGCGCTTTGTGCAAATGAACCAACAAATTTTCAGGTTGATACCACCCCTTCTGTATGGGCTGGCTGCGCTCATCTTCTTCACTTTCTCAAACACGGCAGCGGCCCAATCTCATATTCTACTCTTCGAGGACCCAACAGGTCGGTATACCGATACTGAAATGCTCAACACCCCTCACCTGTTTTAACCCATAACTCAGGGCTCACGAGGTTTCAGTAACTCCACTTTCTGGCTGCGTGTTGAACTGAGCAATGCCAGTTCAGAGCCAGTTGAAAACGTGGTTCAGTTCTCATCACTACTGCTACCAGAAGTGGTCGAAATTTACTCCGCAGACGGAGAGCGTAGTACACGCCGAAACGGCTATCGGGTTCCGATCGATACGCGACCCATCAAAGGAGAGCAAATCGCTTTTCCGGTGCTACTGCCCGCCCTCTCGACTCAAGTGCGGCTCTACAAAATCAAGTCAGACTACAAGGTTGACCTGGATTATAAGATTCTCTCCCTTTCAGAGGCCGATGTGCTAAACGAGCAATCTAAAATCGCTACCGGCGCGATTATTGGCGCACTCGCTGTGCTGCTGGCCTACAACTTAATGCTATTGATAATTTTGCAGAGCAAGGTTTACCTGGCGTATTGCCTATTTTTGGGCATGGGACTGATCGGTGCCTTGCTGAGAACGCGCGCCTATGAGTGGTTTTTCGATCTTATCGATCCCATTGCCTATGAGGCGCGTGTGGGCCAGCTTATCTATCTCAGCGCACTCTATCTTCTCAGCCAATTGTTTAAACAATATGAGACCCAAAATCTAAGACGAGCTATATTTTTCGGCTACATCTTCATCGCCGGCCACAGTTTTCTTGAGCCCTATGCTCTAATGCACTTTTACAGCTATGTATCCGGGCCAATCGTCTTCGCCATACTGTCACTAGTTATTCTTAACGCTCTAGTTAAGGGCGATTCTCTCGCAAGATTCGTACTGCTAGGCTGGAGTGGCTACATCATTCTGACCCTATTTTTTGTCGCCAACCTATCGGGACGCCTGGGTCCTGAGTTTGAGCGTTTCGTCCTGTACGGCCACATCTTTGAGGGACTTATTTTCTCTGCCGCTCTAGCCTACAGACTCAAAGCGATGGATAGAACAACCGAACTGCTCAAGCGTGTGGAGCAGATGCTTACTGAGAAAGAGACACTCCTAACCAGACAAAAAGAGATTTTCGCCATAATCGGGCACGAACTGCGCACACCCGTCTCGACAATCAGCATGCTTGTATCAGACAACTCACTGACTTCTGAAGATAAAGAGCAGCAGATACTAAGGGTGTCTGATGACTTGCTGCAAATATTGGAGGACCTACGCGTCGTCGTTGCTCCCGAGCGAGCGCTTGAATCGAGGGAATCGGACGCTAGCCCGATTGATTGTGTTAGACGCGCGTTGGTGCCGATAGAGACCTTGGTGCGAAGCAAAAACATAAAGTTATCAGTGCAATTAAACGACTCAGACCAATCTCTATACCACTTCCATGCTCAAGCATTACGCCAGTCAGTTATTAATCTCGTTAAAAATGCGGCTTTGCACTCAAACGGCAGTACGATCTGGGTTAGGTACGAACAACGAGCTATTGGACTGGAGGAGTGTGAGGGTCAGCTGTGCGTAGAGGATGATGGAGTGGGAATACCGGAGCAGTTGAGAGATCATGTATTCGAAGCGTTCGGCCGCGGTGAATCTTCGAGCGACGGTTCCGGGCTTGGGTTGCATATCGTTAAAGAGCTCGCTGCTCGTATGAACGGCACCTTAGACTATTCAACGAGTCACCAGGGGGGTGCTTGTTTTACCCTGCGGTTTCCGATGAAGCGGACCAAACTTACCGAACCTAGCTCTGGTAGCAGTACTTTGACGCTCAGCGGCAAGCGCATCATGCTCGCCGAGGATGACAGAACCCTTCGGCTGCTGACACAACGGATTCTAGAGGGTCAAGGGGCCTCGGTAGATTGCTGTGAAAATGGTCGTCTTGCGCTGGAGGCCTTTGATAAGACTCAATATGACCTGGTCATCACCGACCTCATGATGCCAGAGATGGATGGGCACTGTCTTACACGCAATCTGAGGGCGAGTGGAGCGACGATCCCGATCGTTGCTGTCACTGCTGCTATTATCGGAACTGAGACCAGTCAGTTTTTAGCCGAGGGGGCCACAGGAGTGATCCACAAGCCACTTACACCCACCGCTCTAATTCGTGTTCTGGATCAAGCTGAAAAGAGTAATGCCTGACAAAACTTTGGCTAGGGTTCGCCCAAGCGAACTACCGAAGCTAAGCGTCAGCCCAGTAATCCCCGGGGGTGTTCAACGCGAAGCCCAAAGTTCCAACTCTGCCCCAACACCTGAAGCCTTAATCGAGAAGGGCTCCCTCGTGATACACACCTGCAGCTAGAGCCGTTTATCCAAAACCAGATAGATCCCCAGTGCCATTAAAACGAGACCAGTAACTCTTTTAGCGCTGATAGCGTACTGAGCCACTCCGAACAGGCCAAAGTGGTCGATAACACTCATCGCTATCAACTGCCCGAGCAGGGCAAAAGCGATCGCATTTGAGACCCCAAAACGCGGCACAATCCAGGTCACACTGATGACATAAAACGCCACACACAAGCCACCTAGATAGAAGTACAGAGGTAATCCCGTCGCCAAACTCTGCTTTGGAAAACCTTCTGTGACGAGCAAGTAGATCGAGACCGCTGTAAATGCTACAGCGAGTGCTATGGCTGTTGCCAGCGACGTACTTTGCAAGCGACTGCCCAATACACCATTGAGCGTTGCCATTGTCGGGATTCCGATGCCGGCAAACAGCATAACCAAGGCGTAGACGAGAGTGTTATTCACATTTTTCAGCTCTAAAAGGGGTGAAGAGAAGATTAGTCGCTTAGCAACTCAATTACTAACGGGATAATTACTGTCGGCATCTCTTTAGGCGAGTGTTACAGCAGACGCTGCGGATGATCAAATCGGCTAGAACAAGAGAACACTCTTAGAGGCGAGTCTGGTTGGGTGCGGTCTCGATACCAATAGGCGTATCGGTTTGTCTCTCTTAGGAGAACACCAAAGCCATAGTTCGGTTCCGACACGATATCTGGATTGAGGCGGCAGAACTTGTACGACTCAGTCTCAAATATCCAACGCCCTCTACCCTCTTCTATTGCCGATCCCAAAAGACGCTTCAAGGTCTGCCGCGCGGACAGAACGTCACCAAGCAGGTCCTCCATGTCACTGACCTGACTAACTACTGAGCAGTGCAAAGGCGCTAGCAACAATCGTCATAATAAAGAGAATCCACTTCAGCGTCTTCTGACTCAGATTAATGGTAATTTTGACAGCGATGTAGGCACCCGCAACGCTACCGATCGCCAGGATCAGGCCTGGAATCCAGAGGATCTGATCGTTCAGAATAAATATCGCCAGTGCTATCGCGGTAAAACCGAGCGTACAGACCACCTTCAAAGCGTTAGTGCGAACAAGGTCATACCTCAGCCCACCTGCAATCGCAGCAATCAAAATAAAGCCCACACCAGCTTGTACAAAACCGCCATAGAATCCGGCCAGTAGCAGCAACGGAACAGAACTTGAGGACTCACTTAGCGTACGTGTCGGTGTTCCCTCGGGAGGTGCAACCACCGCAGGCTTGAATAGAATCACACCCGCCATGGTGACCATAGCAAAAAGCAGGACAGGCTTGAGCAGATACTCTGGCATGTAGGAGGCCGCTAACCCTCCAAAGAGCCCACCGATCAGTGTTACGCCCAGGATTTTCTTTAGATCGGGCATATCCAGTTTGCCGTGCTGGTTAAAACCACGGACGGCCGTCACCGATTGAAGAAATACAGCAACACGGTTTGTTGCATTAGCCACATCAGCTGGCAGCCCCATCACCATCAAAGCAGGGATCGTAAGGTTAGAGCCTCCCCCAGCCATAGTGTTGATAATGCCTGCTAGAAAACCCATCAAAACCAGCAAAGGCACGGTGAAAAACGTTAGTTCGTACATAGAGTATTAACTCAAGATTGAGAGAGCTCGAGCTCAGGACTAGCGGATAACGACGCACAGAGGGCTATATAGCCCTCTGTACTCGCTTCAACCGCGGGTAATTAAATGCGTCCCATCAACTGGTCGACGACATTCTTCGGTGCTTCACCATAGGAGTCAAACTCCATAGAGTAGGTCGCACGCCCCTGAGATGCTGAACGCAGATCGGTGGCGTAGCCGAACATCTCACCCAGCGGTACCAACGCATGAATCGCCTTACCCGATGGCAGATCATCCATGCCCTGTACCAGTCCACGACGACGGTTAAGATCACCCATTACATCACCCATGTAATCTTCAGGCGTCACCACCTCAACCTTCATCATTGGCTCGAGCAGACAAGGATCAGCTTCAGCGGCAAATTTTTTCAGGGCCTGGGAAGCAGCAATCTTAAAGGCCATCTCGTTAGAGTCGACCTCATGGAAAGATCCGTCATACAGGCGAGCCTTGAGTCCGATAAGCGGGTAGCCGGCTATAACGCCGTTTTTCATCTGTTCAGAGATACCCTTCTCAATGGCAGGTATATACTCCTTAGGAATCGATCCGCCGACAATCTCAGAGATAAACTCCAGACCTTCCTCTTCACTGGGAGCGAACTCAATGACTACGTGCCCATACTGACCACGACCACCCGACTGACGAACAAACTTGTGATTCGCGTCCACTGGACGGCGTATCTTCTCACGGTAGGCTACCTGAGGTTTACCGATATTCGCTTCAACCTTGAACTCGCGCTTCATGCGATCAACGATGATATCGAGGTGCAACTCACCCATACCCGAGATGATAGTCTGACCGGTCTCCTGATCGGTCTCGACACGGAACGAAGGATCCTCTTGCGCGAGCTTACCCAGCGCAATCCCCATCTTCTCTTGATCCGCCTGAGACTTGGGCTCAACCGCTACCGAAATAACTGGCTCGGGAAACTCCATGCGCTCAAGAATGATCTTATTATCGCCGTCACACAGAGTGTCACCGGTCGTACAGTCTTTAATACCGATGAGCGCTGCTATGTCACCTGCGCGCACCTCTTTGATCTCATCGCGGTTGTTCGCGTGCATCTGTACCATACGACCTATACGTTCTCGTTTCTGCTTAACCGAGTTGTAGACCGCATCACCCGATTTCAACACGCCGGAGTAGACACGCACGAAAGTCAGCGTACCGACAAACGGATCGGTTGCAATCTTGAAGGCAAGCGCTGCGAAGGGTGCACTGTCGTCTGCTTCACGGGTTGCAATGGTCTCATCCCTATCGTCCAGAGTCCCCTCAATCGCCTTTACTTCGACAGGCGATGGAAGGTACTCAATCACCGCATCCAATACGGCTTGCACCCCTTTGTTCTTGAACGCCGACCCAGCAAGCATCAGCACAATCTCGTTATTCAACGTGCGCTGGCGCAGACCTGATTTGATCTCCTCTTCAGAAAGCTCCCCGCCTTCAAGGTACTTATCCATCAGCTCTTCGTTAGCTTCCGCAGCAGCTTCAATCATCTGCTCACGCAACTCTTCGGCTCTATCCTGCAGTTCGGCAGGGATCTCAACGAGATCATAGGTCATGCCCTGATCCGCCTCATTCCACATAATTGCCTTCATGCGGATCAGATCAACAACCCCTTTGAAATTCTCCTCGGATCCGATGGGAATATTAATAGGAACCGGCGATGCGCCAAGGCGCTTCTTCAACTGTTCTACCACCATGTAGAAGTCAGCACCTGCGCGGTCCATCTTATTGACGAACACCATACGTGGCACTTCATATTTGTTTGCCTGACGCCAAACCGTCTCGGTCTGAGGCTGAACACCTGAGGAGGCACAGAGCACAACTACCGCACCGTCAAGTACCCGCAAGGAGCGCTCAACTTCAATGGTAAAGTCAACGTGCCCCGGGGTGTCTATGATGTTAATCCGGTGGTTATCAAATTGCTGATTCATCCCCTGCCAGAAGCAAGTTGTTGCAGCGGAAGTGATGGTGATACCACGCTCCTGCTCCTGCTCCATCCAGTCCATGGTAGCTGCACCATCGTGCACCTCACCAATCTTGTGGGACAATCCCGTGTAGAACAGCACACGTTCTGTAGTCGTAGTTTTACCAGCATCGACATGAGCACAGATACCGATGTTACGGTAACGCTCAATGGGGGTTGTACGAGACATTCTTTCTATCTCCAGTAACCGAATAAAAACAAAAAAGCCCTCGTCGGCAGACGAAGGCTTTTTTCACTCTTGCAGGAGCGACTGCCAATCGACTGCCACCTAGGGGTAGCAGTAGAACGGCGGCAAAATTAGAAGCGGTAGTGCGCGAACGCCTTGTTAGCTTCTGCCATACGGTGAACGTCTTCACGCTTCTTAACAGCAGCGCCACGACCTTCAGCCGCATCCAGCAGTTCACCTGCCAGGCGAAGTGACATATCTTTCTCACCACGCTTGCGTGATGCGTCAACCAGCCAACGCATTGCAAGAGCCATACGGCGAGAAGGACGAACTTCAACGGGTACCTGGTAAGTAGCACCACCTACGCGGCGAGACTTAACTTCGACCATTGGCTGGATAGACTCCAGCGCTTTGTCAAACAGCTCCAGTGGATCTGCTTTAGTGCGCTCTTCAACCTTCGCGAGTGCACGGTACACGATGCTCTCAGCTACAGATTTTTTACCACTAACCATCAGATGGTTAATGAATTTTGCCAGGGTAATGTTTCCGAACTTAGGATCCGGAAGGATTTCACGCTTCGCAGCAACGCGACGTCTTGGCATGGATAAGCCCTCAATAAAATAGTTTGTAGGTCTTCAGGTAATCCGAATACACAGATTCGGCCTTACTCTTATCGTCTCGGTTGAGCTACTCAGCGAGTTATTTCCCGTCTAAACAGCTTCGCCGTGCTCCATCATTGAATAGAGGAGCCTTTCGACGAAATTAAGACTTAGGACGTTTAGTACCGTACTTAGAACGAGCCTGTTTACGGTCATTAACGCCTGAACAGTCCAGTGCACCACGAACAGTGTGGTAGCGCACACCCGGCAAGTCTTTAACACGACCACCACGAATCAGGACAACAGAGTGTTCCTGCAGGTTGTGGCCTTCACCGCCGATGTATGATGAAACTTCAAAACCGTTAGTCAGACGAACACGACACACTTTACGCAGTGCCGAGTTTGGCTTCTTAGGTGTAGTTGTATAAACGCGAGTACATACGCCACGACGCTGTGGGCAAGCCTGCAATGCACGAACATCGCTCTTTTCCACAACACGTTTACGTGGTTTGCGTACCAGCTGGTTGATTGTTGCCATTAAGCAAACTCCACGTTTAAGTTAATTAATACAAAAAAGACCGAAACACCACGCACAGTCTTTTAGGGGCGCAAATTGTAATCAATATGCACCTCCAAAGCAATCCCAGAGGATCAGTTTGTGACACCAGGGTGCTCAATCCAAATCCTCATGGATACACAAAGTGACACATCCGTGTGTCACCTAAAAAGCGCTGGAAGGCGCTTTTTAGCGAGAAAGGAAAAATCACACTTTTTCCTTTCGATCTCCGCGAAGCACCATGGATGGTGCTTCAGGAGATAAACAGCAGACTCAATCTGAATCGCTTAGTGAAGCATTCAATGCTTCTGTTAGTGCTGCCTGCACCTCCTCCGCACTGACTGTCGCTGTTGGTTCCTGACCAAGCTTGCGCTTACGCTTACGCTCGGAGTGGTAAGCCAAGCCCGTACCCGCAGGGATCAAGCGACCTACAACAACGTTCTCTTTCAGACCGCGCAGGTAGTCTTTCTTGCCGGTCACAGCACCTTCGGTCAGAACACGTGTGGTCTCCTGGAACGATGCCGCAGAAATGAACGACTCAGTGGCAAGAGATGCTTTGGTAATACCGAGGAGCACACGCTCGTATTTCGCCGGTGTTTTACCCGCTGCGATCGCTGCTTCGTTCGCCTCAGTGACTGCAGCAAATTCCGCCTGTTCACCCTGAATGAAATCAGTATCGCCGGAGTCCAGAATCTCAACTTTACGCAGCATCTGACGTACGATGACTTCGATATGCTTATCGTTGATACCTACACCCTGGAGACGGTAAACGTCCTGAATCTCAGCAACAATGTACTTCGCCAACTCTTCCACGCCGAGTACACGCAGAATATCGTGGGCACTTGATGGACCATCAGCGATGACTTCACCCTTCTGCACGGTCTCACCTTCGAAGACGTTCAGACCACGCCATTTCTGGATCATGATCTCAATCGCATCACTACCATCGTGTGGTGTGATAACGATACGGCGTTTGCCTTTAGTCTCTTTGCCGAAGGTCACGGTGCCAGAGATCTCCGCCAGAATCGCGGCCTCTTTTGGCTTACGTGCTTCAAAGAGGTCAGCCACGCGCGGCAGACCACCGGTGATATCTTTGTTAACTGTACCTTCCTGCGGCAGACGAGCGAGGATATCACCCACCTGCACATCAGCCCCGTCGTTCAGGTTGATGATCGACTTCGCCGGCAGCAGATACTGTGCAGGCATATCGGTGCCCGTCAGCTTCACCTCTGAACCATCAGCATTCAGCAGTTTAATCAACGGACGGATATCTTTGCCTGCCTGTGGACGGTCTTTAGCGTCCATGACTTCGATCGTCGACAGACCGGTCAGCTCATCAGTCTGACGCTTGACTGTGATACCGTCTTCCATGCCTGCGAATTCGATGCGACCAGCCACTTCCGATACGATCGGATGGGTATGCGGGTCCCAATTCGCTACGATAGCGCCAGGATCAACCTGATCGCCATCTTTGACTTTGATCACAGCACCGTAAGGCAGTTTGTAGCGCTCACGCTCACGGCCGTGCTCATCCGTCACACCCAGTTCACCAGAGCGTGATGTAGCAACCAGATTGCCATCAGTACGCTCTACGAACTTGAGGTTGTGAAGGCGAATCTCACCGCCGTTTTTAACCTGAATATTGTCTACAGCTGCAGCTCGTGACGCTGCACCACCGATGTGGAAGGTACGCATAGTCAGCTGTGTACCGGGCTCACCGATCGACTGCGCTGCAACAACACCGACTGCCTCGCCGATATTAACCTTGTGACCGCGACCGAGGTCACGACCGTAACAGCTCGAACAGATACCGTGACGTGAAATACAGGTTATAGCTGAGCGTACGATAATCTCGTCGATAGAGCTGTAGGTGTCGTCACTATCGAGACGCGCAACCCAAGCCTCATCCATCAGCGTACCCGCTTCGATCAGCACGTCATTACCTTTCGGATTAAGTACATCGCGTGCGACAACACGACCCAGTACGCGATCACCCAGACCAACAACGATATCGCCACCTTCGATCAATGGTTGCATCACCAGACCTTCGTCGGTGCCACAGTCTGGCTCAGTAATGACAACGTCCTGAGCAACGTCAACAAGACGACGAGTCAGGTAACCTGAGTTCGCTGTCTTCAATGCTGTATCCGCCAGACCCTTACGAGCTCCGTGAGTCGAGATGAAGTACTGCAGTACGTTCAGACCCTCACGGAAGTTGGCTGTAATGGGGGTTTCGATGATAGAGCCATCAGGCTTGGCCATCAGACCACGCATACCAGCCAACTGACGAATCTGGGCAGCGCTACCACGCGCACCAGAGTCGGCCATCATGTAGACAGAGTTGAACGAGTCCTGCTCAACCTGCTCACCTGCCTTGTTGGTCACAAGATCGGTCTTAAGGTTGTCCATCATCTTCTTGGCCAGCAGCTCGTTCGCGCGCGACCATATATCGACAACCTTGTTGTATTTCTCGCCCTGGGTCACAAGACCTTCAGCGAACTGACGCTCAATCTCTTTAACTTCAGTATCCGCTTCTGCAACGATAGCGGTCTTCTCATCAGGGATTACGAAGTCGTTTACACCGATCGAAGCACCCGACATAGTCGCCTGACGGAAGCCCATGTACATCAGTTGGTCAGCGAAGATAACAGTATCTTTCAGACCACAGCGACGGTACGCCTCGTTCAGCAAACGGGAGATTGCCTTTTTCTTCATGGCCTGGTTGACCAGTTCGAAAGGCAGACCTTTTGGCACGATATCAAACAGCATGGCACGACCAACTGTCGTCTCGACGAGGCCATAACGCTCCTCTTCGTTGCCTTCGATATCGCGGATAGTTTCAGCAATACGAACCTTGATGATCGCCTGTAGATCAACCTGCTGAGCACCAAAGGCACGCTGAACCTCTTTGATGTCAGAGAAGTTCATACCTTCGCCCTTCGCGTTGATACGTGAACGAGTCATGTAGTAAAGACCCAGCACCACGTCCTGAGAAGGAACGATGATCGGCTCACCGTTAGCAGGTGACAGGATGTTGTTTGTAGACATCATCAGTGCACGTGCTTCGAGCTGAGCTTCCAGCGTCAGAGGCACGTGTACAGCCATCTGGTCACCGTCGAAGTCGGCGTTGTAAGCCGCACAGACCAGCGGGTGCAGCTGAATCGCTTTACCTTCGATTAGCACAGGCTCAAACGCTTGGATACCCAGACGGTGCAGTGTTGGTGCACGGTTCAGCAACACTGGATGCTCACGGATTACCTCGTCGAGGATATCCCATACCAGCGGCTCTTCGCGCTCAACCATCTTCTTAGCGGCTTTAATTGTCGTAGCGTAGCCACGCAGTTCAAGCTTACTGAAAATGAATGGCTTGAACAGCTCAAGTGCCATTTTCTTAGGCAGACCACACTGATGCAGACGCAGAGAAGGACCTACTACGATGACTGAACGGCCAGAGTAGTCAACACGCTTACCCAGAAGGTTCTGACGGAAACGACCCTGCTTACCTTTGATCATGTCAGCCAGAGACTTCAGCGGACGCTTGTTAGAGCCGGTGATCGCGCGACCGCGACGACCGTTATCAAGCAGCGCATCGACAGATTCCTGCAGCATGCGCTTCTCGTTGCGTACGATAATATCTGGTGCGTTCAGATCGAGCAGACGCTTCAGACGATTGTTACGGTTGATAACACGACGGTACAGATCGTTAAGATCTGAAGTCGCAAAGCGACCGCCATCCAGCGGTACCAGAGGACGTAGATCAGGTGGCAGTACTGGCAGTACCTGCATGATCATCCACTCTGGGCTATTGCCAGACTTGTAGAATGCTTCCAGCAGCTTCAGACGCTTAGAGAATTTCTTCAGCTTAGTCTCTGAATTAGTCGTTGGGATCTCTTCACGGATCACCTGGATCTCGTGCTCAAGATCAATAGACGCCAGTAGCTGACCGATAGCCTCAGCACCCATGCGGGCGTCGAAGTCATCGCCGAACTCTTCCAGTGCTTCAAAGTACTGTTCGTCATTTAGTAGCTGGCCGCGCTGCAGAGTAGTCATACCCTCATCAATGACAACGAATGATTCGAAGTAGAGTACACGTTCGATATCACGCAGCGTCATATCCAGCATCAAGCCGATACGAGATGGCAGAGACTTCAGGAACCAAATGTGTGCAACTGGAGATGCAAGCTCGATGTGCCCCATGCGCTCACGACGCACTTTAGTCATGGTCACTTCAACGCCACACTTCTCGCAGATAACACCGCGGTGTTTCATACGCTTGTATTTGCCACACAAGCATTCGTAATCCTTCACAGGGCCGAAGATCTTGGCACAGAAAAGGCCATCACGCTCCGGCTTAAAGGTACGGTAGTTGATAGTTTCAGGCTTCTTCACCTCACCGTATGACCAACTGCGGATCATTTCCGGTGACGCCAGAGAGATGCGAATAGAATCGAACTCGTCGCTCTGGGTTTGAGACTTCAACAGATTTAACAAATCTTTCATGGTCTAGTACTCCGGGCTCTTATTCGCTCTCAAGTTCAATATCGATACCGAGTGAACGGATCTCTTTGATCAGCACGTTAAAGGATTCAGGCATACCGGGTTCCATGCTGTGGTCGCCGTCGACGATGTTCTTGTACATCTTCGTACGGCCATTCACGTCATCGGACTTGACGGTGAGCATCTCCTGCAGCGTGTAAGCAGCGCCATACGCCTCTAGTGCCCATACTTCCATCTCACCGAAGCGCTGACCACCGAACTGTGCTTTACCACCCAGCGGCTGCTGAGTCACGAGACTGTACGAGCCGGTTGAACGTGCGTGCATCTTGTCATCAACCAGGTGGTTGAGTTTGAGCATGTACATGTAGCCAACAGTCACCGGACGAGAGAACTTGTCGCCAGTACGACCGTCAAACAGTTCGACCTGACCGCTATCGTCCATATCTGCGAGACGCAGCAACGACTTGACTTCTGACTCTTTAGCACCATCGAATACTGGAGTCGCCAGTGGCACACCAGCTTTGAGGTTGGCTGCCAAATCAAGAATCTCGTCATCAGAGAAAGAGTCCAGATCTTCTGTGCGCTTGCACTCCAGACCGCTATGCTGAGCGTTGTAAACCTGATCCAAGAACTCACGCAGCTCTTTAACAGTCTCGGCTTTGGCGCGCTCTGCCTCCAGCATATCGTTGATCTTGCGACCAAGGCCTTTGGCTGCCGCACCCATGTGCGTCTCCAGAATCTGACCAACGTTCATACGCGAAGGTACACCCAGCGGGTTGAGAACCACGTCGACTGGCTCACCATTCACGTCGTATGGCATATCTTCAACTGGCATGATTACCGAGATAACACCCTTGTTACCGTGACGGCCTGCCATTTTATCGCCTGGCTGCACACGGCGTTTAGTCGCGACATAGACCTTAACAATCTTCAGCACGCCTGGTGCCAGATCGTCACCAGTCTGTAGTTTGCTCTTCTTGTCGTCGAAACGCTTATCCAGCTGCTCACGACGCTCTTCAAGCTGCTTCTGAGCGGCCTCCAGCATATCCTGTGAAGCGGGATCAGCAACACGGATCTTGAACCATTCAGAGTGCTTGAGTTCAGCCAAGAATTCGGAGGTGATCTCCTCACCTTTCTTCAGGCCTGCACCGCCGTCAGCTTTCTGGCCAACGAGAGCACGTTCAAGACGCTCGAAGGTAGCCGCTTCAACGATACGGAACTCGTCGTTAAGGTCTTTACGAATACTTGCCAGTTCGTCCTGCTCGATAGCGATAGCGCGCTCATCTTTCGCCACACCATCGCGGGTGAAGACCTGCACGTCAATAACCTTGCCTACAGTGCCAGTCTTAACGCGCAGTGAAGTGTCTTTAACATCAGACGCTTTTTCACCAAAGATCGCACGCAACAGCTTCTCTTCTGGGGTCAGCTGAGTTTCGCCCTTAGGCGTAACCTTACCAACCAGAATATCACCTGGACCCACCTCAGCACCGATGTGGACAATGCCTGACTCATCCAGTTTAGATAGCGCCGCTTCACCGACGTTCGGGATATCCGAAGTAATCTCTTCCGACCCTAGCTTAGTATCACGGGATACACAGGTCAGCTCCTGAATGTGGATAGTCGTGAAACGGTCTTCCTGAACGACACGCTCAGAGATGAGAATGGAGTCCTCAAAGTTGTAACCGTTCCAAGGCATGAACGCGATCCGCATGTTCTGACCAAGAGCCAGTTCACCTAGATCAGTTGACGGACCATCTGCAAGGATGTCGCCACGCGCAACTGCATCACCCGGACGAACGATTGCACGCTGGTTAATACAGGTGTTCTGGTTAGAGCGGACGTATTTAGTCAGGTTGTAGATATCTACACCCGCATCGCCTGCGCTGATCTCTTCATCATTAACACGAACTACCACACGGCTAGCGTCAACAGACTCGATCACACCGCCACGCTTAGCAACGACACAAACACCCGAATCGGTCGCGACGTTACGCTCAATACCCGTACCAACCAAAGGCTTATCCGCCTTCAGTGTAGGAACAGCCTGACGCTGCATGTTTGAACCCATCAGTGCGCGGTTAGCATCATCGTGCTCCAAGAATGGAATCAGCGATGCAGCAACTGATACAACCTGCCGAGGTGACACGTCCATGTACTGAACGCGCTCTTTAGGCATTACCGTTGTCTCGTTCATATGACGCACGGTCACGAGCTCTTCAGTCAGCTGACCTTTGTCGTCAGTCGCAGCAGAGGCCTGTGCGATTACGAAGTTTGACTCTTCAATTGCTGACAGGTAATCGATCTCGTCAGTTACCTTGTTATCCACAACCCGACGGTACGGCGTCTCCAAGAAGCCGTAGTCGTTAGTGCGGGCGAATACAGCCAGCGAGTTGATCAGACCGATGTTCGGTCCCTCTGGCGTTTCGATAGGACATACACGGCCGTAATGAGTCGGGTGTACGTCACGCACTTCGAAACCAGCACGCTCACGTGTTAGACCACCTGGCCCAAGCGCAGAGACACGGCGCTTGTGCGTAATTTCTGACAGTGGGTTGTTCTGATCCATAAACTGCGACAACTGAGAAGAGCCAAAGAACTCTTTCACCGCAGCGGCAACAGGCTTAGCGTTGATCAGGTCCTGAGGCATCAGGTTATCCGACTCAGCCATGCTTAAACGTTCACGTACGGCACGCTCAACACGCACCAAACCAACGCGGAACTGGTTTTCAGCCATTTCGCCAACGGAACGGATACGACGGTTACCCAGGTGGTCGATATCGTCGACTACGCCTTTACCGTTACGGATATCAATCAACGTCTGCATCACCGCCAGGATATCCTCTTTCGAGAGAATACCTGAACCCGTCTCCTCTTCGCGACCAAGGCGACGATTGAACTTCATACGACCAACAGCAGAGAGGTCGTAACGCTCTTCAGAGAAGAACAGGTTCTCGAACAGACCTTCAGCCGACTCTTTAGTTGGCGGCTCGCCAGGACGCATCATACGGTAGATCTCTACCAATGCTTCCAGCTGATTGCGCGTCGGGTCGATGCGCAGTGTGTCTGATACGAACGGGCCGCAATCAAGCTCATTAGTGTAGATTGTGTCGATACGCTCCACACCCGCTTTCACAAGCTTAGCGATCGCGTCTTCAGTCAATTCGGTGTTACACGGCAGCAATACCTCACCAGTACTGGGATCAACAATATCCTTAGCAATGGATTTACCTGCCAGGTACTCAGCCGGAGTCTCAAGCTGAGTCATGCCATCTTTCTGCATCTGACGAATATGGCGAGGTGTAATACGGCGGCCCGCTTCAACAATCACCTCACCCTTGGGAGAGAGGATTTCGAAGCTCATGGTTTCGCCGCGCAGACGCTCAGGGATCAGATCCATCTGAATCTTATCAGCGGATAGCGTCCAGCCAGTAGTGTCAAAGAAGGTTTCGAGGATCTCCTCCGCCTGATAGCCGAGTGCACGCAACAGAATAGTTGCCGGCAACTTACGACGACGGTCGATACGCACGAACAAAGCATCTTTTGGATCAAACTCGAAATCGAGCCATGAACCACGGTAAGGAATAATACGTGCTGAATAGAGCAGCTTGCCAGACGAGTGTGTCTTACCCTTGTCGTGGTCGAAGAATACACCAGGTGAACGGTGGAGCTGCGATACAATGACGCGCTCGGTACCATTAACGACAAAGGTACCATTCTCAGTCATGAGCGGAATCTCGCCCATGTAGACCTCTTGCTCTTTGATGTCTTTAACCGCTTTCGTTGACGAGTCACGATCGTAGATCACCAGACGTACTTTCACGCGCAGTGGAGCTGCGTAGGTAATACCCCGCTGCTGACACTCTTTCACGTCAAATACAGGCTCACCCAGACGGTAGCCAGCATACTCCAGCGCGGCGTTCCCTGAGTAGGAAACGATTGGGAATACGGAATTAAAGGCAGCATGCAAACCTTCGTCATTCAGACTATCGGCTGCTGCACCAACTTGCAGAAACTTGCGGTAAGAATCCAACTGGATAGCGAGCAGGTATGGAAGATCCATCACTGTACCCAGTTTGCTAAAATCCTTACGGATACGTTTCTTCTCAGTGTATGTATATGTCATCGATGTTCCCCAGCATGTGCACCTAGGTTGAGAAACGGAAACCCGAGCGTTGTCGGGTCAAAAATTTCCATTAATTAGTGTGCCTACTAATAACGGAAAAAGGCCGGTGGCTATTTCGCCACCAGCCCACGCTGATTAAGCTAGTTAAGCAGCGACTTGAGCATCAAGTAGATTACTTGAGCTCCACAGAAGCACCAGCTTCTTCGAGATCTTTCTTGATCTGCTCAGCTTCGTCTTTAGAAGCAGCTTCTTTGATCGTTGATGGAGCGCCATCAACCAGCTCTTTGGCTTCTTTCAGACCCAGGCCAGTCGCGCCGCGAACAACCTTGATTACGTTTACTTTCTTCTCGCCAGCAGAAGTCAGAACTACGTCGAATTCTGTCTTCTCTTCAACAGCTTCTGCAGCTGCAGCTGGACCAGCAACAACAGCAGCAGCTGCAGTCACGCCGAATTTCTCTTCCATTGCAGAAACCAGTTCTACAACGTCCATTACTGACATTTCAGCAATTGCGTTTAGGATATCGTCTTTAGATACAGACATTGATCTATTCCTATATATATGTGTTTGAGTGTCTTAAGCGCGGCGCTAATTAAGCAGCCTGCTCTTCTTTCTGTACGCGTACCGCATCCAAAGTACGTACCAGCTTGCCTGCAGCTGCTTCTTTCATGCAGCTCATCAGTTTCGCCAGTGCTTCTTCGTATGTCGGTAGGCTTGCCAGCATAGCTACGTCTACGACGTTACCTTCGAAAGCAGCTGCTTTCAGTTCAAACTTATCATTACCCTTTGCAAACTTGCTCAGGATACGAGCGCCAGCGCCCGGATGATCTGTAGAGAACGCAATGATAGTTGGACCTACGAAGGTGTCAGTCAGACATTCATAAGCGGTGCCTTCCACTGCACGACGTGCCAGCGTGTTACGAACCACCTTCAGCCATACACCGGCTTCACGAGCTTCTTTACGCAGGGCTGTCATATTGCCTACTTCTACGCCGCGGGAATCCGCAACAACAGCAGACAGAGCAGCTTTGGCAGCTTCCTGAACCTCAGCGACGATCGCTTTTTTCTGTTCAAGTCCAATTGCCACGATTTACTCCTGGTTTGTCTTAACGACTAGTTACCAACCACCCCGCTAACGCGAGGCATGAGTACGGTAGTAGTGATTCAAATGAATCGTACCGTCTGCGCAGGCTGGTTGGCCCATTAAGGCGACACTCATAAAATGGTGCCGCCACCTGCGGTCTTTGACAGCCTTCATCACTGTAAGACAGGAAGGAAGACCCTCAAAAAACCTTTAGCTGCCAAATTAGGCGTTCAGAGACGCCTGATCTACAGCCAGACCCGGGCCCATTGTAGTGGACAGGGTCACTTTCTTAACGTAGATACCTTTAGCTGAAGCAGGCTTCAACTTTTTCAGATCTGCAAGAAGCGCTTCTACGTTTTCTTTAATTGCGTTTGCTTCAAAGCCAACTTTACCCACAGACGCGTGGATAATACCGTTCTTGTCGGTACGGAAACGCACCTGACCCGCTTTGGCGTTACGCACTGCACCAGCAACATCTGGAGTTACAGTACCCACTTTCGGGTTTGGCATCAGGCCGCGCGGGCCAAGCACTGTACCGAGGGCACCAACAACGCGCATTGCATCTGGGCTCGCGATAACAACATCAAAGTCCAGATTACCAGCCTTTACTGACTCAGCCAGATCTTCGAAACCAACAATATCAGCACCCGCTTCTTTAGCTTTCTCAGCATTTTCACCCTGAGCAAATACAGCTACGCGAACGTCTTTGCCAGTACCGTGCGGTAGTACAGTAGAGCCACGAACAACCTGATCAGATTTACGTGGATCAACTCCAAGGTTGATTGCCACATCCACTGATTCAGCAAATTTAACAGCTGATACTTCTTTCAGAACCTGGAAAGCTTCTTCTGCAGCGTAAACCTTACCTGCAACAACTTTCTCAGCAATCGCCTTCTGACGCTTAGTCAACTTAGCCATTACTCATCACCCTCCACGATCAGACCCATGCGACGCGCAGAACCAGCAATGGTGCGTACAGCAGCATCCATATCGGATGCAGTCAGGTCAGGCATTTTAACAGTTGCAATCTCTTCCAGCTGGGCACGAGTCACCGTTCCAACTTTATCCGTGTTTGGACGAGCAGAACCGCTCTTAAGACCCATCGCTTTTTTCAGTAGAACTGATGCTGGTGGTGTCTTGGTGATGAATGTAAAACTACGGTCACTGTAGACAGTAATAACAACTGGAGTCGGAAGACCTGGCTCCAAGCTCTGTGTCTGAGCATTGAACGCCTTACAGAATTCCATGATGTTAACACCGTGCTGACCCAGAGCCGGACCTACCGGTGGACTTGGGTTTGCCTGACCGGCTTTTACCTGCAACTTAATGTAGGCATTAATCTTCTTAGCCATTGAGCTACTCCTTTGGGTTCAAGCGCCTTTCGGCTCCCCTTTACACAACAAAAACCGAGGCACTTTGCAGCGCCTCAGCTTCCTCAAAAAACCTTTGACGTCAGGCCTTCTCTACCTGACCAAACTCGAGCTCGACTGGCGTAGAACGACCAAAAATCAGCACCGCTACCTGCAGGCGTGACTTCTCGTAATTCACCTCTTCCACTACGCCATTGAAATCGGCAAATGGACCGTCGGTCACGCGCACCATCTCTCCGGGCTCGAAGACAGTCTTTGGACGAGGCTTATCAACACCGCTCTGTACACGCTGCAGAATCTCTTGAGCTTCGCGCTCAGTAATTGGCGCCGGTTTGTCCGCGGTACCCCCGATAAACCCAAGCACACGCGGTGTGCTTTTCACCAGATGCCAGGTCTGATCATTCATGACCATGTTTACCAGCACATACCCTGGGTAGAACTTACGCTCAGACTTGCGCTTCTTACCATCACGAATCTCAACAACCTCTTCAGTCGGTACCAATATATCACCGAAGAGATCTTCAACTCCGTGACGCTCGATCGCCTCCATGAGACCCGCCATAACGCGCTTCTCATACCCTGAGTAAGCGTGAACAACGTACCAGCGTTTCTTATCAGAGCTCATAGTTTCCCCTTAGCCTATAAAGCCGGAAATGATCCAACCCAGAAGCGAATCCAGACCCCAGAGCAGCAAACCGATGATCAAAACCGCGACCACTACAATGCCCGTTGTCTGCAACGTCTCCTGACGAGTAGGCCAAACCACTTTACGAATCTCGTTCTTTGCCTCTTTAAAGAGCTGGAAGAACGCCTTGCCTTTTGCCGTCTGCAGAGCAATGAAACCCGCCACGATTGCCAAAGCAACCAAAGCCAGAACGCGGTAAAGCAGTGACTCATTCGCATACATTGAGTTACCGACAACACCAACCGCCACAAGCGCAACGACAACAAGCCACTTCAGACCGTCGAGCTTAGATGCTTGGGATTCTACTTTTGCGTTCACGTAAAAGCCTCAGATTGAAAACAGATAGCTTACTTAATTCAACAACATACCACCTCTACAGAGGTGGCAGGGTAGGAGGGACTCGAACCCCCAACCTGCGGTTTTGGAGACCGCTGCTCTGCCAATTGAGCCACTACCCTACAAGTAAGGGACGCGCATTATACCCGCCTCTTAAACGAAGGAAAAGGGGTAACACCCTTTTTACTTGAAAAACCTCAAGCTGCAGACCACTGTTTGGTGGAGTGCACGTGCAACTAGCCAGTCGCTATTGAGACGGCGCGTATTTAAACAGGGACTCTCCTTGCAGGCAAGTGGGAAACACGGGACTCAACTCACTTTTTTTACTTTTTGTCACTAGAGAGGCACGACCCCGTCTTCCTAACGACTAATCCTGCAACTGAGCAATCTGATCCAACAACGCCTGTGGCACTTCCACACCTTCTGATTCATGCAAAGTTCTGAGCTGACCACGACGCTCGCCAGGTACCCTCACATCATTTCCCTCTGTCAGGTCTTGCAACATCCTTTCAAGATGCTCAACGAACCCCGAGGCGAAAAATTCAGGACTGAACGCAATAATCGTCTGCCCGACGTTAGGTGGCCCACCCTCCTCAGAAGAGAACATTGATGCCTCGTATGAGCAGTGACCACCACTGAGAACACCGCCGAGGATATCGACCATCAAGCCCAGACCGTAACCCTTAGCACCGCCAAGAGGGAGCTGCGCACCTTTTAAACCAAGTGCCGCATCGGTTGTTGGATTTCCCTCTGGGTCAATGGCATGACCGGGCTCAATCGGTGTGCCATCGCGTGCCGCTTTAACAAGGTTAACGCGCGCTGTAGAAGCAGTTGCCATATCAAAGACAAGGGGCTCGACACCGGCACGCGGAGCACCAAACGCCAGTGGATTGGTCCCAAAGAAGGGCACACGCCCGCCGTGAGCAGCGACAGCCTTTGACGAGTTTGCATACATCAGACTCACTAGCCCTCTCTGCGCCAAACGTCGTGTGAACCAGCCCAACACGCCAGCCGAGTATGAGCGGTGAATGACCATTGTACCGACGCCTTGGGATCTCGCCGATTCAATGAGGCGCTCCTCGGCATGAAGGTAGGCAGCGTGGCAGAAGCCGTGAGCAGCATCAACAACCGTTGCCGCCTCTGAGGTTTTAACAATTTTTGGCTCTGCGTCACCAATCACCTTCCCGCAACGCAAATGTTTAAGATAGAGATGAATGTACCCAAGACCAACATTTCGAATACCCTCAGCTTCTGCATCCATCAGCTCAAGCGCCGCAGCACGTGCCTGAAGCTCAGACGCTCCGCAGGCTCGCAACGCATCAAAACAGAGTTTTTCTACCGCTTCCAAGCTCAGCTTTGGCATTGGATTTTCTCCAGTTTAGGGTTCATTTTCTTCATTATGATCACGTTAACATCTTGGATTTTCCTGCAGCAACCCGATATTTATCTAATCGCGACAACCGTCTTACAAAGCGTTTCAAGTTTGCATAATCTAGACCCGGGATCCACATCCGCGGGAGGCCGCAGTTATGTATAACATTGATCCACACGTTCGACCCTCAAGACAGCTCAAACCCGATGGTTCTGTAGACAGTAACGATCGTGTGGAGATAGGTCCTACCAAACTCGCTTTTGACGAGTGGGCCGCTTTAGGTCTGACGCCACCCAATTTGGACCGTATGCGAGCCTACCGCCTTCAACGCATCGTTCAACAACTACAGGCCCGAGATTTGGCCGGCATCTTACTCTTTGATCCGCTGAATATCCGATACGCCACTGACACCACCAACATGCAGGTCTGGATAGCACACAATCATGCCCGCGCCTGCTTTGTCTCAACAGAGGGGTATGTGGTTTTGTGGGATTTTCACAACTGCAATCACCTCTCGGCCCATTTACCGCTGGTAAGAGAGGTTCGTTCGGGTGCCTCGTTTTTCTATTTCGAGACGGGGGAAAACACAGAACAGCATGCCCAGCATTTTGCTCGCGAGCTGGATAGTTTGGTTCGCACACACGCCGGTGCTAACCGCCGCTTGGCGATTGATAAAATCGAGATTGCGGGACTTCGCGCAATAGAGGCCTTAGGCATAGATGTTAGCGACGGTCAGGCGGTCATGGAGCGGGCAAGAGTGATCAAATCCAACGATGAAATCAATGCCATGCGCTGCTCTATTGCTTCTACCGAAGCGGCCATGCACAAGATGCGAGAGGCCAGCACGCCCGGCATGAGCGAAAACGATATCTGGGCCGTTTTACATGCTGAAAATATCCGTCGCGGTGGTGAGTGGATAGAGTGCCGGCTCCTCTCCTCGGGCCCACGCACCAACCCCTGGTTTCAGGAGAGCGGTCCAAGAATCGTTGCAACTGGAGATATGCTGGCCTTCGATACTGATCTGATAGGCCCCTATGGTATCTGTGCTGACCTCTCGCGCTCGTGGATCATTGGTGATGCAACGCCGACCAAAGAGCAGAGACATCTCTACCAAATTGCCCACCAGCACATCCAAACCAACATTCATCTGCTACGACCGGGACTGAGCCTGACTGAGATCACACAGATGGCGCACCGCCTTCCCGAACCCTATCGCGCACAGCGCTATGGCGTCATTATGCACGGTATAGGTTTGTGCGATGAGTACCCCTGTGTTCGTTACCCCGAGGATGTAGCTGATCATGGATATGAGGGGGTTCTGGAGCCTGGGATGACACTCTGCGTTGAAGCTTATGTGGGCGCAGTCGGCGGCCGGGAGGGGGTTAAGCTCGAGGATCAGGTCCTTATCACCGAAGAGGGTGTGGAGAACCTGACCCGTTTTCCCTTTGAAGATACACTCCTCGCGGGCGCCTGAACCAGGCCCCCGAGGAGTTATAACGGAACAGTTGAGCTAGGAAGGAAAATACTCCCCACTCCAACTATCGGATGCTGTACCTTGTTCAATCATCGCATCAATCTCCTCAGCGCTGTAACCAAGCTCGGATAAGATATTGCGCGTTGAGGCACCGTACTTCTCGCTCGGACGAGGCGCAATCAGTGGTGCACGACTTGGACGTACCGCACAGGCATCGAGCTGCACGACCTTACGCCCTGCAGGATGGTCAGCATAGATGCTGAACGCGTAACTACCGCGATCTACACCACAGCTATCATCATATGGGCGGCTGTACTCCGTGCGCAGCACCTCCATTTTACCACAGGGCGCAGCACCCAAATTGTACAGCTGGAACTGCTCCACCCATTCGTCACGGGTGCGGCTTGAGATCATCTGAGCTAGATACTCTTCTCGCTCTGACTCTCCTTCTGGCAGTTTTCCAACCACCGCTTCGAGTGAAGCAAGATCCTTCTCGCTGCAAGCGATCATCATCCAACCGTCAGCTGCTTCATATAGTCGCTCCAGTGCATGGTATCCTCGTACATAAGGACCGCTGGGCTCGTTGAAAGGTCCACGCCCGCGATAATCAAAACAGAAGGGTATCTGCGCCAGCCCACTCAGCGCGGAAAGCGAAGTTTTGGGTTGCCCCACTCTGCCAGTACGGCGACGTTGATACAGTGCTGCGGCGACACCGACTGCACCACCAAAGCCGCACATGACATCGATAGTGCCAACATGCGCATGCTCTTCCACCCTGTCCATAGAGCCACCAAATCGCTGCATAATTCCTGTACAAGCCTGTACTAGGTCATCATAGCCAAGGTAGTTGGTTTTTGGTCCCGGGCGGATACCACTGAAGCAATCCAGCTGACAGAGAATAACATCAGGATTGATCTGCTGCAGGTGCTCGCGATCGAGCTTCATAGCCGCCACCTGAGCATCAGTGGCGTTCCAGACAACCACATCAACTTGTTTTATCAGCCGTTCCAATGCTTCACGTCCGGCCCCCTCTCTGATATCCAGAAGCGCAGAGCGCTTGGAGCGCATGTGCGACATCCCAAAGATAACGGTATTCCAGGCGTCGTAGAGTGGTGTCGCCGGATCTATCTTGATGATATCCGCCCCAAATCGAGCAAAGTAGCCAACGGAGTGAGGACCAGCGATGACGTTACACAGGTCCAGTATCTTCACTCCAGCCATCCAAGATTGATCTGGATCTGTGAAGCTAAACTCAGGTCTTGGATTTGCCGAGAGTCGCGAGAGCGCCAGATCTACGCTTCCCCATGTACGACCGCTTGGCGTCTCCATTTCATGCGCACTCTCGCGCAACCACACCAACGGTCCGGGCTGCAGCATCCTACCGTAGATGGGATCATCGACCTGTAACATAAGTCCCGACATCTCCACGTGATCGTCGTAGATCCACTCCTGTAACCAACGCTGCCGAGCTCCCGGGAATTTACCCCAACCAAAGATCTTCTCCCACTCAGATGCACTTCGAGTCAAGAAGATCTCTTTCATGCGCTCAGCAATTTTATCAGCCCATTTTTTTGGCAAAGGATAGACACCCAGACTGACATCAGAGGTCCACTGACTCTGTGGCTTATACGTATCGAGCTGTTCAACGAGCCCCTGCTCAACCAATTCGTCGTAGATACCCAGCGTCTGTAGGCAGCGCTTCGCATGAAAGCGATGACTCGGGCAAACCACGTAGAAATAGCGACCATCCTTACATCGGTAAGAGCGGTAGAAAGGATCCAGCAACTCCTGCAGATCATCAAAACTAAGATCCATGGGCAGACCCGCTTCGCGTCGACGTGCGATTTCACGTTCGCGCTGGGTCAGGTAACGCTCGGGGAGATTCTCTATCTCGATGGAGTTGTAACAGAGCCCCTCCATCACTGCTGTGGCCAAAGGCACCTCAATATGATCACCAAATCCAACCTCCTCCCGCGCTTGCAGAGCGATAACGACAGAGGAAGCAGCCAACATCGTGCCATAAGCACTGCTCAGTGGTAACGGCGAAAAGGATGGGTTAATCCCCATCAAAACGCGATTGAGCCCCATATCAGTAAATACACCGGACTGCGCCGCAACGACGCTTTCAAATGCTCTCCACTCTGCACGCAGCGCATCGTTGGAAGCAAAGCCGGGAATACTCAGAGTGATCAGCTCGGGACGCTCTTCACGCAAGCGCTTGAAATCAATCCCCAGACGAGCCATAACACCATTGCGGAATCCCTCAATCAAGATATCCGCCTGAGCTATTAGGGCGTGCGCATCGGCTAACCCTTGTTCGCTCTTAAGATCAATCTCGACACTGAGCTTATTGCGGTTGAGGATAGCGTTTGCAGGGCTGTCCCAGAGTGAGCCACCCGGAGGGTCAACGTGGATGACGGTCGCACCCAGATCGGCCAGGATCATTGCGACAGCTGGACCCGCGATGTATTGACCAAAGTCGACGACGTTGACACCAGCCAAGGGTAGTGAAGACGGATTCATCAGCCGCGCTCCTGTTTTTATTGTTCGGCAATTGCTGACTTTTAACCGAAATACAGAAGTGCGTCTTGTCTGATTGCGACACTTTAATCGTTATCATTCACCCCAGCGCCAGCGCCCTTCAGGCGAGACTCGTCGCTCTCGGGTGCATAGGTCTGGAATTCAAGTTTTTCTAATTTTAACCAGAGCTCAGAATCGATAGTTGCACGTAACCTTGGTGGATACCGCTTGCCGCCAGACAGCTGTAAATATCGGATCTCAAACCCCTCCCAAACAGGGTCCATCTGTGCGGGAACGTTCGCTGGTCTGGGTCTCGGAGAGCTGTGCATGTCTAACTCATAGGTTAGCTCTTTAAGCCAATCGCAAGCATGTGGATGGAGCAAAAAATCGACTACCCATGTGCCAGATATGTGATCTTTTTGCGCAACTGCGACAATGACCTTGGCAAAGTCTTCAGCCAGCCCCCAAGGCAAACCGGCACCGCGAGCGGCTTTTTTGACTCTCGCCTCAAGCTCATTAAAAGAGACGTCCATTCAGCCCCAGCCTTCACAATTTCCCAGAGATAACTCATCGGCAAGCGGTGCATCCTGAAACATACAGATACGCAACCAGCGATCCGAGCGTGGATCAAAATAGGTCGCTCCAAAAAACGAAAGTTTCAGTCGAAGCATATCGATAGGCTTCAGTGCCGCTGAGATGGTGTTGTCATGGATCTCACCGAAGGGGTATTCACAAACCCACTGCAAACGCCGAGCTGTATGCCTAAACTCTGGGGTTTCTCGCAGGAAGGCCGCGAGATTTTGCGCTTCGCTGGTCTGTAGGGACCGAGCGAACGCTGCCATATCACGGCCCGGTGCAAGAGGTTGCTCAAATGCTTCGAGCGGCTCATCGGCACGTTCTCCCAAGCGCGGTTCCAACTTCTCCTGTGACACATACCAGACACGCGCTGTTTCACTCTCATTCCAATCACACTTCAAAGCCCAGTCAAAGTGTCTTTGGATCGCGTTCAGCGTCTGCTCAAGTGACCAGTTGCCATCGATTTCATAGCCCGCTGCCTCGTCGATCGCCATCTCTTCCGACCAACGATCAGCTATCTGCGGATAGGCTTCGAGTAGACAGGTCGCCCAAAACTCTCTGCCTTCATCACTAAGATTCTCTTCCGCCCAATCGAGACTTGCCCCGGGAGAACCGCAGTCCACTTGCTCAAGCTTGAGCATATCCGCTTTAAGCTGGGCAACACGTTCGATCTGATAGGGGTGACGACTGCGCCAACACGGGATTTTTGCGACCCCTTTTGCCAATTTGGCCTTCGCACGTTGTAAGGATGATGCGTCAAACGCTGCTAACTCCGCTATCTCTGCCAGCGCCGATTCACGGGCTGCAATCCAGCGGTCGATTAGGCGGGGATGATTGACTAGAAAAGGGGCCATACCCAAGCCGGTCGAATTACCAAGACCAAGACTGCGCGCTAGCTCAGGTGATAGTTCAACCGCCTGCCCACCCCCTTTGACGACTGCACAGTGATTGATCAAATCACGGACAAACTGACGAATGAGAAATACAGTCAGCATCTCTGCCTGAAACGGCGCGTGTAATTCAGGCCTGTCTGCAATCGCAAAACGATCGCAGAGCCCGAACTTACCCGAGCCATAGACCGCAGTGGTGCGCATCAAGTAGCCCACTTCAGCCAACTGTTGCTCGTCGGGCTGGCGGCCGGCACTGAGCGCGTCTACCACCTGTTGCCAAAGACGAACGGAGCGATTCGCCCGCGACAAACAAAGCTCGGTTGGTGTCAGCCGAGCAGTCTCCTGTCCGGGTACCTGAGTCTCCAAACGATCGATATCCTCAGTGCTTGGCACTCCATCAAAGAGGCAGAAGGTAGCATCCCAGGCTTGAGCGATGACGCGGTCTGATCTCAGTTCGTCGGGCAAGTCATGCGCAAACGCAACCAGTGAGTAGCTTCGATACGGCCCATGCATAGTAAGTACTGCACGCCCAACACCCTGCTCATCGATATCAAAAAGCTGGCGTTCGTATCGCCAATTTTCGCGACCCATTCGTCGCAGGAGTTGATACATAAAACTCATACGACTCGGGTGAAAGGACCCAAGCCGATGAAGCTTCATCAGCTTATCGGGTGTACGCAGCGCAACAGTCATTTTGCTACCTCGCTACTCTTATTATTTTTTTGTTTCGCTACCTCGCCAAAGGTGCGAAATTGTCTTTGAAAAAGCGGTACCAGTTATCTCCCAGCACCTGATCAACCTCGATCGACGAGAACCCAACTGCCGCCAGTCCAGCTTGCAGATGATTAAACCCGCGACTGTCCTCAAACCAAGGGGGCTGCGGCGGAAAACCGGGAGCAGCCTTAGAGCCCTCGCCATAGTCCACCTGTTTGGTCCAACGCCCTACTCGCATCCATTCAACCACCGAGTCAGGCTGATCCTGACACAGATCTGATCCTATACCTATATGTTCAATACCGTACTTCTCAGCAGTGTCAGCCACCATACGGCAGAAGCCCTCTAAGGTGCAGTCGCCCTTGTCGCGGAGGTGGTGCGGGTAGAGTGAGAAGCCGATCATGCCGCCAGTCTGAAACACAGCACGCAGCACCTCCTCACGTTTGTTGCGCAGTGCTGGGTGCCACTCATGCGGGTTTGCATGGGTTATAACAATCGGGCGTGAAGAGATCTCCGCCGCCTCAATGGTGCTGCGATCGCCCGAATGAGACATATCCACAATCAGGCCAACGCGGTTCATTTCGGCGATCACCTCTTTACCCATACGGCTGATACCGGCATCAACCGGCTCGTAACAGCCAGAGGCCAGCAACGACTGATTGTTGTAGGTCAGTTGCATAAACCGAACGCCCAACTGGTGCACGATCTCAACCAAACCTATGTCGTCCTCTATCGGACTTGGATTTTGAAAGCCAAAAAAGACCGCTGTCTTGCCCTCTGCCTTAGCCCTGACGACATCTGTTGCGGTCGTTCCTTTGAAAATGAGATCGGGGAAACGTTCAAAAAATCGGTTCCAGGTCTCCAGATTTAACACCATCTCCCGAAAATTCTCGTGATAGGCGATGGTGACATGTACCGCGTCGAGTTGAGCCTCACGCCACTGAAGAAAGATCTTCTCCGAGTAGTTGCAGTACTGCAGCGCATCAATTCTCATAGCTCATCACCGGAACTGATATAAGCCGTTTTCACGATGGTGAAGAACTCGTCGGCTGTACGGCCCTGCTCACGTGGGCCATACGAGCTCTCACCACGACCGCCAAACGGTACGTGATAATCAGTACCCGCAGTCGGAAGATTAACGGTGACAACCCCGGTTTGAGCATGGCGACGGAAATGATTCGCACGGGCCAAAGAGCGGGTCACAATACCCGAGGTGAGACCAAACTCCGTGTCATTCACCACACTGAGTGCCTCTTCGTAGCTACCAACTTTAATCACGGATGTCAGCGGTGCAAACATCTCCTCACGATTAATTCGCATATCATTGCGGCTATTAAGGAAAACACCGGGGCTCATATAAAACCCAGGTGTTGCGAGCTCCAGCAACTCGCCACCGCATGCGAGCTCGGCTCCCTCCTGTTGTCCGAGGCGCACGTACTCAAGGTTCTCCTCCAACTGCGTTTGAGAGACGATCGGGCCCATCTGCGTGCCCTGTTCAAGCGCATGACCAACCTTCATCTGCTGGGCTCCGGCAATCAAACGCTCTACAAAAGCGTCGTGGATCGACTCATGCACAACAAGGCGGGAGGATGCGGTACATTTCTGACCACTTCCGCCAAAAGCGCCGCCCAAAGCTACATTAACTGCCAGTTCAAGATTGGCATCATCCATCACGGCGAGCGCATTTTTTGACCCCATCTCCATCTGCAACTTGGTAAAGTTACCGACGGCTACCTGAGCGATGCGTCTTCCCACTGGGACAGAGCCAGTGAATGAGATCGCTTTAACGCCGGTATGCGCCGCCAGTGATTCGCCCACCTCTGATCCAGAGCCCATCACCAAGTTGAAAAGCCCCGCCGGAATATCTTGCTTTGCGATAATCTCAGTCAGTGCCACCGCAGAAGCTGGAGTCAAGTTGGCCGGTTTCCAGATAACCGCATTACCGTAGCAGAGCGCCGGCGCAATTTTCCACGCCGCCGTTGCCGTCGGAAAGTTCCATGGACTTATGATACCCACCACACCTACCGGCTCCCGACGCACATCAATCTCGATATTGGGGCGCACAGAGTCGGCATTTTGACCCAACTGGCGCAGACACTCTGCGGCGTAGTAAGTGAAGAACTGTCCTGCTCGATAGACCTCCCCCTTACCTTCTGCCAGAGGCTTACCCTCCTCCCGGCTCAGAAGCTCTCCGAGTTCAGCACTGCGCGCCATAAGCTCCTCGCCAATGGACTGCAGCACCGACTGACGTCGCTCCAAACCGTAGGTCTGCCAAATGCGCTGAGCCTCAGCGGCTGCATCAACAGCTCGATCCACATCAACGCTCTCCCCCTGAGCAAACTGCCCAATAATATCGCGGGTATCAGAGGGGTTGATGTTGTCGATTACACCTGAGCCGTCTACCCAGTTTCCGCCGATGTAGTTTTGATAGCTAGTTGGCATCTCTCGTCCTTTTTGTTATTTGCGCAGTCTTACTGCAATGTTTTTGGTGGCGACATAATTAAGCATCGCTTCGCGCCCTTTCTCTCGGCCATATCCACTCTGTTTTACGCCGCCAAACGGTGTCTCAACGCCGCCAGCGAACCACTCGTTAATAAACACCTGTCCTGCATGTAAACGCCGCGCAAGCGACAGACAAGCGTTGATATCCTGACTGAATACACCTGCAACAAGACCATAATCGGTACCATTGGCAATGGCCAGAGCCTCGTCATCATTCTCATAGGGGATAACGCATAGAACCGGACCAAACACCTCAGTACTAGCAATATCGGATAGCGGTTCTACCTGAAGCACGGTTGGCGGATAGAAAGCGCCCTCGTCGGGAGCACTGCCCTGAGCTAAGAGGGTCGCTCCGGATTCAATTGCCTGCCTCACCAGGCCCGCTGCCCTGTCACGCTGTGCCTTGCTTACCATCGCGCCCATCAGCAAGCTCTCAGACTCAACCGCGCTGCCATCTGCCACTTCAATAGCCTCGACCAGCTGCGCTACACGTTCCGTAAACTCAGCTAAGCGATCAGCATGAATGATGACGCGCGAAAGTGCGGAGCAGACCTGGCCCGCGCCAAAGAAAATTCCCCAACGCACACTGTCGATCAACTGTTCCATGTCAGCATCTTGCCGGACGATAGCCGCTGACTTACCGCCTAACTCCAGCACACAAGGGATGAGGTTTTCGGCTGCGGCCCGAGCAACACTGCGCCCCGTCGCGACCGAACCGGTAAATACCACCTGATCCACGTCAGTGTGACCGGCAAGCGCAGCGCCCGCAACACTACCCTCGCCACAGAGCACAGCGAGCACACCTTCAGGGAACTGCGCATACTCTGCAGCCAGTGCGAAATGACGGCTGGAGAGGGGATCTAACTCAGGCGATTTAATGATGGCGACACACCCGACCGCCAGTGCTGCCCCCACACTCCGCCCAACCATCTCCAGTGGGTAGTTCCAAGGTATGATTTGGGCTGAGATTCCCAATGGCTCGAGCTCAGTAAAGTCTACATAGGCATCCCCGAGAGGGATGCTCTCCCCCTGGAAATTGTCTGACTGACAACCATAGTATTCGAAGTAACGAGCAGTTCCGTCGACCTCAATAAGGGCCTCGAATAGGGGTTTACCAGACTCGGCGGCGAGCTCCGCCGCGATCGCTTTTCGATGTAGAGTGAAGTATTCGCCCAGCTTGCGCACTTTACGTCCACGGTCGCTCGGCCGCATGCCGGACCAAACACCCGCATCGACAGCTTTGCGAGCGGCCCGTACAGCAGCATCTACGTCACTCGCCGAGGCCAGCGCTTGATATCCTATAATTTCGCCAGTTGCAGGATTCTCGACATTGAGGGTTCCGGCACCGCCCTCGTGCCAGACTCCGCCCCAGTAGTTTTTAAACACCCCCAGCCTCCAACGCAGCTGCGACCCAACGGTGAAATGCATGGGTGGGCGGATCCATCGCCGGTGAAAACTTGCCGCCATCGAAAGCCGGCGAGTGTCGCCCACGCTGCATAGCCTCAACGACGCCGATATCCTCAACAAAAACTTCCTGCCAGGCGCTGAGCACAGCCGCACGGGCAGCATGGGTATCATCACTGCCCACTACGCCTGGCATATAAAAGAGTCGTAAACGCTCGCGGGTGCGCTCTGGACCCTGAGGCAGCAACAGCATGGCGAAGGCATGATCTGCCTGCAAACCAAGCAGCACATTGGGGTAGAGGCTAACGTACTCGGCATTTTCGATGCGTTCAGATGGCCAACCGGGTAACTTGGGAAGCTGATAACCTTCAAATTCAGAGAGACGATAAGCGGTGCTGCCCTGTCCTGAGTAACTCTGCTCAACGATATTGTAGTGATCATCTAATTTTGAGTAGGTATTCAGCGCTGGATGGATCCAGGGCAGATGGTAAGCCTCGCAGTAGTTTTCGACCGCCAGTTTCCAGTTGCATTGTAACTCTTGCTCCCAGTTTCCTGACTCCGCATCAGCCTCCAGCAAGGTGTAATCACCGTCAGGATAGAAACTGCTCCAACGCTCCAGCAACCCACCAATCCGTTCTTCAAAGGGCCCTGCAGTACCATTGAGATCTACAAAGATGATGCCCATCCATATGTGGCTTTTAACCTCCTTCAGACCGTGCTCTTCACACGCCAGCCCCTCAACCTGGTGCTTATTGATGCCACCCACGTGGGGCGTCGCGACCAGCTTTCCGTTCAGATCATAGGTCCAGGAGTGGTAAGGACAACAGAGCATCCCCATCAGAGTCGTCGGCTTTTCAGCTAGCGCCACACCCCGATGAGAGCAGACATTATGAAACACGCGAACAGTATTCTGGCGATCACGGACGGCCAACAGCGGTATACCGCTTAGCTGCACCGGAAAAATTGATCCTTTTTGCGGCAGGTCGGATTCGAAGGCGATCCCCGCCCAGCTGTTACCGAAAATAGCGTCGCGCTCCTGCGCATAGCCCTCGGCTGTGACATAAAAATGGTTAGGTAATCCGCGCGCATGTTCTATTGCGCCCTGGACTCTGTCGAGATCAATCAACGGTATATTCACTCGCGACCCCTGTTATTTTAATTCTGTAAAAGCGCGTCTACAGCCAAAGCGGCATGCTTGAGCGCGACAAAAAGCGACTCCGCTGAAGAGCGGGGACCGAGTATTTGCCATTCGTTGTTATCTAAACCTACCACCCAACAGCCCAAATGCTCAATCTGTGTCCGCACTGCTCTGCCGCAACTGTAGGATTGCGGGGCTGCCGCAACCAACCGTTCAAGCACCGCTGGACCACCCGATCCAGCCAACTGGAAGCCGCACCAGGCGTCACTCTGATCGGTGGTGCAGATCAATTCGTTTATCGGCTCAAGATCAGGCCACTCACCCTGTAGCAACCACTGACCACGGCCCAGCGGCAGGATTAGACAGGGTGATAGTACAGCATCTGTTGGTCCAGGCAGTTCGATGCCAACCTTCTGAAAAAATTCGCGCGTACGACCAAGCTCGCCATTCATCGGTGCCAACGAGAGGCGTGCAAGGTTAGGCAGCAGCGTCAGCCTGCAGAGTGGCGAGTGGAAGTCTCCGTTATAGAGCGCGGGTGACTCGGTTAATTTAAACACGTAGGCGCTCCCCCTCTGGGTCTATAAAGTGAGGTGACACGACGCTAACTCCAACATCGACTTTATCCAGTAAACTTACCGCCCGGAGTTGAGCTCCGAGGTACTGGTCGGCGTCAGAGATAAAACCGATAGCGATATAACACCCCAGATTGGGCGAGTAACAGGCACTCGACACCCAGCCAAGGGTGTTATCCTGCTCACTTGAACGACCAGGTGGTATCAACCAAGAGCCTGTCAGGATCTGTTGATCGCTACGAAAACCGACGAGCCTTAGTGTGCTATTGGCAAGAAGGTCACGATTAGCCAGTACTCGCCCGATACTATCTTTCGTCTGAGCAACCATCTGCCCCAAACCCAGATTCACTGCGGTCGTTCTGCCATCCAGCTCGTTGCCAGCGGCATGCCCTTTCTCAATACGAAGAACGCCCAGTGCCTCTGTTCCGTATGGAGTGGCACCAAGATCAGCGCCCACCTCTAAAAGCGTCTGCATCAGGCTATTCCCGAAACGGGCGGGTACCGCAAGTTCGTATGCCAGCTCTCCTGAGAATGAGATACGGAAGAGTCGTGCAGGTGTCCCATCCAGTAATCGAGTTTCGGCACAGGCCATAAATCCAAAGGCTTCGTTACTTATCTCCAAATCGACAATGCGTTGTAGCAACTCACGTGAGCGAGGTCCTGCAACAGCAAACTGCGCCCAGGACTCTGTCGTTGAAATCAGATGAACGTCCAGATTTGGCGCCAGACACTGATGCACAAACTCCATATGGCGGTAGACTGGCACTGCGTTGGCGGTTGTCGTGGTTACAACAAAATGGTTTTCGGATAGGCGTGCCGCTGTGCCGTCATCAAAGACGATACCGTCCTCGCGTAGCATTAACCCGTAACGCGTCTTACCAACCGGTAGTTTGAGAAAACCATTGGCATAGACCAGGTTTAAAAATTGCGCAGCGTCGCGCCCCTGAACATCAATTTTACCCAGCGTGGTCACATCACAAACGCCCACGGCATTTCGTACCGCCAAGGCCTCCCGATCAACAGACTCTCGCCAATGAGTCTCGCCAGCCTGAGGGAAATAGGCAGCACGTAGCCAATTACCAACTGTCACAAAGCTCGCACCCTGGCGTGTAGCAAATTCATGCGAAGGGGTTAGGCGTGTCGGTTTGAACGCTTTCCCCCTGGCGCGCCCCGCAAGCGCACCGATGGCAACAGGCGTGTAAGGGGGTCGGAAAAGTGTTGTTCCAACGGACTCTATTGCGTTGCCCGTATGTTGGCTGAGCACCCCGATGCCTAAGGTATTGGCGTTTTTACCCTGATCCGTCGCCATTCCCAGCGTTGTGTAACGTTTGAGATGCTCAACGCTAATGAAGCCCTCTTGGTGTGCCAACTTGATATCTTTAACGGTGACGTCGTTCTGCGGGTCCACGAAGGCAGAGCCACGCTTAGAAACATCCCAGACTGGCGACCAGTTGCCTCGCAGATATTCACCAGCCGCAGCTCCGACAACGCGCATACCCGGCGGAAGATCGGTACCGCTGATAAAACCACCTACATCGTTTGACCAGCGTGGGCGCCCACCCTGATGGCAGGTCAACTGCACCCTGGGGTTCCAGCCCCCGGCCACACCAAGCGCATCACAAGGGAGCCAAAAGCGCTCCCCACCCTGCTCAATTTCAATACCCTTGAGTCGGTGACGACCCCGAGTATCAACCACCCGCGCATCAGTGAAGCATTGCACCCCGTCAACCGGCTCATGAGCACTTCGGGTATCTATCCAGATGACTTTTGCACCCGCAGCATGCAGATCAACAACCGTCTTTCTCGCGTCATCATGACAACCAAACACGGCGCAGGTATCACCCGCTAAGACCCCGAAGTAGTTAAGATAGCCCCGAAGTGCACTCGAGAGCATCACGCCGGGACGGTCGTTATTATCAAACGCAATCATGCGCTCGTGTGCACCGCTGGCAAGCACGGCTTCAGACGAGTAGATACGCCAAAGGGTCTGGCGCGGCGCCGCTTTGTGAGGCTGCGCAAGATGGTCCGTATTCTGCGTCAGCGCCGAGTAGACACCGTGATCGAAGGCACCCTGCACGGTTGTCCGTGACATTAGGCGCACATTGGACAGCGACTGCAACTCCTTAATCAGACCCTCAACGGAGTCTATCGGAGCTGAATCAAATAGCTCCATGCCGCCTAACCTTGGGTTCTCGTCACATAGAATGACAGCTTTACCTTGATGCGCAGCCTCCAGAGCGGCTTCAAGACCGGCTATACCTCCACCAATCACGAGGCAATCGCAGTGCAGAAACCCCTTATCATACTGGTCTGCATCCTCCACCTCACTGAGCTTACCCAGCCCCGCTGCTCTTCGAATCAAGGGCTCATAAACCGACTCCCAGAACGATCTGGGCCACATGAAGGTTTTGTAGTAGAAGCCCGCGGTTAGAAAACGACTAAGACGATCGTTGACTGATAAAAGGTCAAATTTAAGGGAGGGATATCGGTTCTGGCTAGAGGCACTCAAGCCCTCGTAGAGCTCTTGCGTTGTCGCCCGCGTGTTGGGCGTCTGCCGAGCACCACTGCCAATGGTTACTAGCGCATTAGGCTCCTCACTCCCTAGCGTTATTAACCCTCTGGGGCGGTGGTATTTGAATGAGCGACCCAGCAGCATTTGGTCATTTGCAAGCAGAGCCGAGGCAAGCGTATCGCCCGCGTATCCCTGAAAGCTCCGACCATCGAATGAGAAGTTAACCGGCTTTTTTCCAATACGTCCGGGTGATACACGCCGACTCATGCGTCCACCTCGCTCGCTAATTCCACATTAACAATTTCGTGCGTGAGTGTGTTGCGTGTGACGACTAGCCAGGAGCGGTCACCCTGCTCATGGTACCAGAGCTCTTGGTGCAGGCCTGCGGGATTAGATCTGAGGTAAGCGTAATTAGTGAAAGCATCCAACGCGTTATCAGAATCGTATTGGGGACGCTGCAGTAGACTGGCGTCACCCTTGTAGACAAACTCTTGGGCGTCTCGTAAACCCAGAAGTGGGTGGTTAATCAGCATAAGGACCCCTAGTGAAGGTTGGGCTGAGCGCCCTGACCTTTTTCATCGATCATTGCCCCGCGCACGAAACGGTCCAAACGCATCTGCGCTGCCACTTCGTGACTGCTACCGGTGGCCAATAGGTGAGCGAAACAGAGACCCGATGCCGGTGTCGCCTTGAAACCGCCGTAACACCAGCCGCCGTTAAAGAAGAGTCCAGGAATGGCTGTACGATCTATAAACGGAGAACCGTCCATACTCATATCCATTATGCCTCCCCAACTGCGCAATAAGCGCGCACGCCCCAGCATCGGCATTAGCCCCATCGCACCCTCGCACACGTCCTCAACAACCGGAAGATTTCCACGTGAGGCGTAGGAGTTATAGCCGTCAATATCGCCTCCGAACACGAGGCCGCCTTTGTCAGACTGGCTTATATAGAAATGCCCTGCGCCAAAGGTAATCACACCTGGAATGAGAGGCTTGAGCCCCTCTGACACAAACGCCTGTAACACGTGAGACTCGATGGGTAGATCAATCCCCACTTTTGACATGAGTCGGCTGGAAGACCCTGCAACGGCAACGCCCACCTTGGTGGCGCCAATAAACCCGCGCGATGTCTCAACCCCGCTGACGACCCCATTTTCAATTCGAAAATCCAGAACTTCACAATTCTGAATCAGATCAACACCTAAACGATCCGCAGCACGAGCATAGCCCCAGGCCACAGCATCATGGCGCACGGTCCCACCCCGACGCTGGAGTAATCCACCCAGAATCGGGAAACGAGCATCGTCAAAGTTAAGATAAGGGTAGAGTTCACGCACCCCGTCGGCATTGAGGAGTTCGGCATCTGCGCCCTGCAACAGCATGGCGTTACCACGGCGGCGAAAGGCATCACGTTGAGCATCTGAGTGACAGAGATTCAGCACGCCTCGCTGCGAGACCATGGCGTTGTAGTTGAGTTCCTGCTCCAGCCCCTCCCACAGCTTCATCGATAGCTCATAAAAGGGCTCATTGCCGGGCAGCATATAGTTAGAGCGCACGATCGTCGTATTGCGCCCCACGTTGCCACCACCCAGCCATCCCTTCTCTAGTACACCAATATTTCGCAAGCCGTACCGACTGGCGAGATAGAAGGCGGTCGCCAAACCATGCCCACCTCCGCCAACGATCAGAATATCGTAGCTAGGCTTGGGTTGCGGGTTCCGCCAGGCAGGGCCCCAGCCTTTGTGATTTCTCAGTGCCTCTTTAACGACACGGAAGATCGAGTAGTCCATATCAGACCCGTATTATTGTTTTTGTTAGTTAACCAGAATTTACACTAACGACTTGCCTAAAAACGCAACTATTTGTCTGAATTAGGCAAATTACCGAGGCAAATTAAGTGCATGCTCGGTGACACTACAACAATAAATGGGTCAATCTTTAATGAGCCTTCCAACATCTATCAAGTACCTCATCGTAGGTGCTGGCGTGCACGGTCTGAGCACCGCTTACCATCTCGCTTCGGAACTAAAAGCTAAAGGGCAGGACAGCGCCCAAATTCTTGTGATCGATAAGCAGGGTATTGCCGCTGGCGCATCGGGAATTGCCTGCGGTGTCGTGCGCAACAACTACTTCCAACCCGCCATGCGCAAGCTCATGGCGCACAGCGTAAATATCTGGGAGGAGCACGCCAAGACACTGAGTTACCACAGCGTGGGCTATATGCAGATCAGCCCGGAGTCAATGCACCAGGACGTCGCTTCAATCGCGGCACAACAGCAAGATATCGGTTACGAGTCGGTATTCATTGAAGGCGAAGCTGATAGTAGAACCTACATGAAAGGGCTGTTTAATGACTGGCAAGCACAGGGCATCACCAGCGTGCTTCATGAGAAACGTGGCGGTTATGCCAACAACCGTGCGGCTATGGAAGGTCTGGCAAAAATGGCTCAGGCCCTTGGAGTTCAGCTTCGCGGTGGCATTGAAGTGACAGCCATTAACAAAGATGTCAGTGGCACTATTGCGAGTATCGAAACCAACCAAGGCAAAATCGAATGTGATCAACTGATCATCTGCCCGGGCCCCTGGGCGAAACAGTTCTGGGATATGTTATCGCTCCCCAAGACAATCACGGTAAAAGATCGCTCTGGTAATGAGCATACAGATGTCAATATGTGGCTCTACTGGTCGCTGCAAGAGGGAACCCTGGGTATAGACCCAGGATTACAACGTACCAACGACGGAAATGCGCCACCGGTCGTACATGTCGACAGCGATGCACCTCTTCACAGCACAGTAGATGGGTCGTTAATTACTGACAAGATGTGGGGCATTTATTACAAGCCCGACCTAAACTTCGGCGGTATTCAGGGTGGCGCCGCCCCTTTCCCAGTGCAACGCGATGCCGATAATGTCGCCGTGGACCCGTATGGACCCAAAAGTCCGGAGTTTATTGTCGGTAAGGATTTTGCCCACATGTGGGTCAGTGCTCTGGCGCATTGTCAAAAACGCTTCGAAGGCCTGTTACCCAAATTTAAACAGGAACCCAGTGGCGGTATAGGTGCGTTCACACCGGATAGCTTCCCTGTCTTCGACCGATTTTTCCAGAACTGCACTTTTCTGGCTGACTCAAATCATGGTTATAAAATGATAGGCGTTGGCAAGCTAGTCGCCGAGGAGATTGTTAGCCACTCAAAGTCTGAGCTATTACTACCGTTTCGGTTTAGCCGGTATGCTGAGGGAGAACTTCATCCTACTTCAAATAGCCCATTCCCGTGGAGCTAGACTGAGCCGAGAAGTAGGGAGACCCTGAGCCTGTAAGATTAAGGCTCAGGATCAAAAGAGGGTATTAGAACTTTTTAGTCGTTTTCACACTGGATTTAGTGCCGTTACCAAACCATGGAGTGATAGCACCACCAAGACCTGACGCCATAAGACGAAGGTGTGCTGCGCGTGACTTTGCAATACGCTCTTTTTCTTTAAGGAAAGATTCGCTCTGGTACATGCTTAGGACTCCCTAAAAACAATCAAAACACTTAAATTGATTGCGGCCCTTGTTGGGTTATTCGCGAGCGGAGGATACGGCCAGGGAGACCACTCTTCTAGTGATTTTTTTAGATCAAAAAGGTAAAAAAAATTCACCTATGGAGACAGATCTAAATCAGATAACTTAGTCGCAAGAGCAGAAGAAATTTGAATTAGAGACAGGCGAATCAGATGCGATAGCCAGAGGCAAAAAAAGGGGACAGTCTTAAACTAGACGCCCCTTTCTGCCGCTGAATAAATACCAAAAAGGGATTAACCGACCCACTCCTCCTCAGCACGCTGAGGCACCATGGCGGCAACGATATCATGCATATCAAAGTAGCCAAGCTGCTGACCATCGGACTCGACTACAAAGCTCTTCGAGGTATCACCATTCACCATCTCAATGACCGACTCAAGGTTATCATCTGCGGAGACCGGTAGGGCGACACCAAGGTCTTGTCCAGCCAGGGGTTTCATAATGGAGCGGGTTCGTAAAACACGCGCTCGGTTGATATCGGTGACAAAACGCTCGATGTAAACATCACTCGGATTCAGAATAATGTGCTGTGGTTCACCCTGCTGAATCACATAGCCATCTTTGAGTATGACCAGATGATCAGCCAACTTCAGCGCCTCATCCAGATCATGCGTTATAAAGATAATGGTCTTGTGCAACTCCTTCTGCAGCTCTAGCAGCAGATCCTGCATCTGTGAACGAATAATCGGATCGAGGGCAGAGAAAGCCTCATCCAATAACATCACTTCTGAATGAGCACAGAGAGCCCTTGCTATCCCCACTCGCTGCTGCATACCACCACTGAGCTGATTCGGATAGCTATCCTCGAACCCTTTTAGACCCAATCGCGCCAACCACTTTTCAGCTTCTGCACGTTGCTCTTGTTTACTGGCGCCACCCACCTCAAGCGCTAGGGCGGCGTTTTCGGCGACGGTGCGATGAGGAAAGAGCGCGAATTTCTGAAACACCATAGACATACGTGTACGACGCATCTCAAGCAGATCATCCCCCTGCAGTGACAGTATATCCTCGCCATCGAGCAGTATTTTACCGGCCGTCGGTTCTATCAATCGGTTAAGGTGGCGAATGAGTGTCGACTTACCTGAGCCAGATAAACCCATGATGACGGTAATCTCGCCCTCTTTCATGTCGACATTTATATCCTGAAGACCAAGCACATGCCCATGTTGATCCAGCAGGTCTGCTTTGGTCATACCGTTCTTAACAAGGTCAACTTTTGAGGCGCCGTCATCACCAAAGATCTTATAGAGACCCTGGACCGAAACTTTTACTTTCTTACTCATGAACAGCCCCTAGTGATTCGACTGTGTTGCATTTACGCGATCCAAGGCGGCCTTGGAAACGCGGTCAAGCAGGATAGCTAACAACACGATGGCAAAACCAGCCACAAACCCAACCCCCAATCGAAGGTTGTTGATACCGTCCAGAACCAGAGTACCCAGACCCGGCGCCGACACCAGCGAAGCGATTACTACCATCGCAAGGGACATCATGATGGTCTGGTTTACGCCCGCCATGATCGTTGGCAACGCCAAAGGAATTTCAACGCCCCACAACTTCTTACGCTTGTTCAGCCCGTAGGCTTCAGCCGCTTCGATGACATCGGGATCGACCAGACGAATACCCAGATTCGTGAGACGAACAACCGGAACAATCGCATAGAGAATTATCGCCAAACCATAGAGTTTCGGTTCAGTGATTTTAAATAGGAAGATCAGCGGGATCAGATAGACGAATGTCGGCAGGGTTTGCAGCATATCGAGCACCGGCGTGATCATACGCTGCAAGCGGTCGCTCTTGGACATTGCAATGCCTAGCGGCACTCCAACTAGTACACAGATCACTGTACACACGACGATAATCGCCAGCGTCTGCATCGCATGATCGTAATGATCGATGAACAAGAAAGTGAGCATAAACGACAACACCAGGGTGCCGATCTTCCAGCTCTTTGTGAAAAAGACACAAAGAAGCGTCAAAAGTGGTACTAGCGCCCACCAGGGTGTCGACGTAAACAGCCAGAGCGCGCCGTCGAGCGCCCAGCTCAATGGCTGCGTCAAAGGATCGAGTACTGTTCGCAACGCAGGTCGTATGGCCAGAAATCCATCTTCAATACCGGCTGTAAAATCGCGTGTCTGCGGGACTTTAGAACAGGCTTCGTGAAGGTTATCTAAGGAGGGAAAGTTAAGATCGTACCAGTTCGCTTCCCCACCCTTAAGCTTGCCGAGTGATAACAGAGAAGGCTTTTTGTCCTCGTCGCACCAGTCTCGCATTCCGAGAATATCGAACAGACCTGAGTAACTACTCATCCGTAATCCTATATATTGTTCTTATCGAAGATGCGCGCCCATTACGGGCGCGACTTTGAGAGGTTATAACACTTACATCAACTTGCTGAGTTTGGCACGCGCATCGTCGTTCACCATACCCATCACAAGGTCAGTATGGGTCGTCAGCATCCAAGCAGCCGCTTCGTCAGCCGATGCGTTGTTCTCTTCCTGCCAAGCAAGCATTTCACTCAGGACGTTGTTAGGGAACGAAAGGTTCTTCGCAAACGCCGCAGCCTCAGGTGCACGCCCCTCGAGCGCTGGAGTGATAGCATTAACAACAGGAGCACTTGGGAAGTCAGAGACACCCACTTTCGCAGGATCCTGCTCCGCCACCTGATTCAGTGCGTGTTGCTCTGGATTCACGCCACCGAGATCGACACGTACCATTGGGTATTTACCCAGAACTGCGGTTGGCCCCCAGTAGTAACCGAACCAAGGTCCTTTCTCCTCAAACGCTGCAGCAATAGATGCGGCGAGGTTTGCGCCTGAACCGTGGTCGAATACCTCAACGCCCTTACCTTCCATGTCATGGAAAACTTTGAGGTTGTCATTCACATTGCGGCAACCCCAGCCAACTGGACAGTTGTGAAAGCGAGAGCCGACCAATTCAGGGTTTGCAAGAATGCCTTCGAGCGTCATGAGCTCTGGGTGTTTGTCAGCCAGATATTTAGGAATCCACCAACCCTCTTCACCGCCACCCGCAAATAGATTACTGGCGGTAATCGCTTTACCCTCGGCAACTAGCTCCTGGTAGACGGGTGCAGAGTTGACCCAGAGTTCGATAACCAAATCAGGTTCGCCGTTTTCAGCAAGAGAAGTTGCAGCAGGAATAGTGTCGGTCGGAACTATAGTTGTTTCACAGCCGTAGCCCTGCTCCAACACAAAGTTAGCCAACGCTGCAACGGCTTCACTGGAAGCCCAACCCATCGCTCCGATGCTCACTTTGCCGCAATCAGCGAAAGCCGCACCTGAGGACATACTGACTGCCAGAGCGATTCCTGCGAGTTTGAATTTTTTCATTGTTATTCCCTTTATTGTTATTGTTGCCGCAACGTACCTCACCTCTTTAAAAGGCTCGGTAGTTTTCACACCCTCACGAGCCTATCGCAACCTGATGCGAGATTCTAGTTGCTCTGAGAGCATGTTTTTAAAACTGTCGTTTATAGGCACATGCACGACGATAACAGAATAATGGATCAGCAGGGGTAATGATTTAGGCCAATGGGATCAGACCCCTTTTTAAAAACTAAAAAAAGGGGTCTGACTAAAAAAACGGGTCTGACCCGCGAGACACATCGAGTAGGGTGAGGCGTTACCGCCTCATCCCTCTCACAGAACCGTACATACGGGCCTCGTATACGGCTCATGCACACCTCCATTCAGCATAGGCGCTGAACACATAACCCGTCCTCACGTGCTCAAGATTTACCAAGCCAAGTTCGTTGAACCACTGGTTTGGCATCGCCATGTTCGCTAAGGGGCTGTGCGCATTGCGCCAACTCGACATAGATATCCACCTGAACGTTCCGCGATAGCCGAGCTGCCTCAGCCGCCGATGTAAACGCCCTGGTTTCTTCCATAAATTAAGCTGGATGCTGCGCAATCGCCTCCTTAACCACCTAGCGATTCGCTTAAACTCCCTGTAGGCATTCGCAACCCGGAAGTAGTGACTAAAACCCCTCAACAGGGGATTGAGCTCACTAATAACGCGAGCCAGCGGCTTTCCACCGTTTCGTCGCGTCAACGCCTTTAGCTTCGCTGTAAAACCCGCAAGCTTCTTCGGCTGAATACGTGTCGCATGACTCTGTATCACCACACCTAAGAACTTTACACCCTCATCGCTGTGAGCAATGTGGGTCTTGTGCGTGTTTACACTCAGCTTCAGATCGCCTTCCAGTATCTTCCTCGCCTGCAACAGTGCATTCTCTGCGCCGCTTCGACTGCGACAGAAAATCAGTATGTCATCCGCGTATCGGACGATTCGATGGCCACGCTCTCGCATCGCTTGATCGAACGCATCAAGATAGATGTTGGCGATCAGCGGACTGATAACCCCACCCTGCGGACTCCCTGTCTCTGTCGATTGCCAATGCCCATCAACCATCACTCCGCTTGCCAAGAACTGACGGATCAGCCTCAGCACGCTACCATCACTGACACGCTTTCGAATACTGTTCAGAATCAGCTCATGATTGAGCTTATCGAAGCATTTCGACAGGTCCATATCCACGACGTGCTGTAATCCGTAACGACGGATGAACATGGTCGCTTTATTGATGGCGTCATGCGAACTTCGATTCGGCCTATACCCAAAACTCGATGGGTGGAACTGCGATTCGAAGATCGGTGTGAGGATGTCATTCAGGGTTTGTTGGACGACTCGATCCCGAACGGTCGGGATCCCAAGCAAACGCACGCCTCCGTCATCCTTCGGGATTTCTACCCGCCGAACGGGTTGGGGGGTGTATTGCTTGGTTTTGAGCTCAAGAAGCAGTTGTTCTAGTTCATCATCCAGATTCGAGGCGAAGTCGCTCAGGCTCTGCCTATCTATTCCGGCCGCGCCTTTCGCTTTCCACACCTTTTTGAACCCGCTGTAGAGTCGTGCTTTATCAAGCAGGTGACCATACAGACTGTAATAAACTCTCAACCCAAGCTTCCTTTGGTTTTGCGTGTCTGTTCGGGGACAGAGTGCTCTTTCTCGTGCGGGTCTATTTCGCTCTGGCATTCAGCCTTTTAGCTCAAAGGCAATTTACTGAACAGACTCAGAGCTACTCCCCTGTACGGTTTCACGTGCCAGCACACTGCTTCCACAACACACCAACACGGAATACCCTGATCGCGAATCAGTTTGAGTACCACGAAAAAAAACATCTGCTCATCACAGACTTAAAGTGTACTTCCTCCCTTCGCAGCACTGACCGCTTTTGGCGAGTCAGCACCCCATCAGATGCAATACTGATGGTCAGTCCAGTTTTACCCTCCACACCATTACTGGGCTTCACAGGCCGGACCTTACTAACTACTACGGATTCATCTGCCACCTCGCACCCACACAAGCCTTGGCTTTCACCTTGCGCTTATGTCTCCGGCACAATGCCGGAACAGGTGTCAGGCTTCCCCAGTTACTGCACTAGCTCCCTGTAACAGACTCCACCCTCAAGCACTCAACAGGTCTGACTGAGTATTGGGCTTTGCGCTATTTTGCACGCTTACCCACCTGTTAAGCCGAATCAGGTTCGCTTTCGCTGTGTGCCTGTCACTTCCTATGGCTTCCTTTAGACCCTACCGTTAGCCAGCAACGCCCTTGCCATTCGGATTATCTTCCCCTCAGTCGGGGTGATTCAGGTTTCTTGCAACCTGACGGGTTTGCCAGCTTCGCTGGGCAAACAAAAAACGGGCTCAAGCCCGTTTATAATGTGAAGAAGCATTCGTGATAATAGGTCACAGCGCGATCTGGTAACCGGTGTAGCCGGTCAAGCCGTTTTAGGGGGCTCTACACCCAGACGCTGTGCTGCGATAACCGCCTGTGTACGGCTGTGCACACCGAGCTTACGCAAAATCGCAGTCACGTGCGCCTTGATAGTGGCTTCGGACACATTCAAGTCATAAGCGATCTGTTTATTAAGCAGGCCCTCGGTCAGCATGGTCAACACACGGAACTGCTGAGGAGTGAGAGAGGCAACGGCTTCCGCGAACTTCTGGTCTTCGTCGGTCACCAGATCATCCATTGACTCCTCCAGCTCACGTGGCAACCACTCCTCGCCTTCCAGCACGCAAACAATCGCCTGAGAGATGGTCTCCAGAGGGGACGATTTAGGAATAAACCCAGAAGCACCGTAATCAATTGCGCGCTTCATAACATGAGTCTCTTCACTACCTGAGACCACAATCACAGGTACACCAGGATGCTGGCCGCGCAAGAAAACCAGACCCGAAAAACCCTGAGCACCTGGCATGTGAATATCCAGCAGCACCAGATCAGCATCGACATTTTCATCAACCTTTTGCTGCACGGATTCGAGCGTGTCGGCCTCTATGATCTCAGCCCCCGGCACAGCCTGAGTGACAGCCTGTTTCAGAGCGGCGCGAAATAGGGGGTGGTCGTCAGCGATGATGATCTTTTGAGCAAGCTGCATTCAGGAAACTCCATGTAAATTATTGTTATGACTGGTTTCGATAACTTAATAGAAAGTTCGGCTCCAGACTAGTTATTAAGCAGTATATACAAAAAAACCCCGGACCCAAGCCCAGGGTTTTTCTGCCGAGAATTTACAACAGGGACGATTGGCGAACCAAAGTGATCCCCCTGCTCAATTGTCGCTTAGCCTTTGCGATTTTTGCGGTTGGCGATCAGGTCATCCACCACGCTCGGATCCGCCAATGTTGAGGTATCACCCAGCGCACCGAAGTCATCCTCTGCGATCTTGCGCAGGATACGGCGCATGATTTTACCGGAACGCGTCTTTGGCAGGCCCGGTGCGAACTGGATATGGTCTGGAGACGCTATGGGACCGATATCTGAACGTACCCAATTACGCAACTCAACCGCCAGCTCGTCGGAGGGATCAACGCCCGCTTGAAGAGTGACATAACAGTAGATGCCCTGACCTTTGATCTCATGTGGGTATCCTACCACCGCGGCTTCAGCCACGGTCTTGTGCTCCACCAAAGAGGATTCGATCTCGGCGGTACCCATACGGTGACCCGACACGTTGATAACGTCATCCACGCGACCGGTAATCCAGTAGTAACCATCTTCGTCCCTTCGAGCGCCATCACCCGTGGTGTAGTAACCCTTAAAGCTCGTAAAGTAAGTCTGAATGAAGCGGTCGTGGTCACCCCAGATTGAGCGACTCTGGCCCGGCCAGGAGTCTTTGATCACCAGGTTACCTTCGCCAGCCCCTTCGATCTCATTGCCCTCGTTGTCCAACAGTGCAGGCTGGACACCAAAGAAGGGACGTGTGGCTGAACCGGGTTTAGCATCTGTTGCGCCCGGCAGAGGCACAATCATGATGCCGCCAGTCTCCGTTTGCCACCAGGTATCCACGATCGGACAGTTCCCCAGTCCAAAGATACGGTGGTACCACTCCCAGGCCTCAGGGTTG